>CAVOSE010000001.1:0-110176 GCA_963698775.1 uncultured Gammaproteobacteria bacterium
GCTGGAAGCAGCCTAGCCTTCACTCCCGAGTAGGAGCGACTTGGCGGCGTTGATCTGCGCGGCCAGGTAGTCGGAGCCACCCCGATCAGGGTGCAGCTTTTGCATCAGGCGCCGATGGGCATCGCGAATCGCATCCGCATCGGCTCCGGGTTCTAGGCCGAGGACGGCCCAGGCGTCGGCTTGACTCATACCCTGCGCGATACCGGTCCGGCTCTCGGAATTGGAGGCCGAACCCGTGTCCGCCGTCGCCGCGTCGCGCCAGTCCTCGCCGTGCTCTCGGTCCAGATAGGCCGTCAGCACCGCCGCGGACTGGGCATCGGAGTCCTGATACAGCTCCAGCATCCGCAGCACTTGCGCCAAATGCAGGTCGGACAACAATTGACCCGCGAACGGGCCCTCCCTCACCGTCCCGTCCATGCGCCCGCTTTCATGATCCAGGGTCACGTCGAGGTATCGGGTGCGGATCGCGGAAGTCTGCCCAGACGCGCCCTGCCCCGCCGACGCCGGCGCGCCAAGCCCGCCAAGACCCAGCGCGCTGAGCGCCTGTTGGATCATCGGCAGCATACGCAGCAGGTTGGCCGCCCGCATCAGCACCGGAACGGCCGCCGCCATCGCCGCGAAGATCGGGTTCAGGCGCCCAGTCAACGTAGCCAGCAGCAACAAACCGATGCCGCCCCATAGCAGGGATTTGCGCAAAACCGCGGCCACCTGATGCGGCGGCGTCTTGCGAAACCAGCTCAGGAACCACAGCAGGCCGATGACGACCACCAGCAGAATAATCAGGCGTCCCATATGTCGATCTGGGCGATGCGTTGTAGTGAAACAATCATGTAAAGGGTACGACAGATCGAATGCCCATGCCGGGATGGCCGGCACACCGATGTTCCCTGGCCCTACTTTCCCATCTGCCGTGTCAAGCGCAACACCTCGCCGCCGCGCTTGCGGCCGAAGTCCGCCAGTGCTTTGCGACCGCCAGCCGCAAACACGGCCACTGCGCTGAGCAAGTCCTTCAGCACCTGCGGACTGGCGGCATCGAATGGGCACCAGGCACCGCCGGACAGCCGCGCGATCTCCCGCAGCGCGCGCTCTGCGGTCGGATCACGGCCCTCTTGGAACACGAACGCCGGGATGCCGAGCAGCCCCAACTTGCCGGCACGCCCGGCGAGGCGGTCCAGATCCTCCTCTACGCAGTCACCGACAAAGACCAGCGCATTGACCTGCCCGCGACCGGCCTCGGCGGCGGTATGCGCGAGCACGCGACCGATTTGGGTTAACCCGGCGGCGCAGCGCACCCGCGTCATCAACGGCAACAGCTCGTCGGCGCTGGCGCACCAGGACGACGCATGGAAGTCTTGGTAGCCGCCGTAGTGGCAGAGCTGCACCTCAAGCCCGCCAAGGTCACCGGTCTCTTGGAACATCGCGGCCTGGATACCGGCGGCCCGGTCCCAACTCGGCTCGCGGCTCGCGGTGGCGTCCATGGCGAAGATCAGGCGCCCGCGCACGCCCGACTCAGGCCGCGGCGGTACAGATGCCACTTGTCGCAGGAAGGCGTCGACCTCAGCGGAGGTGGACTGAGTTTGGAGGTCTTTACCGGAGCGGTCTCGGCTCATTGCGGTCGGTCGTCGTGGAGGGCCCTTGCTTGTTTCTATTAAGTTGGTGCCGTCGGCGCCGTTTCCAGCACGCGAGCAGGATGGTCTGGATCTACATCAACACCCCCACGCGTCATCCGTCAAAGCCGGCCACGACCCGATGCACCGTCTGGTCTACACTTGCGGCGCCGAGAACCCACACCCTACGCCAACGGAGGAACTGAAAATGGCTTTGAAAGACATGCTCGACCAGATGCTTGCGGCCGGCCGCGACCTAGCGACCCAGGGGCAAGCCTACGCGGAAGAGAAGCTGCAGATACCAAGCGAGGGACCGGAGCGGGACACGGCCCTGTCGAATCTCGGCAAGGGCGCCCTCGCAGGCGGTGCGCTGACCTTGCTGCTCGGCACCGGCGCCGGTCGCAAGCTGGCAGGCACCGCGGCGGCCCTCGGCGGCCTTGGAGCCCTGGGCAAGGTCGCTTACGACGCCTTTCAGACCTGGCAGAACGACCAGACCAGCGCGGGGCAACTGAGCGTAATGCAACAGACCGGCACGCCGATCGGCGAATTATCCAACGACGCCGCCGAACAGCGCAGCCGCGCCCTGTTTCGCGCCATGATCGCCGCCGCCAAGGCCGATGGTCACATTGACGCTGCGGAACGGGCCGCCATCCAAGACGCCAGCGTGCAGATCGGGCTCGACGACGACACGCGACTGATGCTGGAAGCAGAGTTGGCGCGTCCGCTGGACGCCGCCGAGATCGCCGCCGGCGCCGACTCACCGGAGGCAGCTGCCGAGATTTACCTGGCCTCGCTGTTCGTCATCGACCTCGACCAGCCGATCGAGCGCGCCTACTTAGACCAACTTGCAGTGGCACTGAACCTGCAACCGGGCTTGGCGCGGCAATTGGAGGCCCAAGCGCAGGCCGCCTGATGCAACCGACGCCTGGGTGATCCATAACATCCAGGCGCTTAGAAGATTTCTGTCAAATCTCATATCAGCCAAGGAGATCATCGTGTTTCGGATGCAGTTGTCCATTGTCGCCCTCGCCCTCTCACCGCTGCTGATTGGTTGCAGTGATGCACCGGACCGGTCCGCACAGCCGGATCAGCTCGAGAAATTGAATCAGGTCGTCGAGCGATTTCCCGCTCTGGAGCCAGCCAGACGGGCTGCTAACGCCGATGGCGTCATCACCGAGCATGAGATCATCGGCATCTTCGAGCAGGCGCAGGCATTGGCTCCGCCAGGCGGCTGAGCGAACCTCCTAGCCAAGGCGACTGTGCAAGTCTTCGCTGTAGAGGGGTAGAGCGCCGCTAAACCAATGCGGGGTATCGCCTAAGTCGCTGATTGATGGGTTTCGCTTCGCTCTACCCATCTTACGCGGGGTCGGCTGTCGCGGGGCTTCAGCAGGACTTGCACAGTCTCAAGACTTAGGGCGTCGCCGCTTCACCCCCGGCACGATCCTCCGCCACCTCGACCCCAGCGCCCGCGCAGGTGCCGATGGCACAGATCAACCAATAACACAGCAGCGCCAGCAGACCGCAGGCGGCCATGCCCAGCAGCAACGGGCGAGCGCTGCCGTCGTGCAACAGGCTCACGACGGAACCCGTGAGCGCGCCAAAGCCAAAGCGGGCGGCGCCGGCGAATGCCGATGCGGTCCCGGCCATGTTTGGGAAATAGGCCATGAATCCGGCCATGGCGTTGCCGAGCACGATGCCGGCCATGGCGATGTAGCCGCCGGCAGCCGCGGCGACCAGCCACAGTGTCGGCTGCGACAACCAGGCCACGCCCAACAGCACCAGTGCCGCCATCCCCTGCACCCCGAGCCCGATCCGCAGTAACCGTTCCGCCCCATAACGGGGGACGAGACGCGCATTGATGAACGAGAACAGCATCGCAGCCATGATGTTGATGCCGAACAGTGGACCAAACCAGGCCGGCGGGACGCCGTAGAGATCGATGTAGACATCGGGCGAGGTGACGATGAAGACCATCATGCCGCCAAAACTCGCCGCACTGGTGAGCAGATAACCCAGCGCCGCTGAATGACCCAGCAACCGTCGATAGTTGCCGAGAACCGCTCGCGGCCGTAACTGATGGCGGCGTTCGGCGGGCAGCGTTTCAGGCATGCCGCGGAAGAAGACGAGCGCAACCAGCAGCGAGATCGCGAATAGCGCGACGAACACCCAGCGCCAACTCGCGTAGAGGATGATCACCCCGCCCACGCTGGGTGCAAGCAGCGGCGCCAGCGCCATCACCAACATCACCAGGCCCATCACCCGCGCATAATCGTCGCGCTCGAACAGATCGCGCACCAGTGCCGGAACCGTCACCGCCACGGCCGCACCGCCGACGGCCTGCACCGCCCGCGCGAAGAGCATCATCGGCATGCTCGTCGCGAAGGCACAGCCGATGTCCGCCAAAAGGAAGATCGCCAACCCCAGACCAATGGTGGCACGGCGTCCGTAGACATCGGACAGCGGCCCTAACACCAGCTGTGCCGCGGCGAACACGCCTAGATACACCGTGACGCTGAGTTGCACCAGGGCGACCGGGGAGCCGAGATCCCGCGCAATGGTCGGGATGCTCGGCAGGTACATGTCGATGGCGAAAGGCGTCAGCGCCGACAGGAGACCCAGTATCACAAGCAGCAGCGGGCGAAGTGTCGCCGGCGCCGTGGTTGCTGTTCCCTGGGGGCTACTCAAACGCGACCACTATCGGCGGATGGGGTATCGCCGGAGGGCGGGCTGTCGTCGCCGAAATCGTCGAACGATCCGGTTCCGGTATCGGTCACAACGCAGGGCTTGGATTGCAGGGTGCGATGGACCGGGCAGCGGTCAGCGACCGCGAGCAGACGTTCGCGCTGCGCCTCGCTGAGATCCCCGGTGAGATCGATGCGGCGCGTAATGCGGTCGATCTTGCGGCCCTCTGTACTCGAAGTGGGGACTGTGGTGTCCAGATCAGAATTCGCAGCACAATCCTGCGCGTGGACCCGGTGATGCCGCAGCCGCACCTCGACATCGTCCAGCGGCAACCCCTTGTGCTCGGCATACAGTCGAATGGTCATCGACGTGCAAGCGCCCAGCGCCATGAGCAGCAGATCGTAAGGAGAAGGCCCCAGATCCGAGCCGCCGACGGACCTGGGCTCGTCCGCGAGTAGTTGATGGTGCTCGCTGTAGAGTCCGCGCAAGAAGCGGGTGTCGCGCTCCGTCACGACGACCTCGCCGGACCCCACCGCTGGCGCGGTTCCAGCGCCCAATTCCTCGCCATGCTGACGCAATCCAAGGTACCGACTGGCCCAAGCGACCAAGGTCTCGGCCACGTACTCCGCGTCCTCGCGGTTGGTCAGCAGGTGGTCGGCATCGCACAGGGAGATAAAGCTCTTTGGATGTAGCGCGGCGCGATAGATCTTGGCCGCCTCCTCGATGGGCACGATCTCGTCGACGGGCGAATGGAACACAAGCAGCGCTCGCTTCAAGCGCCGAATATGCTCCGCGTCCGCATAATTTCCGAGGTCATCGAGGAACTGGCGCCGCACGCGAAAGCGCCGGTACCCCACCTTCACCTCCGCCTCGCCGGTGCGCTCCAGTTCGTCCCGGGCGCCACTGAAGAGATGCTGCACATGACCGGGCGTGGCCGGTGAGGCGATGGTGACGACGGCCTCGACCGATGCCAATTGCGGCGCCGCCGCCAGCACCGCGGCCCCGCCGAGGCTATGGCCGACGATGAGTGCCGGCGCCTGATAGTCCCGCTCGAGCTTGCGCGCGGCGGCGATCAGATCCTGCACATTGGACGTGAAGTTGGTGTTGGCGAAGTCACCGTCGCTGTTGCCGAGCCCGGTGAAATCGAACCGCAGTACGGCAATGCCGCGCGCCGCCAGGGCTCTGCTGATACGGGACGCCGCGGCGATGTCCTTGCCGCAGGTGAAACAGTGCGCAAACAGGGCGTAGCGCAAGGTCTGCACGCCGGCCGGCGGTGTCTCCAGCAGGCCAGCGAGGAGATGCCCTTCGGCATTCTCGAAATCCACTTTGATACGCGCCATGGCCAGCTCCCCAAAAAGCCCCGCAGAGGCGGCCGTTTCGCTGCCTCAAGCTCAAATCACGCTCTGCCGCTCGCAACCGGCCGCCGGCAGCCAGGTGATGCGATGACCGCGCGCAAGCATCGCGACGGTTACCGTGTCGAGGTTGAATCGATGGAACCCGAGAGCTGCCCGTAGATCGTTGCTTCTGAAGACGGCTCGTCAATCAGTTCTGACGGCTCCTGGCTCGCACAAGCAGTCAGGCAAAGCAGCAAGACGGGAATGAGCAGCTTCATCGTTTCGGTTTCCGGATGGTGTAGATCCGCTGGACTGCAGACCGCGTGACATACATATCGGGGCAACGGCGCGGAAAAAAGCCCGACATAGCAAGACGTGACATCATTTGACGGCCGATAGAGCGACGCACCGCCCCATACCCGGAGGTACCCGAATCCAAGCCGAGCACTCGAGGTACCGAACGGCTCGGCCCGAAACGAAAAACGGCCTACCGAAGTAGGCCGTTACTTGAAATGGCGTCCCCACGGGGATTCGAACCCCGGTTGCCGCCGTGAAAGGGCGGTGTCCTAGGCCTCTAGACGATGGGGACAGGAGGCCGATGTCACTTAATCTAGCCCGGCTGGACGGTCAGATGTTTCCAGCGCCGAAGAGGGGCTTGAGACGGCGTGACATGTTTGGTGGAGCCAGGCGGGATCGAACCGCCGACCTCAACACTGCCAGTGTTGCGCTCTCCCAGCTGAGCTATGGCCCCGTTCAGGAAGCCGCGTATTCTAGGGGGCATTGCGCCCGTTGTCTAGACTTTCTTGCGGCCCAGACCAACTGCAGGCGCCTGAGTCGTCAAGTCAGCCGATCGGCGGCGTGGCGATGCGGCCCTCAGAGTGACGCATTGACGCGTTGTCCGCGGCGACGGGGGTTCCTTAAGGCCCAATTTTCAGCCCGACCTGCCTTGTGTAGTACCCTACTGGTAGCCATGTAAATGGCGCTCGACTATCCCCTGATTTAAGGAGTCTACCCGAGATGTTGAGAGTCCTGCTCTATGTCGCGACCAACTTCGCGATCCTGGCTGTCCTGTTCGTTGTCCTGAACATCCTAGGCATCAGCAGCACCCAGGGTAGCGGGTTGCTGATCATGGCACTGCTGTTCGGCTTCGGCGGTTCGATGATCTCGCTGTTCATCTCCAAGTGGATGGCAAAACGCTCAATGGGCGTGCAAATCATCGAGCAGCCGACCACACCGTTCGAGCAGTGGCTGTTCGAAATCGTGCGTCGGCAATCGGAGCAAAGCGGTATCCGGATGCCAGAGGTGGGCATCTTCGACTCGCCGGAGCCGAACGCCTTCGCCACGGGTTGGAACCGCAACGACGCCCTAGTTGCGGTCAGCACCGGTTTGCTGCAGAACATGAACAAGGACGAGGTGGAGGCCGTGGTCGGCCATGAAATCAGCCACGTCGCCAATGGCGACATGGTGACATTGGCATTGATCCAAGGCGTGCTGAACACCTTCGTGATCATACTGGCACGCATCATCGGCGGCGTCGTCGACTCGGCCTTGCGCGGACAGAACGACGAAGGCGGCCCCGGCATTGGCTACTTCGTTGTGTCCATCATTGCCGAGATCGTGCTCGGCGTGCTGGCATCCATTATCGTCATGTGGTTCTCCCGCTACCGCGAGTTTCATGCTGACGCCGGGGGTGCTCGCCTTGCGGGACCCGATAAGATGATCGGCGCACTGCGAGCGTTGCAGCGGGTGCACGAGCCCCACGATCTCCCCGCGGGCGAGTTCGCTGCATTCGGTATCTCTGGCAACATCGGCGATGGCCTGAAGAAGCTCTTCTCCAGCCATCCGCCGCTCGAAGAGCGTATAGCGGCCCTGGAGAACGCTCGCCGCTGATATCGACCAAATCCATGGGGGCAAACCTGCCCCCGGTTCCGCGCCGCTGGGATGCGGCATCGCCGCCAGCGAGCAACCACAACGTCCGCGTTGTTGAGGTGTTCGCATCACGTGGCGGCTTCGCCAGTGACTGGGACACATGACGGCGCCACGATCGCTCACCGACCATGGACAATATCCGCATCCGCGGCGCCCGCACCCACAATCTCAAGAACATCGACCTGGACCTTCCGCGGCAGCGGCTGGTAGTGATGACCGGGCTGTCGGGCTCCGGCAAATCGTCGCTCGCCTTCGACACCATCTATGCCGAGGGCCAGCGGCGCTATGTGGAGTCGCTGTCGGCCTACGCCCGGCAGTTCTTGTCGATGATGGACAAGCCGGACCTGGACCACATTGAGGGCCTGTCGCCGGCCATCTCCATCGAGCAAAAGACCACCTCGCACAACCCGCGCTCGACGGTCGGCACCATCACCGAGATCCACGACTACCTGCGCCTGCTGTTCGCCCGCGTCGGCACCCCGCACTGTCCCAAGCACGGTGAGCCGCTGGACGCCCAGACCATCAGTCAGATGGTGGATCAGATCCTGGCTCGGCCCGACGGCGAGAAGCTGATGCTGCTGGCGCCGGTGGTGTCGGCGCGCAAGGGCGAGTATCAGCACCTGCTCGGCGAGCTGAACGCCCAGGGCTTCGTGCGGGCACGCATCGACGGCGATCTCTACGAGCTGGATGATCCGCCGGAGTTGGATCTAAAAAAGAAGCACGACATCGAGGTCGTCGTGGACCGCTTTCGCGTCCGTGGCGATCTACAACTGCGCCTGGCCGAATCCATCGAGACCGCACTGAAGCTCTCCGGCGGCATCCTGCGGGTGGCACCGATGGACGAACCCGACGCGGAGCCGGTCACCTTCTCCGCATCCTTCGCCTGCCCCGTCTGCGGCTACAGCATCCCGGAACTGGAACCACGGCTGTTCTCGTTCAACAACCCGGCCGGCGCCTGCCCGACCTGCGACGGGCTCGGCGTCGAGCAGTTCTTCGACCCCGGCAAGGTGGTCGCGCAGCCGCACTTAAGCCTAG
This sequence comes from uncultured Gammaproteobacteria bacterium, assembly GCA_963698775.1. Classification (GTDB taxonomy): domain Bacteria; phylum Pseudomonadota; class Gammaproteobacteria; order Chromatiales; family Chromatiaceae; genus Thiohalocapsa. Next base: position 8,588 of record CAVOSE010000001.1, read on the forward strand.
CGGGCGGCGCGATCCGCGGCTGGGACCAACGCAACGGCTATTACTTTCAGATGATCCGCGCGCTCGCGGAGCATGACGGCTTTGCTGTAGACACGCCCTGGCAAGATCTGAGCGAACAGGCCAGGCAGCGCGTGCTGTACGGCAGCGGCGACGACAAGTTCAAGCTCAAGCTGCCCCACGAGCGCGGCAGCGGCAAGCTGCGCAGCTTCGAGGGCATCTTGCCCAACATGGACCGCCGCTATCGCGACACCGACTCCGCCGCCGTGCGCGAAGAGCTGGCCCGCTACATCGCCACCCGCCCCTGCCCCGCCTGCGACGGCACCCGGCTGAACCCGGCCGCGCGCAACGTGCTGGTGGCGGGGCGCGACCTGGCCGCCCTCTCCGCCCTGCCAGTGGGCGACAGCCTGCGCTGGTTCGACGAGTTGCAGCTGACCGGCCAGCGTGCCGAGATCGGCGCCAAAGTGATCAGCGAGATCGCCCAGCGGCTGCGCTTTCTGGTCGACGTCGGCCTGGACTACCTGACCCTGACCCGTAGCGCCGAGACCCTGTCCGGCGGCGAGGCTCAGCGCATTCGCCTGGCCAGCCAGATCGGCGCCGGGCTGGTCGGCGTCATGTACATCCTCGACGAGCCCTCCATCGGCCTGCACCAGCGCGACAATGAGCGCCTGCTCGGCACGCTGACCCATCTGCGCGACATCGGCAACACCGTCATCGTCGTCGAGCACGACGAGGAGGCGATCCGCGCCGCGGACCATGTCATCGACCTCGGCCCCGGCGCCGGCGCCCACGGCGGCGAGATCGTCGCCCAGGGCACGGCGGAGCAGATCGCCGCCAACCCAGCCTCGCTGACCGGGCAGTATTTGTCCGGCACCTTGCGCGTCGACATCCCGAGCGAGCGCAAGGCCGCCGCCGACGGGCGGGAACTGCGGATCTTCCAGGCCAGCGGCAACAACCTCCAGGGCATCGACGCGCAGATCCCGGTCGGCACGCTGTGCTGTGTCACGGGCGTGTCCGGCTCCGGCAAGTCGACGCTGATCAACGACACCCTCTACCCGGTGGCCGCGCGACGGCTCAACAACGCCAGCCTGCGCCCGGCCGCCCATGCGTCGATCGAGGGTCTGGAGCACTTCGACAAGGTGGTCGATATCGACCAGAGCCCGATCGGGCGCACGCCCCGCTCCAACCCGGCCACCTACACCGGCCTGTTCAATCTGATCCGCGACCTGTTCGCGGCGGTGCCGGAGGCGCGCTCGCGCGGCTACACCGGCGGGCGCTTCAGCTTCAACGTCAAGGGCGGGCGTTGCGAGGCGTGCAAGGGGGATGGATTGATCCGTGTCGAGATGCACTTCTTGCCCGATGTCTACGTGCAGTGCGACGTCTGCCAGGGCCGGCGCTACAACCGCGAGACCCTGGAGATCCGCTACAAGGGCAAGACCATCGACGAGGTGCTGGACCTGACGGTGGAGGACGCGCTGGCCTTCTTCGCCCCGGTGCAGGTGCTCAGACGCAAGCTGCAGACCCTGATGGACGTGGGCCTGAGCTACGTGCGTCTTGGCCAGAACGCGGTCACGCTGTCCGGCGGCGAGGCGCAGCGCGTCAAGCTCAGTCGCGAACTCAGCAAGCGCGATACCGGCCGCACCCTGTACATCCTCGACGAGCCCACCACCGGCCTGCACTTCCACGACGTCAAACACCTCCTGGCCGTGCTGCACCGGCTGCGCGACGCTGGCAATACGGTGGTCGTCATCGAGCACAACCTGGACGTGATCAAGACCGCGGACTGGATCATCGATCTGGGCCCCGAGGGTGGCGATAAGGGCGGCCGCATCGTCGCGACCGGAACGCCCGAGGCCATCGCCGCCTGCACCGCATCGCATACAGGACGCTTTCTGCGGCCGCTGCTTGAAAGGGGTTGGTAATTCCGGCTCCCGACGCTCCGAGCTCCGACGACTCGCGGAGCACTCGGCGAACGAGACCGTTCGGGCCAATAGGCACACTGTCACGTCAGCACCGGGCCACCTCCCTATCGCCGCCGCACCGAGAAACCGGTCGGCTAGAAGACCTGGGCAGCAACATCGGCCGCAACCATCATCAGCAGACAGCTAACACTCAAATCCAAATTAAGAACCTGCCCAAGCACCCTGACTTTCGGAGAATTTTTTTCGCGCTTCCTCTTGTCTTTCCCGGAATGCCAGCCTATGCTGAAGCCATGCATGGTCGTGGGGGGCTCGGCCTAGTCGGGGGACACGGCGCCAACTTGGGCGCCGAGGCCGGGCGTTTTTGGTTCGACCAGCCAGGATTCATTTCGGGGGAACATCAAGATGCAAGGCAACAACGCCTACGCAGAGACCATGTCCTATGGGGCGGCTGATTTCGATAGCGGCCGGCGCAGCTTTATTCTCACCAGCGGCATGGCGGGCGGTGCGCTGCTGTTGGGGGCTCCCGGCCTCGTGCAAGCCGGCCGAGGACCGACACTGCAGAGCCAGGTCGTTTCGCTGGTCAAACGCATGCGCGCCCAGGGGAAGATTCGCCCCGACGAGAAGACCTCTTGGTCTGTCTACGACTTCACCGGCGGCAAGAAACTGGTCTCCATCAACGAGGAGATTCCGCGCCAAGCTGCGAGCATGATCAAGCCCTTTGTGGCTGAAGCCTTTTTCTTGACCGCCAAGGAACAGGGCTCGCGCGTGAGCTACAACAGCTCGGTCCGCTCCACGATGGAACGCATGATTCGCAAGAGCAGCAATAGCGCGACCAATGAGATCATGCAGATCGTCAGCCGCTACAACGGCAACGCCGGACCGCGCGCCACCGAGGCCGTGCTGAAACGTCACGGCGCCAGCGTTTTCGGCCAGACCAGCATCGTGGAATACATCCCGTCCGACGGCCGCACCTACCGCAACAAGGCATCCGCTCGCGACTACAGCCGCTTCCTGTACGCACTGTGGAACGACCGCTTCCCCTATTCCCGGGAACTGCTGGACTTGATGGCACTGCCAAATCACGACCGCATCACCCGCGGCGTCAAGAACATGCCATCCAGTGTACGAGTCTATGACAAGACCGGCTCAACGGCCAGATTGTGCGGCAACATGGGCATCATCGAGTGCTACGACCGACGCGGTCGTCCGCGGCCCTATACCTTTATCGGTGTTATCGAAAAGGGCAGCCGAACCGGGGCCTACGGCACCTGGATCACCAACCGCAGCAACGCGATGCGCGAAGTGTCGAATCTGGTTTACACCTACATGCAGAACCAGCATCGCCTCGCCTAAGAGGCAACGGATTGCTTAGCCATCTTGGCGACTAATCGGCATGGAAATACCGCAGGCTTCATACTGCGGCAGCCGTGAGGGCTATCGCGTGCATCGCGAACGCCCTCGCTGTTGATCATTGCATGCCCGGCAGCCCGTCGACGCCAAACGCGATGGCCAATTCCATGGGCTCAATCTCAATTCCGATCAGCTCCGGGCTCCAATTCGTGCCGACCAGGGCGTCATCCCCGTGCATGCCCGGCAACCAATCTTCGATAAAGCGATCCAGTTCGATGGCCGTCGGCGCACATGCCGACCACTCGTCCGCGCAGTGGATTCGGGCATCCGCCTCATCGGACCAGAACGGGTAGACACTCGCGTCCTCGTATTCGTTGGACGGACAAACCGCCCAGCCGTTGCCTGATTTCAGACCCCAGACTCGGCCCGATGCGCGCACTCCCGTCACGAACTGCTCAAGTATCGCCTGGTCGTCGGCGTTGGCGGTCTCAACTTGCTCTGTCATAGCCATGTTCAATGCTGTCAATGGACCGCGCGAGCGCGGTGGGATCGGCTGGATGTGCACCCTCAACCTGAACGCGCCGCCAAGGTCCAACGCCGCAGGGCACCCCACCCGGAATGGGACTCGGCGTTACGGATCGCGCAGCCCAAGTACGTCCTGCATATCGAACTGACCACGCGACTGGTGAGCGATCCAGCGCGCGGCACGCACGGCACCGCGGGCGAAGGTCATGCGGTTGGTGGCCTTGTGCGCGATCTCGACGCGCTCACCGTCCGTGGCAAACCAAACCGTGTGCTCGCCGACGGTGTCGCCGGCACGGATGGTCTCGAAATCCGATGGTCTGCCGCTCCCGGGCGCCGGTGTGGCCCTGACGACCATAGACGGCCACCTCATCAAGGTTTCGCCCGAGGGCAGCGGCGACGACCTCTCCCATCCGCAGCGCCGTGCCGGAAGGCGCGTCGACCTTGTGCCGATGATGCGCCTCGACGATCTCGATATCGGTCTCGTCACCCATGACACGGGCGGCCATATCCAACAGCTTGAAGCAGAGGTTGACGCCGACGCTCATGTTGGGCGCATAGACGAGCGCAACGTCGATGGCCGCCTCGGTGACGGACTCGCGCTGGCTCGGACTCAGTCCCGTCGTGCCGATGACCAGACGACAGCGCGCATCGCGGCACAACGCGAGGTGGTGCATGGTCGCGGACGGCGTCGTAAAGTCGATCAGCACATCGAAATCGCCGAGTACCTCGTTCAGGTCTGGTCGGATCGGCGCGCCGACTCGGCCGATGCCGGCGACCTCGCCTGCATCGACGCCCACCAGACCACTTTCCTCGCGCTCCGTGGCTGCGGTGATGATCAGGCCTTCGGTAGCATGCACGGCCTCCACCAGGGTGCGGCCCATACGGCCGCCGGCACCGGCGACAGCAACTCGAATCTGTTCCGTCATAGGGACTCCAACGACCAAGGATGTGTGCCCCAAGGATCACTCGGGGAGGGTTCAACGAATGTTCAAGGCGCCTACGATACCCGACGGGGATGGGTCGGGAGAAGTGCCAGGGCAATCCTTTCGACAATCGATTAGCACCTGCCGGCGATCAAGACCTAGCCCACGGCCCATGTGCTGGACCTTTTCGGCCCTAGTGGCGTACGCTCAACCACAACTTCGCAGCAGCATGCCAGTCCAGATGAGCGTTCACAATCGCCAGACCCTGCAAAAGATCTCGCGCGGCCTCCGGTCCCGTTATCCCATTTTCTATGTACTCGGCTGGGAGGAGGAGCGCATCGAGCGGTTGCTCCGCTCGGTGGCTCGGTCCTACTACAGCAGCGACGGCAAGCTGATCGTGTGGACCGCAACCAATGGGTTCAGCCAGGATGTCGACATCGCGTCCGGGAACGCATCCTTGTCCGGCACCGATCCCAAGTCGGCTCCCGTCCCGGTGTCGACGCCAGCCGCGGGAACGGCGAATGAACCCGTCACAGATCCTGTCCGTGCGCTGCAGCAGATCGCCGAATCCAAACAGTCGGCCATGTATCTGATGAAGGACCTGCCGATTTGGTTCGAGCAGAATCCGGCCTTGGTGCGCGCGGTCCGTGATCTCTACTACCGACTACGGAATAGCAACAGCCACGTCTTTCTGAGTTATCCGCAGTTGATCCTGCCGGAGATTCTGAAAAAGGAGATCTTCCTGATCGAGATGGGGCTACCCTCGGAGGAGGAGATCGTCGACGTACTGATGGCGAACAACGATTCCGGCGCGACAACCAGCGACCAACTGCATCGTTACGCGGCCGCCATGCGCGGTCTGTCCCTGAACGAAGTGGCGCACCTACAGGCGCGTTTGTTCCGCGGCGAGGCGACCGAATCCGGTACTGCACTCGCGGAGATTCAGGAAGAGAAGGCGCAGCTGCTGCGCAAGGAGAGCTGCCTGCGTTTCTTCCCACCGCAACGCTCGTTGGATGCGATCGGCGGGCTGGAGAACCTCAAGGAGTGGGTACTCAAACGCAAGGATCTGTTCTCCGAGAAGGCCTACAAATCCGGCGTGCCGCTGCCATCCGGCGTCCTGTTCATGGGCGTCTCCGGCTGCGGCAAGAGCATGGGCGCCAAGGCCATCGCGTCCGCCTGGGAATTGCCGCTGGTGCGCATGGACATGAGCCTGGTGCTGTCCGGCAGTTTCGGCACCCCGGAATACGCCTTCGAGCACGCCACGCGCATGGCCGAGGAGGTGGCGCCCATCGTGCTTTGGGTAGACGAGATCGAGAACAGCTTCGGTTACGACGAGCAGACCGGTGGCGGGGGTGGCAATGTCAACATCTTCTCAAGCTTCTTGACCTGGCTGCAGGAAAAGAACCCGCGCGTGTTCGTGGCCGCCACCGCCAACCGTATCCAAACCCTGCCGGCTGAACTGATGCGTAAGGGCCGCTTTGATCAGTTGTTCTTCCTCGACCTGCCGAACAAGCCGGAACGTCAGGAGATCTTCCGTATTCACATCGCCGCCAACGCCGGTAACCCCGATGAGTTCAATCTCGGCTACCTCGCCGCCAGCACCAAGGACTGGAGCGGCGCCGAGATCGAGCAGGCGGTGAAGTCGGCGCGCATCGACGCCTATCAGCAGGACCGCGCCTTCAACGAGCGCGACGTGGTCAACAACGTCGTCACCACCATTCCGCTGTCCCGCACCATGGTCGAGCAAATCAAGGCCATCAAGGACTGGTGCTACAAGCGCGCCATCACCGCGTCGCGGCCCGCGCCCCCAGAATGACGCCACGAGGCGCGAACCAAAAAAAGTGCGCAGATCGACGCCGCACTGCAGCAACGCCGGTTTAGCGGCATAATCTGCGGCAGGTGTCTGCCTAACAAGAATCCCACCAATGCCCCGTAGGAGAGAAACCGATGTCCGATTCCAACGCAACGGCCTGGAAGCCTTTCTTCTGGCTGGTACTGCTGGCGCTGATCGGCGTCTATGTGCTCTACAACCACTACACCGGCGTGCTCAAGGCGGACCTCGCAGCAACCAAGGCGGAACTTCGCGAAACTTCGGCGCAGCTCGCCAGCACCGATGCTGCGCTCGACAAGACGACAGCGGAGGCAGAGACGGCTCAGGCGAAGATCCAGTCGTTACTCGCTGAGCACGACAGTTCCGCCAAGGCGTCGGACAGTGAACATGCGCAGGCCCTCACCGCGATGCAGCAGGAACATGCCCAGGCGGTTGCAAACCTCCAACAACAGCACGAGCAGGCCGTGGCCGACTTGAAAGACCAGCACGCTCAGCATGCTGCTGCCGCTCAGTCCGATCTCGAAGCGGTCACAGCCGAAAAGGCCACCCTACAGCAAGAGTTCGACGCCCTGACCGAGGCCAAGCAAGAGATCGATGCGGCGTTGACAGAAACACAAGATTCGGCATCGGCGCTGAGCGCACGCCTGGTGGACGTTACCGAGAGCGAGCGGGAACTGCAGGCCAAACTGGCCGCCGACAACGAGACCATCGCGGGGCTCAACTTCGAGCTGAATACCGCCCATCAGCTGGAGGCCGCACTGCGGGACAAACTCGGGCGCGGGGCCGAGCGCCAAGAACGCTTGCAGGTCCTGGTGGAAAAGGAAGAGGCCGCAATCAAGGAACTTGCAAACAAGCTGGTGGCGACGACGCAGCAACGCGAGGCAATGCAGGCGGCGACTGCTGACGGCCAGACCGCACCGCTCGACGCCGACTCGCAAGCCAAGCTGGCGGGGGCCAACGCCATCATCGAGGAACTGAGGGCAGAGCTTTCCAGCGCCACCAGTGAACGCGAGGCAATGGAGAAAAAGCTGGAAGCCGTGAAGGGCGATGCCATCGGCGCCGCCGATACATTACAGGAGAATTACGAGCAAGCGCAGGCCCGCAGCGAAGCGCTAAGCGCCGAGGTCGAACAATTACGCGCCGACCTGACCGCGAAGGATGAAGCGCTGGAGACCGCCAAGCGGGCCGCGACGGATGCCGCCACGGCCGCCGTCAAAGGTGGCGAGGAGACAGAGGCGATGACCGCGTTGCAGGCAGAGTTGGACCGACTGCGGACACAGCAGGCCGAACAGACCGAGCAGCTGAAGGCCGCTCAGTCGGATGCCGACGCCGCGGCAAAGCTACTTGAAGACGAACGCGCCGCCTTGCAGGCACAGCTTGAGCAAGCAAAGGGAGTCCATGCCGAGGCGCTGGAGTCGGCGGAGGCGCGGGTTGCTGCGGCGGAGGCAAAGCTGGAACAGGAACGAGCGGAGATGCAAGCCCAGCGTGAGGAACACACGCGCACGTTGGCCGAGGTAAAGGCCGCCGGCGAGGCGTCGGTGAAGCAGGTACGCTCGTTGTATGACAATGCAGCTGAACTCGGCGGGCAACTGACCGAGGAAGGCATCCTGCTGAGTCTGGCCGGTGATGAACTCCAGTTTCCGAGCGGTACCGCGACCTTGCCCAAAGGGGAACTACCGACCTTGGACCGCGTGACAACATTGCTCGAACAACGGCCAGACCTGACCGCGCGGGTGGAAGGGCATACCGACAGCTCGGGTAGCGCCGCGATCAACCAGGATCTGTCCCGGCAGCGGGCGGAGGCCGTGATGCAGGCCCTGATCACGCGGGGCGTCGCTGGCGACCGCCTCAGCGCCCAGGGTTACGGCGCCGAGCGTCCAATCGCCAGCAATGCCACTGAGGCTGGCCGTCGTGCCAATCGCCGGGTTGAGATCTACGTCATCGAGTAACATCACCCCGGTGCCCAAGGCGTCACCAGTCGATCCCCTGCCAGCCGTTCGCCGCTGGCTTGAGGACGTCGTGATCGGCCTCGGACTCTGTCCCTTCGCCGCCTACCCGTGGCAGCATGAAACGGTGCGCCTGGTCGTCAGCGATGCCGAGGATGAGGGGCGGGTTCTGGCGGACGTGCAGCATGAACTGCTGAGACTCGACACCGCCGACCCGCGGGAACTCGAAACCACGCTGCTGGTGATTCCGCACCTATTCGCGGCATTCGAGGCGTTCAATCAGTTCCTGGACCCTGCCGATGCGCTGCTGGAGCGCTGCGACTGGCTGGGGCGCTTCCAGATCGCGAGCTTTCATCCGCACTATCGGTTTGCTGATACGAGCGATGACGACGCCGGCAACCTGACCAACCGGGCCCCCTATCCGATTTTGCACCTGATTCGCGAAGATAGCCTCACTCGGGCAATCGCCAATTACCCAGACCCAGACGGCATTCCGGAGCGCAACATCGCACGCATGCAGTCACTGACCGAGACCGAGCGCATGCGGATGTTTCCCTATCTCTTCGCAGCTCCCGGAGAATGACTCACTGTCAAACAGACGCTTCGTCGCGCGGGGTGACGCCGTCGCAACAACTTCAGCGCCGCCACAACTGGTCATCCACGTATTGCTTGACTTGCCGGTGACCCGGCGTGTCGATGGCAGTGAACTCTAGGCTGGTGCGGAAGCTCCGCCCCTTGGGCTCTGCCCGAAGCACGCGGGCATAGACCTCATCCGAGGCATCCGCGCCCATGTCCGGGCCGAGATTCACCACAACCTCGCTGCAGGGTGCGAGACCGAGGGGCAGATCGGCACGCATGCCGTAATAGCCAATGTCGTTGATATGACCGACGAAGTGATCGGAATAGATCTGCTTGGACTCGATCTGGCGGAAGATCCCATCGAGCTTGACCGATATACGCGGCGACTTTCGGATCTCGACATCCGGAATGACGAGCCGATGCGGCGCGTTCACGGAGCGCAACTCATACAGCGAAATGGGCTGGGCCATGCCCTTGACCCGCACCTGGTTGACACGACCGACGTCAATCAGTTGCCGAGCCGCCGCATAGCTGGTCTCGCTCAGCAGCACCTGCCCGCGCAGACTGAAGGCCTCGATCCGCGACGCTAGATTGACCGCGTCCCCGATCACGGTGTATTCGCTATGCAACGCCGAGCCGAAACTGCCCGCCATCACGCGACCTGTGTTGACGGCAATGCCCGCGTACAAGCTCGGCTCACCACGGCCACGGCTGATCTGGTTGAGCTTGACCATCGCGTGCTGCATTTCCACCGCGCAGGCGAGTGCCCGCTGAAGATCGTCCGGTCGTACCCGTTGCGCCTTGTCCCCCGTTCCGTCACGATGAGCCGCTGTTTGGCTCGACTCGGGTCGCTTGAGCAAGAGCGCCCAAAAGTACATCTCTTCGGCACTTCGGCCGCCGGCCAATCAATCACCGCCTCGACCACAGACCCACCAGCCCCACCGGACTCAACATGTTCACAACGCGGTTAAGAAACGGCTCATCTATCGGGACCAACGCGGAACATGAAGCTGATGTACGCGTCTCCATGTCCGACGCGACCGACCCTCTGGCCACCTTCTCTAAACACGCGATCTATTTGGACGGCGCGGATTGGCCGTCGGTGGAGCATTATCTGCAAGGGATGAAATTTGAAGCCACAGCGCTTCGCAACCTGATCCAGGCTGCACAGCACCCCGCGGATGCCCGCAAGCTGGCCAAACGGCACCGTCGCCACACCAGGGCCGACTGGAAACAGATCGAGCAGACGGTCATGACCCGCGGCGTCTACGTGAAATGTCGAAGCCACGAAGCTGTTGCCGCGCGCCTGCTAGCCACCGGCAACAGGCATATCGTCGAAATCAGCCAGTTCGATTATCACTGGGGATGCGGGCGCGATGGCCGCGGCAACAACGCCTACGGAAACGTCTTGATGGCGGTACGGACCAAGCTTCGGGAAGAAGCCCTAGGCTGACACGGAACCAGGCCCTGAATCGGCCCCGGCGTTTTGATCTAGGTTAGGCACTTCGCACCGATAGTTTAATTAAATCAATTTATTGCGCACCTAGGGCAGGTGCGACCTCAGTCGCACCGAAGGCACTAACTCGGCGAAAAAATTCGCCCCTACACCCGGAGCAACTGCCGAATTTGGCGATTGCGGGAAATCTTGTACCAGATGATGCCGGATTGAGGTTGGCCTTCAAGGAGTACCGGCAGGAGCATAGCCGAACTATGTGACTGCCGGTGCGACACAGAAGGCGGGCGTCAAGACAAGTCAGCTGGTGTGTGACTTTACAGAAATCGCCTAAGGTTTAAGCCAGTTGTCGCAGCAGTGCGTCAAGCTGCAACGGCTCGGCGGTATTCAGTAGAGATCGCGCTGCGACGTTCGTCGGCGTCTAGCGGCTCCCTTGCCGCGAGCTGCAGATCGAGCACGGTTTGGCCGGCCTCGGATGCATCGGCGGTCGACGCACTGCGTGCGGTGACTCGCCGACGCAACACCGCCTCCGGTGCATCCAGGGCTAGGATCGCGAAGCCACAGCCGACCTCGGAAGCAAGGCGCCGAAACTCCTTGCGCTGCCTGGCCTTCAGAAAGGTCGCGTCCACCAACACGCTGTAGCGCCAGAGCAGCATGTCCCGCGCCAGTTCGAGCAACCGGGCATAGGTGCGCTGTCCGGCATCGGCATCATAGATCCCCTCCCCCGGTGGACTCGCTGTGCGCGCGTCCGGTGTTAGCCCGAACAGGCGTTTGCGCTCGACGTCGGAGCGGATGTGGATCACGGCCAGACGCTCCCGCAGCGCGTTGCCGAGTCTGGTCTTGCCAGAGCCGGACAGACCACAGGCGATGATGAGCCGCGGGCGGCGGCGGACGGCAATGGTGCGACAAAGTCGCAAGTAACCGCGCAGTTCGGCGCGGGCCTCGGAGCGTTGGCTGCCCTGCAGTACCCCCTGGGCAAGTCGGATGCCGATCACCTTGGCCCGCACCATGGCGCGGTAGACCTGATAGAAGCGCAGCAGTGCAAGGCCCCGGTAATCGCCAGTCAATTCCAAATAGCGGTTCAGCGCCCGGCGCGCCAAGGCGATCTCGCCCGCCTCCTGCAAGTCCATGACCAAGAAAGCGACTTCGCTCATGGTGTCAATCCAGCGCAGCTGCGGGCTGAACTCGATGCAGTCGAAGATCACGGGCTCTGCGTCGATGATTGCGATGTTTCCGCGATGCAAATCGCCATGACACTCGCGAATAGACCCGCCCTGTCGGCGTTCTTCGAGCCTGTCCCGCAGGCGCAAGAACCACAGCTCGGTCCATCGTTCGAGCCGACCCACCGCCGCGCGTATCGAGGGATCGCCGCATCCGGAACGGAGCTGGGCGAAATTCTCCCGCATCGGCGCAACAACCACCTCGGGAGCGCCGAAGGGCGCATTTGGCGGGGCCGGCGTAAGACCAGCATGAAACACCGCGATGCGCCCTGCGATGGCGTCGATAATGCCCGCATCTGGTGCCCTTTGCGTCAGCAACGCCTGCTGCGGGAATCGACGCATTTTCACGGCATATTCCAGTGCCGGGCCAGCACCACCGACGCGGGGCTCATCCAGCGAACCGCTGATGGACACGACTCCAAGGTAGAGGTTCGGCGCCAACCGACGGTTCAACCTGACCTCTTCCTGACACAGCCAGTGCCGACGCGCGAGGGTCGAGAAATCCAAAAAACCCAAGTCCACAGGCTTTTTGATCTTGTACGCGAACTCACCGGCCAGCAGCACCACGGAGATGTGGGTCTCGATCCGCTCCACCGCGCCGACTGGGTGCGGATAGGCTTCCGCATTGGCCAACGCGCGAATCAGTCGAGCCTGTGCAGCGCCCTTCTCGGAATCGTTGGCCATCCAGACTTCACCACAGGAACCAATTGGAAATTTGAACCCTTTCAGCTATATTAGACAAGTCTAATCTAATCCCTTATCCACTTTCTGAGGTTTGCCATGTCTATCGAACGCATCGTGCTGGCGGTTGCCGGCAGCTTCGTCGTTATCTCCGCCATCCTGGCCGCCATCGTCAGCCCCCTATGGCTGTGGTTCACTGGATTCGTCGGCCTCAATCTGTTGCAGTCCGCATTCACCGGCTTCTGTCCGCTGGCAACGATCCTGAAGAAGTTCGGCAAGCAGCCGGGCACTGCCTTCTGAAGCGATCGCCGGCAGCGGCAGCAACGGGTTCAGCCTGCCGTCATAGAGCGTCCGGCAGAGTAAACAGGGGCAAGTGCCGGCGGAGCCCCCCGGGGGGAGCCCCCCGGTCGAGCCCCGCCGGGGGCGATACTGGTTTATCGGCCATGCTGGCCAAAAAAATTTGACGGAACACAAAAACGCGGTGTCCGTGTTCCGGTCTTTTCTTATCCATTAGTCGCTTGAAAATCGCAGGGCGTCGTGCCCCGCGAGGCCCTGTCATTGCAGATAGCGTCCCGCGCTGCCGAGGGCGGCAGTCAACAACCCAAGGAGCAGATTCGCGAGGATGACGCGGCGGATCACCGCCAGGCGTGCCGCGGCTCCCGCCCAATCCCCGGCCGCTGCCAGCTTGCCCATCGCGCGATAGGGGACAAAATAAATGTAGAAGAACAGCACGGACATGATCACCGCAACCAGCATCATGGCGTGCACATGCCAGCCCATGCTGCCGCCATAGATACCGCTGAAAATCCAGAAACCACTTGCCCAAAGGGCCACTACGGCAATCCAGACCCAGCCGAAGAAGCGACCGAACACTGCCAGCAGCAGGGCCATGCGTTGCGGCGGCTCCAGTGTACGCTGGACGGACTGCCGCAACGCAAAGTGCGCGAAGAACATCCCGCCCACCCAGACCACGGTGGCGAGTTGATGTAACGCAATTGCCAGCGCGAGTTGAATCGTCATCGAGGATACGGCTCCGGTGCAGGTGTAATGTAGACGCACGCATTGTAACCGGAGATTCGGGCCTGTCCTGAGCGACCTTTCACGCATCATGCGCCTCGTTCGACTAGAAAGACCAGTTGGACGGCCCCCAGGGTGCGTCCCGCATGGTGTCTGACCAGGCACAGAGAGAAGGATTAGTCTCGCTATTCCAACGACTTGCAATGACGCTAGGCGCCGCGCGGAGCGTGCACTGGAGGTCCTAGCGGCGCTCACCCAAGTGGCGAGCGTCACAGCTGGCACAGACTGGCTCACAACCAGTCACTGAGGCACTTGCACTAACGGTCAACTGCTGTTTCAAGGTTCAAGCCATCGGCCGCCGCGCGGTCCAGCAGCGCGATGCTGTTGCCACAGGCAGCAACGCTTTGCACCGGTAGCGTCTCCCCGAGCGCCCAGCGCCGTAGCGCATCGCGCTTGCCGGCGCCGGTGATCAGCAGCACTATGCGGTTTGAACGGCACAGCGCTCTTGGCGTCAGGGAGACCCGATCCGAAGGTGCCTTTGGCGCATCGTGGACCGGAATCACAAACGGCTCTGGCGGAATCTCTCGCCCCGGAAATAGGCTCGCGGTATGACCGTCTTCGCCCATACCGAGCAGTACCAAGTCAAATGGCAGTGCGTTAGCGACGATGTCCGTATACGCCGCAGCGGCGGTCACAGCGCCCAATTCCGCGGCAATCGGATAGATCTGGCCGCGAGGGATAGGCACCTGAGCAAGGAATGCCTGATCAGCGGCCAGGCTATTGCGTTCGCTATCCCCTGGCGGCAGACAGCGTTCATCGCCGTGATAGACATGCCAGGCGGACCAATCGCTCTGGCTCCCGGCGAGCAGCCGATAGGCCGCGGTTGGCGTCGTCCCACCGGCGAGCACGATACGAAAACGACCGCGCTCGGCGATGGCGGCCCGTGCCTGGGCTAAGGTCAACGCCGCCGCTGCTTCGGCAACGGCGGTCTTGTCGTCGAACACACGCAACTTGGCTCCAGACAGCATCATGGCATTTCACCCCTGTATTGCCTAAACTCGCGGCCAGCCCGTCTATGATACGCGCCGGCAAAGGTGCCACCTAGCCCGGACGCGCGCCGCCAAAATTCGTACCGTAGTCCATGACGTCAAGCCTGAATCTGCTGCTGGTCGACGCTTCACCCCCGTCCCGTTATGCACTGCGATTGTTACTCCAGCGGCACGGCGCGCGGGTTCGCACCGCGGAGTCGGCAGAGCACGCGCTGGCATGGATCGACAACGATGCCCCCGACGCGGTGCTGACGGCTTGCGTCCTGCCCGGCATGAATGGTCTGGAACTTCTCGAGATCCTCAGAATCGATCCGGCCAAGCTCGACATCCCGGTCGTGATCTGCTGCCCGGATGACAGCTGGCCGCTGGCGCCGACTGCCCTGCGGCGCGGGGCCTTGGCAATTCTGCGGCGCGACCGACTAGAGCAGGAACTACCAGGGGTGCTCGACCAAATCAGGACCGCGCTCACCAGGAGGCCACCCGAGGTAACTCCGGAGCCCCGGTCGGAGGCCTGGATGCGCGGGCTCGATGCCTTGGCTCGAATCTGGCGACGTTGGCATGTGCAATCGCGTTCGTTGATGCTTGGCGCGCTATGCGCCGGGTTCGGAGTGCTGTTTCTAAACTTCATCGTTCGCGGCGCATAAGACCGAATCGCGCGAAACCGAGACTGCCACATAGGTCAGTCGGCGGCAGGCGCTACAGGACTTGACGCCGGCGTCCGCGTCCATTACCACTATAGGGACAATGCAGTCACAAATGCGTCTCGGCGGCGCAGATTGCGTTGACAACGACAACGACACAGGAGAGAAGAGGAAATGGCTCAGAGCATGCAAGAGATCATGAACCCGGGCAGCGTCCATTTGGATGAGGCGTTCCCCGACGCGCCGCCGGATTGGTCTCGGGAAACTGCCGAGGCCGCGGCGAAGGCTGACGATGTAACGCTAACAGACGATCATTGGGCAGTGATAGGCGCATTGCAGCACTACTTCGCCGAGCACGCACAGCCGAATGTGCGCGTCCTGCACGATGCACTGGAAGAACGTTTCCACGGCCGCGGCGGACTCAAGTTCCTTTACGAAATCTTCCCTGGGGGCCCGGTCGCCCAGGGCTGCCGGTTCTCAGGCCTAAGAGCGCCCGCCGGCGCGGTCGACAGGTCCTTCGGCAGCGTGCAATAGTCGGCTGCGGGCGATCGGCAATTGGCGACTGTCAGCGCAAAGGTGCGATAGGGGCGGTTGATTGTTCGTCGCGTCGCGGGCAACGCTCGATGCGGCGCGTATAATCGAGCCACTTGTGCCCATCGTCAGACGCACTCCGCGGCGTGGGCGATGACGCGGCACCGCGAACCGAACCACGACGGAGCAGAGCATGCCGCTTCCAGGCGCCAGACTGTTTGAACGCGAACGGGCGCTTGTTCGCAACTTTTTTGGACTGGACCTGCCCGAGCGAAGGATCGAGCTTCGCTTCAGCCTGCTGCCACCCACCCGCGGCGGCGCGAAACCACCGCTGACCGAAGCGAAACTGCAGGCGTCGCTCCGGGTTAAAGGCACAACGCCGATGCTTTTCCTGGAGCACATCTTGACGGTGTGTCGGAATCTCAACCGCTATCCACTGTCGACCAAGCGCCGCATGGCCCTCACGGAGGTCTTGGCCAATGTACTCTACGGGGCCGTAGCGCCGGCTCTGACGGAGATTGCAACTGAGGGCGGCGGCATTCCCGAACCAGAGGGCCGTCGGGCGATGCTCGAGCTTTGCGAGCGCTGCGTCCTTATGCTCACGGATTCTTATCGCCTGGTGTTCGCGGCGGACTATGGTCGTGGGCGGTTCTGGTATGCGCGGGTTCGACCGCGTGCATATCGGTGCGCCTGCCGCATCATGGAAATGATCAAGCTGCATCATCGTGTCGTCGGTCTACGCTACATGCCGTTACCGCCGGCAACTTCGCGCATCGCGAATACCGTCTTCGCTGCAATGGAGGCCTGCGAGCCGGTGGATTTTGCCATCGACACCCTCTCCGCGCGGACCCCCGTCATCGATCCACGTTCATCCGCGTCGCTGCGTCAGCACTATGCGTCGCTGCTCAGCTACAGCATCCTGGACTACTCCGCCTGGCCGGAGCAGGAACAATTCTTCATCGACACCTACGCCAACTCGATTCAGGATGCCATCAGTTTCACGGCCTTCGATCCAGACGATCCCGGCAAACAGAAGGATCGATTCGTCGTCGGCTGCTACCAGGAAAGCCCGCCGACGCGCCGGCTGCCCACACAATCGGACCTAGGATCGGTGCTGACCATCAACTACGGCATCCTCGCGACCAGCATCCGCAAGGACTATGCGGAGATGTCACGGGCGCGGGGCGACAGGAACCGGTTTGCGATGCCGCCAAGGCTTGCACGGATGGAGCCTGTCTACCAGATTGCCACCGGCTACCTGCTGCACAGAAACCTGGAGCTACCCCACAAATGGAGCGACCTGAGCGAAAGCCGGCAGCGGCATCGAGATTTGCGCATCTTTACCGGATTCGACGAAGTCCGCGCCCACCTGCTATCGATTTTTCGCGGCACCACGCGGGTCAAGCGTTCGCGGGAATTGTCAAATCTGTTTGCGCGCCGCTCGGCAGTCATCGGTGAAGACGACTCGGCCACCCGTGAGAGCCTTTGGTACGTGCTGTATGACAACGAAGAGTTGATGCGCATCAAGACGCAGGAGACGCGCTTTACCAACCGGATGTTCATCGGCAACCTGCTGGCCTACGGCTTCGGCGCAGAGGAGATCTTAAAACCCCGAATCGGTAAGGTAAACCGCATCTTTCGACCCGAAACCGGCACTGTCATTATCGACATCGAGTATCTGGCCGCCTTCGCGACACCGATTGCGCTCCACAAACGCAACCCGGCGGCGGAGACGGAGCCGGGCAAGATCAAGGTCGTCGGCAAGCCGTTGTCGGCGCTGCTGATTCACCACCCCAAGCGCGGCTGGGGCGTCATTACGCCGCCGCAGGATCACTTCTGGGAGCATACGCCGGTCGGCATCCAAACCGGCAAACGCGTAACGCTGGGCGAATTGGGCGAGGCGCAGGACGTGACCAACGAATTCCACCGGTTCCATGTGGAATCCAAATCGTTCCCAAGCAAGGTTCCGGATTATCCACGCCCACGCGAGAGCGACGTCACCGAAGACCTTTCTCAATTCTCGACTATCATCTGATCGCCCCAACTGGACTCCCCCATCCTCTGCGCGCGTAGGCAAAGCGGGGCGCGACGATCCAGCAAGTGACAGGACTCGCAGTACATGACAGCCGCTGGCATCGTCTGGTTCCAATACGCGATCTGCGTCGTCGTCATCGGTATCGCGGGCGTCAAACTCACGGACTACGGCGATGCGATCGCGGACAAGACCGGCATGGGCGGCACCTGGGTCGGCCTCGTGCTGATCGCCACCGTGACTTCACTGCCGGAGCTCGCCGCCGGCATCACCGCATCCGCCGTCGCGCTGCTGCCGGATATCGCCGCTGGCGACGTCCTCGGCAGTTGCGTCTACAACCTCACGTTACTCGCGGTGCTCGACCTGTTCAGCCGACGTGCGCCTCTGTTGGCCAGGGCCCAACAACAGCATGTGATGTCCGCGGGCTTCGGCATCGTCCTGATCGGCATCGGCGCGGTAGGGCTACTGGCCGGACAAGTGGGTCTGTCGGGCCTCGCCGGTCATTTGGCCTGGAGTTCGCCACTGCTGGTGCTGGTCTACGCTGTCGCCATCCGCACCCTGCATCAGTATCAGGAACAAGAGGTCGAGACCTTCACTGAGCAAGAAAGCGACCGCTACGCCGGCTACTCCCTCGGCTACGTCGGCGTTCGGTACGGCATCGCCGCCTTGGCGGTGATCGCCGCCGGCATTTGGCTGCCTTACGTCTCGGAAGATCTGTCGCTGGTGATGGGATGGAATCAGTCCTTTACCGGCACGATGTTCACCGCGTTCAGCACGTCCTTGCCGGAACTGGTGGTCACGCTGGCCGCCCTGCGCATCGGTGCCATCAACATGGCGATGGGCAACGTGCTCGGTAGCAACATGTTCAACCTGCTGGTGTTGGCCATCGACGATGCCTTCTACATGCCAGGCCCTATCTTCGAGGCGGTCTCCGGCGCCCACCTGATCTCGGCCGTGGTGGCGATGATCATGAGTGCAATCGTCATCGTCGGGGTATTCGTCAAGCCTCGGGTGCGCGTACTCGGCATCTGCAGTTGGGCGAGCCTGGCGCTGTTCGCGCTGTTCGCGCTCAACGGCTGGCTCACCTACCACCTTGGTCTGACCGATTGATGCAACGCTGACCAGACCGGCAAAAGCGGTAACACGGCGCCGCCCGATCACCCGGCAAGATCAAGAGTCGGCTATCCGTACCTGCATCTCACTCCTCGGCGTCGGGAAACCGGCGGGAGTCGCGGTTGTCCAGATCGTCGTCCATCAGGATACGTTGGGCATCACCGTCCAGATCATCGAACTGACCAGAACGGGCGGCCCAGAACAACACGCCGACCGCCACCAGACCAAGGATCAGCATGCCGGGGATCAGACCGTAGATAACTTCCATGGATGCCTCACAGCATTTGAGTGTTTGACGTCATTGCGGCGCGAACGGCATCGACCCCGGCGTGCGCCCGCACTTATTCGCGAACCCTGCCTCGGGGGCCGACGGGGGCCGTCGCTCGCGCACGGAACAGCCCGCGAATGCGCGCCGAATTACCGATGACCGCGAGCGAACTCAGCGGCATCGACACCGCAGCAATCAACGGCGTGATGGTCGCGGCCATGGCCAGCGGCACCATGAGGGTATTGTAGGCGATGGACAGGCCGATATTCTGCCGAATGGCCCGAAGTGTGCGTCGGGCCAGCAGACCCGCGTCGCGCACCCGCATCAATTCGTTGCTCATCAGCACGATATCGGCACTGGCGATGGAGACGTCAGTGCCGCTACCGACGGCGATGCCGACATCGGCACGCACTAGCGCTGGCGCGTCGTTGATGCCGTCACCGATCATCGCGACACGCTGGCCGCCGCGCTGGAGTTCCGCCACCACGCGGTCCTTGTCTTGCGGCAGTACCTCGGCGATGACGTCGATGTCGCCGAGCTGCGCGGCGATGCGCTCCGCCGCGGCGCGGCGGTCGCCGGTCAGCAGGGTGACCTTCAGGCCGTCGGCACGCAGCAGCCGAATGGTCTCCGCGGCATCGGGCCGCAGGCGATCTTCGATGGACAGGCACATCACGGCGGTACCAGCGATAGCGCAATGCACCTGTGTGGTGGACACGGGGGTGGTGGCGACGGGCGGCGCGTCGGCCGCTGGTTTTGGTCCGTCTCCCGGTCCCTCCCCGGCTGCCAGCGACCAGGCCGCCGGCTCGACGCCACAACGCCGCAACCAGTCGGCACTACCAACGACCACGGCACTGCCGTCGACATCGCCAGCAATGCCGAAACCGGGCTCAACACGCACGTCACCGACCGGGATGCGCGCATAGGCGACCTCGGCCTCGACGGCCAACTGTGTCACGGCACGCGCCAGCGGATGTTCCGACAGGCGTTCCAGCGCGGCCATCTTGGCCAATGCGTCGCGTCGTCCGGCGGTCCAACTCTCGCCCCCCGTCTGCGACCGCCACTCGCCCCCGACATCCCGCAACAGCGAGACCATGGGGCGACCCTCGGTCACGGTCCCAGTCTTATCAAACACGTAGTGATTGATCTCCGATAGGGTCTCGAGTACCGCGCCGTTCTTGATCAGGATACCGTTGCGGGCACCGAGCCCAGAGGCGACGGCAATGGCCATCGGCGTGGCAAGACCGAAGGCACAGGGACAGGTGATGATGAGGACCGCGGTAGCGGCCATCAGCGCAGTTTCGATGTCCTGTCGCACCCAGAACAAGAAGGTCAGCGTCGCCAGCGTCAGCGTAATCGCGACGAACCAGGGGACGATGCGATCTGCCATGCACTGGATGGGCGACTTGCTTGCCTGCGCCTCCTCGACCAGCCGGATGATGCGTCCGAGGGCGCTATCGCGCAGCACGCCCGACACCTTAATGCGCAGCACGCCAGAGCCATTCAGCGTACCCGCCGAGACCTGATCACCGACGCCGCGGCTCACCGGCGCCGACTCGCCCGTGAGCATGGCCTCGTCGACACTGCTGCTACCATCGAGCACAACGCCATCGGTAGGAATGGTTTCGCCGGGGCGCACCAAAACGATGTCGTCCGTCCGAACGGCGCGGATCGGCACCACCGCCTCGTCAGCCCCGCGCAGCAGGGTCGCCACCTTGGGCTGAAGGTCGAGCAGTCGCTGCGTCGACGAAACCGCCTGGCGCTTGGACATGGCCTCCAGGTAGCGACCCACAAGGATCACGAACAGGAAGTTCACGACCGTATCCCAATAGACGTGACCGCTGCCGGTCAGCGTGACATAGAGTGAGTAGAGATAGGTGATGGAGGCGCCGATGGCGATGGGCAGGTCCATGCTCAGGTTGAACTGGCGCAAACCGCGCCAAGCGCCCTGATAGAACGGCCAGCCGGAGTAGATCAGGGTCGGCGTCGCGATCAGGAAGCCGATCCAATGAAACATGCCACGGAACTCGCCCTCATCGGCACCGGCGTAGAGAGCGATGGAGATCCACATCAGATTCATCATCGCAAAGCCAGCGAAGGCCATGCGGTAGAGCAGCGCGCGATTCTGGCGCCGCAGCGCCCCTTCCGCGGCGTCGGGATCGAACGGCACCGCCGCATACCCGATCGTAGCGAGCCGCCGCAGCACCTCCGACAGCCTGACGCGGCCGTTGTCCCATTTCAGCCGCAGGCGGCGGCCGGTGAGATTGACGCGCGCCTCCTGAACCCCGGGCGTGGCGGCGAGGCCATTTTCGATCAGCCAGACACAGGCGGCGCAGTGGATGCCCTCGACCAGCAGGTTGATCTCGCGCGTCTCGCCGAGGCCGTCGACGAACTCCTCCTGAACCTCGTCGAGGTCGTACAGAGCAAGTTGCTTGGGCGGTTCCGGCGGCGGCCCGAGGATCTCGCCCTCCGGGGTACGGCGATAAAAGCCGTCGAGACCCGCGGCATAAATCGCCTCGCAGACCGAGCGGCAACCGGTACAGCAGAAGGCGCGCTCGGCACCGTCGACGACGGCGACTTCACCCACCGCATCCGACACGGGCAGCCCGCAGTGAAAACACCCGGCGCCCGCGTCGCCGGTCATCCGCAAACGGGTGGCATCGCCCGCCTGATCAAGCGCCACGACCAAATCGAGGATCCGAAACTACGGCCGCGCAACGCTGATGCGCTGGCTGAGGGAATACTCGCTGTCGCCATTGCCCGCCGCGACCAGCGTGTCCCAGATGCCCGCGAGCGAGAATCGCACCTCCACCGCGTAGCGTCCCGGTGCCTCTTCGACCATCGGCAGCGAAAAGTCCAGCGCGACATCCGAAGGGCGATAGGCATAGTAGGTCACGGCATCCGGCGATGCAGGCTGGCCCGCCTTGTCGACAACGACAAAGCGAACCACGGTCGCAACATCGGCCTGCACGTCCGCCGGCGTATCGATCCGCATGGTCCAGCCCGGCCCCTGCTCGAGCCGCGAGGCGATGGTGCGCTCGACATCGCGTCCCCCTTCGTAGTAGTCGTCACGCACCAGCCCAGGGTTGGTTGCATAGGCAAGGAAGATCATCACCGCGTTGACTGCGAGTACCACCATCAGCATTGCAAGCCAACCCCAAACCCAGGGGCTGCGCCAGGCCGAGCCGGACTTCTGGTTCGCGCCGGATTGTTCGTTCGTCATGGTGGTCTGTATCATCTTCAACGTCTAGGTCCGAAAAATGCGCTCTCACGCTCCGTCGAGGCGTCCGCGCCGGTGGGAAGCGCCGCTTGGGCATGGAAGAACACGGGTACGCTCTCGGAACCGAGGTCCTTGCGCTTGATCTTGACAAAGACCATGGCCGGTGTGACCTCGCCATGCCTGACCTTGAATGGCTCGTCGGCACCGACCAGTTCAATGGGAACAGCACTTGTCGCCGAGATCGTCACCATCAGATCGTCGTTGGCCTTGTTCAGCATCTTCAGGGTGTACTTGTTCTGAATCGACCCGTCGCTGAGTCGGACGAACAAGGGTGCCCGCTCGTGCAAGACCTTCAGATCCAATGGCGACAAACTCGACAAGCCATAAATAATGCCCACCAAGGCGACGGTGAGAATGGTGGTATACACCCACACCCGCGGCCGCAACAGCATGCGCTGGACCGACTTACCCTCAATCTCGTCCAACGAGGCATAGCGCACCAGCCCGCGCGGGCGGCCGACCTTATCCATCACCGCATCGCAGGCATCAAGGCATAGCCCACAAGTGATACAGCCCTCCTGCTGCCCTTGGCGTATATCCACCCCGGTTGGACAGACCGCGACGCATTGGTTGCAGTCCACGCAGTCGCCCGTGCTGCGGGCCTGCTCCGTCTCGCCCTTCTTCACGCGACCACGCGGTTCACCTCGTTCGACGTCATAGGTCGGCACCAGGGTCTGGCGATCGAGCATCACGCCCTGGATCCGCGCATAGGGGCATAGCCAAAAGCAGGTTTGTTCGCGCAACCAGCCTGCCAAAACGTACGTCCCGACCGTGAACAAGGCAACCGCGGCGTAGGCCGCCGCGTTGGCGTTGCCGACGAAGAAATCGCGCCACAAGGGACCTGCCCCATAAAACCAGGCCACGAAACTGAAACCGGTCGCGAATCCAATCAGCAGCCAGACCAGATGTTTAGATAGTTTCTTCGCGCCCTTGGCCATGCCAAAGGGCGCCGCATCGAGCTTGCGACGCTGCGCCGGGTTACCTTCCAGCTTCTCTTCGATCCAGGTGAAGACATCGGTCCAGACCGTCTGAAAACAGAAGTAGCCACAGTAGACCCGACCAACCAGTGCCGTCAGCACCGCGAGCAAAATCGCGAAGAACAGCAACAGCAGCGACAGCATCCAAAAATCCTGCGGCAGCACGGTGGCACCGAACAGGTGGTACTGGCGACTCGGGATGTCGAAGAGCATCGCCTGCTGGCCGTTCCAGGTAAGGTAGGGCCCGAGGAAGAAGATCAGCCACACCGACGACGCCAACCATTTGATGGTGCGCCATTTGCCCGGTAGCCGTTTCGCATGGATGGTTTGGTTTCCGGTATTGACTTGCCACTGCGCTGCCTCAGCGTAGATATCATCCAGCGCGGCATCTGGAGCCAAATTCTGGTTCGTCTTCATGTAGTTGATCCCGTAAAGGCTGAGGCGGTTGCCATGACCGATATCCGCAACCACCGATTCCCAAAAGCCTAGCTTCGACCGGCTTCCGCGACAATGCGATTCGACAATTAGAGCAGAGAGAAGTCGTTGATTCGACCATAAAAAAAGGGGGATACAGGATCCCCCTTCTCTCCTCCGCCTCTCAGTAACCGTCGTATTTTTCTTATTGCTGTTCGCTCTTGTGCCGCTCGGCATCGGCATTCATCAGTTTCACGACCTTGAAACCGAGATAAATGAAAATGACAACCGCAATAACAACACTGATGATCGATCCCCAGAATACGGCATCTAGGTGCATTTCATCCTCCTCGTCTGACTGTTGTGACCAGCATCGTTTGAGACTTCCTTCCGGTCATGCCGCCCGTCACGCGCGCGGCATGACCGATCGA
Organism: uncultured Gammaproteobacteria bacterium; assembly: GCA_963698775.1. Lineage (GTDB taxonomy): Bacteria > Pseudomonadota > Gammaproteobacteria > Chromatiales > Chromatiaceae > Thiohalocapsa. The sequence continues at coordinate 32,765 of CAVOSE010000001.1, forward strand.
AGGGATCGCTATTTTCCGCCACCCAGTTCATGCACGTAGATGCTGAGCATCTTGATCTGCTCCGGAGTCAACTTGCCATCGAGCTGGCCAACCTGGGCGAAGGCCGGCATCACCGCATCACGGGTCTGCTCGACCCCGGGCTGATTCACGCCATACAGGATGGTGTGCTTGGCGCTGTCGTAGCCGCCCGGCTCGAAGCGCCAGATAGCGTCGGTGAGATTGGCCGCTCCCACCGTCACGACGGTGCCATCGGGCAGCTCCGCCAGAATGCCATTCGCCGCGGGACCGTGGCAGGCACTACAGCCCTTGCTGTTGTAGAGGGCCCAGCCTTCGTCGCTACCCTTGCCGCCTTCGCTGAGTTCGACGACGAAGTTCGACATGGTGTCGACCTCCTGTTCACTCAGGATATTGGCGTGGGCCGTCATCGCCCCCTTGCGTCCGTTGGTAATACTCTCAGCGATCTTGGCCAGCGAGCCGCCATAGAGCCAATCGTCGTCGGCCAGCACCGGATAGCCCAGGTTCCCTTGGCCACCACTACCGTGACAAGCGGCGCAGTAATCACCGAACAATACCTTGGAGGACGCCAGCGTGTACTGGGTCAGCCCAGGATCAGCGAGTATCTGCTCGGGCGTCATGGCGGAGATCTTGTCGTCGTAGGGTGCACGCACCTCGGCGACTTGTTCAACGCCCTTTTCGTATTCTTTAATGGAGGTCCAACCAAGAATACCTTTGAAGTATCCGTCTCCATCCTTGGTTTGCCAGGGCATCGGCCAAGATGGATAGAGCACTGTGTAGGCGACAAACCATGCAATCGATACCCAGAGCGCGATCATCCACCACCTCGGCGGTGGGTTCTTAAGTTCGCGCAGGTTGTCGTCCCAGAAATGCCCGGTGTTGTTTTCGCCGGGGAAAGGATTATTTTCCGCCATCGTTTTCTCCGATGTCCGCGTGATCTTCGTCGAACGGGATATGCTTGCTCGCTTCGAGCGAATCCCGGTTCTTTGGCCGGAATACCTGGAAATAGGCGACGAGCATCAGGACGAAGATGACAACCGTCAGGATCGTACCAACCCAGTCGGTCGCCGTCATCGCCGCCCAGTCAGTTTGGAAATACTCCAGCATGCTGCTTACTGCCGATACTCGACGCCGGGTTCCAGCTTGGCCATGGTGCCGAGGACCTGCAGATAGGCGATCATCGCATCCATCTCAGTCTTGCCTTCCACCAACGCCGGTGCGGCTTCGATATCGGCATCGCTGTAGGGAACGCCGATCGCCCGCAGACCCTTCATGTGGCGCTGCATACGCTCACCCTTGACCGATCGCTCCGCTAGCCACGGATAATTTGGCATGATTGATTCCGGGACCACCGACCGGGGCGCCATCAGGTGCTGACGATGCCACTCATCGGAGTACTTGCCGCCGAGACGTGCCATATCCGGACCGGTGCGCTTGGAGCCCCACTGGAACGGATGGTCGAACATGGACTCCGACGCCAACGAATAGTGGCCGTAGCGTTCACGCTCGTCACGGAACGGCCGCACCTGCTGCGAATGGCACAGGTAACAGCCCTCGCGCTGGTAGATATCGCGGCCGGCCAATTCCAGCGCCGTATAGGGGCGGACACCGTCACCGGCCTTCCAGTTCCACTGTTCCTTGCCCTCTGCATCCACGGTGACGATCGGCTGAGAGCCGGGGTTGTCGCGGTTCCAGACGATCTCCGGGAAGCGATTCGCCTCCTCGGTGCTCTTCAGATAGAACAGCGGCACGATCTCGACGATACCGCCAACCGAGAGCACCATCGCGAGCACGATCAGGAGTGCCCAGATGTTGCGCTCCATGCGCTCCTGTAGGCCCTTCGGTGGTGTGTTTTGGTCTGCCATTGTCAGCTTTCTCCTACGTTACTCGAATGCCTGGCGCGGCTCGGGCGTCCGTCGCGGCGCATGCGCATCATGCCGCCGCCGGCGCAACACCGCGTGCGTCGCGCAGGCTGCCTTCGTTGTTGGCCTTGACCACGGTCATCAGCACGTTGAAGAGCATGAAGGCGGCGCCGAGCAAGAAGATGCCGCCGCCGACCGCGCGCATGGCGTAATACGGATGCATGGCAGCGACCGACTCGACGAAGGTATAGGCGAGGGTGCCGTACTCGTCGTAGGCGCGCCACATCAGCCCCTGCATGATGCCCGCCACCCACATTGCTACCACGTAGATGACGGTGCCGATGGTCGCGGTCCAGAAGTGGATGTTCACGAGCTTCTCGGACCACATCTCGGTGTGCCACAGGCGGGTCATCAGATGGTAGATGGCACCGATGGAGATGCCAGCGACCCAGCCGAGCGCGCCGGAATGCACATGGCCGATGGTCCAGTCAGTGTAATGCGATAGCGCGTTGACGGTCTTCAGCGACATGACCGGGCCTTCGAAGGTCGACATGGCGTAGAAGGCCAGAGCAATGATCAAGAAGCGGAGCACGTAGTCTGTGCGCAGTTTGTCCCAGGCACCGGAAAGGGTCATCATTCCGTTAACGGCACCACCCCAAGACGGGATGATCATTGCCAACGATACGGCGGCACCCAACGAACCGGTCCAGTCCGGCAGAGCGGTGTATTGCAGATGGTGCGCCCCGAGCCACACATAACCAAACATCAGCGCCCAGAAGTGGATCACGGACAAGCGGTAGGAGTAGATCGGGCGATTGGCTTGCTTAGGTACGAAGTAATACATGATGCCTAGGAAGCCGGCGGTCAGATAAAAGCCCACCGCATTGTGGCCCCACCACCACTGGATCATCGCGTCCTGCACGCCCGAGAACAGACTGTAAGACTTGAACATGCCCACCGGGACCGACAGGCTGTTGACAACATGGAGATAGACGATCATCACCATCATGCCGAGGAAGAACCAGTTCGACACATAGATGTGCGAGGTCTTGCGATTGGCGATGGTCATGATGAAGTTGAACGTGAACGCCAGCCAGACGACCGCGATCAGGATATCGATCGGCCACTCGAGCTCCGCGTACTCCTTGGACTGAGTCAGGCCCAGCGGCAAGGTCACGACGGCCAACACGATGATCGCGTTCCAGCCCCAGAACGTGAACCAGGCCAGCTTCTCGCTCCACAGCTTGACGCCGCAGGTGCGCTGCACGGTGTAGAAGGCGGTCGCCATCAGCGTACAGCCGCCGAACGCGAAGATCACCGCGTTGGTGTGCACTGGACGCAGGCGCCCGAAGGACAGGTAGGGACTGTCGAAATTCAGGAACGGCCAGGCCAGTTCCGATGCGATGTAGACACCGACCGCGGCACCCACGACAAGGTAGACGACGGCCATGACGGTGAACCAGCGCACAACGTCGAAGTTGTACTTCTGCTCGGCTACCCGATCAGCTGTGGCTTCCATAGAACCCCCAAAACGAGCTGGGAAAAAAAGAACAGGCGTGCGGGTTTCCTAACCCTGGATTTGTCTGCGCGTCGTCCCCAGCGCATGAGCCCGCAATAACACTGGATCGCGGGTAGAAAGTCAAGATGAACGAGGCACATGAAACGACTTGTTGCGGCATTTGACCCACTTTTTATTGACCTGGGTCAGTCGCACTCGGGAGCAACCCCGTTGGGTTAATTGCCTATTTTCACAATGTTTTTTGGAACAAAAGGGCGCATGTCACCCTCCAGGAACAAGCAGCCTGAGATCAGCGAGGGGGTCAAACCACCAAACTGAACGCTGTTGGCACAACGCGGTCGCCTGGGTCGGCCGCGCAGTCCGATGGCGAAGTCGAATAGGAAAAGCGTGATTCGGGTAAGGATAGGGATCGAGGCCCCATCCCCATGACCAGAGCGTGGGTCGAGCCGGCGGACCGCAAGGCCAATGAGGAACCCCCGTGCGCCCAAGGGTGCGTGCTACCTACTTGAAAAATGACTCCATCGAAAAGCCGTCCTTCTCGAGGATGTCACGCAGCCGGCGCAGCGCGTCCATCTGGATCTGTCGCACGCGCTCGCGCGTGACACCAAGCTCCTGCGCTACCCGCTCCAACGTGGAGTGTTCATATCCGTGCAAACCAAAGCGTCGCTCCACCACCTCCCGCTGCTTCTCGTTGAGCTTGTCGAGCCAGTGATCGAGGTTCGCGTTGATGTCGTCGTCTTGAATATCGTCAGCCGGATCGTGTGCGGAATCGTCTTGCAACATATCCACCAACGGCTTGTCTGCGTCCTTGCCGTAAGGCGTATCGACGGAGGCGATCCGCTCGTTCAAGCCAAGCATCCGCTTCACCTCACCGATCGGCTTGTCCAGCAGGTCCGCGATCTCTTCCGTGGTCGGTTCGTGGTCCCGTTGCTGGGCCAACAGGCGCGTTGCCTTTAGGTAGACATTGATCTCCTTGACCACATGAATGGGCAACCGGACCGTACGGGTCTGGTTCATGATCGCCCGTTCGATGGTCTGTCGGATCCACCAGGTCGCATAGGTGGAAAAGCGAAAGCCGCGCTCGGGATCGAACTTCTCGACCGCCCTGATCAGACCCAAATTGCCCTCTTCGATCAGATCGAGCAGCGGTAAGCCCCGGTTCAAATAGCGCCGCGCGATCTTGACCACCAGCCGCAGATTGCTGACGATCATGCGGCCGCGTGCCTCCTCATCGCCCTGCTGCGCCAGGCGCGCGTAGTGCACCTCCTCTTCGGCCGTCAGCAGCTTTGAACCGCCGATCTCGTTGAGGTAGAGCCGGGTGGCGTCGAAGTCCGCGTCGCCGGCCATGAAACGCCGGGGTTCCTTGGGTTGCGCAACCTCGCCCCGCGGGCCACCGGCAACCTCATCTTCCGCCACGGCATCATCGTCAGTCATGTCATTGTCGGTGAGGTCATCGTCCGCCACGTCATCGAGTTCGCCGTCGAGCAGTTGGCTATCGAGGTCGGTTTCCGCATCGTCATCGACGACGGGACCGCTGTCAGTGTTGAGCAGGATGCCATCACCCACTGGCAAAGGAACGGTATCCGCAGCCTCTTCCTGCTTCCGCATTGGCATAGTCTCTCCCCCTATGACTGATTCAAGCGCCCTCCCTACCGACGCCGAGCCTCGACAGACTTCAACGCGATGCCGGCAGGAACCGCAGAGGATCAACGGCAACGCCGTCCCTGCGGATCTCGAAGTGCAGCAGGCTGTCCCCGTTGGCGGCCCGCCCGACCTCGGCAACACGCTGCCCGCGTTTGACCCTATCCCCTTCGCGAACGAGCAATTGCCGGTTGAAACCGTAGGCGCTCAAAAACCGATTATTATGTTTGACGATGATAAGGTTGCCGTAACCCTTGAGTCCACTACCGCTGTAGACCACCGTTCCATCAGCGGCACTGCCGACCGACGCACCAAGGGCAGAGCCGATGCGAATGCCCGAATGGGTTCGGTCACCGGCACGAAAGCCATGTTTCACCGGCCCAGCCAGCGGCCATTGCCACTTGATACCCGAACTAGCCGCATCGGCACCCGCAACCGCGCTGGGCTTGCGCGCGGAGGTCTTGATCGGCTTGGCCGGGCTCCGCGCGGAGGACGATCTGCCCTTGCTCGCCACGGTGCGCGCGCCCCGACTCCGCGCGGGCGCGGTGCCATCCGGCGGTTTCACCCGCAAGAGGCCACCCGAGTAGATGGTGTAGGGCGGCTGTAGTCCGTTCCAACTGGCGAGCTTGCGGGTACCGACACGCTGGCGCTCCGCGATTTCGCTCAGGGTGTCACCCCGGCGCACGCGATAAAAGCCTGGCGGCGCGGGACCGTAGCCATTGCGGCTGTCCACCGGCGCCAGACCGCCGGCACCGCAGCCACCCAGCAGCAAGAGCACCACCAGCGCAAACAGCAAGACCATTGGGCGCGGGCAAAGCGAAGACGGGGCCAGCCGACTCGATTGGTTCATGTGTGGAACAGGCGTGGCCGCGCTACCGCAGGATCAGAACCAGCGCGATTAGACCGATCATGATCCAGCCCATGGTGTCGACGTATTGGCGCAGGCGCCTCTCCATCGGCTCGCCGCCCCAGGCCATCAGCGCCGCCACTAGAAAGAAGCGCGCACCGCGCCCGACTGCTGAGGCGATCACAAACGGCAAAAAAGCCATCGACAGCACCCCGGCGGTAATGGTGAAGATCTTGTAGGGGATCGGCGAGAAACCCGCCAGAAACACGGCCCAGACTCCCCAGCGGTCGAACCACTGTTTGCCATGTTCGAACGCATCTTGGTAACGCCCTCCCTCCCCCACAAAGGGTTGGATGAGATCGAACGCGAACATGCCGATGGCGTAGCCCAGCATGCCCCCTGCCACGGACGCCAGCGTGGTCAGTAGCGCAAACCGCCAGGCCCTGGCCGGTTGCGCCATGCTCATAGGCGCCAGCATCACGTCGGGCGGAATCGGGAAGAACGACGACTCGGCGAAGCTCAAACCGCCCAGATACCACTGCGCATGGCGGTGGCGCGACCAGGACATCACGCGGTCGTAGAGCTTGGAGAACAGACGCATCAGGCAATCCCTCCCAACAGGGGTACGAAAGTGACCGGCTCGAGGACCTCGTGCCGGAAGCCGACGCTGGTGCGCGTCAGCCGAAGGAGCAGTTGCTCTTTGCCGCGATTGATCGGTACGACCATCCTGCCCCCGAGCGCCAATTGCTCCGCCAGCAGCCGTGGCACACCGTTGGCGGCCGCGGTGACGAGAATGCCCTCGAACGGGGCGTACTCCGACCACCCAAAGTTGCCATCACCGTAACGCAAACGCACGTTGCGCAAACACAGTGCACGCAACCGGGCATCGGCGCGTTGCCACAGCACCGACATGCGCTCGACGCTGTAAACACGACGCACCAGCGAGGCCAGCACGGCGGTCTGGAAGCCGGAGCCGGTGCCGATCTCCAGCACCGTCGAGCAACCGCCCGATGCGAGCAGTGCTTCGGTCATACGCGCGACCGTATAGGGCTGTGAGATGGTCTGGCCATGACCGATCGGCAACGCGGAGTCGTCGTAGGCATGGCTCGCCAACGCCTCGTCGACAAAGAGATGGCGCGGGAGTTGTCGCATGGTCTCGAGCACACGCACATCGGCGATGCCGGAGTCCATCAACCGCTGAACCAATCGCTCCCGCGAACGCGGCGAGGCGAAGCACCGACCGGCACCACCCTCGGGTGCCACTTGGCCGGCGATCAACCTAGACCTTCCAGCCAGCTGCCCAGCAGGTCGATGGCCCCGTGTCGCGTGAGATCGACTTGGATCGGCGTCACCGAGACGAAGCCGTTGCGCAGGGCAAAAAAATCGGTGCCCTCGCCAGCGTCCTGTTCAGACCCCGCCGGGCCTATCCAGTACATGGGCCGTCCACGTGGATCGAGCAGTTGCGTCACCGGCTCCGCCTTGTGGCGGTGTCCAAGCCGGGTTGCGCTCAGCCCGCGGATCTGGTCCGGCGGCAAGTCGGGGACGTTGACATTGAGAATGGTACTCGGGCTCATGTCCGCATCGCGCAGGCCCGCGACCAGTCGCCCGGCAAACAGAGCGGCTGTCTCTAGATACCGGGGCTGATGCGAATCGATGGACACGGCGATGGCCGGCAGCCCGAGAAACCGGCCTTCGGTGGCGGCCGCGACGGTCCCCGAATAGATCACGTCGTCGCCGAGATTCGGACCGTGATTGATGCCCGCCACAACCAGGTCGGGCTCTCTGTCCAGCAGTCCGGTGATGGCCAAATGCACACAATCGGTTGGAGTCCCATTGACACGGAAGTAGCCATTGTCGAGCCGCTCGGCGCGAATCGGGACGTCCAGCGTCAGCGAGTTGCTGGCGCCGCTGCGATCCCGATCCGGCGCCACCACCGTGACATCACCGTGTCGCGCCAGCTCTTCCGCCAGGATGCGCAGGCCCGGTGAGCGATAACCGTCGTCGTTACTGAGGAGGATGTTCATCGGGCAGCGCTAGTCGCCATGGATGCGGAACGAAGGGTTCAAATAAGCCTCTCATCATAGCTGCAATGCCCACACCGGAACACACTCGGGCGTATCGTGCCCTGGCGTTGCTATACTGGAGCCCGCGGGAAATCCTGGGATTACAGAGAAAATGAAAAAGCCACTCCAGGACGCTGATTATGCATTATTTCGCGCCGAAATCGAAGGCGCAGAGCCGTTGCGTCACGATCAGGCCGAACCCTACCGCAGGCGCCCACCGCCGATTCCCCGCCCGCGTCCGCCCGAGGACGACGAAGACGACCTTGCACTTTTGTCGGAATCCGAGGTCGAGACCCACGACTATCTGCTGTTCGCCCGACCCGGCGTGCAAAAGCGGGTATTGCAGGACCTGCAGCGTGGCCATATCGCCGCCGGCCTGGAACTCGACCTGCATGGTCTGACGGCGGAGCATGCGCGCGTCGCCCTGCGGGAGTTTCTGGCGGAATGCCATCACCGCCGCATTCGCTGCGCGCGCATCATCCACGGCAAGGGCTTCGGCTCCCAGCGGCGCCAACCGGTGCTAAAGTGCAAGGTCAACTACTGGCTGCGTCTACGGCAGGACGTACTCGCCTTCTGTTCCGCCCCACGCCGCGACGGCGGTACCGGTGCCGCCTACGTGTTGTTGCGCAACCCGAACAAGGCAAAGCGGCAAGCGAACTGCGCCTGACCGAACCCAGCGGACCGCCCGAGCGATTCCAGTTGCACCACCCGCCCGTCAGCCTGTCCAATAGCGTTTTGCCATCGAACCATCGCAGTCTTGAAACCGCACCGCCCCGCTATCGTCCGGTCGCACCGCCCATCCCACTACCTCCTGCCCGGCTGCTTTGCCTTGTTCATCCTGCTGCTACCCGCGCTACCGGCGCCAGCGGCCGAGACTGAGCAACCAGCAGAGACCAGCGCCGTCGTCGACAGCGCCGCGTCGACGCCTGCCACGGCCGCGTCCCTTAGCGTCGAGTTGCTGGAGAGCCGCATCAAGGAAGCGGAGTCCAACGGGTCGCTGACCGAAGAGGGCAGGACCAAGCTAATCGAGCAGTACCGCGGCGCGCTCGGTGCACTGGCGCAAGCAAAGGCGTTCGAAGCAAAGGCCGCCGAATTTCGTGCCTCCATCGACAGCGCGCCACGTGAAGCCGCCAGTATTCGTGCTGAGATCGAGTCCAGCCGGAAAACCAAGCCCGAGCCCGCGGCGGCCCTACCGACCGACGCCGATCTGAAACAGATCGAGCGGCTGTTGGCGCTCGAACAGGCAGAATCCGCCGCGGTCGATACGCAAATCGCCGAACTGGACAAGCTGCTTGACGAAGACGAGCAGCAGCCGGGCCAGATGCGCACCCGCCTGGCCGAGGCGACTCAGGCGCTGGAAGCGGTCGATGCCGATCTTCAGACCGAACCACCCGACGGCGCCAGCAGCACGGAACGGCAGGCGCGCGAATGGTTTCTGCGGGCACGGCGCGATGCGCTGCGCGCCGAACTCCTGATGCTCGATCAACAGATCCTCAGCGCCGACGAGCGTCGCGAGCTGTGGAGCGCCCGCCGTGACCAAAAACTGCTCCAGCAAAAGCGCTTGCGCGACCGGCGCGCGACGCTGGAGAACGAGGCCGATCGACTTCGATACCTCGACGCGCAACGCGTCTCCGATGAAACCGCCGCGGCCGCCCGCGAGACCGCCGACGCGCACCCGCAAGTGAAGGCCCTGGCCGAGCAGAACCGCGCGCTCAGCGAGGACATCACCGCGGCCACCCAGGCGCTCGATCAGCTCGACGAGCGAGAGGCTAAGTTGAAGCAGGACGGTCAGCGCGTCGAGCAGGACTTCCGCAGCGCCCGCCAGCGCCTCGATGCGGCAGGCTTGAGCCGCGCCCTGGGGCAAGTGTTGATCGATCAACGCAGTCAATTGCCCGATCTGCGGACCCTGCGCAAGGAGGCGGAGACGCGTGCCGACATCATCGCGGAGCTGACACTGGATCAGATCCGTCACCGCGACGAGCGGCGCAGGCTGGCCGATATGGACGGCTATCTCGACCAAGCGCTGGCCGGCATCGAAGACGCGGAGCAGGCGGGCATTCGCGACGACTTGCGCGAGCAAGCCGAGCGCCGCCAGGATCTGCTCAAGCGTGCCCTCGACGTCGAGGAGAGCTACCGCAACGCGCTGTCCGAACTGGACTTCACCGCCAGCCGGCTGATCGAAGCCGTCGAAGGCTACGACAACTTCCTGGCGGAACGCCTGCTCTGGGTCCGCAGCAACCCACCGTTGATCGAGCAGAGCTTCTCGCCGCTGCCCGCCGCTATCTACTGGCTGATCTCGCCGGCACGCTGGCTGAAGGTCGCCGACGTCATCCGATACGAGGCGGTTCGCTCGCCGGTGTTCTGGATCGGCTTGCTGGTGGTCGTGGTGCTGGTGTGGCGCGGCTCCGCCATTCGCCGCGCCATCCGCGCCCGTGCCGACAACCTCCGCCGTGTCAGCACCGATCGCTTCGTCTACACGCTCGAGGCGCTGGGCCTGACGCTGCTGGCGGCAACGCCATGGCCGCTGCTGCTGCTGCTGTTCGGCTTGGAGCTCGCTGGCTCGTTTGAGCCCGCCGCTTTCCCGAAGGCCATTGGCCAAGCCTTAATCGCGGTTGCGCCTGCACTCTACTACCTGCGGGCCTTCCGTCTGCTCTGCATGCCCGGCGGTGTCGCCGATCGCCACTTTCGCTGGCACACCGATGTGCTCCAACTGCTGCGCCGAACCTTCGCCTGGGCCGCCTCACTGCTGCTGCCCATCGGCTTTGTCGCGACAGCGATTCACAATCAAGCGAACCCGGACTACACGGGCACGCTCGGACGCCTGTCGTTGGTCGCCTTTGAGCTCGGGCTCGCGGTCTTCACCGCCACGCTGATGCACCCCAGCCGCGGCGTCTTTCGCCATATGCTTGCCGAAAATCCCACCGGATGGGCCAGTCGCTTGCGCGGCGTCTGGTTTGGCCTGCTGGTGGCAGTGCCGTTGGCGCTCGCGCTGATCACGCTGATTGGTTACCAGTACACATCCGGCACGCTGCTGGAGTCACTGGTCAGCGAGCTATGGCTGGTGCTCGGTCTGGTGGTCGCGCACCAACTGATCGTGCGCTGGCTCATGGTGACGCGCCGCAGCCTCGCGCTGCAAGCGGCGCTGGAGCGGCGCGCACAAAGCGAAGCGCTACGAGAAGCCGAGAGAGAGACCGGCCGCGACGGCGAGCCGATGTCCGTCGAGACCTTGGCGGCGCCGGACGACGGAGTCGATCTGGCGTCCCTCGACGCGCAGACCCGGCGCCTGCTGAATACGCTGGTCGTGATCGCGGCGACGGTCGGCATCTGGTTGATCTGGTCCGACGTGCTGCCGGCGCTTAACCTGTTCGAGCGCGTCACGCTCTGGAGCTACAGCGGGGCCATCGACGGCGTCGAACAACAGATACCGGTCACGCTAGCCGACATCGGCATGATCCTCGTCATCGTGCTGGTCGCGCTCGCCGCGGGCAAGAACCTACCTGCACTGCTGGAGATCCTGCTGCTGAAGAACACCGCCGTCAGCGCCGGCAGCCGCTACACCATCATCACGCTGATGGGCTACAGCATTACCGCCATCGGCACCCTGTTCGTGTTCAGCACCCTCGGCCTGACCTGGGGGGAGGTGCAATGGCTGATCGCGGCGCTGAGCGTCGGCATCGGCTTCGGCCTGCAGGAGATCGTCGCCAACTTCATCAGCGGCCTGATCATCCTGTTCGAGCGCCCGGTGCGGGTCGGAGACATCGTCACCATTGGCGAGACCACCGGCGTCGTCACCCGGATCGAGATCCGAGCCACCACCATCCGCAACTGGGACAAGCAGGAATTGTTGGTGCCAAACAAGGAGTTCATTACGGGCCGGTTGCTTAACTGGACCCTAACCGACCAGGTCAACCGCGTGGTCATCACCGTCGGTGCTGAGTACGGCTGCGACACGCGCATGGCGCTGCAACTGCTGCGCGACGCCGCCGCCGAGAACCCGCGCGTACTGACCGATCCGGCACCGCTGGTCAATTTCGAGGGCTTCGACGACAATTCCCTGCGGCTCGTACTGCGCTGCTATCTCGACAGCCTGGAATATCGTCTTGCCGTCACCGGCGAGCTACACCAGGCCATTGACGACAAGTTCCGCGCGGCCGGCATCGGCATCGCCTTCCCGCAGCGCGACATCCATTTACGCACATCGGAGCCGCTGGAGGTCCGCTTGCGCCGGACTGATCGACCCGCACCCGATGGCTAGGCCCACTTGCTCCTAAGCGAGCGGCCTGTCGCGGCGATGGGACGACATCGAAACCGGCCCGGTGTTGTCTCCAACAGGCTTGCGTCACGAACTTCTAGAATTCGCCCAGCGCGTCACCGCCTGTCTATCCCACACTGAGGTACCGCTCGGAAAGTGGCAGCAAAATCCGGAATCGACCGATTGCTGCCACTGAGGCTCGCCGGCGAGATCCTCCGCGAGGACTTTATGCAGCCCCTCGGCCTATCGGCGAATGCCCTCGCCAAGGCGCTGCATGTCCCGGCGAACCGGGTCACCGCCATCCTGAAGGGCACCCGCTCGATCACCGCCGACACGGCGCTCCGGCTTGCTCGCTACTTCAATACGACCCCACAATCCTGGCTGAACCTCCAGAAGAACTACGAGCTGGAAGTGGCGAAGCGCACGGTGGGCCGAGCCGTCGAGGCCGAGGTCTCTCCCCGCGCGGCATGATCAATAGGTCGCGTGCCGCAAGGAAACGCGCTGTTAACCCTCACTTGGGAACAAGGCATGGATAAGCTGAGCCGTATCTGGTTCCGAACCGAGTGTCGGGACCGCCTGCGCAGCGGTCAGGGTACTGCCTTTCAGGACCTCTTCGCCGACCTGATGGAGCTTGCGTATCCGAGAGACTTTCAGCGCATCCGATCAAGAAGGCTTGCGGGGACTTCGATGGCGCCGTCCATCACTGGGGAGACCGGATGGCGGCCTGGGCATTTGTCCACAATGATCGTGACGGCCTGCCGCCGGAGGCGTTCGAGGTGATCCAAGACCTCGCTGTCCAGAACCGACATGTTTCCATCGAGCTGTGGGGACCGCGCGATATCGAGACAACGGCGCTTAAACTATCGGGCGACGCGCTGGCCCGCATCTTCGGCCCGGCGCCAAGCGATTAAACTCAGCGACTTGCGATCAAAGCCGCGGCGAGCTTCACATAGTTGCAAACTTCACATAGTGGCCGGTTGCTGCCGTCGGGGCGGCCTGAACCGACCCAAGACCAGCCCGCAGACACCCGCAACAGCGGTGTACGAATGCGGAAGGGTCAGCGCGGGTTACTCTGAGAAATTCCCGTGAAACAGAGTGAGCGACAACAGCGGGTATACTACCCGCTAAGTCCCCCATACCCGAGGCATGCATGGAAACAGATGTCCCAGTCGGTGCCTCTGAGCCGCCGGCCCCCGACGGCCCATCCAGCGACATATTCGGCGCGCTGGACCTCGGCTCCAACTCCTTCCACCTGTTGGTCGCCCGCATGGACGGCGGCACGCTGCAGGTCATCGACCGCCACAAGGAAATGGTCCGCCTCGGCGAAGGGCTGACCATCGACAAGGACCTGCGCCCGGAGGTGGCCGATCGCGCGCTGGCCTGCTTGGAGCGCATGGGACAGCGCCTGCGCGCTATGGACAGCGGCAACATCCGCGCCGTCGGCACCAATACGCTGCGGCAGATCAGACCCCAATCCCGCTTCGTCGAGCAAGCCGAGTTGGCCCTGGGACAACCGATCGAGGTCATCGCCGGGCGCGAGGAGGCTCGGCTGATCTATCTGGGCGTTGCCCATGGCCTCGCCATCGGCGACGAAAAGCGACTGGTTATCGATATCGGCGGCGGAAGCACCGAGGTCATCGTCGGTCAAGGCTTCACCCCGCTATTGCGCGAGAGCCTGCACATGGGCTGCGTCAGCATGTCCGGGCGCTATTTCGCCAATGACAAGCTTACGGCCAAGGCCATGGACAAGGCGGAACTGTATGGCGCGCTGGAGGTCCGGCCGGTGCGCGAGCTATTCCGCCGCTCCGGCTGGAGCACAGCCACCGGCGCCTCCGGCACCATCAAGTCCATCGCCGCCGTTGTCCAGGCACAGGGCTGGAGCGAGGATGGCATCTCTGCCGACGCACTGCTCAAGCTGCGTAATGCCCTGATAGAGTTTGGTTCGGTCTCAGCCATCGACCTCGAAGGTCTGACCGAGGAGCGGCGCCCGGTCTTCGCCGGTGGTGTCGCCGTTTTGCGTGCGGTGTTCCAGAACCTGGCCATCGAACACATGCGCGTCTCTGACCAAGCACTTCGAGAAGGGCTGGTCTACGAGATGGTCGGGCGCATCCACCACGAAGACGCCCGCGAACGCACCGTCGCCACCCTCTCTCGGCGCTTCGACGTAGATTCCGAACATGCGGTTCGTGTGCGGGAGACCGCTTTGCAGCTATTGGACCAATTGTGCGACGCCTGGCAACTCGGCCATCCAAGCTATCCCCAGATGCTTAGCTGGGCGGCGGACCTGCACGAGATCGGCCTAGCGGTATCCCACAGCCAGTATCAAAAGCATGGCGCCTACCTGTTGCGAAACGCAGATTTGTCGGGCTTCACCCGCCAGGAACAGGACGTACTGGCGGCGCTCGTACTCGGACACCGACGCAAGTTCCCGCTCGATGTCTTCCTCGCCTTGCCCGCCGGCGTGCGCCAGTGCGCCCAACGTCTGGTGGTGGTCCTGCGTCTTGCGGTCTTGATGCATCGCGGCCGGTCCTCGCAGCTGAAACCGGAGCCTGTCGTCACCGCCGACGGCAATACCTTAGTCCTGAGGTTCCCCGACGGATGGCTGGATGACCACCCGCTGTCGCGCCTGGAGTTGGAGGAGGAGGCGGCGCGCCTGATCACCGCAGAGATCAGCCTCGATTTTGCCTAGGGAGGCGACGCGCCCTCCGACCGCAGCGCGGCGACCGCGCAGGCTGGCAAGCACCATCGACGCCGGGTGCCCGGTACCTTGCCTCCATCCAACAATCGCCCGACCAGGGCCGACCCGAAGCGACCGGTTCCTGCTAGAATTCCGGGCGAACCATGAAAAACATCCCGGGCCCTGTCGCGGCCCACATCCCTGCACGATGGAGGACATCGCAACCATGGCCAAACTCTTTTCCGCTGATTGGATGAACGAGCTCAAGGACGGCTGGAACAACGACCCCGAGGTCAGCGGCAAGCTGGCCGATATTGGCTTCAATTCCATTATCACCTGCGGCTTCAAGGATGAAGAGGACCCCCGCGGCGTCTTCGTCGTCGAGAACGGCATCTGCACTCGCGCCGGCGACTGGGCCGGCGAGTCGCCGGATTGGGACATGCGCGCCGACATGAAGGACTGGCTGAAATGGGTCGAGAAGGGCATCGGCATGATGGGCATGGGCACCGCCTACGCCACCGGCAAGCTCAAGTTCAAGCATGGTGATTACGCCGCCATGGTCAAAGACCCACGCATGGCGGGCCCGTTCGTCAAGAGCTTCAACCTGATGAAGGCGATCGGCGCGGACGAGCTGGGCTGATTTCAGCTGGGCTAAGCTGCGTTCGGCGACCGATGTCGCCCCGACGAGCCCGTCTCCGGACTGGCTCGTCGCTTTTTCGGAAATCGCCAAAGGCGGGACACCGCGTCTCAATCGACCGTTTGCATACCCGGCCCCGCCGAGACCGTCCAAGGCTGCAAGTTGCCCCTATGCCGCGTCAACACCCGAAACGGCGCATTGACATCGATGCGGAACTCGGGCGCCTCGAAGGCGACACCGACGCGTCGACGCTGCACTCCGCACTCGCGCACGATGACTACCGCATGCTTGCCCGCGCAGCGGAAGTGGCCGGTGAACGGCTGTGCTACGAACTCGAACCGGCGCTGATCGCGGCCTTTCGACGTCTGGCCAGCGCCGATCACAAGCGTGACCCGGGCTGCCTAGGCAAGGGCGCCATCGCCCGGGCACTGGTGGCGCTGGACTGCCTCGACGCAGGATTCTTCTACGAAGGTATGGCACTGCGCCAGCCAGAGCCGGTTTGGGGCGGTACGGTGGACACCGCCGCAGACGTCCGCGCCAGCTGTGCGATGGGCCTGGCAGCGAGCGGCGCACCGCGGGCATTGATCGCGCTCGTGGACCTATTGGCGGACCCCGAGCACCGCGCACGCGGGGGCGCCGTGCGTGCCATCGCCTGCACCGAACCCTTGGCCGCCACCGCGGTCTTGCGCACCAAGGTCTTGCTCGGCGATGACGACCCCGATGTGATCGGGGAGTGTCTGCGCGGCCTGCTCAGCCTGGAACCGGATGCCTCGCCCGCCTTTGTCGCACGCCTACTGGATCACGATAACTTGGAGCTGGCTGAACTCGCTGCCCTCGCCCTGGGCGAATCGCGGCTGGACGCGGCGGTGGCGGAGCTACGCGCCGAATGGGAGCGGCAGCCGCTGAAGCGGCCGCGCGATCTTGTCCTGCTTAGGGCGGCTACGCTTGCCCGAACTGAAAGCGCATTCGCCTGGTTGCTGCAGCTGATACGGGACGCGAATACCGCAACGGCCGCGTTCCTAATCGCAGAAATGGCCGTCTACCGCGGCAACCAACGCCTCACCCAACGCATCGCCGAGCAACTCGAGGCACGAGGCGACACTGCACTGCTGCGCGACTTCGCCGCGCAACGGTAACGGCATGCGTCTCGCGGACGACCAGGAGCAGCCCATGCCTCAGATGTCGTCCAAAGCCTCGCGGGTCAAGCACCAACGGCCTATGGCACGCAGTCCCGGCTCGATCGCGGCATTGCTACTGATCATGTCCTTTGCCTGCCTTGGGCAGCCGGTCAATGCCGCGGCTGGCGCCGAGCCGCTTGCCACCAACACGCACTGGGCGCCGACGCTGCGCATCACCGAGCAAGAACAGCCCTACAAGCTCGGAACCTCGCTGTCGATTCTCGAAGACCCGTCCGGGAAACTGGCGTTCGCCGACGTGCGCTTGCCGGCGATGGCTGAACGCTTTCGGCGATCAACGGAACCGGCACCCAATCTCGGCTTCACATCCGCCGTCATCTGGCTGCGTATGACGCTTGAGAGCACCCTGACGAACCGCGCGACCTACTATCTGGAGGTCGGCTACCCGCTACTGGACCGGGTCACGCTATTCATCGACGACCATCACAGCCTGACCCGTCACGATACCGGCGACCGTATGCCCTTTTGGACCCGGCTGCTGGAGACGCGCATGTTCGTCTTTCCGCTCATGCTGGAGCCGGAACGACCGCTGACGCTCTATCTGCGTGTCGAGACCGAAAGCGCCATGAATCTGCCGGTGCTGCTGCTGTCCCAGAGCCAACTCACCGAACGCATCGCCACTCAGTACAGCGTGTTGGCGCTCTACTACGGCGTACTGGTGATGCTGATCGTCTACAACTTCTGGCACTACATACGCCTACGCGATACCAATGCCCTGCTGTACGTGGTCTTCATCGGCAACTACATTGCCTTCCAACTCGCGCTGAACGGCATTTCGTTTCAATACTTCTGGCCTGACAACACCTGGTGGGCGAACGCGAATCTACCGTTTTTCATCTCTACCACCTGCCTGGCGGGCACCCTGTTCACGCGCTCGATTCTCAATACCGCGCGCTTCACGCCGAGCATCCATCGGTTGCTCGGCGGTCTGCTCTGGCTCAGCGCCATCGGTGCCGCGCTGGCGCTGATCGCACCCTACCCGTGGGCGATCAGATTCGCGCTCGGTCTGGTCTTTTCATTGGTGATCTTCGTCTTCGCCGGCATCAAGATCAGCCTGATGGGTTTCCGCCCGGCACGCTACTACACGCTGGCCTGGGCAGTGTCGCTGACCGGCATGCTCGTCTACTCGCTAAAGACCTTCGGCCTGCTTCCCACCAACTTCATCACCACCTGGTCGACCCAGATCGGCTCCGCCTGGGATGCCATCATCCTCGCCTTCGCGATCTCTGACCGCTTCTACCTGATCGAAGAGGAAAAGCGCCAAGTCCAGACTACCGCCAGGGCACAGCTCGCGGAATCCAACCGTAAACTGAACCAACTCAACGCGGAGCTCGAATCGCGCGTTGCCGCCGGTCTCAAGGAACTGCGCGCATCCATCGTACAATTGCGCGCGGAGGCCGAGGTTCGGCGCATCGCCGAGCGCAAGGCGGATGCCGCCAATCGCGCCAAGTCCGAGTTCCTGGCCAACATGAGCCACGAGATCCGCACGCCGATGAACGCCATCATCGGGTTCGTTCATCTGCTTGCCCGTACCGACCTGGTCCGCGCCCAGCGTGACTATCTGGGCAAGATCGACCAGGCGTCACGCGCGCTGCTCGGCATCATCAAGGACATCCTCGACTTTTCCAAGATCGAGGCGGGTCGCGTCGAGCTGGAGACTGCCCCGTTCCAACTGTCCCGCCTGCTCGATACGGTGTATAGCCTGGTCGAACTGAGTGCCTCCGACAAGGGTCTAGCGCTTGAGCTGCAACGCAAGGGCCCGACGGACTGCTGCCTGCTCGGCGATGAGGGTCGCATCGTGCAGGTGTTGGTGAACCTGTTGTCGAACGCGATCAAGTTCACCGCATCAGGTACCGTGCGTTTAGGCCTCGACTGCACCCCGGAGGACGCCCATGACATGCGGCTGCGATTCAGCGTCGAGGACACCGGCATCGGTATGGCGCCCGAGCAACTCACCCGGCTGTTCGAGCCCTTCACCCAGGCCGACGCGTCGATCAGCCGGCGTTTTGGTGGCACCGGCCTTGGCCTCACCATTTCACAACGCCTGGTGCAGCAGATGGGCGGTCATATCGACGTCGAGAGCAAACTCGGAGAAGGCAGTCGGTTTCACTTCACGTTTTGCCTGCCGCGCACAGAAACCGACGCCTGCAGCACGCCCTCAATGGCGGAGCACGACCCCGACAGTCTCGCCCGCCAGGCCGCACAGGTCGCGGTGGCAGAAGCACATCCGCGGCATCAAGCGGTGGTAGCCGGCATCTCGCAGGCCGCCGAGGTCGAGGTGGCCGACAATCGCGCAACAACCGGGACGCAGGCGTCCGCGTGCACAACCGCATCGACACCACCGTCGAGATCGCCCCGGCCACATCCATCCCCTACCGCACCGACAGCGGGACCAGGATCGGCGCCTGCAAGCGCGCTCTCGCCATCAAGCGTCGAGCCAAACGCCGCTACCCCGGTGCTCGCCAGCACCGCAGGGCTGGACCATTCAGCCATACTCGACGCTATGCGCGAACTCGCGGCGCTCCTCGACGAACGCAATCTGGACGCCCTGCAACGCTTTGCCGACCTGCTGTCGCAGGTGGACGATGCCAGTCTCCGCGCGCCCCTGGAGTCGGCAGGCCGGCATATCGAGGGGCTCGACTTCGACACCGCTGGTCAGGCGATTACCGCGCTGATCGCGCAATTCGCTCTAGCGACGGGAGACGATGCCCGCGCGCTGGATAGAGGGCAATGACGCTGATGTACGGAGGCGTCAGGAAATCATGGCACATCATCAAGCCAACACGTAAAACATGTGCTTCACCGAAACCCCGAAACGCCAACCACACCGATGCGCGAAATCGTACTGATTGACATCTCCGGCCGCGACCGCCCCGGCATCACCATGGGCCTCACCGATGTGCTCGCCCGCTATCAGGTCACGATCCTAGACATCGGCCAGTCCGTGATCCACAACACCCTGGCCCTCGGCCTGCTGATCGAGATGCCCGACGACAGCGCCGGTTGCCCGGTGTTTCGCGAATTGCTGTTCAAGGCCCACGAACTGGGACTGGATCTGCGCTTCACCCCCATCGACCAGGACGCCTATGAGGGCTGGGTGCAGGAGCAGGGCCAGCCGCGGCATATCGTCACGCTGCTGGGGCGCGAGATCAGCGCCGCCCACATCGCCCGCGTCTCGTCGGTGGTGACGCACTTCAGCCTCAATATCGAGCAGATCACGCGCCTGTCCGGGCGCATCTCCCGACGCACGCTCGATCAAACTGACCCTGCCGGGCGCGAGCAAGCCCGACAGCAGCACGCCAGCATCCAGCTCTGGCTGCGCGGCCGAGTCCAGGACATCAGCGCCCTGCACGCGAGCTTTTTGACCCTCGGGCAGGACATGGATCTGGACATCGCCATCCAAGAGGACGACATCTTCCGCCGCAACCGTCGACTGGTCTGCTTCGACATGGACTCGACCCTGATTCAGACCGAGGTCATCGACGAGTTGGCCGCCGTCGCCGGTGTCGGCGAGGCCGTCGCCGCCATCACCGAGGCGGCCATGCGCGGTGAGCTGGACTTTTCCGAGAGCTTCCGCCGCCGCATGGCATTGCTGGAAGGTCTAGACGAATCGGTGCTGGCGGGCATCGCCGACCGCCTGCCCATCACCGATGGCGCCGAACGACTGATCGGCACGCTGAAACAGCTCGGCTATAAGATCGCGATCTTATCCGGCGGCTTCACCTACTTTGCCGAGCACCTGCAACAGCGTCTCGGCATCGACTATGTGCACGCCAACCGGCTGGAGTTCGAACAGGGCCGACTCACGGGTAAGGTCAGCGGCCCGATTGTCGACGGTGTCCGCAAGGCCGAACTGCTGCGCGAGATTGCCGCCCGTGAGGGCATCCGATTAGAGCAGGTCATCGCCGTCGGCGACGGCGCCAACGATCTACCGATGCTCTCCATCGCCGGCCTGGGCATCGCCTACCACGCCAAGCCGCTAGTGAAGGAAAAGGCTCGCCACTCCATCGCCACCGTCGGACTCGACGGCATCCTGTACCTGCTCGGCATGCGCGATCGGGATCTGCATAGGCTGGCCGACGGATAAACCGTAATCCGGCAGTTGCTCCAGGTGTAGAGGCGAATTTTCTCGCCCAGCCCATGCCTTCCGTGCGCCTTCCGTGCGACTGAAGTCGCACCGACGTATGGCGTGCAATCGATTGATCCAATGCAACTATCTGCGCGAACTGCCGAATCCAGGATAAACCCAGGGGACCAGCGCGGCCCTTCAGACCAGGCTAGGTCCGGCCGCGCCAGCGTCCGAGCGCGGCATCTTCTCCAGAACACGGGGTGCATCGCCCCCCCAAAAAAAGGGCCGCTGGCGCGGCCCTTTTTTTGGCGGAAACTGCTCAATGCCCGAGGGGACAACGTCCTCCGCGGCGAGCAGTGCGGTCAATGCGCGCGACCGGGCAGCCAGTTGGCAATGCGGGTGCGCTCTTGCGCGGTGTCGATATCGAAGAAGCGGTTCAGGACCACCAGCGCCTCGTCGATATCGGCGCAGCCGTAGTCGTCGACCACGACGTGATTGTTCCAATCCTCAACCCGGTAACTGTGTTGCCGATCCGCTGCGTCGTAACGCAGCCGATAGCCGGAGCCGGTCCAGGCATCCCACTTGTAGCGAATGACATTATCTTTTTCGTCGAACATTGCTGGCCTCTCAGAGCTTGATCATTTTTTGTCCGCGTCGACCTTGCCGGACGCCGTGGCGGGCGCTTTTTGGCGACCGAATCTCGCAGGCGCCGGTCCCGACTAGGGTTTTCCCGGAGATCGAAACCGCGCATGTCGCGAAACGGGTACAAGCGGGTCTCTTAGGACACAGTGTAGGCGCCAAATGGGGGCTTGACAAGGGTGATTCGAACATTTGTTTGAGCACAATAAACCCAATAAACAAAGGCCAAAGACGGCAGCCACTACAATAGTGCATCTTTAATACCACGCACAAAGGGCAAATGTCGCGACAACGCAACGCTCGGCCAGGTATAGGAAAACTGCCCTCCGGCGGCGACCAAGAACGCACTGATCCGCGCGTTTTCATCGGTGCGAGAACTGATTTACAAGCGGTTTCGGCGGGCACGGAGCATGCCATGAGACCATGACACGGCGATGCAACAGCCCCAGGGAGAGGCTGGACGGCTGGTTCAAAAACAGCGCAGCAGACGCTCAGCGTCCTCCGAGGCCGAGCGGGTCATCGGGGTCAACGCCATCCATGAAGGGTACGCGCCGGTCATTATGGGTCACCCGGTAGATCAGGCCCATCCAGTTGCCGACTACGCCTTCTGCCGTATCGCGCCAGGTGTTGTCCAGCCCGGCCGCGACACGCGCCTCCGGAAATGCCGGCGGCTCCCGGCCGCGATCGACCTCGTGTTCCAGCAAGGTGCGATACTCATTCAGCAGGGCAGCCGTCTTGACGCTGAAGATGTGCTCCGGAAAGGGCGGATACCCTTGCCGCTCGCCACGGATGAAACGCAGCACCTCGCGCTTGTACTCTTTCAGCAGCGAGACGATGTCGTACTCAGGGTGCCCCTGAAATAGAACCTGCCGCAGTCCGTCCGGGCTGACGGCAAGGTGCACGCCGGCGGCGTCGCTTTCTACCAGCACCCGCGCGCCGACCGCATCGAATTGGGCGCGGGAGATCTCATTGAAGCGCGAGTGCGGAACATCGAACAGGGTATTGACGCTGCTGACCAAGGGATGGCGCCGCTCCACCACGCGGTGCGAATAGACGCCCCAGCGTTTTTCGGGCAGGGGCCTACGCGTCTGCCCGTAGCGGAACTGCATCACCGCATGGGTCGCCAGACAGGAACACAGCGTGGAGGTCACGTTCTCGTAGGCCCAGTCGACGACCTCGATCAGCGGTTTCCAGAACGACTCTTCGGCCAGGTTATGGCCGACGACGTTGGCGCCGGTGATGATCAGTCCGTCCAGACCCTGCTCGCGGATGTGCTCGAACGGTTCGTACCAACGCTCGACATGGGCAC
Organism: uncultured Gammaproteobacteria bacterium; assembly: GCA_963698775.1. GTDB lineage: Bacteria > Pseudomonadota > Gammaproteobacteria > Chromatiales > Chromatiaceae > Thiohalocapsa. The sequence goes on from CAVOSE010000001.1 coordinate 55,491, forward strand.
GCGCGTCGGCCGAGCGCTCGAGGCCGGCAAGGCTGAATGGGTGGACGTAGAACTGCGCAATCTGGTTACTCTGCCCCACCAAACGAAAGAACTGGCGCTCGGTGGCGGCCAGTGCCGCGTCCGGCATCATGTTCAGCAGGCCGATGTGCAGTTCGCGGATATCTTGATGCAGGGCGCGGTCGGACTCGAGGATGTTCTGCCCTTCCTGGCGCAGGCGATCGAAGGTGGGCAGGTCATTGTGGGCGACGATGGGCATGATCGATTTCGCTGCTGGGGGCCTGGAGACTGAGGAACGCCGAGCCGTTATCCTACGGGACTGCCGTCCGCGGAACCGCCGCTCTGCTCGTCCTTGCGGGCAATGGCCGCCTCGACCAAGGCCAGAAAGTCCTGCTCATCACGCACCGCCGCTACCTCGGTCGACTCCACTGTATAGCCCAACGGTCTGGCGATGGCCTCGTAGCGGGGCACGCGGGAATGGAACAGCCGCGGAAACACCCAGCGCGTGAAGTCGTTGGGCTCGATGTCAGCGACATAGACGAGCTCCTTCTCCGCCAAATAGTCCTTGACCGCGGACATCAGAAACGCGGGGCGGAAGTACAGGGGCTTCGGATCGGACTGGGCACGGCGGATCAACTTGATCTCATCGGCCTCCGGCACGCGGATGTACAAGATCAACGTGTGCTTAGCGAGCAGCTCGGTGACCCGAGGCTCGTCGAGTTCGCACAGGCTGCCGCCCACGTCGTTGACGAAGTGGCGGTAGCCGTAGATATACCGCGCCTTGTCGATAAACGCCGGCACGTCCAGCATGGCCTGGATTTCCGCCTCGCGGTACATGGCCTGGCGGCGATTGAACTCCGGCAGCGGCAGACCGTTCTGTTCGGGGTCGCCCAGCTGGCCGACAAAACTCATCACGGGCCCCAGGTCATCGACGCGAATCTTGTTTTGGATCGCAATCCAGTCCCGCCGCAGCAGCTCGCGCAGGAACGCCACCTCCATGGCCTTGGACTTGATCAGGTCCAGGATCGGCTCATCGAGATAACGGGTGCCGATGCGGTAATCGCCGGAGTAATGGAACCAATCGTTACGCCGCAGCAAGGCCGACAGGTAGGTCTTGCCCACCCCGGACATGCCCAGCAGCGTGATACTGCGGTTCTCCCAATGGCGGAACTCGTCGACCGTGAACTTCAAAACAGACACTCCGATGTAGGATGGGTAGAGCGAAGCGAAACCCATCGCCTCCGCGGGAGTCGCTAGAGCGGCTGAACGCCTAGGGCGATTTCTGTCAATCGCCTAACCCGCGCGCAACCTCCCTCCGCATCATAAGAGAAAGCGACCGGAATCGGCCAGCGACGACAGGCAAGGTCATGTTGACCCGCCAGCGTTCGATCTGCCACGTTGCGGCCGGCACAGGACATGGTTAGCATCAACTAGGGATCGGGACCGGCTCAATTTAGGCGATTGCCGGAAAATCTTGTACTAGATGACGCCGGATTGAGGTTCGCCTTCAAGAAGCACCGACAGGAGCATAGCTGAGCTATGTGACTGCCGGCGCGACACAGAAGGCGGGCGTCAAGACAAGTCAGCTGGTACGAGATTTGACAGAAATCGCCTTAGCCAACGCGCTCGGCGCAGGGTCCCGTCCCGCCCGACCAGCAGCCGTACCGGAGTCACTATCGCCATGTCCGACGCCAATACCCAAACCAGCACCTCTCCCGCACCGGATCAAGCCACCCTGATCCTTGGCGACCAGCAGTACCAGTTTCCGGTGATCGAGGGTAGCGAGCGCGAGCGCGCCATCGACATCAGCTTTCTGCGCGCACAAACCGGCCATATCACCCTCGACCAGGGCTACGGCAACACTGGCAGCTGCCAAAGTGCCATCACCTATATCGACGGCGATAAGGGCATTCTGCGTTATCGCGGCATTCCCATCGAGCAGTTCGCCGACAGTCCTTCCTTCATCGAAGTCGCCCTGCTGCTGATTTGGGGCCAGTTGCCGACGCAACAGGACTATGACGCCTTCTCCGCGGACCTGACCCGATACGCACATCTCGACGAAGGCATGAAGCACCAGTTCGAGGGCTTTCCACGCAGCGCGCCGCCGATGGCCATCCTGTCGGCGATGATCAACGCCCTATCCTGCTTCCACCCGGACTTGCACGAACTCGACGACGAGGAGCAATTCCGCCACGCCGCGGCGCGCCTGATCAGCAAGATCCGCACCATCGCCGCCTACGCCTTTCGCCATTCCCGCGGCCTGCCTTACGTCTATCCGGACCCGGCGCTACGCTATGTGCCGAACTTCCTGCACATGATGCTCTCGCAGCCGTACCTACAATACGTCTGCCCGGACCTGGTGCGCAAGGCGTTGAACCTGATCCTGATCCTGCACGCCGACCACGAACAGAACTGCTCGACCTCGACCGTGCGCATGGTGGGCTCCAGCGGTGCCAACCTGTTCGCGTCGGTGGCCGCCGGGGTCTGCGCGCTGTGGGGGCCCCTGCACGGCGGCGCCAACGTCGAGGTGCTGACCATGTTGCAACAGATCCATGACGGCAACATGACTCCCGAGGAATACGTCAAACTGGCCCGCGACAAGGACAGCAACGTGCGGCTGATGGGCTTCGGCCATAGGGTCTACAAGAACTTCGACCCCCGCGCCCAGATGCTGGCCAAGGTGGCGGAAGAACTGGTGCCAAAGCTCTGCGGCAATGATCCGCTGCTCGACATCGCCCGCCGACTGGAGGAAATCGCGCTGTCCGACCCTTACTTCATCGACCGCCAGCTTTATCCCAACGTCGACTTTTACAGCGGCATCATCCTGCGTGCTATCGGCATTCCCACCAACATGTTCACGGTCATGTTCTCCATCGGCCGCCTACCGGGTTGGATCGCCCACTGGTGGGAACAGAATCAGGCCGCGAGTCGCATCGCTCGCCCACGCCAGGTCTACACGGGCAACACCCAGACGGACTATATCCCCATCGATTTGCGAAGCTGACGGCCGGAGAACTACTCCGCCGCATCCATGACCTGCTGCGCCCACTGATCGAGGGCGTCAAGCAGGTCCAGGCAGCGCCGATCCGCGGCGTGCTCGCCGCGCAGGTCGGCGATGCGCTGCTCAAAGTCGTCGATGGTGATGGAGCCGCCGGCATCCGGATCGGTGAGGCGCTCGAAGCGCCAGGCATCCCAGTCCTCGCGTTCCGTCTCGGTCAGGGTCTCGGGCCAGCTACGGGCGCGCATGCGAAACAGCAGGGTCGCTAGCCGGGGATCATCGAAGCGGGGCTGCGCTTGGGCCAGCTCCAGCGGTGGGAGATGGTGCAACTGCTCCATCCGGCGTCGATCCGCGTCGGAGAAGAAACCGCCGCTGTAGAGCATCAGGTCCGGATCGGTCGCCGGCTGCCGTTGCTGCCCCTGGTAGACCGCCCGCAGCTTCTCGGCGATGTCGCCCCTTGCTTCTGTGAGGCGGGCAGCGTGAGCCGCGACCTGCTGCCGATCGATGCCCCAGCGCTCCGCGGCCGCGTCGCTCAGCGTGCCAATTGGCGCCAAGACCGGGGAGGCGTTGATCTTGAAGCCCTTGAGAGCAATCCGCTCGACACCCTCGGCCAGTTCGGCCGTCGGCGTGAACAGACGCTCGCGGATCGCATCGACACTGAGGTCCAGCAGCAGCGCCGGATCTTGGCGCAAGTCGAAGCACAGGCGTTGCTTTGGGTTGTCGGGGTGCGTCCCGACGATCATCACCGGGGCGATACAACCCTGCGCCGCTGGATAGCGCTGCGAGACATGCAACAGCACCCCGCCCTTATCCAACAGTTTGTTCACCTCGTCGCTACTGCGCAACGACAGGGCGAAGGCAAACAAACGCGGCTGCGCCTGCTTCAGCAAGCGCGCCATGCCGATGGTGGCCCGCACGTCGGCGAGTGCATCGTGAGCGCCGGCATGGGGAATGCCGTTGGCGGCGGTCAGGTGTTCGAGCTTGAAGGACGTGATGCCCGGCTCACGCTCGGGCCACTGGATGCCGTCCGGCCGCAAGGCGTGGGCGAGACGTAACGCGTCGATCAGGTCCCAGCGGGAATTACCGTTTCGAAAGGCGTGGGCATAGGGGTCGAGGAGGTTGCGGTAGAACAGATGCCGAGTGACTTCGTCATCAAAGCGCAAGCTATTGAATCCGACGCCACAGGTATCGGGCGTTGAGAGTTCGCGCTGGACGGCCAGCGCGAACTCCGCCTCGGGCACACCTTCGCGCGCGGCCTGCTGCGGCGTAATGCCGGTGACAAGACAGGCGTCCGGTTGCGGCAATAGATCGTCCGCGGGACGACTAAACAACACCAGCGGCTTACCGATGGGATTGAGTTCCACATCGGTCCGCAGACCGGCGAACTGACAGGGACGATCTGTCGCCGGTGTCGCGCCCCAAGTCTCGTAGTCGTGCCAGTAGAAGCTATCGGCCATAACGCCCCGGCGTCAGTCGCCAGCCCGACCTGAACCCCCACAGCAGCGGGCTGCAAAGGCAAGGCCGGAGAGGCGGGGACAGGGAATTAGCGCTGACTGGCTAGATCTTTTCCCGAATGCGCGCAGCCTTACCGGTACGACCACGCAGATAGTAAAGCTTGGCGCGACGCACATCGCCACGGCGCTTGACCAAGATATCGGCGATGGCGGGACTGTAGGTCTGGAACACGCGCTCCACCCCCTCGCCATGGGAAATCTTGCGCACCGTGAAGGCGGAGTTGAGACCGCGGTTACGCTTGGCGATACAGACGCCCTCGAAGGCCTGCAGGCGCTCGCGCTCGCCCTCCTTCACCTTGACCTGCACCACCAGGGTGTCGCCCGGCGCAAAGGCCGGGATTTCCCTTGTCATTTGTTCGTTGTCGAGTTCTTGAATGATGTTGCTCATGTCTCTGTGGGCTCCTATTCTGATGCCGCCTTGATAACTGCTCGGGGTCCCGCCGGTGGTTCCGCCTGAATCCAGGGCCGAGCCCTGCTCTTGTGTCTGATCTCGCTTCGGCCGCGATGCTGGGCCGCCATTCTGGACCACATATGGGCCACGGTCACCTAGCCTTTAGGTTGTTTACATCCGACTGAACCTTGACCGGTTTGGCATGCTGGCTCGAACCCAGATTCCGCCTCGGCTTCGGTTTCAGCTGCCGCAGCTCGGTGTCCTTGGATGAAGGCATCGAGCAGCTCCTGTTCATTCGCGCTCAGCGTCCGCCGCGCGAGCAAATCAGGGCGTCGCTGCCAGGTGCGACCCAACGACTGCTGCAACCGCCATCGGGCGATCGCGGCGTGGTCGCCACTCAACAGCACGTCCGGCACACGCTGTTCTCCGAGCGTCTCCGGTCGCGTGTAATGCGGACAGTCCAATAGCCCATCCGCATGCGAGTCTTGCAGAGCCGAGTCGACGTGGCCCAGCGTACCCGGCAGTAGCCTGATGGCGGCGTCCATTACCACCATGGCCGGCAGTTCGCCACCGCTCAACACGTAATCGCCGATAGACCATTCCTCGTCGACCTGCGCCGTAATAAGCCGCTCGTCGATGCCCTCGTAACGCCCCGCGATCAGAATCCATCCCGATTGTGCAGCAATGCGAGCAACTTGACCTTGATCGAGCAGTCGCCCCTGCGGAGACAGGTACGCCACTCGGCTCGCTGCGCCGCACGCCTGCGCCGAGCGTCTCGCCGCATCGATGGCTGCCAGCAATGGCTCAACCTTCATCACCATGCCGGGTCCGCCACCGTAGGGCCGGTCGTCGACGGTTCGATGAGCATCGGTCGTGAAGTCGCGCGGATTCCACAACCGAAGTTCGGCGAGACCGCGCTTCAAAGCTCGGGCGACGACCCCTTCTTCCGACAAGCTTCGGAATTGTTCCGGAAACAGAGTGACGACGTCGAAGCGCAACTTGACTCTACTATTGTCTAGATGGTCTCGCCGCGACCTTTGATCGGTCTTTCACCAGCGCCGCCGACCGCATGCATGCATGCATGGTGGCCGTCGCCAATGAAAGCCAAGGCGCTCAAAACTCCGGATCCCAATCGACCTTGATCTTGCCGGATTCCAGGTCGACGTCCCTGACAATGTCGCCCCAGACGAAGGGAAGGAGTCGTTCCCGGTCGCCTCTGACGACCAGGACGTCGTTCGCCCCCGTGTCGAAGAGGTGACTGACGCGGCCAAGCGAAACCCCCTCAAGCGTCTCGACGTCGAGCCCTTCCAGGTCCGCCCAGTAGAACTCATCCGGTCGTGCGGGCGGCAATTGATCCCGCCGCACCGAAATCTCCCGACCGACGAGACCCGCTGCTTGATCCCGATCGTCGCACCCGGCAAATCGCACCACGAGCCCCTTACCGTGCCTGCGACCCTCCGCCACCTCATGCGCCTTACCCGACATCAGCCAGGGCGAGTAGGTTAGGATGTTTTCTAGCGGATCGGTTTCCGAAATGACCCGAACCCAGCCGCGCACACCGTACAGCCCGCCCACGCGTCCCAAAACGACGAGACGATCAGTGTGATCGCACTCGGGCAGTCCCGAATCTAGCTCTGGCGAAACCATGCTCTGCGACCTGGGTCTATCAGGGTCTGACAACGAAGCGACCTCAGGAGACGCTGAATGGACCTGGGCTGGCGTCTGCGTAGTCGGCCCCGATGGCGGGGATCTATTAGCAAACCAGGCTCGCGCAACCGGGAACCGTGGAAACTTAAGCTTCCGCGACCAGCTCCGCCTGCTTCGCAGCGTCCTTTAACAGCTTGGCGACGCGATCCGTCGGCTGAGCGCCCTGCTTCAACCAATGCTCCGCGCGAGCACGGTCGACACGCAGCCGGGTTTCGCCACCGGTCGCGCCGGGATTGAAGAACCCGATACGCTCGATGGAGCGCCCGTCACGGGACGTGCGGATGTCGGCAACGACGATCTGATAGAAAGGGCGCCTTTTCGCGCCACCACGGGACAAACGGATTTTGACCATGTGCTATTCCAATGCAACGGATGAACGGCGCGCCTGCGAGTCGGCCGCAAGTAAACCGGCAAATATACATGATTTGGCAAGGATTGGAAGTGCCTTCACAAGATCGATGTCCATCCGGCGCCTCGGGGAGGTGCGACTTCAGTCGCACAGAAGGCTTTGACCGGGCGAAAGAATTCGCCCCCACCCCGTGGAGAAACTGCTGGATTCAGCGTGATGGCTTCGGTCAGGCGCCGGCCTGACGCCCCGTCAGAACCCGCGCCGATTCGTACCTCGGCTCTTGGCCGGGACCTCTACGCCGCCTCCTCAATCTGGACCGGTGGCGGGAACCAGGTCGCGGCCACCTCGCCGTGCAGGTCGGCAATCCCTAATTGCAAGTCATCGACGAACGCATGGAGATCTTGTTGGCTCAGGCGGGCCAACTCCGCGCCGTCGAGCACCCGCGCGAGACGCCCCGTAACGCGCAACGACGCGTCGTTCCGAGGCAGACGTTCCAGACACAGGCGGGCGTGCTCAATGCAATAGCGCACTGAGCGGGGGAAGAGCTGATTCTGGAAAATGAACCGCAGCACCGGCCCCCGCTGCACGCGAATCTGCTCGCTGCGCCGGTACATCTGATAGGCGGTCATGGACTTGAGCACGCTGACCCACTGGATATTGTCGTAGGGGCGCAATTCGTCCGCGTCCGGCAACAGCGTCGCCGAGCGCACGTCGGCAATACGTGTGGTCATGTCAGCGCGTTCCAGATAGCGCCCCAGGCGCATGAACTCGTAGCCCTGGTCGTGCAGCATGGTGCCGTCGAGCACCCCGGCAATGGTCTGACAGCCGGTGATCAGCGAGCGCAGATAGGCATGCCGACCGGTCTTGGTCATGCCCTTTTGCAGCTGCTCGCCGGCGAACAGGTACAGCCCATTGAGCTGCTCCCAGGCCTCCCGCGGCACGATGTCGCGAATGGTGCGGCAGTTCTCCCGCGCCGCCGCCAACGCCGACATGGTGGAGCCGGCATGGCGCTCGTCACCGAGCAGAAAACGCACCACCTGGCGCTCGCCGTAATCTCTGTAGTGCTCATCAAACAAGGCGTTGGAGCCGGTGATATCCACCAGCGGGCGCCAGCCGGGCGCGATGCCTTTGGGCAGATCGAGCAACAGGTTGGCATTGACCGTGACGATACGGGCAGTATTCTCGGCGCGCTCGATGCAGCGGGCCAGCCAATAGGTATTCTCTGCGACGCGGGATAGCATGTTTGAAGCTTGCAGTTTGAAGTTTGAAGTCGAGGCAGACGCCGATCGCGGGAGCGGTGGTCAAGCCGGTGGGTGGGACCTATTCGCTCTGGGTTTGCGACTGCGTCTGCGCATGACCAGGGGCGACGTCGGGTACGATCCAGGTGTCCTTGCTGCCGCCACCCTGGGACGAATTGACCACCAGTGAGCCCTTGCGCAACGCGACGCGGGTCAGGCCGCCCATGGTCACCTGTTGGCGATCGGCGGAGAGGATGAAGGGGCGCAGATCCACATGGCGCGGTTCCACACTGTTTTTGATGACGGTGGGCACCGTCGACAGCTTTAGCGTCGGTTGGGCGATGTAGTTGCGCGGGTCCTTTTTGACCAGGCCGACGAACTTGTCCCGCTCGGACTGGCTAGCCGCCGGACCCACCAGCATGCCGTAGCCACCGGACTCGTTGGCGGGCTTCACCACCAGCTCGGCGATGTGCTCGACGACGTATTTCAACGCGTCCGGCTCCATGCAGCGATAGGTGGGCACGTTGGGGATGATCGGGTCTTGATCCAGGTAGTATTTGATGATCTCGGGCACGAAGGCGTACACCACCTTGTCGTCGGCGACACCGGCGCCGGGGGCATTGGCCAGGGCCACGTTGCCGGCCTTCCAGGCCCGCATCAGGCCGGGCACACCGAGCGCGGAGTCCGGATTGAACGCCTCCGGGTCCAGAAACAGGTCGTCGACGCGCCGATAAATCACATCGACGCGTGACGGACCGTCGACGGTGCGCATGTAGCAGCAATCGTCGCTGTCGACGAACAGGTCGCGGCCCTCCACCAGCTCGGCACCCATCTGCTGGGCCAGGTAGGAGTGCTCGAAATAGGCCGAGTTATAGATGCCCGGCGTGAGCACGACCACCTCGGGGTATTCCGCGGGGCGCGGCGACAGGGCCGCCAGGGTATCGAACAACTGGCTCGGGTAGTCATCCACCGGCAGCGGCGCATAGTGCTCGAATAGCTCCGGAAACACCCGCTTGGTCACCAGGCGATTCTCGAGCATGTAAGAGACACCGGACGGCACCCGCAGATTGTCCTCCAGCACATAGATGGTGCCGTCGGAATCGCGCACCAGATCGGAGCCGCAGATGTGCGCCCAAATGCCGAGCGGTGGGTCCACCCCGACACACTGGGGCCGAAAATTGACCGACTTATCGAGCACTTCCTGCGGGAAGACCTTATCCTTAATGATCTTCTGCTCGTGGTAGAGGTCGTCGATAAACAGATTCAGGGCCTGCACGCGCTGCTTCAGTCCCGCCTCGACGCCGCGCCACTCCTGCTCTGGAATCACCCGCGGGATCACATCGAAGGGCCAGGTACGGTCAATGGCTCCTCCCTCCTCCGAATAAACGGTGAAGGTGATGCCCATCTCCTTGATGGACACATTGGCCGCCTCCTGCCGCGCGGTCAGCTCATCGATCCCAAGTTCCTCCAAGTCCGAGGCCAACACCTCGGTCGCGGGACGCGCCTGCGCGGGCGACTGCAACAATTCGTCATAGAACTCTTCGCAGGGATAGCTCTGCCAATCGATAGTCATTGCTCGATACTCATTGGGCGATACTCATGGACTGTTGCCGTTCCCACGGTGCGTACATTGGTGCCGGATGGGCCCGATTTTTACGCCACCGCGCCGCAGAACTCAACACCGCGTGCGCGCTGGTGACAATAGTAACGCTGATAGACTACCTGAACTTTTCCCGCGGCTGCTACGAGGATCCTTGCTCATGACCTATTGCCTCGGCATCGCCGTCGACGCCGGCCTGGTGCTGGCGTCGGACTCGCGCACCAACGCCGGCATCGACTATGTCACTAGCTACAGCAAGCTGCACGTCATCACACCGGCGCCGGATCGGCTGTTCGTGCTGCTGTCCGCCGGCAATCTGGCCACCACGCAGGAGGTCATGAACCGCATCCGGCGCGACCTCGACCAAGCCGCCCCGGGCACCAACCTGCTGACGGCGAACTATTTGTTCGAGGTCGCCGACTACGTCGGCAGGGTCAGCCTGGGCGTTCAGCGCGACCATGGCCCGGCGCTGGCGGAAAGCGGCGTCAGCGTGCAGACCACGCTGATCCTGGGCGGGCAGATCGCCGGCCAACCACCGGGCCTGGTCATGATCTATCCCCAGGGCAACTATTTTTCCGCGTCACCGGAGACGCCCTACCTGCAGATCGGCGAGAACAAATACGGCAAACCGGCATTGGACCGCATCGTGCGCCCCGACATGTCGCTGGAAGACGCGGCCCGGTTGTGTCTGGTGTCGCTGGATGGTACGTCGCGCTCCAACGTCACGGTCGGCCCTCCGTTCGAGGTGGCGATCTATCCGCGCGACGGCCTCGCGCTACGTCATCGCCTCAAGCTGGGCCAAGACTCGCCGCTGCTGGCCGAGGTCTCGCAGAGTTGGAATGCAGGGCTGCGCCGGGTCTTCGAGCAATTGCCGCGGTTCGATTGGGAGAACGGCGAGTCGGACGGCTAAACGCGCCGCATCGGCCGTACCTACCACGGTAGCCGTAACCCGATGCGGATCGGATGGTGATCCGACGGTGGCGGATCGGTGTCGTAGCCGAGCGCGCGATAGCTGCCGCCGATCACCCAGTGCGCCGCGTGACCGCTGAACACGAAGTGGTCGACCGCATAGGGGTAGCGCGGATTATACGGGAAGGCAAATGGGACACCTGCGTTCGCCAAGCTCAGGTCGGCGTCGTCATCCATCGTGGCGCTGCCCGGCAGGCAGGCCCGGCCAAGCTCCCGGTGCTTACGCCACACGCAAACCTCGCCATCGTCGATCGCGCGCCAAAAGTCATCGCTGGGCTGGTCCAACTGGCGATTGAAATCGCCGATGAGCACGAACGGGGTGTCGTCGGCGGCACGGGCATCGATCCATTCTTCGAGTATGCCGCGCTGCCGCCGCAGGATAAGACACTGCGCGCGGCGAACCTTGCGCGCGTCGAGCCGGCCCCAGGCACAGCCTGACTTCAGGTGCAACGACATCAGTTCCAGCCCCGGGGTCTCCTGCTGCGCAGCCAGCGCTTCGATGCGAATGCGCGTGCCCCAACGGCGCCCTTCGACGCCAAGTTCGCGGAACGGCGGCAGAGCCCGCCAGCGCAGCCCCTGGGCCGCCAGGCGCGCGCGGTTGATGGCAAATCCGGTATGTTGCGCGGTGCGGCGCTGTCGCGGAAGCCCACGGCAATCGCCGAGGCCGCGATCAACACGGCCGGACAGCAGGATGTCGTAAACCGCCGGATCGAACACCCGCGCCACCGCCGCCGCGTTCTCGACCTCCTGCAACGCGACGATATCTGCGCGCAGCAGACCCGCCACCCGGCGCAGCGTCGCGTAGTCTGCCTCGGTGCGCGCGCGGCAGCCGGCGCCGTCGGCAGCGGCAAGGTGTTCGAGGTTCCAGCTGGCGAGCACCAGACCCGATTGCGCGAAACTGCTGGTGCAGCCGGTGAGCAGGACGCCGCCGATCAGCAGCACCAGCAAGAGCAGCCTGACGTGGAGCACGAAGCACGCCGCGACACCACTGAATTGGCACCCCTCGTTTGCCCGCCTGCCGCTAGACTTTGCAACCTGCATCGAAATGTTCGCAACGTGCCGAAAAAACCAGTTTCGAGCAGTTTACCTTCAAGCCTGCAACAATACAGGTTGTGCTGGAACCAACCTTCCAGGCATCAAACGCATCAAAAACGAGATTTGCGATTTTGGGCAGTTTCCCTATGCCGCACTGGTCCAATCACCGCCTTCGCTCTCTACTCGGCATCGAGTCCAGCCCCGTTAGCCATCACGAGCGCTGGCTGTCGATGGCGGGCGGCCTGCTGGGCATCGCACTGGTGTTCGCCGCCGCGGCCTTGCATCCCCTCGGCGCCGGCAGCGCACTGGTGGTGGCCTCGATGGGTGCCTCGGCAGTGTTGGTGTTCGCCGTGCCCCACGGCGCCCTGTCCCAGCCCTGGCCGGTCCTCGGCGGACATCTGATTTCCGCCTGTGTTGGTGTCACCGTGGCCAAGCTGCCCGTCCCACCGGCATTGGCGGGTCCGATGGCGGTCGGCATCGCCATCCTGGCCATGCACTACGCCCGCTGCCTGCATCCACCGGGCGGCGCGACGGCGCTGGCGGCGGTGATCGGCGGCAATGAGATACTCGCCCTCGGCTACGGCTATCTGCTCGCCCCGGTACTGGTCAATGTGGCGCTGCTGCTATTGGCTGGCGTTGCCTTCAACTACCCTTTTCGCTGGCGACGCTATCCCGCAGCGCTGGTCCGCACCAGTTCCAAGGCGGCGCCCACCGGCAGGCAAGCCGCGCGACCGCCGGACGGGGCATTGCCGCCATTGGCCCACGAGGACCTGATCTACGCGCTAGGGCGCGTCGACTCCTTCATCGACGTCTCGGAAGAGGACTTGGTGCGCATCTATGACCTCGCCGCCCGGCATGCCGGCGAGACCCAGACCGTTGTCCAAGACGTTCGCCCCGGCCGCTGTTACAGCAACGGACGCTTCGGTGCCGACTGGGCGGTACGCTGCATCGTCGATGCATCGGATGATCCCAAGCAGGATCTGGTCATCTATCGCGGTGTCGCCGGTGCCGACCGGCGCACCAGCGGTACGATGAGCCGCGGCGAGTTCGCCCGCTGGGCGCGGCATGAGGTCGAGCGCGACGAGACCACATGGCGGCGTGTCGTGCGACAAGACTCCGAGGCCGACTGAATGGCGTCTGCAAACGCGGCCACGGCGCCTCGGCGAGGTTTGACTGCGGCATCGGCCTGGCGAGACTCGTCGGTCGGAGGCGACGCCTCGCTAGTGACTGGCAATGAGTAACTTCACACCGAACGGAGACCAACGATGAGTAACGACTTGAGCATGCTTGCACGACGCCCCGCATGGGCGCGCGCGGCGACCCCCGCCGCGTCCGCGACCCCTGTCATCGCTCTGGTCATCGCCTGCACCCTCGGACCGATGCTGACGGCATCCGCGCAACCGCCGATGGGAGGTCCGATGACCTTCGGCGCCTTCGATCAAAACGGCGACGGCGTCGTCACAGAGCAGGAGTTCACGACGATACACGAAAAGCGCATGGCCGCACGCCCACAGCAAGCCGCGCCGATGCGCGGTGGCTTCGGCCCGCCGACCTTTTCGGACTTCGATTCGGACGGTGACGGACGCATGACCCAGGCGGAATTCGACGCTGGCCGGCAGGCGCGCATGCAGAGTCGGCGCGGCATGGGGTCAGGAATGGGGCAAGGCATGGGGCCGGGCGGGGGCCGAGGCATGGCGATGCACATGCCAACTTTCTCGGAATTCGACCTCAACGGCGATGGCGGCCTGACCGAACAGGAGTTCTATGACGCCCGCGCACAACACATGCGCACACGTGCCCAACAGGGCTTTCCGATGCGCAATGCGGCCCACGCGCCGCCCTTCGAGACGGTCGATGGCGACGGCAACGGCGTTGTCAGCCCCGACGAGTTCGCCGCAGCGCAAGCGGAACATCGACGGCAAATGATGCAGCAACCCTAGATGCAACGCGGCCAGCGACAGCAGCAGCATCGGAGCGAACCCCAATGATCAAGGCACCGCCCGCCACACCCATCGAAACGGCCCGACTGCTTCGGCTCGCGACCTATGCATCGGTCGCGACCGCGACCTTGCTGATCCTGGTCAAGCTTGCCGCCTGGCTTGCCACCGGCTCGGTCAGCGTGTTGGCCTCGCTAGTGGATTCCGCGATGGACGCCGGCGCGTCCCTGGTGAACCTGATCGCGGTGCACTGGTCGCTGCAACCGCCGGACGCCGAGCACCGCTTCGGCCACGGCAAGGCACAGGCGCTGGCCGCACTTGCGCAATCGGCATTCATCGCCGGGTCCGCGCTGTTTGTCGGGCTGGAGGCCTTCGACCGATTACTGCATCCGCAGCCGGTGGCGCAGGTCGGCGTCGGCCTCATCATCCTGACCTTCGCGATTGTCGCGACGCTGGCGTTGCTGGCGTTCCAGCGCTTTGTCATCCGCCGCACCGGTTCCACGGCGATCCGCGCCGATGCGCTGCATTACGCGACCGACCTCGCCACCAACGGCGCGACGCTCTTGGCACTCGGGCTCGCGGCGCTCGGCTGGCATGGCGTCGACCCGCTGCTGGGCCTCGGCATCGGCGCCTTCGTCCTCTACAGCGCAGTGCAGATCGCTCGCGATGCGGTGCAGCTCCTGCTCGACCGCGAATTGCCCGACGCACAGCGTGACGAGATCATCGCGCTTGCACGCGAAACACCCTTGGTGCGAGGCGTGCACGGCCTGCGCACGCGCCAGTCGGGCCAGCTCTTGATCATCCAGCTGCATCTCGAATTGGATGACGACTTGCCGTTGCGCGACGCCCATCGCGTCGCAATGGATGCCGAGGCCCGCATTCGCATACGTTATCCCGAGTCCGATATCATCATCCATCAGGATCCGGCCAGTCTCGGCGATGAACAGCCGACAAGTCGCCGCACCGGCACGGCAGCCGAGACCGTTCAGCCGCCTGCCACCGAAACGAAGACAGGGCGGCAGGCACCCTCGGCAGTCACACCAGGGCCATCACCGAGTAACCCTAAGGCATGAAGACCCAATCCCTCCGCCACCTGCCGCTAATAGCACTCTGCCTCTACGGCATCGTTGCCACAGCCGACGAGCACGCGCCCGCTTCGCTCAGCTTCGGCGTGGTCCCGCAACAGGCCGCGGCACGCCTGGCCTCGCTCTGGGCACCGATCTTCGACTACATCGGCGAACGCGCTGGCGTCCAGATCCGCTTCGCCACCGCCCCGGACATCCCATCTTTCGAGCAGCGGCTCGCGGCGGGCCAGTACGACCTGGCCTACATGAATCCCTACCACTACACGGTGTTCCATGAACGGCCCGGCTACAACGCCTTCGCCAACCAGCGCGACAAACGCATCCGCGGCATCCTGGTGACGCCGAAGGACTCGGACATCAACGATATCCAGGCGCTGACGGGCCAAACGCTGGCCTTTCCCGCGCCTGCGGCGTTCGCCGCCAGCGTGCTACCGCGTGCCGCGCTGCGTCGAGTGGGCATCGCCATCGAGCCGCGCTACGTGCGCTCCCACGACTCGGTCTACCTGGCCGTCGCCCAGGGGCTGTATCCCGCCGGCGGCGGCATTGAGGGCACCTTCCAAAACACCGATCCAAAGGTCCGCGAGCGTCTGCGCATCCTCTGGCGTACCGACGCCTACACCCCCCATGCCTTTGCCGCCCATCCGCGCCTGGACCCGGCACTGGTGGCACGCGTGCGCGACGTGATGCTGGCGATGAGCGACGACCCAGCGGGCCGCGAACTGCTCGCGGCAGTCGGCTTCAGCGGCATCGACGGCGCCGGGGATGCAGACTGGGACGATGTCCGCGCCCTGGGCATCGACCTGCTGGACACGACCACGCAACCGGCGAACGGTGAGCCGAGCAACGCCGACCAATGACATTTACCGGCCCGCGCTGGCGGCTCTCGTTCCGCGCTAAGACGGTCTTGGGCGTCGGACTGATCGAGTTCCTGCTGCTGGCCCTGCTGGTCTGGTCGAGTCTCGACTTTGTGTCCCAGGCCAGCCTCGACGCCGTTGCCGAACGTGCCGGCAGTTCCGCCACCCAGTTCGCCACCCTGGCCAAAGACGCGGTGCTGTCCGAAGACCTGGCCTCGCTGCACACCTTCGTCGACGAGGTCATGGCCGATCCGGACATGGTCTATGTGCGGGTGATCGGCTACGACGTCGCGCTCGTGAAGCGCGGCGACCAGGCCGCGCTCAACCAGCCGTTTCAGCCCGACACGTCGGAGCAGGCACCGGACGACGGCGTGTTCGATGCCGCCGCCGAAGTGAATGTGGACGGCACCAGTTTCGGGCGCGTCGAGTTGGGCGTCAGCACGTCCGGCGAAGGCACGCTGCAGGACCGGGCGCGCGATCGCCTGCTCATCATCGCGTTGACCGAAATCCTGCTCGTGGCGTTATTCTCGATCCTGCTCGGCACCTACCTCACGCGCGGGCTGGAGCGCCTGCGCAGCGCTGCCGAGACCATCAGCGAGGGCGGCCCGGGCGTCACGGTGCCGGTCCGCGGCAACGATGAACTCGCCGTCACCGCACGCGCCTTCAACCGCATGTCGGAACAGCTGTTAACCAGCTACGACGAGCTCAATCAGGCACGCCGGGCGGCGGAACAATCCGCCGCGGAGGCGGACGCCGCCTCCAAGGCCGCACAGCAGGCCAACGACGCAAAGTCGCGCTTCCTGGCCCACATGAGCCACGAACTGCGCACCCCCCTAAACGCGGTGCTGGGGATCCTGCAACTGTCCCGGGACTGGTCGCTGCCGAGCGAACAATACCAGCAACTGGTCTTGGCCGAGCAGGCCGGGCGCGCGTTGCACGCGCTGATCAGCGACGTGCTCGACCTGTCAAAGATCGAGGCCGGCGAGATGACGCTGCGCGAGGAGCCGTCCAACGTCGCAGCGTTGGCGCATGCAGCGGGCGACATCATCGCGCCCATGGCCAGGGCAAAGGGGCTGGCGGTCGAGTTCAACCTGGACCCGCTCTTGCCGGAGCGGATGCGGGTCGACCCGGTCCGGCTGCGGCAAGTTCTGGTTAACCTGGCCGGTAACGCCGTCAAGTTCACCGACATTGGCAAGATCACCATCTCGGTCGAGACCCATTGCCCCGGCGAACCCTGCCAACGCGTACGCTTTGAAGTCAGCGACACCGGTATCGGCATCGCGGAAGATCGCCTAGCGACGCTGTTCGATGAGTTCAGCCAGATCGCGGACGGCGCCGGTCGCCAGCACGGCGGTACTGGCCTAGGACTCTCAATCTCGCAGCGCATCGTCAACCTGATGGGCGGGCATATCCAGCTCGAAAGCAGCGCCGGCAACGGCAGCCGCTTCTGGTTCGAGATCGCGCTCGACGTGGACACGCAGCAGGTGGCCGTTGCCGCGCCCGCCTGTCGCAAGCCGGCAACTCTCGATGCGGCGGCGCTACCGGTGCTGCTAGTAGACGACGTGCCAACCAACACACTGGTAGCCGAGGCAATGCTGAAGAAGGCCGGCTATCAGCTACAAACAGCGACCAACGGCGTCGAGGCGCTGGATGCGGTCTGCAACGGACCACTCGGTTGTATCTTGATGGATCTGGAAATGCCGGTCATGGGCGGCCTTGAGGCCACCCGCCAGATCCGTGCCTTGCGCGGACCCGCCGCTGACGTGCCGATCATCGCGATGACCGCTCATGCGCTCACGGAAGAAAAGGACCGTTGCCTGGCAGCGGGTATGGACGACTTCGTCACCAAACCCTTCGCGCGGGAACAGTTACTGGAAACCGTCGCGCGTTGGCATGGCGGTCGGCATGCGCCGGCTGCGACAGAGGTACGAGCGGAATAGACCCGCCCGGCCCGCCGCCGCAAATGGGCTTAGCCGCTTACTCCACGAGACTTCAACAAACCGTCGAAGCCATTTCGTTGTCGTTGTCGTAATCGTAGTCGGATAGTCGATTACGACAACGACAACGATGATCGCTGCCCAGCTTACGAAAGCGGCGATCACATAAGGCCAAGCCTCGGGAGCGTCAGGGCAAACTGATACGGCGCATGATGCCGTCCTTGCGCTTCAGGTGTTTGATGGCGGCGGCGATATGCAGCAACACCAGCGCCGCTAAGATCGAACCGGCGATGCCGTGCATCAGGAACAATTGCTCGCTCAGCGCCTCGTTCTTCGCGACGGGCGCTAGCCACTCCCAGCTGAAGAACTGCAGCGGATAACCGCCGAACGCCGTCGCCAAGGCACCGCCAATGGGCATGGCGATCAACAGCACGTACAACAGCAGATGCGTGCCGCCGCCAACCACACGCTCGACACCCGTCAGCGGCGGGTCATAGGGCGGCGGTGGCGACGCCCGGCGCAGCACTATGCGCAGCACCATCAATCCGAGCAACAAAATGCCAAAGGTCTTGTGATATTTGTACAGCTCGCCGGTGAGCTGGTCGCCAAACAGTCCAACGGTGCCATCATAACCGAGCGCCCAAAAGGTGAAGCCGGCCGCCAGTAATCCGAATACCATAAGGGCGATCAGCCAGTGCAACAGCCGTTGCAACAGCGTATAGCGGGTCTTTGTCATCATTATCTCCGTGCAGGTTGACGCAATCGCCGATCGGTGCGGGACGGACATCGCCGCGCATTCGCCGATCGGCACTTGCGCATTTATCGTCAAATGTCGCCGGACGCAAGCGCCCTCTCCTGTTCGTGAACGCCGCCCCCATTCTCCAGGCATGAGCCGGGCACTTTCGTCCGGGCCAGCCAGAGCAACAAAACCATGCCCGATCCCGCCACCGGCAACAGGTCGCTACGCGAATCCCTGAACTACCTGAACTGGCTCTACAACCCGTTTCAGGCGCTCGACGCGGCCGGCATCTACGACCTGCTGTCAACCCGTTCGCCGACCGCACGCGGCCTGTATCTGAACCTCGGCTATTGGCCCGATGCAACGGACCTGGACACCGCCAGCGATGCGCTTGCGATGCTGGTCGGTGAGCGGGCGCGACTGAGGCCCGGAGACGAGGTGCTCGACGTCGGGTTTGGCTTTGCTGATCAGGACATCCTATGGGCAAACAGCCTCAGACCCACGCGCATCGTCGGGCTGAATATCACCGCATCCCAGGTCGCCGTCGCGCGTCGGCGCGTGGCCGACCTGGGGCTCGACGAATGCATCGACCTGCGCCATGGCTCGGCCACCGAGATGCCGCTGGAATCCAACTCCGTCGACAAGGTGGTGGCAATGGAATGTGCCTTTCACTTCCATAGCCGCGAGCAATTCTTTCGCGAGGCCTGGCGGGTGCTGCGACCAGGCGGGCGCCTGGTAACGGCGGACATCATCCCGATGCCCGCCACCAGCGGCTTTGCCGATCGGCTCAAGCAGCGGCTGTCCTGGGGTCTGGTGGCAGGCAAGTTCGCGATTCCGCAGGAAAACGCCTACACCCGCCCCACCTATCACTCCAAGCTCGCCATCACCGGCTTCGGTGAGATTCGCATCGAATCGATTCGCGACCAGGTCTATGCACCGCTGCACCGCTTTCTGACCGAACATACCGAGGCGTTGCAGCGCCTGCATCCGATGGCCCGGCTGCCGGCCCGGTTCGCGCTACAGTTCGACGCAGCCAGCGTCTATTGCGGGCTCGACTACGTGCTGGCGACCGCGGTAAAGCCGCCGCAATTGCGGGGCTAGCCTCCCCGCCCGCGACGCCCAATCGCGGCTGGAAGCCGCTCCGACAAGCGTGGGAGCGATTTGCAATCGCGACGGCAACGACAGCAGACGTCTACTTGCGGCTGCAAGCCACTCCCACGGGCGCCACCGAATGACCCGCAAACTCTGACAGCGAATCGCGCGTAAGACAGGCAATCGATGCCGCTTTGCTCTACCATGCGTCGGCTATACCGCCCCTCCCGCTGTCTCCGTGCACATACTGCTCGTCGCCCGCATCCTCGGCCTATTCTCGCTCCTGTTCAGCGCGACGCTGCTGGCGCCGATGTTGGTCGCCTGGATCTACGATGAACCCGACATCGCCCCGTTCTTATACCCGATGCTCGGCTCGCTGGGCATCGGCGTCGTGCTGCAGCTGGCCGGGTTTCGTCGCCGAACCGAGCTGAGCGTCCGCGACGGTTTCCTGATCGTCGCGCTGTTCTGGCTGTTGCTCAGCCTGCTCGGTGCCTGGCCCTTCATGCTCGGCGTCGGGCTGTCGCCGATCGCGGCCCTGTTCGAGTCCGCTTCAGGGTTCACCACCACCGGCGCTACGGTCATCACCGATCTCGACCTGCTGCCGCACTCGTTGCTGTTCTACCGGCAGCAGATCCAATGGCTTGGCGGCATGGGCGTCGTCGTCCTGGGGCTGGCCGTCATTCCGCTGTTGGGTATCGGCGGCATGCAGCTCTATCGTGCCGAGGCGCCAGGGCCGATGAAGGACGAGAAGCTGACCCCACGGCTGGTCAACACGGCGCGCAACTTGTGGTTTTTGTACCTGTCGTTGACGCTGGCTTGCGCGCTCGGCTATTGGCTCGCTGGCATGGAGGCGTTCGATGCCCTGGCGCATAGCCTGAGCACGGTCTCCACCGGCGGCTTTTCCACCCGAGACGAGAGTCTCGGTTACTACGACAGCCCGGCGATCGAGGCCGTTGCGGTGGTGTTCATGCTGCTGGCGGCGATCAATTTCGGAATCCACTTCTTGGTCTGGCGCAAGCGCGACCTGAGATTTTATTGGCAAGACCCCGAGGTGCGCGCATTCCTGATCTTCTGCGCCGGCATCGTGTTGCTGGTCGGACTGATGTTGTGGGCGGAGGGCCAATACGCCGCGCCGCACCTAAGCCTACGCGACGCGACCTTCGAGGTGGTCTCGTTGGTCACCAGCACCGGCTTCGGCATCGTCGACTATGCCAACTGGCCGGATTTTCTGCCGGTTTTGCTGCTGTCCATCAGCTTCGTCGGCGGCTGCGGTGGCTCCACCGCCGGCGGCATTAAGGTGATGCGCGTGCTGTTGCTGGTCAAACAAGGGCTGCACGAGGTCGAGCGCCTGGTCCATCCCCGCGCATTGCTGCCGGTGCGGCTCGGCCACCGCGTCGTGGAACCGGCGCTGATGCAGGCCGTCTGGGGCTACTTCGCCGTCTACATCATCGCCTTCGGCGTGCTCGGCCTGTTGATGATTCATACCGGACTCGACCCCGTCTCGGCCTTCGCTGCGGTCGCCACCAGCATCAACAACCTGGGCCCTGGTCTTGGCGAGGTCGCCTACAACTTCGCCGGCGTCAGCGACGGCGCTCAGCTACTCGCGGTAATCGCGATGATCCTGGGACGGCTGGAGATCTTCACAATTCTCGTGTTGCTATCGCCAAGCTTCTGGCGAGGGTAGGTGCGACTTCAGTCGCACAGCAGGCGAGCTACAGGCCCATTTTCTCAAAAAAGCTCTTGACCCCATCGACCCAGGTGCTGGAGTGCGGGCTGTGGTGTTTTCCGCCCGCGCTGACGCTCTCTTCAAATTCTCGCAACAGCTCCTTTTGGCGTTCCGTGAGGTTGACCGGGGTCTCTACCAGCACCCGGCAGATCAGGTCGCCGACCGGCCCACCGCGGACCGGTTTCACGCCCTTGCCGCGCATGCGGAACATCTTGCCCGTCTGGGTGCCGGCAGGCACCTTGAGCACGACCTTGCCGTTGAGGGTCGGTACCTGCATCTCACCGCCCAGCGCGGCGGTCACGAAGCTGATCGGCACCTCGCAGAACAAATGGCTCTCTTCACGGGTGAAGATCGCGTGTTGCTGGACGTTGACTTGTACGTAAAGGTCCCCGGGGGTCCCGCCGTGTTCACCGGCCTCACCCTCGCCCGCCAAGCGAATACGGTCGCCGGTATCGACACCGGCGGGCACCTTGACCGATAGGGTCTTTTCCTCACGCAATCGCCCAGCGCCACGGCAATGGCTGCACGACTCCTCCACCACCTTCCCCGCACCGCGGCACTGTGGACAGGTCTGCTGAATAGAAAAGAACCCCTGTTGCATGCGCACCTGACCGTTGCCATGACAGGTCGGGCACTCCTTGGCCTTGGTCCCGGGCTTGGCGCCGCTGCCGCCGCAGTGGTGACACTCGACGGTGGTGGGAATGCGGATCTTGACTTCAGTACCGGCAACCGCGTCCTCCAACGAAAGCGACAGGTCATACCGCAGATCGGCACCTCGATGGGTACGACGACCGCCGCCGCGTCCACCGAAGATGTCACCGAACACGTCGCCAAAGATGTCGGAAAAGCCGCCGGCACCGAAGTCCCCGGGACCGCCGCCGACCCCCTGACCGCTGACACCGGCATGCCCGAACTGATCGTAGGCGGAACGCTTGCGGGCATCCGACAGCACGTCGTGGGCCTCTTTGGCCTCTTTGAACTTGGCCAACGCCTCGGTATTGTCCGGATTACGGTCCGGGTGGTACTTCATCGCCAGCCGGCGAAAAGCCTTCTTGATATCCTGCTCGCTGGCGTTGCGGCTGAGGCCTAGAATCTCGTAATAGTCGCGTTGGGACATGGCTCGTCTTCAACTTCCGGTCTTGGTGCATTCGCGCGTCAGCCTGGAGCCGCCAACCTCGGCCGTCGGCCTCAAACGAGAGTGGCGAAGCCGGCAACGGGCCGGCGGGCACCGTGCCGGCTTCGCCGGTGGGACAATGCGATTGGATGAGTGGGAATCAGGGTCAGCGGAATTCCAATGGGGCGTACCGCCGGCGGCGTTCCTTGTCGCGCGGTCGGTCGCCGTCGGCGCCAGACCTATTTCTTGTCGTCTTTGACCTCTTCGAACTCGGCATCGACCACGTCGTCGGCGCCAGCGCCCGCCTCGGCACCGGCCGCCCCGCCCGCACCAGCAGCACCGGGGCCGCCGGTCGCCCCCGGATCTGCTTGGCCTTGCGCGTACAGGCGCTCCGCCATCTTGCCGGACGCGTCGCCGAGAGCCTTGGTCAGGGACTCGATGCGGTCCTTGTCCTCGCCCTTCATGGCCTCTTCCAGCTCCTTAATGGCGCTTTCGATGCTGTCCTTCTCGCCGGGCTCCAGCTTGTCGTCACCGAGTTGTTCGATGGACTTGCGGGTGGCGTGGATCATGCTGTCCGCCTGGTTGCGCGCGGCCACCACCTCGTGGAACTTGCGATCGTCGTCGGCGTGGGCCTCGGCGTCCTTGACCATGCGATCGACTTCCTCGTCGGACAGTCCGGAGCTGGCCTTGATGACGATGGACTGCTCCTTACCGGTCGCCTTGTCCTTGGCCGAGACGTGCAGGATGCCATTGGCGTCGATGTCGAACTTGACCTCGATCTGCGGCACGCCGCGCGGTGCCGGCGGGATGTCGGACAGGTCGAAACGGCCCAGCGACTTGTTGTCAGAGGCACGCTCGCGCTCGCCCTGTAGCACGTGCACGGTGACCGCGGTCTGGCTGTCGTCGGCGGTGGAAAACACCTGCTGCGCCGAGGTCGGGATGGTGGTGTTCTTCTCGATCAGCTTGGTCATGACGCCGCCGAGGGTCTCGATACCCAGCGACAGCGGGGTCACGTCGAGCAGCAGCACGTCCTTGACCTGTCCGCCGAGCACGCCACCCTGGATGGAGGCGCCGATGGCCACCGCCTCGTCCGGGTTGACGTCCTTGCGCGGGGCCTTGCCGAAGAAGGCCTCGGCCTTTTCCTGCACCATGGGCATGCGGGTCTGGCCACCGACCAGGATGACCTCATCGATCTCGCTCGCGGTGACGCCGGCGTCCTTCATGGCAACGCGGCAGGGATCGATGGTGCGCTCGATCAGATCCTCGACCAGCGACTCCAACTTGGCGCGGGTGAGCTTGACGTTGAGGTGCTTCGGACCGTTCTGGTCGGCGGTGATGTAGGGCAGATTAATGTCGGTCTGCTGACTGGAGCTGAGCTCGATCTTGGCCTTTTCGGCGGCCTCCTTCAGGCGCTGCAGTGCCAGCGGGTCGTTGTGCAGGTCGAAGCCCTGGTCCTTTTTGAATTCGGCCGCCAGGAAATCGATGATGCGCAGGTCGAAGTCTTCGCCACCGAGGAAGGTGTCACCGTTGGTGGATAGCACCTCAAACTGATGTTCGCCCTCGATCTCCGCGATCTCGATGATGGAGATGTCGAAGGTGCCGCCGCCGAGGTCGTAGACGGCGATCTTCTGATCACCGCGCCTCTTGTCCATGCCGTAGGCCAACGCCGCCGCCGTCGGCTCGTTGATGATGCGCTTGACCTCCAGGCCGGCGATGCGGCCGGCGTCCTTGGTGGCCTGACGCTGGGAGTCGTTGAAGTAGGCCGGCACGGTGATGACCGCCTCGGTCACGGTCTCGCCGAGATAGTCCTCGGCGGTCTTCTTCATCTTCTGCAGCACCTTCGCCGAGATCTCCGGCGGCGCCATCTTCTTGCCGTTCACCTCGACCCAGGCGTCGCCGTTGTCGGCGCGTACGATATTGTACGGCACCATGTTCTTGTCTTTGGCCACCACCTGATCCTCGAATCGACGCCCGATCAGGCGCTTGATCGCGAACAGGGTGTTGCTCGGATTTGTCACGGACTGGCGCTTTGCGGACTGTCCGACCAGCACCTCGCCGTCACTGCTGAAGGCCACGATGCTGGGAGTGGTGCGGTCGCCCTCGGCATTCTCGATGACCTTGGGTTTGTCGCCTTCCATCACGGCGACGCAGGAATTGGTTGTACCGAGATCAATGCCGATGATCTTTCCCATGGTGTTTCTCCGCTGCAAATCGATTAAACGCTGTTGGTTATGGATCCGGGTGGACCGAGTTGCCAAGCCTGATTGCCGTCCAGTTGGGGCAAAACCCTGTCGTTCTCAAGCCTACTCCGGACCAGCTTGCCGGCACGCCAAGCGCGCCGGCCTGGCTATGCCTGTTTCGAGACCATGACCAATGCCGGACGCATTAGCCTGCCGTTGAGCAGATAGCCGCTCTGGATCACGGCGGTGACGGTGTTCGGCGGCAGATCGGCCCTTGGCTGCACGGACATGGCCTGGTGGAATTCCGGATTGAAGGCCTCGCCCTCCGGGTGCACACGCTCGACACCGAACTTGCTCATGGCGTCGCCGAGCTGTTTCAGCGTGAGTTCAGTACCTTCCCGTAGCTTGCCGACATCCGCATCCGCCTCGGTCGCCGCCGCATAGCCAAGTTCGAGACTATCGCGCACCTGCAATAGCTCCTTGACGAAGCCCTCAAGGGCAAATTTGTGCGCATTCTCCAGCTCCTTGGATTGGCGGCGTTTCATGTTCTCCATCTCCGCGCGGACCCGCAGGAGTTGATCGCGGTCTTGATCGGCGCGGGCGCGCGCATCTTCGAGCAGCATGTGCAGCTCGGCGGGATCGGCAGCGGCCCCCTGATCACCCGCGGCGCCGTCGCCCGTGCCCTCTGGCGCCGCCGATGCACTCGTGTCGCCGGCCTGGCCAAAGGCTGATTTGGCGCCGGGCAGGTCGGCCTCGGCGCGTTCCTGCTCGTACTGCGCTTGTTCGTCTTGCTCCTTCATGCTCTTGTACCTCTCCGAGGGGTCGGCGGCGCCGCGACCTGAGCCCTGGGTAGAGGACTCCGACGGGCACCGGGAACAGACCCCAGTCTCTGCCAGTGGGTTAATGTTGTCTTAGCGCCGCCGCCAGCAGCCGAGCCGTGACGTCGACAACCGGAATCACACGCTGATAATCCATGCGCGTCGGGCCGATCACTCCGAGCACACCGAGCACCTGATTCTCGACCCGATAGGTGGTCGTCACCAGGCTGCAATCGTCAAGCAGCTCGTAGCCCGATTCGTGGCCGATGAAGATCTGCACCCCGTCCGCCGCGATACAGCGGTCGAGCAGGTCCAGGATCTGCCGCTTTTCACTGAATGCCTCGAACAGCGACTTCAGCCGCTCGATGCTCGCGAGCTCCTCGAACTCCATTAAATTGGTCTGCCCGGCAATGAGCAGATCGTCCTTGTGCTCGGCGGATGCCACCACCCGTTGCGCCATCTCCACCGCGCGCAGCATCAACGCGTCCATGCTGCGATGCGTCTGCTTGAGGTCTGCCATCAGGCGACGGCGCACCTCGCCCATGTCCTGCCCGGTGAACATCGCGGTCAAAAAGTTTCCCGCCTCCACCAGCTGGGCCGGCGAGCATTCCTTATCGGTATGAATGACGCGGTTGTGCACCTCGCCTTCGCCGGTGACCAGGATAGCGAGCACGCGCGTCCCGGACAGTGACAGAAATTCAATCTGCCGAAACAAGTCGTGCCCATGGCGCGGCACCATGACCATCCCTGCCATGTGCGTCAAGCCGGACAGCAGGCGGGACGCGGACTCGATCAGGACCTTGGCGTCATCGCCGGGCGCAAACCCCGAACGCAGCGTCTCCACGTCCTGGTCTTCCATCGGCAGCACCGTCAGCAAGCTGTCAACGAAGAGCCGATAACCGGATACCGTGGGTACCCGTCCGGCGGAGGTGTGGGGGGACGACACCAACCCCATCTCCTCCAGATCGGACATGACGTTTCGCACGGTCGCCGGACTGAGGTCCAGACCCGTATCCTTGGCCAGAGTGCGGGACCCAACCGGCTGTCCGTCGCGAATGTGGCGCTCGATCAGCACCTTCAGAAAGTGCAGCGCACGCTCACTGATCTGCCCGCCGCCCTTGAGGCTGACTTGGGGATCGTTTGATCGAGAATTCCCGCTCACAATAATGTCAAGGAGGTGCCAACCGACTGCCGCAATGATTCGGGTGATCGCTTAGCACTCTCAGAAGGAGAGTGCTAAGCTTTGTCAATCTATGGTTTGCGGCGGAAACTGTCAAGCAGGGGCCACGACAATCGCGGCAATTTGCGCCGAAGCCATCGACCAGTTGGCGGTCCGTTGGGCGCGTGCTAACGTTCCGGTTCTTTCGTCCCAGCCCTCGGCACCTCATGTCCTCGTTTCACACCGCAGGCATTATTGGCAAGCAGCACGATGAGCCGCGGGTCAGGGCCACCATTGACCGCCTCGCGGAGCATCTGCGCCGGCGCGGCCTCGAAGTCTATTTCGAGGCGACGACCGCGAGCATGGTCGGCGTCGCGGACGGGCTTGAACTCAACGCGCTAGGCACACGCTGTGACCTTGTGGTGGTGGTCGGCGGCGACGGTACCTTTCTCCACGCGGCACGGGAATTGGCCGAACTCGACGTCGCCCTGGTCGGCATCAATCTGGGCCGCCTCGGTTTTCTGGTGGACGTCTCACCAGACAACGTCGAGCGCCGCCTCGATCAAATCCTCGACGGCGAATTCGACGACGACTCACGCACCTTGCTCGATACCCGCATCAATGGCGTGCGCGGGCGCGCGCTGAACGACATCGTCGTGCACAAGTGGAACTCGGTGCGCATGATCGAGCTGGAGACCTACATCGACGGTCAGTTCGTCAACGCCCAACGCTCCGACGGCATCATCGTCGCCACCCCGACCGGCTCCACCGCCTATGCCCTATCCGGCGGTGGACCACTGATCCACCCCGGCCTCGATGCTCTACTGCTGGTCCCCATTTGTCCGCATACGCTCAGTAATCGACCGCTGGTGGTGCCCGGCGGGAGCCGCATCGAGTTCCGCATCTGCGACTTCGAGGCGGACCAGGTGCGCCTGACCTGCGACGGTCAGGTCGACCTGCCGCTGGCCGAGGGCGCACCGATCCTGATCGAGCGCAGCCCGCACCGAGCGCGGCTGCTGCATCCCCGCGACCACGATCACTACGGCATCCTGCGCGCAAAGCTCGGTTGGGGCGGGCATCCCGGACCCGACCGGCACTGTTGACGCCGAACCGCCGGCACCCGGTGCCGTCGCGGGCCGGAACTTCGATCACGTCGCCACCCAATCCCGAACCGAGACCATGCTCACCCACATCGTCATCAAGGACCTGGTGATCGTCAGCGGCCTGGAACTGGACCTGGCCGACGGCATGACCACGCTGACCGGTGAGACCGGCGCCGGCAAATCGATCCTGATCGACGCCCTCGGCCTAGCCCTGGGCGAGAAGGCCGACGCGGCAATGATCCGCTCCGGCTGCGAGCGCGCCGAGGTCAGCGCCGGCTTCGACCTCGACCACTGCCCGCAAGCCAGAGACTGGCTCCTCGAACAGGCCCTGGACGACGGCGACGAGTGCCTGATCCGGCGCGTGCTGGTGCGCAAGGGACGCGCGCGCGCCTTCATCAACGGGCAGTCGGCCAGCGGCGCGCAATTGCGGGCGCTGGGCGACCTGCTGGTCGACATCCATGGCCAGCACGCCCACCAATCACTGCTGCGCCCTGCCGCCCAGCGCGTCTTGCTCGACGCCTACGGCGGCCATCAGAACGCGGCCGCCGAGGTGGCGGACCGCCATCGTCGCTTCCGCGACCTCGACGGTCGCTGGCGCACCCTCACCGCCGCTCGGGACGAGCGCGCCGAGCGCATCGACCTGCTGCGCTACCAGGTCAACGAGCTCGACGACCTGGCACTTGCCGACGGCGAACTCGACGAACTCGACGCCGAGCAACGCAGACTCGCCAACCTGGGCAACCTCCAGGGCACCGCCGCGGCGCTGGTGGAACTGCTCTACGAAGGTGCCGGTGAGGAGAGCATCGCACTGCGCGACCAGTTGGGCCACGCCGCCAGTGAATTGGCGGACCTGGTCGACATCGACCAGCGCCTGCACGAGACCCGCGAGCTGATCGATGGCGCCCTGGTGCAAGTGGGAGAGGCCGCCGCCAACCTGCGCCAGTATCTCGACGAACTCGACATGGATCCGGCCCGCCTGAACGAGGTCGAGGATCGGCTCGGGCGAATCCACGACCTGGCCAGAAAGTACCGTGTGCTGCCGGAACAGCTCCCCGACGCACTGGCGGAGCGACGCGCCGAACTTGAGGCGCTGGAGCACGCCGATCACTCGCTCGGTGATCTCGCCGGCGAGCGCGACACCGCGCGCACCGAACTGCTCGCCAGCGCCTCCGCCCTCAGCGACGCCAGACGCGCGACCGCCGAGCGACTGGGCGCGACCGTCACCGCGGCCATGCAGGAACTCGGCATGGCGGGCGGGAGCTTCGCCGTCGAGGTCGTCAGCACCGATGCGGACGGCGTCGGCGCCAACGGACTCGACAGCATCGCCTTTCAAGTCAGCGCCAACCCCGGCCAGCCGCTGCAGCCGCTGGCCAAGGTCGCCTCCGGCGGCGAGTTGTCGCGCATCAGCCTCGCCATCCAGGTCGCCACCGCCGAGGTCGGCAGCATCCCGACCCTAGTCTTCGACGAGGTCGACGTCGGCATCGGCGGTGGCATCGCGGAGATCGTCGGCCGCTTGCTGCGCCGCCTGGGCGAGGCCCGCCAGGTGCTCTGCGTCACCCACCTGCCCCAGGTCGCGGCCCAGGCCCACCAGCAGCTCAAGGTGCAGAAACAGGCCTCCGACGGTCAAACCTACACCCAGATTCAGCCCCTGGCCAAGGACCAGCGCATCGACGAGATCGCGCGCATGCTCGGCGGCACCGAGATCACGGCCACGACCCGCGCCCACGCAGCCGAGATGCTCGGCGCCACGGGCAACTGAGCCCGCATCCCCCACCCGAATGTTTCCGGGCCAGATCCCGCGCACCTCTATGGCTTGCGAACTTTGGTTAAATAGGCGAGCATTGAGTTTGTTTTATTTAGATAATCCTTGAGGGGCCGTGAAAGCATCATGAGCGAGCCATTGACAAGCCCGAACCGCTCGTTTGCACGACTTGTCGAGCGCAGTGGCGGCATACCGCGTCTCCTTCCGTCCCTGCTCGCCGTCACCGCGCTGCTCGCGCTCGGCGGCTGTGGCGGAGGCCCGCAGGTGCGGGAAGACGCCGCCGTCGCAAAGCCCCAATACGAGACCAGCGGCCAGTTTCCAGTCCCGGTCGAAATCCAGCCCAATGTCGACTTCTGGCGGCACGTCTATGGGGTCTGGGGTCGAAACCAAGTCGCCTTCCACGACGACGAGCACATGGGCATCGTCTACGAAGTCGGCGAACTGCCCGGCCCGATCAAGGAGAGTTACACCAGCGACCAAAAGGCCTGGGTGAAAGCGCGCAAGGCGATGTACCGCGACCGACTGCGCATACTCGAGCAGAAGATCCGGACACGCGCGCCGCTAACGACCTCCGACAAACAATTACTGGCGGTCATCGAAAAAGGCGGCAATCGGGGGGACATCTACGGTGCCGCGGATCGGGTGCGCAGCCAGCGTGGCGTGCGCGAGCGCTTCAAGCGCGGGCTCGAGATCAGCGGCCGCTACGACACCTCTTTTCGCGAGATTATGCGCTCCAAAGGTGTACCTGAGGATCTCGCCTACCTGCCCCATGTCGAGTCCTCATTCCAGACCCATGCCCGCTCCAGCGTTGGCGCGGCCGGCATCTGGCAATTCATGCCGGCGACCGGGCGCGACTACGGCATGCAGGTCGATGGCACCATCGACGAGCGGCTCGACCCCATCATCTGCGCCGATGGCGCCGCCCGCTACCTGTCGGCGGCTCACCGCAAGCTGGGGAGCTGGCCTCTCGCCATCACCTCCTACAACCACGGCAAGGGCGGTGTGGCCAACGCGAAGGCTCAGTACGGCAACGACATCGGCCGCATCGTCAAGCACTACGACGGGCGAGCGTTCGGCTTCGCGTCGCGCAACTTCTACGCCTCGTTCGCCGCGGCACGCGAGGTCGCCGGACACCCCGAGCGCTATTTCCCAGAGGGCGTGAACTACGATCAGCCCTGGTCCCATGATCGGCTGGTGCTGCGCAGCCCCATGCCGGCCCCGCATGTGGCCAAGCACTATGGTGTCTCTACAGCAAGCCTCGCCACCGCGAATCTGCATTGGCGCGACCGGGCAACCTCTGGCCGTTCACTTCTGCCGGCGGGCAGCACCGTGTGGCTGCCGCCGGGGAGCATGCGCCGCGTTGCCGCGCAACCGCCCGCGTATCGCAAGCCGGTCACCGCCCCACCGAGCCCGACCTTGGTCGCCCACAACCAGAAAGCCCCCAAAGCGACCGCGGCCAGCAAGCCCAAGCCGGCCAAGGCCGCCAAGGCAACCGCCGCGGCCAAGTCCGCCCCCAAATACTATGTTGTGAAACCGGACGAAACCCTCTACCGCGTCGCCCTCAACAATGGCATCTCGGTCGCTCAACTCCGCAAGCTCAACCGCCTTGGCCCGAACGACAACACCATCCGGGCAGGCCAGCGCCTCAAGGTCGGCAGCTAGTAGGCTGTCCTCTATAAAGGGGTCAGATCCCTTATTGATGGTACACTACGTCGCAACCATCCAACCACGCCCTGTACCATGCCGCGCAAGCCAAGGTTCTTTCTGCCCGATGTTCCCGCGCACGTCGTCCAGCGCGGAAACAATCGGCAGCCGATCTTCTTCGGCGACGCCGACTACCACGCCTACTTGGACTGGTTGAGGCAAGCCGCGGAGCGTTGGTCGTGCAGGCTCCACGCGTATGTCCTGATGACCAACCACGTCCACCTGCTCCTGACACCGGCAGACACAGACAGCGTCAGCCGGACCATGCAGTACCTCGGCCAACGCTACGTCCCTTACATCAATCGCACCTATCAGCGCAGCGGGACGCTGTGGGAGGGTCGCTTCAAGTCCAGCCTAGTGCAGACGCAAGCGTACCTGCTCAGCTGTTACCGATACATCGAGCTCAACCCGGTTCGGGCCGGGATGGTGGAGCACCCGGGACACTACCGGTGGTCTAGCTACGCCCACAATGCGGGCGGCGAACCAAGCGACCTGCTCACCGAGCACGCGGAGTATCTCCAACTTGGGTCAACCGCCCAAGCACGTCAGCACGCCTACCAGGCCCTCTTCGCATCCGAACCCCCGGCAGCAACCCTGAAGTCAATCAGGGAGTGCTTGCAAACCGGCACACCGCTTGGGAACGACCGGTTTCGCGAAACAATCGAAGCGACGCTAGGCAAACGAGTCGGGCGGACTCAGCGAGGACGGCCGAAACGAACCATCGACGAGCCCGAGGACACGCCTGACGCAACCGGCCAGCAACCGCTTGCAGAGATCTAACCAGACCGTCCACAGCCCGACACGATCGAAGCGCGCTCGGCCTCCAAGGTGGAGCCAACACCTTTTGCAGTAAAGGCGCAAATAGGCTAAAGGGCTCTGACCCCTTTTTAATTGATAGGCAGACTAACTACAGTGGCCAAGCAATGACCGACAACGACCATCGGCCCATTTACATCGTTTTAATCAGCGTTCACGGCCTGATTCGCGGCAGCCAGCTGGAACTCGGACGCGATGCCGATACCGGCGGTCAGACCCTCTACGTGGTCGAACTGGCGCGCGCACTGGCGGCGCGGGCCGATGTCGACCGCGTCGACCTGTTCACGCGCCTGGTAGATGACCCCAACCTCAGTCCGGACTATGCCGTGCCCGTAGAAGAGCTCGGCAACGGTGCGCGCATTGTGCGCATCGAGGCCGGCCCCCCAGGCTACCTGCCCAAGGAGCAGCTCTGGGACCACCTCGACGCCTTTTCCGACAATATGCTCGGCTTCCTGCGCGACGAGGACAGGCTGCCGAGTCTGATCCACAGCCACTACGCCGATGCGGGCTATGTAGGATCGCGTCTGTC
The DNA here is from genome assembly GCA_963698775.1 of uncultured Gammaproteobacteria bacterium. Lineage (GTDB taxonomy): Bacteria > Pseudomonadota > Gammaproteobacteria > Chromatiales > Chromatiaceae > Thiohalocapsa. The sequence continues at coordinate 87,844 of CAVOSE010000001.1, forward strand.
GGCTCAGCTGGGCGTGCCGCTGGTGCATACTGGCCACTCCCTGGGTCGCGTCAAACGGCAGCGCCTGTTGGCCTCGGGCCTGACGCAAGAGGTCATCGACCAGCGCTACACGATGGACCGGCGCATCACCGCCGAGGAAGAGACCCTCGGCGCCGCCAGCCTGGTGGTCACCAGCACGACCCAAGAGATCGAGGAGCAGTACGGTCTCTACGATCACTACCAGCCCGAACTGATGTCGGTGATCCCGCCCGGCACCGACCTGGAGCGGTTCCGCCCGCCCGATGGCAGCGAGCAGCGCACGCCGATCAAGCAGGAGCTGGAGCGCTTCCTGAACCAACCAAAAAGGCCCATGATCTTGGCCTTGTCACGCCCGGATGAGCGCAAGAACATCACCACCTTGATCGCCGCCTACGGCGAGTCCGCCGAGCTGCAGCGCGCCGCCAATCTGGTGATCATCGCCGGCAACCGCGACGACATCGGCGACCTCGACAGCGGCGCCCAACAGGTACTGACCGACATCCTGATGCTGATCGACCTGCACGACCTCTACGGCCGTGCCGCCTACCCCAAGCATCACAGCTCGGACGACGTGCCGCTGCTGTATCAGATCGCGGCGGCCTCGCGCGGCGTGTTCATCAACCCGGCGCTGACCGAGCCCTTCGGGCTGACTCTGATCGAGGCCGCGGCCAGCGGTCTGCCCATCGTCGCCACCGAGGATGGCGGCCCCATCGATATCATCAAGCATTGCCAGAACGGCATCCTGATCGACCCGCTCGACAAGCAGGACATCACCAAGGCCCTGCTCAAGGTCATCAGCGACGCGGCGGGTTGGCGTCGCATGGCGCGCAATGGCCTGGCCGGCGTCAAAGAGCACTATGCCTGGGAAGCCCATGCCGAGAGCTACATGGCAACCGTCAAACCGTTGCTGGATAAGGTGGAGCCACCGCCGCGCGCACCGGTTACGCGCCGACCGCTGCTCTATCACGACCGCGCAATCTTCACCGATCTGGATCAGAACCTGCTTGGCGACCCGGACTCATTGGCAGACTTCGTTCGCGTGATGCGCGAGAACCGCAAGTGCACCAGTTTCGGCATCGCCACCGGTCGCCGGTTGGACTCGGCCCTGACCATCATGCGCCGCTACGGCATCCCGCGGCCGGATGTGCTGATCACGGCCCTGGGCACCGAGATCTTCTATGCCCCGCAGCTCACCCACGACTATGCTTGGACACGGCACATCGACCACCTATGGTACCCGCGGCGGGTGCGCGATGCCCTGACCGACCTGCCCGGCATCACCCGTCAGCCCAGCAGCGAGCAGAGCCGGTTCAAGGTGAGTTTCTATATCGACCCGGACAAGGCGCCCTGCCTGGAGGAGATCGGCAGCCTGTTGCACCAAGGCGGATTGAACGTGCACCTGAACCTGTCGTTCGGACAGTTTCTGGATGTGGTTCCGGCGCGGGCATCGAAGGGGCTCGCGCTCCGCTACGTGGCCGATCAATGGGGCATCCCCCTGGAACACTGCCTGGCCGCCGGTGGCTCCGGCGCCGACGAAGACATGATGCGCGGCAATACGCTGGCGGTGGTCGTGGCCAACCGGCACAATGAGGAACTGTCTCAACTCACTGACACCGAGAGCATCTATTTCGCCGAGCAGCCCTTCGCCGCCGGCATCATGGAGGCCCTTGAACACTATCGATTCTTCGACGCTTGCCAAGTACCGATCGCGCCAGCGCTGGCGACCGGTGACGCGGCGAATGACAACGGCTGAAGGAAAACGCACATGTCCGACCACGACCGCCGCATACTCATCTGTACAGACCTCGACCGCACGCTGTTGCCGAACGGCTCACAGCCGGAGACCCCAGCCGCGCGGCCGCGCTTTCGCGCGCTGGCGGCCCGTCCTGAGGTCAGCGTCGCCTACGTTACCGGCCGCCATCGCGAACTCGTGCACGAGGCCATTCAGGAATACGGCATTCCAGAGCCGGACTTCCTGATCGGCGATGTCGGCACCAGCATCTACCACGTCAACGACGACTGGAAGCCGCGCGCGGATTGGGGCCAACACATCGCCTCAAGCTGGGCAGGCCAGGGACCCGAGGCATTGGCAGAATTGCTGCAGGACGTCGACGGTCTGCTGATCCAGGAGCCCGCCAAGCAGGGCCCTTACAAGCTCAGCTACTACACCCCCGAGGACTGGGACCGCGGCGCACTGTTACCACATATCGAGCAACGACTGCAGGCGCAGGGCATCGCCGCCAACCTGATCTGGAGCGTCGACGAGCATACCGGCACCGGCCTGCTCGACGTGCTGCCGGCCGCCGCCAGCAAGCACTCCGCCATCGAGTTCCTGATGCAGCAGGAGGGCTTTGCGCAGGCCGATACCGTCTGCTCCGGCGACAGCGGAAACGACCTAGCGATGCTCACCGGCCCGCTGCAAGCGGTGCTTGTCGCCAATGCCACCGCCGAGGTCCGCGCCGACGCCGCGTCGCTCGCCGAGGCCGCGGGCACCCAAGGCCTGCTGTACCAGGCCAAGGGCGATTTCCATGGTATGAATGGCTACTACGCCGCCGGCATCTTGGAGGGTGTCGCGCACTATCTGCCAGAGACGGTGTCTTGGTGGAAAGACGATGACGAAGTCGCGAGTCTTGCCTGATTCCTACCCCTGACGACCACGCCCATGACCGACACAGACGAAGCCAACGCGCCGATGTTCACCGCCGAAGAGGCCCGAGTCATCGGTTGCCTGATGGAAAAGCAGCGCACCACGCCGGACCAATACCCACTAACGCTGAACGCGCTGGTCACCGCCTGCAACCAAAAGACCAGTCGGCACCCTGTCATGCACATGGAGGTGGGACGCGTCGGGCATACGGTGAATCAATTGCGCGATCGCGGCCTGATCCATGCCAGCTTCAGCGGCCGAACCGAACGCTACGACCACAAGCTGGCCGGCACCTTCATGCTCGACCGCCGACAGCAGGCCCTCCTCTGCGTGCTGATGCTGCGCGGTCCGCAGACCATCGGCGAGTTGCGTACCAACACCGCCCGCATGGCGGACTTCGACGACCTTCCCGCGCTGCAAAGCTCCCTGACGGAGCTGGAGCGACACGATCCGCCCCTGGTCAAGGAGTTGCCGCGCCAGGCCGGCATGCGCGAGCAGCGCTATGCGCACCTACTCTGCGGCGAACCCCAGTTCGAGGCGCCAGCGGCCCGCTCCTCCGCCCAAACCCCGGTAGCGCCGGTATCGCCCGAGCTGGAAGGACGCGTCGAAAAACTCGAAACGGCGGTGGCCGCCCTGCGCGCCGAGGTCGAGGCGCTGAAGCAACGCCTCGAGTGATAGGATTCGATTGCTGATTAGCCTCGCCGCCGGGCTGTGGGTTCGGCAAGCGATCCCTCGGGCTCCACTTAATAGGGGCCGATCGAGGCGCCATCGTGCGCCACCTTTTTCACAATGCGCGCGGCCACATAGCTCGCGAAGGCATCGACATTGACGTAACCCTGTTGTAAAGCAAGTTGCGTCAATGCGTTGATGGCATCGCGGGTGCGGGCGATCTCGTCATGGGAGCGTCCGCAGCCGCGGCAGTGAGTGCCGTCTTCCGTGCAGGCGGTCTTGCCTGCACAAGGCACGAACTCGGCCATGTCAGCAGCCGACCTCGTGCGCGGCCGGAATCGAGTCCTCATCCAGCACACCGGCCGCCCGCAGCAAGTCGGGGATATCGGCCTCAACGATCTCGATACCCTTGTTGGCGCAATAGCGCCGCTCCTTCTCCGTCGGCTCTGGGATCAGCGCCCAGCCGGCAGGCTCGCCTGCACCGTAGATGACATCAGACAGCACCATGCGCTCGGTATCGCGGTTCAGTCTGAGGCCCAGAAACAGATACTGGCGGGCCGGACGATAGGCCTTCACGAAACTCGGGATCGCAAAACCACCCATCAGTTCGGTCAGATAGTCGACATAGTCGGCGTCGGAGGCGATGTAGGTGGCGTCCGGCCGCGGACTGCCCATCGGTTTGAACAGCATCGGCAAGGTTGGGTCGGCTGCCTCCTGCTCCACCTCGCGGTAGCTGCCGTCTTCCCATTGATGAATGCGAAAGCGAAAATCGGTGCCGCCCACCCGCGAGATGCCGCGGATCAGGGTATGCGGGCAATGCGCATAGGAGTCTTGCAGTTGGGTGTCGCGGTTGATGTCGATGACATAGGGCGGAGCCAACGCGGCGATCCAGTCGTGTACCGCGGCACGGGTCCAACTGCGCTTGCCGTAGGTGTCGTCCAAGAACCGATTCACGGCCCCGCGACCGCGCTTTAACTCAACATTCATCGCCGCACGCGGGAACTCCCACATCAACTTCGGCGCCATCGGCCGCCCGTTGTTCATGGCCAGGATGAGGCTATCGCTGTCGGCGGGGATCGGCTCACCGGTGCCGACCTCCACGACGTCGTCGAGGGCGCCCGGGCCGAGATAGGGGACGAGGTCGCCCCGGGCGACGGCCTGAACGAGATCGTTGAGATCAAGAGACATGGGTCTTTCCTATGGGCTCGGTTTGCAGGGAACGTCCCCGACATCAAAGCAAGCTTTGCGCCAGAGGCAGCCGATTCGCCAGCCCCAAGTTTCCACCGCAAGGCGAGCAGCGGCCGCGGGCCGAGCCACCCCTGATGACCCAAGCCAACGCCACGGCTGTGGCAAAGCCTTCAAGCCCCGGTGATGCGGCGCAGGCATTGTCGATTTCGCGACAAGCCGACGGCCTCGAACGCAAGCGCACTAGAGGACGATGCGACCGCACGAAAACCGCCGGCTTGTTTGCGCGTTACAGTCCCCTTCACGCCTCCCCAAGCCCGCTGCGATCCGCTGGCACGTCTTCTGCTTAACCTCACCAAAGCCAAGACTACGGGACCCTGGGATTACGCATGAGCATGAAGCAGAGAGACATCGCCGCGCTGCTCGACGAGCCGGCCTGCTCACACAACAGCAAACAAAAGTCCGGCTGCGCCAAGCCGAAGCCCGGCGCCACCGCCGGCGGCTGTTCCTTCGACGGCGCCCAGATCGCGCTGCTGCCGATCGCCGATGTCGCCCACATCGTGCACGGCTCCATCGCCTGTGCCGGCGGCTCCTGGGACAACCGCGGCACGCGTTCCTCCGGCCCCAAGCTGTTCAAGCTCGGCATGACCACGGACCTGACCGAACAGGACGTGATCATGGGGCGCGGCGAGAAGCGGCTGTTCCACGGCATCAAGCAGGCCATCGACAGCTACCAACCGGCGGCGGTGTTCGTCTACAACACCTGCGTACCGGCTCTGATCGGCGACGATGTGGACGCCGTCTGCAAGGCCGCCACCGAGCGCTGGGGCACGCCCGTGGTGTCGGTGGATGCGGCCGGCTTCTACGGCACCAAGAATCTGGGCAACCGCATCGCCGGCGAGTCGATGGTCAAGCAGGTCTGCGGCGGTCGCGAGCCGGACCCGGTGCCCGCCGGCATCCAACACGACGGCTTCAAGGTGCACGACGTGACCCTGGTCGGCGAGTACAACATCGCCGGCGAGCTTTGGCGCGTGCTGCCGCTGTTCGACGAGCTGGGGCTGCGGGTGCTATGCACGCTGTCGGGCGATGCCCGCTTCCGCGAGGTGCAGACCATGCACCGCTCGGAGGTCAACATGATGGTCTGCTCCAAGGCCATGGTCAACGTCGCGCGTAAGCTGCAGGAGTCGTTCGGCACGCCCTGGTTCGAGGGCAGCTTCTACGGCGTCAACGACGTCTCCCAGGCGTTGCGCGACTTCGCCCGCATCATCGACGACCCGGATCTGACCACCCGCACCGAGGCCCTCATCGCCGCGAAGAGGCACGCGTCGACCAATTGCTCGAGCCCTGGCGCGAACGCCTGGCCGGCAAGCGGGTGCTGCTCTATACCGGCGGCGTCAAGTCCTGGTCCATTGTCGCCGCGCTTCAGGATCTCGGCATGACGGTGGTCGCCAGCGGCACCCGCAAGTCGACCGAAGACGACAAGGCGCGCATCCGCGAACTGATGGGCGAGGACGCCGTGCTGCTCGACGACGGCAACCCGCGCGCGCTGCTGGACATGTGCAAGGCGCAGAACGTCGACATCCTGATCGCCGGCGGCCGCAACATGTATACCGCGTTGAAGGCACGCATGCCGTTCCTGGATATCAATCAGGAGCGCGACTTCGGCTATGCCGGCTACGAGGGCATGTTGGAACTCGCGCGCCAGCTTTGCCTGACCATCGAGAGCCCGATCTGGCAGTCGGTGCGCAGCGCCCCGCCCTGGACCGTCGGCACGGCCCCGATCGCCGCCGATTCCGGCGCCGACCCAAGCACCGATTCAGGCACTGATTCAGCCACCGGTGACGCAGCCGCCGCGGAGGTGTCGCATGCCTAAGTCAGCGACCGGCACTGGGAACGCCACCGGACCAACCATCATCAAGCGCCGCAAGGCGCTATCGGTGAGCCCGCTCAAGGCAAGCTCAACCCTGGGCGCGACCCTGGCCTTTCTCGGCATGAACCGGTCGATTCCGATGCTGCACGGCTCCCAGGGCTGTACCGCTTTCGGCAAGATCTTCTTCATCCAGCACTTTCGCGATCCGATGCCAATGCAGACCACGGCCATGGATCAGGTCAGCACCATCATGGGTGGCGACGACAGCGTCGTCGAGGGTCTCGCGACCATCTGCGCCAAGCACGCCCCGGCGTTGATCGGCGTACCCACCACCGGGCTGGTGGAGACCCAGGGCGCCGACGTACGTCGCGCTGTGCGCCAGTTCCGCGAGCGTCACCCGGAGTATGCCGAGGTGGCCGTTGTACCCGTGTCGACGCCGGATTACGTGGGCTGCCTGGAGAGCGGCTTCAACGCGGGCGTCAAGGCGATCATCGAGGAACTGGTGCCGAAGGCCACCGCGGCCGGCACCCGACCCGGCAATCGTCAGCGCCAGGTGAACGTGCTCGCCGGCTCGCACCTGACCGTCGGCGACATCGAGTACATCAAAGACCTCTTGGAGCGCTTCCGCCTGCGCCCGCTACTGATCACGGACATCTCCGATTCCCTAGATGGCCATCTAGCGGATACCGACTTCAGCCCGCTGACCATCGGCGGCACCCGCATTGAGGAGCTGCAGACCGCGGGCGACTCGGTCGCCACGCTGGTCATCGGCCGCTCCATGACGGGCGCCGCGAATGCCCTGGCGGAGCGCACCGGCGTACCGGACTATCGATTCCCGCACCTGATGGGGCTCGAAGCGGTCGACCGGCTGATCACGACCCTGGCCGACATCAGCGCCGAACCGGTGCCGGATCGCATCACGCGCCAGCGCAGCCAACTCCAGGACGCCATGCTCGACGCGCACTTCTCCGTCGGTCAGGGACGCTTCGCCATCGCCGCCGATGGCGATCTGCTCGCGGCCTTCTCCGAGTTGCTCGCAGGCATGGGCGCCGAGACGGTCGCCGCGGTGGCACCGGCCAACGGGCCGAGCCTCAGACACGTGGTCGCCGACGAGGTCAGGATCGGGGATCTCGAGGATCTGGAGCTGGCCGCCCGCGCCAACGGCGCCGAGGTCATGATCTGCAACTCCCACGGCGTCCATACCGCGGAACGGCTCGGCGTTCCGTTGCTGCGGGCGGGCTTTCCGCAGTACGACCTGGTCGGCGGCTACCAACGCTGCTGGATCGGCTACCAGGGCACCCGGCAGACCCTGTTCGACCTGGCCAACATCATGCTCGGCCTGGAGAAGGGCGAAATCCACCCGTACCGCTCGCGCCTCAAGCAATGGCCCGACGCGGAGCGGGCGGCGTGAAGACGGTCCCCAGGACGACGTTTTCGATCCGCGATCACGAAACAGTTGAACCATGCGGCACAGACGGGAACACGAAGCTGCTCAACGGCACACGGAGCGATGAGAACCCATGACCCTGCAACGCAAGCTCAAGCTCGTCACTGACGAAAGCGCCGTGGCCGGCGACGCGGCGGCGATCAAGGTGGCCTTCGCCAGCGCCGACCGCAAGCACGTCGACCAACACTTCGGCGCCGCCGAGGGATTCGCCCTCTATCAGGTATCGCCTACCGGCTATGAACTGTTGGAGGTGACCCAATTCGGCCGGCTGGACATGGACGGCAACGAAGACAAGCTGGGCGCCAAGATCGACGTACTGCGCGACTGCGTTGCCGTCTACTGTCAGGCCGTGGGGGCGTCCGCGATCAGCCAGCTCCGCATGGCCGGCGTGCAGCCGATAAAAGTCCCGTCCCAGACACTGATCAGCGGCCTGCTGCGAGATCTGCAGCGCGAGTTGCAGGACGGCCCCAGCGCCTGGCTGGCCCGCGCCATCGACCAACGCCAACCCCAGCGCGAAGACCGCTTCGACACGATGGAGGCGGAGGGGTGGAGTGAATGAACCCGCGACCGACGGAGACCACGACATGATCGAACAAGAAGCCAGCGTCATCGCTGTCGCCGACGGCTCCGCACTGGTCGACGTGCAACGCCAGAGCGGTTGTTCGGCCTGCCAGGTCGGTGACCGCTGCGGCACGTCAGTGGTGGCCAAGCTGTTCGGCAACGGCAACGCGACCCGGCTACGGGTGGTCGACCACATCGGGCTCGCCCCGGGCGAGCGCGTCGTCATCGGCATTCGCAACCAGATCCTGGTACGCGCAGCGCTAACCGCCTACCTGCTGCCGTTGTTGGCGCTCATCGGCACCGCCAGCGCCGCGGAACAGGCCGGTGTCGGCGACACCGGCAGCGCCGTGGGCGCCCTGATCGGTCTGCTGCTCGGGCTCTGGCTGGCCAGGATCATCACCGGCGGCACCGGTGAAAAGGCACGCTTTCGCCCGCTGCTGTTGCGCCGCGTCGCGCCAGCGCCGGTGACCTGGCTGGAGCCGATCCACCCCAGCGTCGGCGGCTGAGAGCCTTTGCGAACAGGTCCCCTTGCATGATCGGGTTCGAACCGCCGCGGGGCACCCGCATGGAACCAGCCGCACAAGTCATTGATTTCCTTAGATGACCGACGCGAATCGCCAAATCTAGGATGCCCCCTTGCGGCAACCCCGACTGCACACCCAACGAACAAAGCCCCATGAGGAACGACCCATGACCACAGAAACCGCGAACATCGCCGCCGATGATCCGATCCTGACGACCGATTTCGGCGTCGAGATGATCCGCCAGATGCGCGCCATCGACCCCTACGGCACCTACGACAACCTGACTCCCGCCCAGATCCTGGAGCCCTTCATCCTCACCAAGGAACAGAAGCGCGAGCTGCCGGTGATCGGCGACCCGGACGAGATCGTCATCGCCCGCATCAAGGTCTTCTACAACGCCATCTCCGCCATGATCGAAAAGGAATGCGGCCTCATGGCAACCCCGCTGATCAACCTCACCCACGAAGGATTCGGCCGCGCACTGATCACCGTCGGCAAGCTCGTGGTCATGGACCGCACCCTGCGCGACGTACACCGCTTCAGCTTTCTGACCCTGGGCAAGATGAAGGACGAGGCGGACAAGATCCTGTCCGTCGCCCTCGCCCTGATCGGCGCCCACAGCGACGTGGCTGGCTTGTAGCCAGCTCGCTGGGCTTGATGAAGGCGCCCCGGCAGATGCGCCGGAAAGCCTCGCCGGCATTCGCCAGCTCACCCCAGCCAGGTCCGCCCCAAACACGAACGACAACGGAGCACCCAATGACAGAAGAAGAGCTCAAGGCCCTCGAGAAGGCCGTCAAGAAGGCCAAGCGCATCGCCAGCGAACGCGCCAGCGAGCTGCACGATCTGGTCGAAGATCGGCTGCCGGCCGCGTATGAGGAAATACCCACGATCGCGCAAACCACCTACGACGCCTGTCAAGCCTGGGCCGAGGCGGTGGCCAAGCTCGACGCGGCGCAAGCGACCGCCTGACATCCATCACCAAATCCGGCCCCGAGCCCTTCGCCGGCGGCCCCTCTCCCCGAACGGAGCAACGAACCATGAGCGAAATCCAAGCCCTGACACGAGGCGGTACCCCTTGGACCCCCGCCTTCATCGTCGACCTCAATCAAACCCTCTGCATCGGCTGCGGACGTTGCTACAAGGTCTGTCCACGCGACGTCTTCGAACTGATCGACCGCGACGACCTGGACCTGGACGACGATGACGATTTCGACGACGACTTCGATGAGGCACCGGGCATGGTGATGAACCTCAAGGACGCCCTGGACTGCATCGGCTGCGAATCCTGTTCGCGCGTTTGCCCCAAGGGTTGCCTGAGCCACGAGGCACAGGCCGCGGCGGCCTGATACAGGCAGGTTCGCTCGACGCGCCAGTGGGTGAACCGGCGCTCCCCCCCATTTGGTGATCCCAGCTAGTGGTGATCCCTGCTAGGTCCTCGGGCTTGGCGGCTCCAAACGAACGAGATTGGGAGAGAGTTCGCTGAGCGACGGCAAAAGGCGGTCGTCACCACGAAGAACAAGAAGCACACGAAGAAGAAAAGTTTATGATTTCAGTACCTTGTTTTTCTTCGTGCCCTTCGTGTGCTTTGTGGTTGAATCTCTTTTCCGTAGTTTCAGCACGACTCTCACAGTCTCAACACTAGCTCGCGTCCGGCGCTTTTGGCGTCGGCGACGGCTCCGCGTCCGGCTTCTCGGTCGTCGATTGCGTGGTCACGGTCTTTTTGGCAGGGGTCTTTTTAGCGACCGCCTTAGTCGCGGGTGCCTTCTTCGCGACCGTTTTCTTCGCAGTCGCCTTCTTCGTCGTGGTCTTCTTGGTCGCCGCCTTTTTGGTCGTCACCTTCTTGGTCGCGGCCTTCTTGGCCACCGCCTTACGCGCAGCCGCCGTCTTAGCCACGGTCTTCGGTGCGGCAGTCCCCGTTGCTACTGGCTCGGCCTCAGCCTTCGGCGATTCGGATGCGGCTGGCGGGGCTGGGTCGGCGACGGAGCGGGCAGACGGCGAAGCAGCCTCCATTTGAGACTTCGGCGAAGACGCCGGAGGAGGCGCTGGGGGAGACGCCGAGGGAGCATCGACGGAAGGGTCTGGGGGTGACTCGGGCTGAACCGCGTCGGACCCCGATCCCGCGGTCGATTTCCGCGCGAATAGGCGTTCGAAGATACCTTTGATCAAATCAAACATGCGTCTCACCCATGCAGTCAAGAAAAAAGCCAAAGAAACGATCAACGACCACAGTCTCAGCCAGAGCGGCAAGCCCGGCTGCCGCGGCAAGCTGCCAGGCGCCGACAACGGGCCGCCTGCGACTGTCGATGTCGGCGCCGCGCCGGCCGAGGCCTCGGGACGGACGCTCTGCGTCGGCACCACGGACTCCGCTGCCGCGCCTTCGATCAGATTGTAGCGTTCAGACACTTCGATTTCGCCGCTTTCGGTCTCCATCAGGTAAAACCGCCTGCGCAGCGAGATACAGCCGAGCGGAATCACGATGACAGCCATTAGGGTCGCGACTCCCGCGCCGAACAGCAAGCTCACCGCCATGCCCTGAAAAATCGGGTCGGCGATGATGGCCCAGGCACCGGCCATCAGGGTCAGCGACGTGATCAGGATCGGGCGCATACGAATCTCAGCACCGGCCACCGCCGCCTCGCGCACCGGCTTGCCGCGGGCGACCTCGATCTTGACGAACTCGACGATCAAGATCGACTGGCGAACGATAATGCCGCCGAGGGCAATCATGCCGATCATCGATGTCGCGGTAAACTCCGCCCCCATGATCAAGTGCCCGGGAATGATGCCGATCAGCGTCAGCGGGATCGGCGACATGATCAGCCCGGCCAGCGCAAAGTCGCGGAACTCCCAAACGATGAGCCCGTAGATCAGCACCAGCGCGGCCATGAACGCGAGCCCCATGTCGCGAAACGTTTCATAGGTGACAGTCCATTCGCCGGTCCACTCGAAATCGGCCACCGTGTCCGAGCTGGGTGGGCCGATGAGGCCATGCGGCATGCCTGTCATGGCATCGCCGGGGCCAGGGGGATCATAGTCCGCGAGCAGGTCTTCGACCGCGAACATGCCGTAGATCGGTGCGCCGAGGCGGCCCTCCATTTCGCCCACCACATACTCCATGGGCCGCAGGTCCTTGTGGTAGATGAGTTGATCCTCGGCCTGGCGCACGAACCGCCCCAGCTCCGCCAACGGCACCATCTGCCCGCTCGGTGACTGCAACGGCAGACTGCCCAGCGTGGTGATCTCCGAGCGGTACGACAGCGGCACCTCGATAACGATGTAGGTGGGCTCCTGCACGTTGCCGCGCTTGACGTCGCCGATCTTCTGTCCACCCATAGCCATGGCGACGTTGCGGTTGATCTCGTCCACCGAGATGCCCTGTCGTACGGCCTTCTCAGTGTCGACCTCGAAGCGCCAGAAGGCATAGGGCTCGACCATGTAGTTGTCGACGTCGACGATGCCCTCGGCCTGTTTGAACATCACGGTCAGATCCGCTGCCGCCTGGCGGCGGACCTCATCGCTCGGGCCATAGACCTCGGCCACCACGGTCTGCAGCACCGGCGGCCCCGGCGGCATCTCCACCACCGCGATCGTTGCCCCGAGCTGCTGCGCCAGCGGTTTCAGCAATGCACGCGCCGCCACCGCGAGCTCGTGGCTGCCACGCGCCCGTTGGTTCTTATCCGTTAGCATCACCAGCAGGTCCCCTTCCCAGGGCTGATCGCGCAGATAGTAGTGCCGTACCATGCCGTTGAAGTTGAACGGTTGCGCGGTGCCGGCGTAGGTCTGAACTGCGACCACCTCATCCAGCTCCCTAAGCTTCTCCGCTAGCTGCCGGGCCACGTTCGCGGTCTCCGGCAACGCGGTGCCCTCCGGCATGTTGACGACGACGCTAAACTCCGGTTTGTTGTCGAAGGGCAGCATCTTGACCGGTACGACCTGAAAGTAGAAAAGCGAACAGACCAGCGCGGTGATGGTGATAATGCCCCATAGAAAAAGCTGCCCCAGCGCGCGATGCTCGATCAGCGGTATCACCAGCGGACGATAGACGCGGCTCACCAAACGACGGGTCTGTTCCTCGCGCCGCTCCGCCCGCCGCAGCGCTTTGAGTCGCGGGCGCACGCGCAGCGCAAACCAGGGCGTGAATACGAACGCCGCAACCAGGGAGAAGAACATCGCCGAGGACCCCAGCACCGGAATCGGACGCATATACGGCCCCATCAACCCGCTGACCCAGCCCATGGGCAACAGCGCGGCGATGATGGTGAAGGTGGCGAGGATGGTCGGGTTGCCGACCTCGTCGACGGCAGCCACCGCCTCGGCGATGGTTGTCTTGCCGAGTTCCAGCCAATGGCGAAAGATGTTCTCGACCACCACGGTGGCATCGTCTACCAGGATGCCGATGGCGAAGATCAGTGCGAACAGGCTGACGCGGTCGATGCTGTAGTCGACCACCCAGGCCCACCAAATGGTCAGCAGGATCACGATCGGGATCACCGCCACCACGACAATGGCCGCGCGCAGACCGAGTCCGACCAGGCACAACACGGCGACAATGGCAGCCGCCTCGAACATGGCCTGCAATAGCTCGTTGACCTTGTCGTTGGCGGTCTTGCCGTAGTTGCGCGTGACCTCCACCTGCACGTTGCTCGGGATCAAGCGCTCCTTCATGGTCTCCAGCTTGTCCAACACCGCGGTGGCGACGGTGACGCCGTTGGCCCCCGTTTTCTTGGCGATGGCCAGCGTGACCGCCTGCGCACCATCGGCGCGCGGCTCGCGCGTATCCGCCGGCCCGCTGAAGTGAGTGACCAATTGATTGGTCTCCTCGGGCAGGTGCATGACCCGCGCGACATCGCGCACGTAGATAGGCAGGCCGCCGCGGGTGCCGACCACCAGCCGGCCGATGTCCTCGGCATCCGTCAGGAAGGCCCCGGAGTAGACGTTGTAGACGGTGCCGCCCCCCTCGGTCGCACCGGTCGACTCCTCGGCATTGGCCGTCTCAATCGTCTGCGCGATACGGTCCAGCGTAATGCCGTAACCAGACAGACGCTCCATCATGACCTCGACGCGGATCTGCTCCTGACGGCCGCCCACCACGAACCCCTTCCCGGTGCCCGCCACCGCGCCAAGTTCCTGCAGCACGTCCAAGGCCAGCGTGCGCAGTTGCGCGTCCGGCACTTCATCCGACCACAGGGTCAAGGTCACGATGGGCACATCGTCGATTCCGACCGGCCGCACCAACGGCTGGCCGACGTCCGGCGGCATACGGTCCATGTTCGACTGCAGCTTGTCATGCACCTTGACGATGGACTCACCCATGTCCTCGCCGACCCGGAAACGCACCGTCACGATCGCGCCGCCGCGACGGGTGGCGGAATAGACATGGCGCACGCCGGGAAGCTCCATCATCAATCGCTCGAGCGGCTCGGTGACGAGGCTCGCAACCTGCGGAGCCGATGCGCCCGGGTACTGGACGAAGACATCGATCATCGGCACGGAGATCTTCGGGTCCTCTTGCCGGGGCGTGAACAAGAGTCCGAGCAGCCCGATGCACAATGCGCCGATCAACAGCATCGGCGTCACTGGGGTATTGATGAAGGTGCGTGCAATACGGCCGGCGAGCCCGGTTTCGACCGGCTTGGCCGGCATCTGTTGGGGCCGCTCTGGAGGTTGGAGATGATCTTGCATAGCCCTGCACGCTCCGCTGGCACCAGTGGGCAGGCGGGCGCCGGAAGCCGGTCTGGCGGTCGCCCCCGCAAGCCGAGAGGTCACGCACTCAAGCCCGAACCCGCATTGGAAACGGACCCGCCGCGGAGCCCATGCACTCCGCGCGGCCCGCGCCGGACACCGATCTCCGAACGCCGCTCTCGCCGGCCCAATGCGTTTTCTTATTGGAATTGCGACAGCCGGTTGCTATCGCAGCATCGTCGGCAACTCCTTAAAGAGATAGCCCATCAAGGCGGTCCCCACAAGGTGCGAACCCGAAGGACCTAAGCGCGGTTGGCGTCAAACCTTCTAGGCTTGAAACATATATTAGAATCCGCTAAAGTAGTGGAGTTTATAAGCAACCAACCGCACTGCCGTAGGCATTTGCCATGATCATCGACAACCTGACCCTTGCCGGACTCGTCGTCAGTTCGCTGTTCGCGTTGATGCCGGTCATGATGGGGCGGGAGTTCATTCGCGTACGCGAAAGCGACAAAGGCCCCCACCCTATCGAGGAGCCCCACCTCGATCAGCCTCTGCACCATGCGAGGGCAGCCGGGCACTGACGCGCACGCAGTCGCTCGGACCTGTGGCGTCGCTTAGGCGATTGCCGGAAAATCTCGTACCAGATGACGCCGGATTGAGGTTCGCCTTCCAGGAGCACCGGCAGGAGCATAGCCGAGCTATGTGACTGCCGATGCGACACAGAAGGCGGGCGTCAAGACAAGTCAGCTGGTATGAGATTTGACAGAAATCGCCTTATGTCTCTGCCTCACGCATGAGATCTGTACAGGCATGCTGCGCGAAACCGGCGCCGGCCTCCGCGTACAGGTTGAACACCTGGTGCACGCCCGCGTCGCGCAAGATCTGCTCGTCCTCCGGATACTTGGCAACGGCGCCGATGGTGCCGGTGAAGCCCTCCTTGATCAGGTGCTCCGCGCCGAAGACATTCTCCGACACCTGCGGCATCGCCAGCAGGACGAGTTTGACGTGGCCATCGTCCAGGTGCAGCCGATGCCAGAAGTCAGCGTCGGTGGCGCTGCCCTGCACCACGTAACGGCCCGCCTCCGCGTGCCGTGTGACTGAATCGGGGTCGGCATCGACACCGACCGGATTGCGCCCCTTGACCTGCTTCAACGTGTCGTAGGCGCCGGTGCCGACTCGACCCATGCCGACGACCATGGAGTCCGCGTCGCCGGGATCGATCTCGCGCTCCGCGGCGATGCGCCGGGTGCGTTCCTGCCGCCGCAGTCGCGGGCTAAAGAACTCGTACAGGGAATGGGAACGCGCGTTCAGCGGCGAAACCGCGACGAACGACAGTGCCAGCACCAACGCGATGATGCCCAGCCACTGCGGCGGCAGCCAGCCGTTCTTGGCCGCGATGGCTGCCACGATCAGGCCGAACTCGCTGTAGTTGGCCAGGGTCAAACTGCTGAGAAACGCGGTGCGGGCACGCAGCCGGAACGCGAGCAACAATTGCTCGAACAAGAACCCCTTGAACAGCAGCAGCACCAGCAAGAGCAGGATCACCGGTGCCGCATCCAGCCCCGGCACGCCGCCGAGTCCAATGCTGAGGAAGAACCCGACCAGGAACAAATCCTTGAGCCCCAACAGTGACTTGGACAGCTCGCCGGCCTTCGGATGCGAGGCAAGCAAGACCCCCAGCAACAAGGCCCCCAGGTCACCCTTGACATGCACCAGATCGAACAGCTGGGCACCGCCAAGCCCCACCGTCAGGCCGAACAGCAGCAGCAGTTCGCCATGGCCGGCATGCTCCATCAGCCAGAAAATGACTCGCCGCAACGGAATCAGCAACAACAGCAGCAAGGCCCATAGCGACGGCACCTTGCCGGCAGAGACGGCCAAAAACAGCACCGCGGCCAGGTCCTGCATGATCAGGATGCCGATGGCGATGGTGCCGTAGAGGGAGCCCATCTCGCCCTTCTCCTCCAGCACCTTGACCGCGAACACCGTGCTCGAAAAGCTGAAGGCGAAGGCCAGCAACAGCGCCGCGCTGAAGTCCAGCCCCTCCAGATGCGGCATGCCGAGCTTGCCGAACGCCAGCAGCAGCGGCACGAACACCGCGATGACGGCCAGCATGTGCAGGCTGGCCCCGCCCCAGACATGGGGCGCGGCCAAGCTCTTGAGCTTGAGCTTCAGGCCGATGCTGAACAGCAACAACGTCACTCCCAGCTCCGAGAGCTGATCGATCAGCGGACTCTCGCCGACGCCAGCCACATGCAAGGCGAACCCGGCCAACAGATAGCCGACCAGCGGCGGTAGGCCAACCTGACGCGCGGCGATGCCGAGGGCGAAGGCAACGCTGATCCAAACGATGGCATCCAACATCAGTGTGAGGCTCCGCAAGACAAAAGAGTGAGAACGGATAGGACCGAGCATGTCGGCACCGGGCACCGCAAGTCGGGACGCATGGTAACCGGCTGATTGACCCAAAGCACATGGCATGCCGAAAACGGAGCAAACGCGCCGCGCGACCCGACGCATAACGAAGGCGTTACGGTATACTTTTCTGCTTTAGAAAAGCCGCCGCCGCGGCGACGGGTCACCACGACAAACTGCCAATAAGAAGGGGCTTCCATGTCTGACTACAACGCGGAGGACGTCCGCAACATTGCTCTCGTCGGCCACGCCGGAGCCGGCAAGACCACCCTCGTGGAGGCACTGCTCGCCGCCGCCGGGGCCATCTCGGAGCCCGGCAGCGTGACCAAGGGCACGACGGTCTGCGACTACGACGACATGGAGAAGGACCTTCAGCACTCCCTGGACGTGGGTATCACTGGCTTCACCACCCACGGCAAGCACATCAACCTGCTCGACACCCCCGGGTTCCCGGACTTTCTTGGCCGCGCCCTGTCGGCGCTGAGCGCGGTGGAAACCGCCGCCATCGTGGTCAACGCCGAGAATGGCATCGAGCCGATGACCCAGCGCCAGTGGAAGGCCGCCGACAATCGAAATCTGTGCCGCATGATCATCGTCAATCGGATTGACGCCGACGGCATCGACCTAGCGGACCTCACGGCCCAGCTCAAGGAGACCTTCGGCGCCGAGTGCCTGCCCATCAACCTACCCGCCGACGGCGGCAAGCGCGTCATCGACTGCTTCTTCAACCCGTCCGGCGAGGGCGCCGACTTCTCGTCGGTGGAAGAGGCCCACGGCCAGATCATCGACCAGGTGGTGGAAGTGGACGAGGCGCTGATGGAGGTCTACCTGGAGCAGGGACAAGACCTCAAGCCCGAGCAGCTGCACGATCCGTTCGAAGCGGCCCTGCGCGAGGCGCACCTGATCCCGATCTGCTTCTGCTCCGCCGAGACCGGCGCCGGTATCCCGGAATTGCTGGAGATCCTGGTGCGGCTGATGCCGAACCCGGCCGAGGGCAACCCACCGCCGTTCCTCAAGGGCGAAGGCGCCGGCATCAAGCCGGTGGAAGTCGCTCCGGACCCATCCAAGCATGCCATCGCGCACGTCTTCAAGATCATCAACGACCCGTTCCGCGGCAAGATCAGCATCTTCCGCATCCACCAGGGCCGTATCACAACCAACACCCAGCTCTTCATCGGCGACGCCCGCAAGCCGTTCAAGGTCAGTCACCTGTACCGGGTGCACGGCAGCGAACTGAACGAGGTGAACGACGGCGTGCCCGGCGACATCCTGGCGGTCTCGCGGGTCGACGATATCTTCTTCGACGCCGTGCTGCACGACTCCCACGACGAGGACAACTTCCACCTCAATAGCATCGAGTGCCCGGTGCCGCTGTTCGGGCTGGCGGTCAACGTGGTCAAGCGCGGCGAAGAGCAGAAGCTGACGGACGCGATGCACAAGCTCGCGTCCGAAGACCCCTGCTTCCATGTCGAGCACAACGCCTCCGCCAACGAGACCGTCATGCGCGGCCTCGGCGAGCTGCACCTGAAGGTGCTGATGCGCCGGCTGTCCGAGCAGTTCCACGTCGACATCGAGACGCACCCGCCGAGCATCCCCTATCGCGAGACCATCACCGCCAAGGCCGAGGGCCACCACCGGCACAAGAAGCAGACCGGCGGCGCCGGCCAGTTCGGTGAGGTCTGGCTGCGCATCGAGCCCATCGAGCAGGACGCCGGCTTCGAGTTTGTCGACGCCACCGTCGGCGGCTGTATCCCCAACCAGTTCATCCCGTCCATTGAAAAGGGCGTGCGGCAGGTCCTCGACGAGGGCGCCATTGCCGGCTATCCGCTACAGGACGTGCGCGTGACGGTCTACGACGGCAAGTCGCACCCGGTGGACTCGAAGGACATCGCCTTCGCCACCGCCGGCAAGAAGGCCTTCATCGAGGCCATCGACAAGGCCAAGCCCGCGATCCTGGAGCCCATCGTCAAGATCCGCATCACGGCCCAGGACAGCGCCATGGGCGACCTCGCTGGCGACCTGTCCAGCCGCCGCGGACGCATCAACGGCAGCGAGTCCAAGAGCCGCGGTCGCATCGTCATCGAGGGCGAGGTGCCGCTGGCGGAGCTGGAGGGCTACGAGTCGCGACTGAAGTCCCTCACCGGCGGCGAAGGCAGCTACACCATCGAGCTCAGCCACTACCTGCCAGTCCCCGGCAACATCCAGCAGCAGCTGGCGGCGGCCTACCAGCGCGCCGCCGACGACTGAGACGAGGAGCGCCGACTTTCCAGTCGGCGCGTCACCCCCCAACGTAGGGGCGAATTCATTCGCCCCTACCCATCGATTCCGCCACCGACCAGCGCGGTCAGGCCAACGCCTATTACTCGCCCTTAGCCACCTCCCCGACCACGGCATCAAACGCCTCGGTCGAACGCGCCACCAATCCCTCCCCATCGTGCTCGATCAACAGCGCCTCCAACCCCAGCCGCTGCGCCAGAGCGAACCCGCGCTCAGGCCCCGACACCAGCAACGCGGTCGCCCAGGCATCGGCCAGCGCGGTCGAGTCCCCCAGCACCGTCACCGAGGCCAGCGCATGGGCCACCGGCCGGCCCGTGGCGGGATCGATGCTATGGGAGTAACGCCGGCCATCCAGCTCGAAGAAGTTGCGGTAGTCGCCGGACGTCGCCATGCCGCGATCCAGCAGCGGCACGACGCGAAACACCCGGCGCGCCCGCGGGTCCGGTTTCTCGACGGCAATGCGCCAGGGCTCACCGCGACCGTTGTGGCCATGGCCGTAGAGTTCGCCGCCGATCTCGACCAGGGCATTCACGATACCCGCTTCGGTTAGCAACACCGCGACCCGGTCGACGCCGTAGCCCTTGGCGATCGCGGACAGATCCAGGTACAGGTCCGGCTGCTGCTTGCGCAAGGCCGGCGGATCGAGCCGGACCTGCAACTTGGCATACCCGATGCGCGCCAGCGCCGCGTCGATCTCATCCTGCGACGGCAGCTCGTCGGCCTTCACCTCCGGCCCGAAACCCCACAGATTCACCAGCGGGCCAACGGTCACATCGAACGCCCCGCCGCTAGCCGTACTGATCGCCTGCGCCTCCGCCACCAACCGCGCCAGCTCCGCCGAGACCGGAACCCACTCCGTCGACGCATTGGCGTTGAAGCGAGACAACTCCGAGTCCGGCTGGTAGGTGGACATCAGGCCATTGATGTCGAGCAGCAGCGCATCGATCCGCCGTTGCAGCGCATCCGCATCCAACGACGCCGGGGCATCGACCAACTGCACGCTGTAGCTCGTCCCCATGGTCGAGCCGCGCAATACGAGCAGCTCCGCGTCGGCACCGCCGTCGCAGCCTGCCGCCAGCAACACCACCCCAACCACGGCCAGCCATCGCAAGGCCCTTGCGCCAAGCGAGCCCGACGGACTCCGTCCTGCGGCCACCCACGCGCACCGACCGCAACCCCGAACCCAAGCGAACAGCCCCCCCGCGCATGAACCACACCAGCCAGACGCAGGTTGCTCCACTATCCATCCTACAACCCCAACCTTAACGGCAACGACAGCGGCAACCACGACGGTAGGATGGGTAGAGCGCAGCGAAACCCATCACCAACCCGTCCCGCAGGCGCCTGAACGGTTCCCGAAAAACCCACCGAACCGATCGGAAGAAACCCTAAGCGCATCGGATACCTCATCAATGCGGAACAACGGAGAAACAAACAGAACTCAAAACCAATTACAACAGACCATCCAACGGACTACGCACCCCCTGCCCGCCGCGATTCAGCACATGGGTATAGATCATGGTCGTCGATACATCCGCGTGACCGAGCAATTCCTGAACGGTACGAATGTCATAACCGGATTCCAACAAATGCGTTGCAAACGAGTGACGCAGGCAATGACAGTTCACCTTCTTTGTGAGCGCGGCGCGCTGCGCCGCCGCCTTCACCGCCTTCTGCAAGCCGTTCTCATGCACATGATGCCGCCGCGTCTTGCCGCTGCGCGGGTCCACGGACAGCCGCCCGCTCGGGAACAGGTACTGCCAGATCCACTCCTTCGGCGCGTTAGGCCACTTGCGCGCCAGCGCGTCCGGCAGAAACACCTCGCCATGACCCTGCGCCAAATCCTGCTCGTGCAGGGCGCGGACCTCTCGGAGTTGTTCCTGTAGCGGTTCCTCCAAGCGCGTCGGCAGCGGTACGACCCGGTCCTTCTGCCCCTTGCCATCCCGCACGACGATCTGGTGGTAGTGGAAGTCCACATCCTGAACCCGCAGCCGCACGCACTCCATCAGCCGCATCCCGGTCCCGTAGAGCAGTGCCGCCATCAAATGCTGCGTGCGCCCCTCGATCCCCGTCAGCAGCCGCGCGACCTCGGAGCGCTCCAGCACCACCGGCAGCCGCTTCGGCCGCTTGGCCCGAGTAAAGTCTCCCAACTCATCCAGCGAGCGGCCGAGCACCTGCTTGTACAGGAACGCCAGCGCGTTCAACGCCTGGCTCTGTGTGCTGGCCGACACATTGCCGCGCACCGCCAGGTCTTCGAGAAAGGCTCGGATGCGCTCCGCGCCTACCTCGGCCGGATCACGGGCGCCGCAAAACAAGATGAAACGGCACACCCAGGATTCGTAGGCCTGCTCGGTGCGAATGGAATACCTGCGCCGCCGAATCTCCGCAACCATGCGCTCCAACAGCGCCTGATGCGTATCGCGCACCCCGTCCAACGCAGAGCGCGCGTTCCGCTTCTCTTTGAACCTCGCCCCCGAGACCGGCGCATCGTTGTCTGATGCCGTGTGCACCGGTGACGCCTCGCGCGCGATCGTCGGATGATCGGGTGCCAGCGTGCGCGCCGAATCCCGCCAGAATCCCCAGTCCACCTGGTCCGCCACCGGCGCCCGCGCCGTGACCAGCAGATTCTGTATAGCATCGACGATCTGCACGAACTGCCAGTCCGCGGTTCTGTCTAGCTCACCCGCGCGCTTCAGATAGCCGGTCACGTCCTCGCGCGTGTGCTGGCCGAGCCGTTTGTCTGGGAATGCCTTTAGATAAACTTCGGCATGCCGTACGTGCCAACGCACCGCGGTGTCCTTGACCCCGTTTTTCCTTGCCCGATCAGAGAACTTATCCCAGAAGCGCGCAACCGGATCGGGCGATGCCGTACCGGCTATTGTCCCATCGTTTTCCATGTGCTAGCGTACACCTACCTGACAGACGGTAGGGCCATTGTACACAGCGAGCCGCGCTGATCAAGTGCAGCATTATGGTGATAGGCCGATTCTACCCTATTGGTGCTACACAGATTCTGCCTAGCACACCCGACCGAC
>CAVOSE010000002.1:0-75272 GCA_963698775.1 uncultured Gammaproteobacteria bacterium
GGTACGGTGCAGAACACCACGCCGCAGGTCAGCATCGCCACCCCGCTCGACGGCGCCACCTTCAGCGCCGGGCAAGCGATCGACTTCAGCGCCAGCGCCGACGACACCGAGGACGGCGACCTAAGCGCCAGCCTGCAATGGAGCTCCGATCGCGACGGCGCGCTCGGCAGCGGCGCCAGCCTCAGCCGGAGCCTCACGGTGGGCAGCCACCGCATCAGCGCCACGGTCACCGACAGCGGCGGCTTGAGCGCCGCGGCGAGCGTCCAGGTCAGCGTCGCGGCATCGCAAACCGCGCCCATCACGGTCACCTTGTTCTCGATCGGTGCCGAGGATGGTTGGGTGCGGGAATCCAGCGAGACGTCCAACACCGGCCGCTCGCTGAAGGACGACGACACCAGCAGCAAGGGCCTGCTGATGGGCGACGACAGCAAGGACAAGCAGTACAGGAGCCTGTTGTCGTTCGACACCGCGCCCATTCCCGATGGCGCCACCATCGTCTCGGTCTCGCTGTGGATGAAATACGGCACGGTATCGGGCACCGATCCGTTTGCAACGCACGGCGAACTGCTGGTCGACGCCAAGGCGGGTGTGTTCGGCGCCAGCCAGGAGCTGGAGAAGGCCGATTTTCAAGCGCCGGCGACGGCGGCGGACGTCGCGAGCCTGAGCCGTGCGGGGCCGGGGGCCTGGTCCGAAGCCACCCTCAACGCGGCCGGCCGCGCGGCGATCAACAAGTTCGGGCGTACCCAGTTGCGGGTGTACTTCGCGTTGGATGACAACGACGACAAGGGAACCGACCGTCTCGGCTATTACTCGGGTTCCAGCAAGACCCCCGAGCACCGCCCGCAGTTGGTGGTGACCTACCGTCAGTGAGGCTTCTCTCGGCCAAGACTCCTTTGCTGTTGTCAGTGACCGACTCGCAGGATGCGCGATGCACTGACAATAAGGACACCCGCGTCCGGGGGCTCGTCATCCGGGGCGGTGCGGACAGGTCGCGTGGCAAGCTGCGGGTGACTGACAAGTCCAAGGTCGGATGCGGCTGAGTTGTTGCCCATGTCAGATCCATCGGAATCAATCCTTATCAAACAGGCGGAATCCTCATGTCCCAACCATCGGTGTTTGTCTCCCTGGCTGCCGGTTCTCTGTTCACCCTCGGGGCGGCAACGGCCGATACCCTGTGTCCGCCCAGTCCTGCCGCTGGTGCCACCATTGACGGCAATCTCAAGGTCGTGTCGGCGGTCGACGCTTGTTACCTGGAAGAAGTCAGGATCGGCAACGACATCACGGTAGACAAGGATGCGGCGCTGGTCGCGGAGTGGTCGTCGATTGGCGGCAATCTCAAGGTCCGCGACCGGGGCAGCTTGGAGCTCACGGACTCCACTGTCGGCAACGACGTCCAGACCACCCGTGCCGTCCTGGTACTCATCAGCGGTTCAACCATCGGCAACAACCTCAAGATGTCAAAGACCAATGGCGTCGACGCGATGTCCATCATCGGAAACACCATCGGCAACGATGCCGGGATCGAAGAAAATGTCACGGGCGGTCTGACCATCAGCGACAACACCGTCGAGAACAATCTCGCATGCGACAAGAACGAACCGGCGCCGTACGGCATAGAAAATGCCGCGAAACGGTTGAAGGATCAATGTGCCGGATTGGGCAACTGAACGGGGTCGCGCTCAATGCCGGTTCAATCCGGGCTCAGGCCGGGGTCGGTCTGGGCTCGCTACAGCGGTGCCCCGCTCTTGCCCGAGTGGCCGGATTCTGTACGCGTGGCCGCGGACCGATTCAAGCACCGCGGGGATGCAGGCCGCTCGCTCGGCTGTCGCGGGAATCTGGGTCGGTGATCCGGTTGCGCAACCTCTCGTTCGTCCGTAAACTCGGCGTAACGACGTCCGCCCGAAACCTGCAGACCTCCCGTGCACGCCGCCGTTCTGTACACAGGAGCGGCGGGTCGAGCATTGCCTTCACTTGTCGGCGTTGTAGGGGTATTCCTGAGTTCCCCTACGTTTGCGGTGTGCTACGCTATGGGAAGCGTAGAAGGGCACCAATGTGCCGAGCAGGGCATCGGAATCGGGGCAACGGAGAGGCCGCGCCCATTCGACAGACTGCAAGGCAACCCATAACCGGCCGCCACGGCGCGAACTGAAGGCGTTGCAATCAATTGCGGAATGCGGAACGGATGACGTGAAAATGCAATTTGCGTTGCAATTTGCAAATCCGAGGCTGCTGGGTCCGACGGCAAAGCCAATCTTCGAGGGAAAGACTGTGGCTTTCATCTTGGCCTATAATTTGCTTCGTTAATCGGGCGTGATCGGTGGGTCAGAATCGTCGGTGATGGTCTGGGGCAGGGCCGGCCTCACTACTGCCGAGGCACGAGCGCTTTCGCGGAACAGTGAGGGATCCCCGTCGACGCTTGGCCATCGTTAGGCGGTGGATTCAACCCGGCCCACCGCGGCGTGCCCTTAGGGCGCTTCACCGCGACCGCCCACGCCCTCGTTGGCGAGGCAAACTGGCCACCAAAGCGCTTTTCGCGCTCGGAGCTGACGCCCAACGCGCCGAACTGCCAACCTCGAGCTGAAGCTGTACAATCTTATGCGACGGACCACGATGCGGTCGTGCGAACCAAACGCGTAGCAGCCAAGAACCCGTGATTAACGATCGTCGACCCACCCCAATCAATCGCCTCACCGCTTCGACCCGGCGCGTGGCGACGCAGTTATCCGGCTTCGAACCGTCGACTCTGCGCGCTGGCGGCCCCGGTCGTACGGTTGGCCACCCGGTTGTGTCCGCGCCAATCCCCGATTTCCCTCTTTCGAAAGCTGACCCGCCGACAGCCGGCGGGCAGCACAAGCCCCTTTGCCACTTTGCCTCTCGAGAGCCAGCTGCTATGGATGAGTCACCGCATCGCGACGTATACGGTCGCTTGAGCGTCGCCTGCCGCCCCATCGCCGGTCGCGCCCCCTCGCAGTCGCGCACTCCCGAGCCGCTGTCTTCAGTTCGATCCGCACCCGGGCCGCTGAGCCGGTCCGACAGGGCCCGCAACCGGCGGCGCTGGTTTTCAAGACCTGACCCCGTCCGCGTTGCTCCCGGGGCGTTGTCTTCAGTTCGATCCGCACCGGGCCGCTGAGCGCCAGTGCGATCGCTGGGAGACCGGCCAATTGGACCGGCCTTGCGCTGATGGGCGCATCCTACCTGTTTGCGCTGGCGCCGCTGCCGGCACAGGCCGTCACCATTGGCGGCATCAACCTTGGCAACCTTACCAATTACTTGCTTGTATTTCACCGATGGCAGCGGCGATGCCAATTGGCAGGGCGCCAGCAAGGGCTTCGTCGGTGACGTCGGCGTGTTCGGGACGGTGGCTGACGAGAGAACGTCCGGCACCGTGCCCTATGCGGGAACGATCTACACCAACGACACAACCTTGGACGCTTGGCAGGCATATCGTGCAACTCGCTAATCTCTGGTCAGGCGTTTGGTAGTACCGGGCAGACCGACGCGTGTCTCCGGTCTGAGAACCGATCTCAACGCCGCATTCACGGCCATCAACGCGCTGGCATCCAATCCACCCCCGGGATTCACCGGCGGTGACCCCACAAGTTTGAACGATCTTGAACACGCAGAATTCCATCTGCACCACCTACGTGCTCAACGTCACGGACCTAGGCTCGATCAATTCCAAGATCAACATCACCGGCGACGCCTGCGACGTGTTCGTGATGCGCTGGGACGACGACGCCAACTTCTCGAATGGCTATGACGGGCAGGTCAAGTTTCAGAGCGGTGGTGCCATCGTCCCGCTGGGCGGTCTGACTGCCGTCCAACTTCATTCATGTGGCAGGGGACATCAACTCCTCCGGCGGAGGTAGCCCTCCCGCCAGCCCCTACCCGCAGGGGCCTCGTCTCAACGATGGTCTGGGTGCTCTGTGTACTGGGTGTACGGACTTCTACTGCGGGCGGCTTCTTTACCGGCTACTGGCTGACGACCGGTAAACCCGACAACCCCGCCGACACCAACCACTCGGTGCCCTACGGCAAGCTCCTCACTGAGCAACGGCATCTTCGTCGGTGGTTGGTACAGCATCAATAACAGAAGTTCAGCATGACCTCCGGCACCAGCGGCGTCTATGTCTCGCCCAACCCCATCACTCAGCCCCAAGACTTCGGCGATGCGCCGGACCCCGGGACCGGAACAGGCGTGGGCAACTACAACACGCGTCGTCGCGACAACGGCCCCCGCCACATGATCGTCAGCGGGTTGACGCTGGGTCCGGTCATCGATGGCGACAGCGGCTTGCTTCAGGACGCCACGGCGACCGCGGACGATCTGACCAATCTGAACGATGAAGACGGCTTGGTGAATCCGAGCGATCTGGTGCTGACCTCCGGTCAGACCAATCCCCAGGTGCGCATGCGGGTGACGAATACCACCGGTGCCGTGGCGACCCTATATGGCTGGATCGATTACGATCGTGACGGCCTGTTCGAAGCCGGCGAGAGCTCCAGCTTCACGGTGCCGAGCGGCACGAACGACGGTGAGGTCACGCTGATCTTCCCGAATGCGCCCACCACGGTTCCGGCGGGCGTCACCACTTACGCGCGGTTCCGCCTGAGCACGGACCAGGCGGCGGCATCCCCGACGGGTCCGGCGCCGAACGGCGAGGTGGAAGATTACCGAGTGACCATCGGGCAGCCGCGGTATGACTTCGGCGATGCGCCGAATTCGTATACGACAACGGCCGGTCCCCGCCACCAACTGGGCAGCCCCATCTACATGGGCTTCAACGCGCCGGATAGCGAAACGACCGGCCAGACGACTGCCGGCAACGCCTCGGGTGACAACGACGATGGTTTCAACGACGAGGACGGCGTCATCAATCCCGCCCAACTGGTGCTGACCTCGGGTCAGACCAACCCGCACGGTGCAGATCCGCGTCACCAACACCACCGGCAACGCCGGCACGCTCTATGGCTGGATCGACTTCAACAACAGCGGTACCTTCGACTCAGGTGAAGCCGCGAGCGCGACGGTAGCCACGGGCACGACCAACGGCACGGCAACGCTGAACTTTACCGGGACGGCGGCCACGGTCACATCCGCGACCACCACCTACGCCCGCTTCCGGCTGGCAACGGGCGCCCAGGCGTCGAGTCCGACGAGCGCAACCCCCGCCACCAACGGCGAGGTCGAGGACTATCCGGTCACCATCAATCCGTCCGGTACCCAGCCCTACGACTATGGCGATGCGCCGGACACCACGAACGGAACCGGCACCGGTAACTACAACACGCGACTCGTCAGACAGCGGCCCGCGCCACCAACTGGGTAGCCCGATCTACCTGGGCACGGCCCCCGACGCCGAGCCGGATGGGCAACAGAGCGCGAGTGCCTTGGGTGACGATCAGCTCAACTTCGACGATGAGGACGGCGTGATCTTCCTGTCGGATTTGACCCTGGCGTCGGGCGCAGTGGCCCCCACGGTCCGTGTCCAGGTGACCAACACCACGGGCTCCTCCGGGACCCTGTATGGCTGGATCGATTACAACACGAACGGCGTGTTCGATTCGGGCGAGCAGGCGAGTGTCGCCGTGCCGACCGGCACAACCAACGGCACGGTGACCCTGACCTTCCCGAATGTACCGACCACGACCGGCGGCAGATCAACACCTACGCCCGCTTCCGGCTGGCGACGGGCGACTTGGCGAGTAGTCCTACCGGGACGGTCGCCGATGGCGAGGTCGAGGACTACCCGGTCACCATCCGCAACACCGGGGATTTTGACTTCGGCGATGCGCCCGACCGCGGCCAATGGCACCGGGAACCGGGTAACTACAACACCCCCTGAGCGACAACGGCCGCCGTCACCAACTGGGCAGCCCGATCTACATGGGAATCGCCCCCGATGCCGAGCCGGACGGTCAGCCGAACGCGGCCGCCTCGGGCGACAACATCAACGGCAGTAACGACGAAGATGGCGTCATCAACGGGGCGGATTTGATACTGACCTCGGGTCAGGCTCAGCAGGTGCAGATTCAGGTGACCAACACCACCGGCACGGCCGGGACCCTGTATGGCTGGATCGATTACAACGACGAACGGGGCGTTCGCGACTGGGTGAGCGGGCGAGTGTGCCGGTGCCGAACGGCACAACCGACGGCACGGTGACTCTGAGCTTCCCGAACGCACCGAGCACGGGCACCATCATCAACACCTACGCCCGCTTCCGGCTGGCGACGGGCACGACGGGGAGTAGTCCCACCGGCTCGGCGACCAACGGCGAGGTCGAGGACTACCCGGTCGTCATCAATCCGAGCGGGATCGCGTCCCTGGATTGGGGCGATGCGCCGAGCAGTTACCCGACGCTGTCGGCGGACAGTGGTGCGAGGCATGCGATCGTCAGCGGCGTCTACCTGGGCGCCGGCGTGGACGCGGAGTCGGACGGCATTCCGGGGACGAGCGCGACGGGCGACGATAACGCCAACACCGACGACGAGGACGGCGTGGTGTTCACCACCCGGCTGACCCCGGGTCAGAACGCCACCATCAAGGTCACGGCGTCGACTCCCGGCTTTTTGAACGCCTGGATTGACTGGAACGGGGATGGTAGCTGGACGACGAGTGGCGACAAGATTTTTCCGACGGACCAACCACTGACGACGGGAGTGAACACCCTAACCTTCCCGGTGCCGTCCGGGTTAACCACCACCGTCACCTACGCCCGTTTCCGGTTCAACAGCACCACCACCGGTACGGGACCAGGCGACGTCGCCCACGGGCCAGGCGGACGACGGCGAAGTGGAGGATTACCGCGTCAGCCTGCGGGTGATTCCGACCCTGGTCTCGCTGGCCGACTTCCGCGCCTATGAAGACGCCGGCCAGGTCGTCATCGAGTGGACCACGGCCTTCGAGGCCGGCACGCTGGGCTTCCACCTGGAGCGTCTGGACGAGGGCAGTGGGCAGTACGAGCCGGTCAACGACGAGCTGCTGCTCGGCCTGCTGGCGGGTCCACAGGGTGGTGTCTACCGCTTCGTCGACGCCGGCGCCGTCGTGGGCGTGCCCTACAGCTATCAGCTGGTGGAGGTGGAGGCAAACGGGACCGAGCGCGTCTACGGCCCGTTCGAGGTCCGTGCCGCACCGCAGCGGAGCGCGCGGCTGAGCCTGCGCAGCCAGGCGGCGCTGTCGGCGGCGGAGCCTGCGGTCAATCAGGCGGTCGATAAGGCGCTCGATGAGGCCGTCGATCGGGGACCAATTTCCGACCCGGGCATCTTCGGCTATGAGCGGCGGGCCAAGGCACCCACCGGCGCTAAGACGGACCAAACCGTCAACGCCGCCCTGAGCGCTCGGCTAGCCCCCGCGGCGCGCGTGACGGCCGCCGTTGCAAGCGCGGCAGTCACCCCGCTCGAGACGGCCAAGATCCTGATCGACGAGAGCGGGTTGTATGAGATCAGCGCGCAGGAGTTGGCCGACGTGCTCAACCAGCCGCTGAGCGAGGTACAGCAGCAGTTGCGCAAGAAGAGGGTGCGGCTGAGTCATCGCGACGGCAGGGTTCGTTGGGAACCGGTGGGCGACGGCGACGGGCTGCGGTTCTACGCCCAGGCGCTGGCGGAGATCGAAGACAATCATTACAGCGACACCAATGTCTACTGGCTCAAGCTGGGGACAGCGGGTCAGACCATGGCGGTCGTGGGTGGGCGCGCGCCTAGGCGGGCCGAATCGGTCGATTCCGTCTATCCGGAGACGGTGCGGCGTGATGAGGACCAGTGGTTCAAGCCCGACCTGTTCGATGACCCGGATGCGGACATCTGGCTATGGGGCGTCGTCTCCGCCGGCACGCCGTATACGGTAGCCATCGACGCCTTGGCCGCGCCCGACGCGGCGGATAGCGGTGAGGCGGTGCTGACTCTCTACCTGAAGGGTGGCTCTAACTTCAACCCCGACGGTGATGACCACGAGGTGCTCGTGCAGGTCAACGGCACCGGCGTCGTGGTTGACAATCCCATCTGGGACGGGCTCGACGGCCATGTCGCGGTGGCCCGTTTCCCGCAGGCACTGCTCGACGCCGACGGGAGCAACCGTGTGGAGATCAGCGGGGCGCTCAACGGCGTGCCGTACAGCATCTTCTGGCTCGACCAGTTGGAGTTGACCTACGCAAGGTATTACCGCGCGGAGGACGACGTGGCACGGGTGAAGGCCGCCGGTGCGCGGGAGCTCACCATCAGCGGTTTCAGCTGCGACGCCGCGGAGCTTGCGGTCTATGACATCAGCGATCCGCTCCGGCCCAAGGCTTACCAAGAGCGCGCGCTCAAGCTCGACGTGCCCGGTGAGGTCAGCTTCAAGACCAAAGGCCGGGAGGAGTTCCTTGCCCTGTGCACGGAAGCGGCCCAGGCGCCCGAGCTGGTGGGCGACAGCCCGTCGGATTGGCGCTCCAGGAAGAACCGCTACGACTACGTCGTGGTCGCCCCAGAGCAGCTTTTGGGCGGCGCGCAGGCGCTTGCCGACTATCGCGCGGGAACCGGCTACAATAGCGCCGTGTTCGACCTGCAGGACCTGTACGACGAGTGCAACGGCGGCATCGTCGACGCGAAGGCGATCAAGGACTGCTTCGCGTACGCCTTTAACCGGTGGAAGGTGTCGCCGCTGTACTTCGTGGTGGTGGGTGAAGGCGAGTACCGTCGGCCCGCGGAAGAGAACGGCCTGCCGCCGGTGCGTTCCTGCGCAACGCCCTACGGGCTCTACCCGTGCGACAACTGGTTCGTCGACTTCGACGGCGATGGTCTGCCGGAGGTGCCGGGCGGCCGAATCCTGGTCAGCGACGATACCGAGATGCGCGACTACGTGGCAAAGGTTGAAGTCTATGAGTCCGGGCTGCCCGTCGGCAGCGAGAAGTTGCTGTGGGTGGCGGACAATCCGGACTCGGAGGATCAGAACAACTTCCACGCGGACAGCGACACCACCGCCGCGCTGATCGGGGGTCTGTACGATGTGCAGAAGCTCTACTTCAGTGAGGGGGACGACGTTACGGTCACGCGCAACAGCCTGGTCGCGGCACTGAATGCGGGCCCGGAGGTGTTCCACTGGACGGGACACGGCGGGCCGGGGCAGCTCGCCGACGAGCAGCTGTTCTTGCTCGAAAACGCGGCGGCGCTGACGAACAGCCGCACGCCGATCTTCGTGGCCCTGACCTGTACCGTGGCCTACGGTGCCTACCCGGGCACCGAATCGCTGGTGGAGACCTTGCTCGGGAAGGCCGGCGCCGGAATTGCGGGGGCATTCGCCCCCACGGGTCAGTCGTGGAACTATCTGGCGCACCAAATCGATCTGGCCTTTACCGACGCGCTGTACGGCGGTGGAGGTGTCGAGACGGCAGGCGAGGCGGCCGCGATCGCGGTCGGGGCGGTCGGTGACACCCCGCCGGAGCGCTTTATGCGCGATATCTACTGGTGGTGGGGCGACCCGGCGCTCAAGGTCTGGCGCTAGCGGGCACTTCGCCCACAAGTGACATCGGCGGATGCCTTGTGGGACGGGGCCGCCCCGTGTCGGGGTTCCTAGTCGTTGGCATCCGGATAGAGAGAGACCTAACCGTATGCCGGAGCCCCCGAATACGGATTCAACAGCGCACACAAGAGTGAAGATGACTGACAAAAAGCAGCACCCAGAGGCCCAAGGCGGCAAGCGGAAATCCTACCAGGCGCCCAAGATCGTGTCGCGCGAGCCTCTGGAGGCGCTCGCCGCCGTTTGCAACCAACCTGGCGCCAAGGAGTTTCCGACCAACCCGAACTGCAACTCAAACGTGGCGCAGTCCTAGCCATCTGCGGTTTGTCTTCGGATCGGGCCGCGAAGATCATCTGGTGCGACGCCCTAGTAGGTATTCGCCACGGTTTGCATGGGACCAAACGCCCGCTGTGCGCCATGGAGAGCGAAGCGAAGGCGCGCATTCCCAGGCAGGCGTAAGCGCGGGCCTCTTGCCGCACTGGCGAAGGGTCGGTAGTCTCGGAGCCGCGCAGGCGGTATGCGGAGCGCATCGGGCACGCCGTCGAGCCATGTTTTGGCGCATTCGTGCCCGGCAGAGCAACGGGACGTCGGGTGGGGCTGGGACCGCAGGGCGAACCCAGGCACGCCGGGCCGTCGCGCTGCGCGAGTCCTGGCTCCGAGGGGTCGACCCGCCGGGTATCACGAGCGTAGACGCGACGCTGCGGAAAGTGCTCCGGCGACCTGAGGCTTGCTAGGCCAACGGGCAGGCCTTCGCCTAGCGCTTTCTCACGTTCTCTGGGTCAACGTCTCGCGGGTTATCATTCCCCCTGAAGGCCTTTTAGGCGTCGCTCGGCATAGGGGTAGAGCTTGTCCGCGCTCCCCGTGATCTGCTCTGCCATACCGGGACAGAATCCGAGGGCGCTACCCTGAGGCCCCAGTCCGTCGATGACGCCCTTGACCTTCCGGTTGAGCCGGCGAACTTCCTCAAGCTGAGCCGACCCGGTCCAGATTTCCTGGACCGAGTGGCGGTGGAGGTTGCCGAGGGTGCGCCGCCATTGGACGCAGGGGTAGACGGTTCCGTAGGGATCGACGACCAGACCGGAGGAGCCGGAGCCGCAGTGCGTGCTGACCTTGCTGGGCGCTTTCGCCTCGGCCTTGGGCAACTTCGCATTGTGCTCGGGGCTTAAGGGCTCGGGGCTTAGGGGCTGGGGGCTCGGGGATTGGGGGCTTGAGGCTTGGGCCGCCCGGTAGGTTGCGGCGCGCGCCTCTAAGATCCGCGAGAGCCGTTCGGTGGCTTGTGCCGTTGCCTCGATCGCCATCGGATCCTGGTCGCCGTTGTCCCTTGGGGTGATCTGCGTGGCCACGTTGAGACGCACGCCGAGCGTATCGGCGATGGCGAACAGGTCGTCAAGCTCGTCCTGGTTCCAGGCCGTTAGAGGCGAGTTGAGTTGAACGCGCAGGCCCAAGTCGAGCATCTCCGGGATGTTGCGCATCAGCCGGTCGAAGCTGCCGTGGACGCGCGTCTGCCGGTCGTGGGTCTCGGCCCGGGCGCCGTGCAGGCTCAGCTCGATGTTGTAGGGGTCGATGCGCTCCTTGATGCGGCGCGCCATCTTGCCGCTGATCGCGTGCCCATTCGACTTGATGCGTACCACGAAGCCGAGCTCGCGCGCCTTTTCGCCAAGTACGAAGAAGTCCCGATGGGCCAGGGGCTCTCCGCCGGAGAGGGTCAGGTTCATCGTGCCCATGTCCCGCAAGTCCTCGAACAGGCGGAAATACTGCGCTGTGCTCAGTGCCTGACCGTCAAGACCGACGTCGTTATAGCAGAAAAAGCAGTCGAGGTTGCAGCGGTAGGTCAGCTCGATCAGCGCGGAGAAGGGGACGTTTTGGTTCCAGACGCGGTGGATCAGCTGTTGATAGTTCATGCTGCCTTGTGCCTTCGATAGGTGTGTTGTCGGGGTGCGATATGGCGGCCAAGGAGGTTCAATTCGCTGTATCCGCGATGACGCCTGCCTCGACGAGCTCCTGGATATAGCTCAGGACGTCCGCCGTCAGTGTCTCTGTCGCGGTGTCGTACTCGCTGGCCAGCGCGTCGACGATGGCGCGGATGGGGCGTTCGCCGTTGATGAGTTCCAGCACATCGGCCCCCGTGTCATTGAGCATGACGACCTCGGCCGAGGTTTGCTGAAGCACGACACCCTCCCCGGCGACCTTGCGGTAGCGGGCGTCGTTGCGCAGTTGGTAAACAGCGGAGAGATCGATCATGGGGGTTAGATTCCTCGCGGCAATAAGTCCCAGAAACCGCCGGCTTTGGTAAAGGTAAGGGCCGACACTGGCACGGCGGCGACCAGCCCGGTCAGGTTTTCGATCAACCGGTCTGTCCGGTGCGGATCGTGATTCACAAACGGCGCGCGGGCGAGCAGCGCGCAGACGGCCTCAGCCTTCGTCATGGACCGAATGGTGTTGCTGTCCCCCTTGTGCAAGCAGTAGATGCCGCGCACGGGATATAGGTCTCGGGACACCCGCTGGCGCCCCATCTCACCGGCGAAGGGGGATTTCGCCGCCATCAAGCCGTTGCCGACGGGGACTAGCAAATCAATGTCGTCGCTGAGGACCTCGAAACCGCTGTCCAGGCCCAACCGGGCGACGGTGGTCTTGCCGGCACCGGAATAACCGAAAAAAATGTGCGCTTCGCCGTCAATCACGATGCCGGAGCTGTGGAGTAGGACGCCGCCCATGTCCAGTAGCCGGTGAGCAATGAGGACACGAAACACGTTCTCGAAATCGCCATAAGCAACGAATTCCTCGTCGTACGGTGTCCAGGCTGCCGCGCTCAATCCGGGTCTCCATTCCAGGCGCGCCATGAACTCACGACCTGCAAGACGGACCGCGTCTTGCGCGTAGTCGCTCTCAAAACAGTAGACGCCGTCCGCGAAAGCGGCGCCGGTGAAATCCTCCGACGCGGCGGCATACAGGCGAAACTCGACGGCCGTTGGCGGACGGTTGCCTGGATCGTCACAGAATTCCGCGAACTTCTGCCGAATCGCACCGCGCTGCGTTGAGGTCAGGCCTGTGATCCGGTAGGGTCCTCCGGCGCAGTCGAGGACCAGGTCTGCGCTGCCGCAGGGCTCCCCACTGATGCGCGCGGGGAATAGGTCCGGATACTCCAGAAAGGTTTCGCCGAAGCTCATGTGCGTAGGAGACGCGATAGGATGAAGCGGCCAAACCGGGTGAGCGCGGCGATACGGTGGGAAAGCGGCACCCGGGACAGGTGTGGGGAGCAGTCGCCGCCGCAGATTTTCCCGATCAATCGGGCAGGGGTCAGCGAGGCATCCGGACGTGGCGCTTCGTCCGCCTGCGTCAGCCAACGCCAGCCACGGCCAATTGAGTAGCCACCGATGAGTCGATGGGCCAGCAATCGGCCGTCCGGACTCATTGCAACCACAACATCACCCGGCCAATACCATCGCGCCGTGCGGAGGTGAACGCGCGCTTGATCCTCAAGATGAGGGTGCATGCACCGGCCGATGATGCGGATGGTCAGGGGCTCGTCGGCGAGTTTGCGCAACAGATTACAGCGTGCTGCCTGAGTTAAGTGCATGGTTCAAAGAGGGTGGGGCGATAAGATTGTTCTTCGAAAAAATATCTTAGCATGTTGCTCGGGCGTCTTCGAGAAAGCGATGTCAGGAGGCCATCTTGGCAGCTCGGTGCGCTGGTGTTTTGCCTCGAGGCGGAAGAGGGCGTCGCGAAGGTCTGACCTGGTGGAACCGCTGCGCGTGCTCCACCCTACGCCCCGCGATCGGTAGTGCCGCAGGCCTGAACAAGCGCAGCGGTTCGGGCCATCGACGCTTGCAACCCATGCTGGTCAAACGCCCTCGGCCCACCTAAGGCGATTTCGGTCAAATCTCATACCAGCTGACTTGTCTTGACGCCCGCCTGCTGTGTCGCACCGGCAGTCACAGAGCTCGGCTATGCTCCTGCTGCTGCTCCTTGAAGGCGAACCTCAATCCGGCGTCATCTTGTAAAACGATTCTCAGGCAATCGCCTAAGCGTTCGGCCCGAGTTGCCACCGTCGCCGACCCAGGCTAGCCTCACGCCTCATGGACGAGATCGCCACACCCCACGACACCTTTTTCCGCGAGAGCTTCGGCCGGCGCGAGATCGCCGTCGACTTTCTACGCTGGAAACTGCCGCCGGCGCTGCTCGCCGAGATCGACCTCGGCACCCTGGAGATCGCCAAGGACACCTACGTCTCCGCTGACCTGCGCTCGTCCTACTCCGACCTGGTCTACCGCGTCCGCCACCGCGATGGCCCGTTGCACGTCTACCTGCTGTTCGAGCACAAGAGCCGGCCCGAGCACTGGACCCTGCTGCGCTACTATGTCCAAGGTACGCAACGGGTCGCTGAAGATGACGTGCGCGTCCTGCTGCAACAGACCTCGACCGGGGAGCCCATCATGCAAACCTTTATTGACCGTTATATTGAACAGGGCAGGGAACAGGGCCGGCAGGAGGGCCGTCAGGAAGGCCGGCAGGAGGGCCGGCAGGAAGGCCGGCAGGAGGGCAGGCAGGAGGGCCGGCAGAAGGGCCGGCAGGAAGGCGAGGCCGCCGTGCTGCTGCGCCAGATTGAACGCAAGTTTGGCGCGCCCAGCCAGGCGGTGCGTGACCGTATCGTCAGCGCAGACGCGGACACGCTGTTGCACTGGTCCGAGCGCATCCTCACCGCCGACAGCGTCGAGGCCCTGTTGCATTGATCCTAAATCCGGCAGTTGCTCCGCGCGTAGGGGCGAATTTATTCGCCCAGGCAATGCCTTCCGTGCGACTGAAGGCACCTACACCGGCACCAATCGTGAGTCAGCGAGTCAGCTCTCGCGGAATGCTGATCCAGGAGGTACACCATAAGCCCGATCGGGACGCCTGCTTCGAGCGGAGCCGAAGCATGACCGCGGCCCTCGGTGCTAGCCCAGATGCCCAGCTGGCGGCGTCGTAGCATGTCCCGGAGCTTGGTCGCTCACGTGGTCTTCGAGCTGATCGTGGTTCCATACACTTGCTGCCAGATGGTCGAGGACCTTGGCCACCGTTGCCACGCATGGACGCGAGTTTTCGCTTGTATCCGGGCAAGGTCGAGGCAGGGGGGGCGGGGGTCAGTGCTCGCATTGTTGCATGAGGAAAAGAGGAACCCCTGATGTACGCGTCGACATCGGCAGCAGCGGCACCGACGTGGTCTGCCTCGCGCCCCCCGTGCGCGCGCATCGGAGTGTTGAGAACACGCTGCATTGCAGGTTTCCGCAATGGTAAACTCGGAGCGGCATTGATCATCGTACCGGCCACCAGCCTAGGCTTGAGTCGGGTGGACAAGCGAAGCGGAGTCCACCAGCGCCAGCGCGGGGTTCGGTGGACTTCGCTCGCGCTCGTCCACCCTACCGGTGGGAACGATGATCAAGGCCCTCGAAGCCAGGGCAACGCGACGTCGACGTCGATGCGTAGCGGCGATGAGGCGCTGACGATCGTGCGCAACTCGCTCGCGTCGATGCAATGGAGATACGACCATGGGTTTGGCACTGAGACTGTACGAACAACTGACCGAGACGACGGACGAGCGCGTGCGTCTGCGTCTGATCGCGGACGCTATCGGCGAATTGGAAGAGGGCTGGCCGCGCGCGGGAGAGATCGCGCGCTCGGGCGACGTGCGCGAGTCCGAGCTGCGACTGCAGCGCGAGATCGAGGTCGTCCGCAAGGAGATCAAAGAAGTCGAGCTGACCCTGCAGAAGGAGATCAAAGAAGTCGAGCTGACGCTGCAGAAGGAGATCGAAGGCGTCCGTAAAGAGATCAAAGAGGTCGAGCTGACGCTGCAGAAGGAGATCGAAGGCGTCCGTAAAGAGATCAAAGAGGTCGAGCTGACGCTGCAGAAGGAGATCGAAGGCGTCCGTAAAGAGATCAAAGAGGTCGAGCTGACGCTGCGGAAGGAGATCAAAGAGGTCGAGCTGAACCTGCAGAAGGAGATCAAGGACGCCGAATTGCGTACGCGCAAAGCGATGCACCAACAGACGATCTGGCTCGTTGGCGCGGTGGGAACGGTGGTCGGTCTCGTCAAGGTACTCGATTGGCTGATGGCCTAATCTTTGCGCTGGATAGCATTCTGGATCGCCTATTGGAATGTCGGATGATGTAGCTCCAGCGAGCGCGCATCTGGCAAGCTGGGCGGGACGGGGTATCTGATCGTCACGGCGCTCCAGCGTCGTGACGCATTCGGCGCCGCTCCGGCGCCGCGTGGGAGTTATACCGGTTCCACACGGATTTTCGGTCGCGATGCACGCAGCAACATGTCGGGCACCAGCGGCGGCTGGTGTGTCTGATAGAACACCCCGACGTTGGCCATCGCCGCGAAGGGCCGATCGAGCCCGCCGCTATAGAGCGGTTCAGTCAACAGGCGCTGCTGCTTCTCGGAGAAGATGTTGTCCACGGGGGTGTCGTCTTCGGTGACGAGGTCATCGACATCGGGCCAGAAATCGTCCGGATACGCATCGGTGTTCTCAGGCCATGGATCGGTTGACGTAGTCATTGGATTCGCCGTGGTGGACGACAAACGTTGAGTATAACCGCCGATGGGGCGCCTGTGATTAGATCACGGCGGCGCTCCAGTGACGTGCGCGAGTCCGAGCTCCGCCTGCAAAGGGAGATCGAGGCCGTCCGCAAGGAGATCAAAGAGGTTGAGCTGAACCTACGCAAGGAAAGCAGAGAGGCGGAGTTGCGCCTGCGCACGGCCATGCACCAGCAGACGCTATGGACAATCGGGGCAGAGGGACGGTCGTCGGCCTCGTGCGGTTGCTCGATTGGCTGCTCGCCTAGATTGCTTGGCGGCGCCGAATGTTTGCAGATGAGTCTGCGCTAGCCGTCGTTGTCTTAATCGTGATCGAGTCCACGCCGATTCCGATTACGACAACGACAACGATTACGACAACGACAACGATTACGACAACGACAACGATCACGATTAGAGCATGTGAGCAACACTTCGGCGCGGTTGTAGTAGTCATCGGCTCGCGGTTTAATGACACATTCTGTCGGCGACGAAGACCGATCACCCGATCTCGCTATTCTTGTCCGCCGTGGTCCTGCCGCGCATTGATTCCTCCCGAATGGTCCAACTGGACTCGTGGCTCCATGGCATTTTCGACGCCGAGCGCATGAATGCCTTGCTCGGGCCGGAAGAAGACGCCACCTTGTCGGTATCACTACCTCGCTGCCATCTCGACTGCTTCTTCTGCTACAACGACCGCAATAAGCCGGGCACCCCGCTGTCCGTCGAGCAGTACCGGACCTTGCTCGAGGACCTGGCGCGGATGCAGACCATGTTTGTCATGCTCACCGGCGGCGAGCCGATGGTGCACCCGCAGGCTCAGGCATTCGGCCCGAGTTGCCACCGTCGCCGACCCAGGCTAGCCTCAGGCCTCATGGACGAGATCGCCACACCCCACGACACCTTTTTCCGCGAGAGCTTCGGCCGGCGCGAGATCGCCGTCGACTTTCTACGCTGGAAACTGCCGCCGGCGCTGCTCGCCGAGATCGACCTCGGCACCCTGGAGATCGCCAAGGACACCTACGTCTCCGCTGACCTGCGCTCGTCCTACTCCGACCTGGTCTACCGCGTTCGCCACCGCGATGGCCCGTTGCACGTCTACCTGCTGTTCGAGCACAAGAGCCGGCCCGAGCACTGGACCCTGCTGCGCTACTATGTCCAAGGTACGCAACGGGTCGCTGAAGATGACGTGCGCGTCCTGCTGCAACAGACCTCGACCGGGGAGCCCATCATGCAAACCTTTATTGACCGTTATATTGAACAGGGCAGGGAACAGGGCCGGCAGGAAGGCCGGCAGGAAGGCCGGCAGGAGGGCCGGCAGAAGGGCCGGCAGGAAGGCGAGGCCGCCGTGCTGCTGCGCCAGATTGAACGCAAGTTTGGCGCGCCAAGCCAGGCGGTGCGTGACCGTATCGTCAGCGCGGACGCGGACACGCTGTTGCACTGGTCCGAGCGCATCCTCACCGCCGACAGCGTCGAGGCCCTGTTGCATTGATCCTAAATCCGGCAGTTGCTCCGCGCGTAGGGGCGAATTTATTCGCCCAGGCAATTCCTTCCGTGCGACTGAAGTCGCACCTACACCGAGCACGCAATCGTGAGTCGTGCGATTGCGCCCTTCGAGTGGTTGAATGTTGATCCTAGAAAGAGTAGTGCACCACGAAGAACACGAAGCGCACGAAGAAGAACACGAAGAAAAACAACGGCCCTCAGGGAGGGCTATGCTACCAAGGTGCTCACCTGGAGGGTGCGCTACCAACTTCCCTGTCCTTTTGAGCCCCTTCGTGTTCTTCGTGCTCTTCGTGGTTCAACTACCGAATTTAGGTTGATCGGGTGGTCTAGCCCCCTCGGCTCTGCTGTCGCTTGCGCCACTGTTTATGAGTTCCGCGCCAGATACGCCGGACATAGGCCGCGGCCAGGGTTGGGTAGCCGGTCGCGCCAAAGCGCTTCTCCATGTAGCGGCGAGCGGGAAACAGGTTTTCGCGCAAATAGCGGAGGCCGGCGAAACCAATCCCTAGGGAATTGAGTTCAAACAAGATGCGCCGGAAGCCGGGATGTTTGAGCGCCAATTGACGATAGGCACCAGGCTGTCGGGGTGTAATCCGCGCACGAACAGGTTCAGGAATCGATGTGCCGTAGAGGGCCATTGCGCCGTTCAGCCCGTCGAGACAGATCGGCCCGAGCTCGAGCTCGGCGACCAACTGACTAAAGCCGTGCCATTGGTCTGGGCTGAGAGTTCTGCAGATCAGGTCGATGTCGTAGAACCAGATCAGACGTTCGCCATCGCCATTGCCGACATGATTGAGTAGATGGAAGAGCGCGGCCTTGATCATCGTTCCGGCCGATCGCTTGTTCATGTCTGTAGTCAGGGCTTCCAGCCCTGAGACTGTCAGGCCAGGATGGCCTGACTACAGAGGCAGTTGCTCAGCCGGCCGGAACGATGATCAAGGCCGAAGAGCGCGTCCTGCTGCAACAGACCTCGACCGGGGAGCCCATCATGCAAACCTTTATTGACCGTTATATTGAACAGGGCAGGGAACAGGGCCGGCAGGAAGGCCGGCAGGAAGGCGAGGCCGCCGTGCTGCTGCGCCAGATTGAACGCAAGTTTGGCGCGCCAAGCCAGGCGGTGCGTGACCGTGTCGTCAGCGCGGACGCGGACACGCTGTTGCACTGGTCCGAGCGCATCCTCACCGCCGACAGCGTCGAGGCCCTGTTGCATTGATCCTAAATCCGGCAGTTGCTCCGCGTGTAGATACTCTGTTCTGACGTGAGTCCGGAACATCAACAGGCCTTATTCGGGGCCGGCGGATGCTTGTCTACGGCGGTGGTTGCCGGTGAAAGGCCATTGCTTCTGGTCGCCGGCTGTTGCATCGAGCCGGATTTGCTCGCTGGAACCGCGGCGCGAGTCCAACGTTCGAGCGTCTATCTCCCCGGAGACGTCCTCGCGTTTTGGTGCCCACACCGGGGCCGGCGATTGATGCACCGGTTTCTGGGGTATGTGTGGGGACGGGGCGGTTGGAGGCTGATGACCATGGCCGATCGTGGCGCACGGCCTGATGTGCCGATGGTTCGGCGTCAGGTGCTGGGTAAGGTGGTCGAAAGCTGCGGTATGACCTACCGAGCGAGGCCTCGGAACCGTCTTGAGGCCGTTCGTCGCTATCTTGTTTGGTCTACCCGCCTGTTTCGCCGTCGTATCACGCGCGTCGTGGGTGAGGTTTTTATCGGGCGCCCTCGACGTCGTAATGAGGCTTTCGTGGTGGAACCGCTGCGCGTGCTCAACCCTACGCCCCGCGATCGGTAGCGCCGCAGGCCTGAACAAGCGCAGCGGTTCGGGCCATCGACGCTTGTAACCCATGCTGGTCAAACGCCCTCGGCCCACCTAAGCTACCGGTATGACCGCAAAAGACATCATCAGCCGCGACATCCTCAAGCGCCTGACCACGGACCTGGCGCAGCATCTGCTCGGTCTGGACGCGTGGACGGTCGATCTGCTGGAGACGCAGAACCAACGCGTCGAAGACCGTCGGGCCGATCTGGTGGCCTTGATGCGCGCCGCCTCCGGCGAAGAGTTTCTGTTGCATGTGGAGATCGCCAACAACAACAGCGCCGACATGGCGTTGCGCATGCTGCGCTACTACACCGATATCCGCCTGGCCGGTCACCAGGGACCTCTGCAACAGTTTCTGGTCTATATCGGTACAGAGCCGTTGCGTATGCCCACGGGCATCCAGGAGCCGGGGGCGCTGGATTACCGCTACCGCGTCGTCGACATGCACCAGATCAACTGCGCTGGTCTGCTGGTGCAGGACAACCCCGACGCGCTGGTGCTGGCGGTATTATGCGACTTTGGCGGTCGCGAGCCGGGCGAGGTCGTCGGCTACATCGTCCGGCGGCTGCGCGAGCTGCTGGCCGATGATGAGCGGCGGTTCCGTGAGTACATGACCATGCTCGAGATCCTGTCGGACAATCGAGCGCTGCGATCCCAGGTCGAGGAGGCTGAACGTATGCTGACCGAAGTCGATATCGAACGCTTGCCATCCTTCGTGATTGGCTATGAGCGTGGTGAGGCGAAGGGCGAGACAAGAGGCGAGGCGAAAGGCAAGGCAGAAGGCAAGGCAGAAGGCAAGGCAGAAGGTCAAGCGCTGGCGACGCAACAAATCGTCAAGCGTCTGCTGATCCGGATGGAGGCCGCCCAGGTAGCCGATTTGCTTGACCTCGACCTTGATACCGTTAAACGCATCGGCAGCGCCGATTAGAGGTATCGGCAAGACGACGAGTGAGTCGTGCGATTGCGCCCTTCGAGTGGTTGAATGTTGATCGGGTGGTCTAGCCCCCTCGGCTCTGCTGTCGCTTGCGCCACTGTTTATGAGTCCCCCGCCAGATACGCCGGACATAGGCCGCGGCCAGGGTTGGGTAGCCGGTCGCGCCAAAGCGCTTCTCCATGTAGCGTCGAGCGGGAAACAGGTTTTCGCGCAAATAGCGGAGGCCGGCGAAACCAATCCCTAGGGAATTGAGTTCAAACAAGATGCGCCGGAAGC
This sequence comes from uncultured Gammaproteobacteria bacterium, assembly GCA_963698775.1. GTDB lineage: Bacteria > Pseudomonadota > Gammaproteobacteria > Chromatiales > Chromatiaceae > Thiohalocapsa. Next base: position 20,582 of record CAVOSE010000002.1, read on the forward strand.
CGGGATGTTTGAGGGCCAATTGACGATAGGCACCAGGCTGTCGGGGTGTAATCCGCGCACGAACAGGTTCAGGAATCGATGTGCCGTAGAGGGCCGTTGCGCCGTTCAGCCCGTCGAGACAGATCGGCCCGAGCTCGAGCTCGGCGACCAACTGACTAAAGCCGTGCCATTGGTCTGGGCTGAGATTTCTGCAGATCAGGTCGATGTCGTAGAACCAGATCAGACGTTCGCCATCGCCATTGCCGACATGATTGAGCCGATGGAAGAGCGCGTGCAAGAGCGCAACGGGCAAGCTCAATGCGTAGGCGTTGGGTCCCAACGCGGGTATCGGCATTCTTTCGGCGTAGAGCGCATCAAAGTTGAACTTGTTGGCGAAGAAGTTGGAGTTGCTCAGTTTCCAATGCACGTCGAGCACGATGCCCGCTTGAGGCACCACATGGCGTGCGCAGCTGTACTGATGACTGACGAAGTCGCCGTCGACGACGGCGTCCTTGTCGCGGCGGTAACCTCGCTTGGCTAGGATGCCCCAGGCCTTGTCCGCGGTTGCCTTGTCGCGCAACAGCAGGTCGACGTCGCAGCGCGGGCGCAGACCGGGCGTCGGGTAGAGGGTGTAGGCGAGTGCCGTGCCCTTCAGCAGCAGGGTTTCGATCCCCGCGGCGGCGAGTGCATCGAGGTCCTTGACGATTTCGACCTCCATGAACAACTCCCGTGCGATTGATCGGCGGGTGGAGTGCGTGAGTGCTCGGCGCAGTTCCTCTGGCAGTTCATGCCAGATTGGGCGATCGCGGACTTTGGCATGGAGCAGTTCGCGCACATAGTTCCGCTCGGCCGACGCCATGATCCGTTCCGACGGATCGCCCTTGGTGTTGGCGGGCGGCCAGTCTGCCTCGCCACGAAGGGCGTGGATGACCCAGCTGGTTTCGGGGGAGTCGAACGCGCTGCCGATGAATGCGGGGAATGGATGGGTCGCTGCGTTGATGCCGGATACCGTGGGCATTTGGAATCAGAGTCTCGTGGGGAATAACACCGCTACGATATCACGCCTAGGGAGTGCGCCAGCGGGAAGGTAAGGCGCCGGCCCAGCGGCAACACGTACAGCCCCTTAGCCTGGATGATGCGGACCTTGATTGACTGCTCACTGCCGCCTATCGTGTCGTCGCCGCTGCTGAAGAGCTGTTGTTCCGTGGGTCTAAGTCGCAACCGTGTGGATGACCCGATAGCGACGGTAACCTGGAAAGCGGGTGGATGGACTCGCTTGTGATCGAGCGCCGTGGTTGACAATTGACGCGCCCCGGCCAACCTCTCCGATTGGTCATGCACCCACACGACGGTCCCGCTCGACGGGGACCAGGATTGTATCCTTGATGGATCCTCTTTCTCCCATCCGGCGGGCACTTGCCGAGCGGTCCGATCTTGTCGGGCTGCTCGCCTACGTGACGCCCAACTGGCGGGTACTGATGCTTGCCGTAGTTCTGATGATGGGCGAGAGCGCGATCGCACTGCTGAACCCGTGGGTTGCCGCCCAATTGACCGGGTTGGTGACGCAACCCGTGAATGCGTCTGTTTCCCTATCGACTGGCTTCGGGTTGCTCGAGTTGATGTCCCTGTGGGCCTTGCTGCTAGCGATTCAGAGCGGTCTCAGCTTCGGTAATCACTATCTGCTGGGCAGCACGGGCACGGCCATGCTGGCCGAGTTGCGCTCCCGACTCTACGATCATCTGCAATCCCTGCCGTTGGGCTATTTCCACGAAAAGCGGCGGGGAGAGGTCTTGGCGCTGTTGGGGAACGATGCGGCGCACATCAGTCATTTCGTCACCAGCACACTGGTTAGCCTGTTGCCTCTACTGCTGACCTTTGTCGGCGCCGCGTATTTCTTGTTTCGGATTAGTCCTGGCATTGCCGCGATGGCGGTGATGCTGGTGCCGCTGTTTTTCTTCGCGATGAAGCTCATCGGGCGGCGGATCAGGCCCTTGTCCTCCGAGTCGGTGCGCCTGCATGCGGAGATGTTTGCCACCCTGGAAGAAAACATCGGCATGTTGCCAGCGATCAAGTCGTTTACTCGGGAGGCGCATGAATCTGCCCGGTTCCAGCGCAGCAATGTCGAACTGCTGCGGGTGGCTAAGCGGCAGCTGCTGGTCGAGTCCCTGCTGTCGCCAGCGGTGCATTTGCTCGCGGGGCTAGGACTCCTTCTGCTCCTCTACTTCAGTACGCTGCAGGTGCAGAGCGGGGCGCTGGAGCCCGCGGATATGGTAGGCATCCTTCTCTACGGCATGTTGCTCACGCGACCGGTCAGCGGTCTTGCCGGTGTCTATGGGAGCGTGCAGACGGCACGCGGCTCGGCGGTGCGCTTGCTCGAGGCGTTTGCCGTGCGGCCCGAGCCGGATGATGCCGGGGCCCCCGAAATGGCCCCGGTCGCCGGGAATATTCGGCTGGAGAATGTGCATTTTGGGTATCCGGGACGGCAGAAGACCCTCGCGGGCGTGACGCTAGACATCCAAGCGGGGGAGACGGTGGCGATTACCGGGGAGAACGGCTCGGGCAAGAGCACGATCATCCACCTGCTGATGCGTTTCGCGGATCCGGTTGAGGGGCGCATTCTCGTCGACGGCACCGATATTCGTGCTGTGAGCATTGGCAGCCTGCGCGGTCAGATCGGTCTGGTTGCGCAGCACGTGCTATTGCTGAACGGAACGGTGCGGGACAATATCGCCTATGGCTGCCCCGATGCCGGTCCCGACGAAATCGAGGCCGCCGCGAAGTTGGCCCAGGCGGACGCCTTCATACGCCATCTACCGAACGGCTACGAGACGCTGATCGGTGACCAGGGCATTCGCCTGTCCGGCGGCCAGCGCCAGCGCATCGCGCTTGCCCGTGCCTTGATGAAGGCACCCCCGATTCTAATTCTCGATGAGGCCACCGCGATGTTCGATCCGGGGGGCGAGCTGGATTTCATCGAACACTGCCAGGACGTATTGGCGCAGCGCACCGTGATCCTGATCACGCACCGACCGGCGAGCCTGGCGTTGGCCTCACGCGTGCTGGTGATGGACGGGGGGCACTTGAGGGAGTTGGTTTGATCGATAAGGATCAGTTCACCACGAAGTTCACGAAGAAACACGAAGGAAAACAAAGAAAAAGGACATGCTTCAGCTCCATGCCGGAGTACGGGGCTGGAGCCACGTCAGCGATGGCGGCCATCCGAGCACCGATCGTCTGTGCCGGTCAGCTGGTCTGATCCAACAGCAGCTTCAGCGAGACCGCGAGGGATGCAATGACCAATATTGGCTTTACCAGTCTTGCCCCGTGCCGGATCACGAGGTGCGCACCCAGCCAGCCGCCGGCGAACTGGCCCGCGGCCATGGTCAGGGCAACGCCCCAGAGGATTTGGCCGCCGGCGACAAAGAACAGGAAGGCGGCCAGATTGCTGGTGAAGTTCAGCAGCTTGGCATGGGCGGTGGCCCGGCGCAGGTTGTAGCCGAGCAGCGCGACATAGCCCATGGCGAAAAAGGTGCCGGTGCCGGGGCCGAAGAACCCGTCGTAGAAGCCGACACCGGTGCCGATGAGGAATGCAAACGCGGCGTTGCCGATGCGCCGGCGCGAATCGATGTCCGAGACCCGCGGCGAGAGCAGGAAGTACAGCGCGAAGCCGATCAGTAACAACGGGATCAGCCGAGAGAGCAGGTCTGCGGCGAGAAACTGGACCGCCACGGCGCCCGCGGCGGCCCCGACGAAGGTGCAGACCACGGCGAGCAGGGCGCCGCGCAGATCGATGGCGCCGCGACGGACGAAATGTGCGGTCGATGCCAGGGTGCCGAAGACGCCCTGAGCCTTGTTGGTGGCCAGGGCTTCCACCGGCGCCAGCCCTGCCCAGAGCAACGCGGGGACGGTGATCAGCCCGCCGCCGCCGGCGATGGCATCCACCAGGCCTGCGCAGAGTGCCAGCAAGAACAGCAGAGGAGCGATTTCAACCAGTTCCATCGATGTGGGTGCCTGTGTAGTGGATAAGGCGATTTCTGTCAACTTTCATACCATCTTGCTTGCCTTTTCGCCCGTCTTCGGTGTCGCGCCAACCGTTGCATAGCGCAACTATGCGCCGGTTGTCGCTCCTTGAAGACGAACGAAAATTCGGCGCAATCTGGTATGAAAGTCTCCGGCAATCGCCTTAGGCGATTGCCGGACCGTCACGAGCGCAACGTCACGGTGACACTGGAGCATCTAGCAAGGCTTCGCCTCGGACCGACCAGTCGTTATGATCGGTATCGGTATCGGTATCGGTATCGGTATCGGTATCGGAATCGTGGCGAGTGGCGAGTGGCGAGTGACCCGCTCCCGACCCCGATTTCGAGAACCCCCGCCGGTCCTAGGCTGCGTCGAAACTTGACGCATCTGCAAACATTTTCCGCCCTCAAGCAATCTAGGGACTTCATGAGCTCGCTACCGTTCGGTATATACTCGCAGACCTAGCAACATCGCGGTCCGCTACCCCATGATTTTGCAAAAAGAAGATCTCGACTACATCAAAGACCACTTGGGCGAATGGCTTGCCGAGAGCTCCCTGGGTAAACCTCCGGCGGTGTACGAAATCGAGTTGCGCGAACGTATGGTGCGGGTGGAGGAAGAGCTGAAGCATCAGCGCGACTTGATCAAACACATCCTGGTGGAAATGGACAAGCGCTTCGACGCCGTCGACAAGCGCTTCGAGGCCCTCCAGATCCAACTGGATAAGCGCTTCGAGGCTGTCGAGAAGCGTTTTGAGGCGATTGACAAGCGGTTCGAGGCGGTTGACAAGCGTTTCGATGCAGTCGATAAGCGTTTCGATGCGGCGGAAAAACGTTTCGACGCAGCCGAACGGCGTTTCGATGCGCTGACCCGCCGAATCGATCGATTCATGATCTGGTCCTTCGGCATTTCCGTCTCCTCGGCTGGGACCATCATCGCGGTGCTGAAACTCTGGCCCAATTCGACATTGCCTTGACTGCCCTCCGTGGCGACGCCTCGGTCCCCGCAACGCGATCCCCTCAGCTCGTGATCTTCGACTTCGACGGCACGCTGGCGGACAGCTTTCCCTGGTTTGTCTCCGTGCTCGACGACGTCGCGCGTCGCTGGCGTTTCAAGACCGTTGCGCCAGGAGAGCATGAGGCGCTCCGCCACCTGAGCGCGACAGAGATTTTTCGGCACCTTGAGGTACCCAGCTGGAAGGTGCCAATGATTGCCGGGGACATGCGCCGGCGCATGTCCAGGGACATCGCTCGCATTGGGCTGTTCGATGGGGTAGGGCGCGAGTTGGTGCGGCTCGATGGCGCTGGCGTGCGGCTCGGTATCGTCAGTTCCAACGCCGCCGTCAACATCAAGCGCGTGCTGGGGCCGCGGCTCTGGGACCTGATCCAACACCGCGAGTGCGGCGCGGGGGTCTCGGCCAAGCATGGCCGGCTGACGCGACTGCTGCGGCGGGCTGGGGTTGCGCCTGAGCATGCCATCTATATCGGCGATGAGGTTCGCGACATCGACGCCGCGCGCCGCGCCGGCATGGCCGCTGGCGTCGTCACCTGGGGTTACAATGACGCCTCGGTGCTGCGCCGACACGGCCCCGACTTGCTGTTCAGGCGGGTGGAGGAGATGAGCGCATGCCTGTTGCGATCATGACCGTGAATGCGTGTAGGTGCGGCTTTAGCCGCATCCCGTGTCCAACCGGTGCTCAGCTTGTTCGACTCTGCTCTGTCCGTCGGCCTTGTTTCCAAGGCTGCTAAATCAGCCGCTTTCTGTCGTCTCGCCACGCAGCAATCCAGCTGCGTAGTCCGGGCTTCCAGCCCGGAGTGTACCGGGCCAGGATGGCCCGGCTACGCACGTGCCCTGATGAAACGGCCGGAACGAAGATCGAGGCCATTTCGACCGCCCAGGTCCCGCGTGTGGCTCCGAATTCCATGAGTAGATCGATTTCGGCGCCAGCATCGTCCAAAGACGCCTCAGGGTCTCTGCCGGGACACGCGGTCCGAACATCGGCACATCACGCTCCAGATAGGTGCGGACAAAGCTCTCGCGCAGTTCGAGGCTATCGTCATCCGTGGCCGCCAAGAAGCTGTCATCCTTGCAAATTAAAAGTTACCTTTTGCATATGCAAGGATATTTTTCGATCTCGACCTTGAGGAGTTGGGGTGCAGAGCATCCGCGGTTTCTACGCTGATGTCAGGGTTCGCGCAATTTGCGCTTGAGCCCGCCCGCGATCGCGCTGCTGGCGGCCGGGTCCTCGGGCCAGTGATGTTTCGGATAGCGCCCACGCATCTCCTTGCGCACCTCGGCATAGGCGCCGCGCCAGAATCCGGCGAGGTCGCTGGTGACCTGCAGCGGGCGTCGGGCCGGCGAGAGCAGATGTAGCAACAGCGGCAGTCGGCCGTCAAAAATGGCGGGCGTGTCGGCGCTGCCGTACAGTTCCTGCATCGGTGCCGCCAGCACCGGTGCCGCCTGTGCCGATGGCGAAGCCTGGGCTTCGACGCCGGCGCAGTAGTCGATGCGTCGGCGTGTGCCGGCTGGGGTGGTGAGCAGCTCGGGTGCCAGTTCATCGAGCCGGTTGGCGTTTCGCCAGCCGAGCGTCTGCTTCAGCACCTCGACCAGGTCCAGCGCGCGGGCGTCCGCAAACCGGGTCTTGCCAGCCAGCCAAGGTCCGAGCCACTCCGCGATATGGTGTCGCAGCCAGTCCTGTGACAGGTCGGGCCAGTCGGCGTCGGGCTGGAGGCGTCGTGCGAGCAGGGCGCGCGCCTGGAGTTGGCGCGCCGCGGGGGTCCAGTTCAGGGCCTGGTCGAGTGAGCCGGCGATCGCGTCGAGCAAGATGTCGAGCGCGGCGTCGAGATCAGCGATGGGAGCGGTGCGCGATTCCAGCACCAGCGCGTCGAGGCGCCGTTCGATGCGGGCAGCGACGGCTTCGCGCCCCTGATCCCATCCGAGCAGTGTCTGTTTCTGGATGCGCTCGGCGAGCAGGGCGCGCAGCGTAGCCTCGCTGACCGGAAGCGCGGCGCGGATGCGGTTGTCGCCGCTCGCGGCATCGAGGTCGGCGACGATCAGGTAGGGCTCGACGGTTAGAGCATCGCCTTGGGGTAGCGCGGCGCCGGCACCGTTCGACAGCAAGAAGCGCTCACCACTGCCGCCGCGGTTCTGGGCGATACGGTCCGGGTAGGCCAACGCCAATAGTGCGCCAGGAAGGGCGCCGGCGTCAGGCTCTAACGCTCTTTCCAGGCGGGTCGGATTCAGTGGCATTGCGGCGGTCGGGTCGTCACGCAGCAGACGCAGGTAGTGTTTGCTGAGCCGATCGATGGTCTGAAGACGGCGGCCGTCGAAGCCCTCCACGCGTCGCTTGTCGCGCATCGCCGTCAGGGCGCTGAGTCGCGCCGTCAGGTCTACGGGGCGAGGGAGGCCGCGGCGGTTGATCCATGGATCACGCTCTTCGAGCAGGGCCGCCAGGTCCGCGGCCAGCGTGCGGGCGGACACCGGCGCTTCGGCGAGCATGTGGGCCAGGCGCGGATGCAGCGGCAGGGCGGCCATGCGACGCCCCTTGGGTGTGATCTTTCCGCCGGCATCGAGGGCGCCGAGCAGCCGCAGCAGATCGATGCCTTGCGCCCAGGCGCCGGCCGGCGGCGGGTCGAGCCAGCGCAGCGCGTGGGGGTCGGCGACACCCCATAGGGCCAATTCCAGCGCCAGTGGGGCGAGGTCAGCTTGCAGCATCTCCGCCGGCCGGTGAGTCGGGCGACCCTGCTCCTGGGAACGGGTCCAGACTCGATAACAGACGCCGGGGCCGAGCCGTCCGGCACGCCCCGCGCGCTGCTCCGCCGATGCCCGCGAGATGGGCTCGGTCACCAGCCGCGTCAGGCCGGAGCCGGGCTCGAAGCGGGGTTTGCGTGTGAGACCGCAGTCGACGACGGCGGTGATGCCCTCGATGGTCAGCGAGGTCTCGGCGATGTCGGTGGCCAGCACGACCCGGCGTCGGCCGCTGCCGTCGGGTCGCAGCGCTCGGTCCTGCTCGGGCAGGGGCAGGCCGCCGTGCAACGGCAACAGGTCAACGCCGTCGTTGCCTTCGAGCTGGGCAGTGACACGGGCGATCTCCGCGACTCCGGGCAGAAAGGCGAGCACATCGCCGCCATCGTCGCGCAGCGCGACGCGCACGCTGCCGGCTACCGCGTCGATGGGGTCCCGTGGTGCGCGCTCCGCGTGGTGGATCGTGACCGGGTAACTGCGACCCTCGCCGATGATGATCGGGGCGTCTCCGAGCAGGCTGGCGATGGCGGCGGTATCGAGGGTGGCGGACATCACCAGGATGCGCAGGTCCGGGCGCAGCGCGACAGCGTCCAACGCCAAGGCCAGGCCTAGGTCCGCGTTCAGGCCGCGCTCGTGAAATTCGTCGAAGATGAGCAGCCCGCAGCCGGTCAGTTCCGGGTCGGACTGGATACGGCGGGTTAGGATGCCCTCGGTGAGGACTTGAATGCGGGTGCGGGGGCCGATGCGTCGCTCGAAGCGGACCTGGTGTCCGATACGCTCACCCACGGGTTCACCCAGCATTTGCGCCATCCGGGCAGCCGCCATGCGTGCCGCGGGCCGGCGTGGTTCAAGCATGATGAGGTGCTGGCCAGCGAGCCAGGGCGCGTCGAGTAGGGCGAGCGGGACGCGGGTGGTCTTGCCGGAACCGGTCGGTGCGGAAAGTACCGCATGGCCTTTGGCGAGCGCCGCCATGAGTGGCGGAAGTACCGGTTCAATGGGCAGCGCCGAGGCATTCACCCGAAAGCCGGTAGCCGGAATTTATTACCGTTCTTGATCAATCGGTTGCGCGTGACCTGTAGGTGCGACTTCAGTCGCATGGTCGATGCTGACTGGGCGAATAAATTCGCCCCTACCGGCGCAACGGCTGGAGCAATGGTAGCGGTAACGGGCTGCAATTGAACCTTTCCGACGATGCGGTACGGCTCGGCAATGCCAGGACCGGACTGTGTGCTGGTTTAGCGCCGACTGGAAAGTCGGCGCTCCCAGTGCTAGCTGTCGCCGCGACGTGGCCGCGAACCGTCCGCCACGGTGGGCGCTGGGTTGCCGGACTTGGCCAGGGCCTTGCGCAGCTTCTGGCCGGTGCCGAGCGGCACCAACAGCCGATGTGGTCCTGCTGCCGGTGTCATGCCGCGCTTGAGGCCGGGGTTGAGCGATTTCAGCGTGGTCACGGAGACGCCGCAATGGCGAGCGGCGCTGGCCAGGTTGATCTGGCCGCGTGCCTCGACCAGTTCCAGTCTGGGGCGGTTTTCGATGGTCGGCATGCGCATGCCATAGCGGGCCGGTTCGCGCACTAAGTCGGCGATGGCCAACAGCTTGGGGACGTACTGCTCGGTCTCGTTGGGCAGGTTCAGCGACCAGAAGTCGGTGGGTTTGCCGCGCGCCCTATTCGCGCGCTGCGCCGATCGCACGCGCCCGGGACCAGCGTTGTACGAGGCCAAGGCCAAGGCCCAGTCACCGTCGAACTCGTCGCGCAATTGCGTCAGGTAGGCGATGGCACCGCGGGTGGAGGCCAGGATGTCGTTACGCCCGTCGTACCAGCCGTTCTGCACCAGGCCCATTTCGGTGCCGGTGTAGGGCATGAACTGCCACATGCCGGACGCGCTCTTGGGCGAGATGGCGCGAGGGTTGTAACGACTTTCCACCTCCGGGAGCAGCGCCAGTTCCGTCGGCACGCCGGCGCGTTCGAGTTCGCCGACAATGACATGCAGATAGGGGCGCGCGCGCCGCGCGAGGTCGGTAAGATAGCTGGGGTTGCGCTTCAGCGACGTAATGGCGCGCTCGACCCGATCGTGATGGCTGATGCCCAGGCCCGGCCCGCGGCGGACGCGGTCCCACAGGTCCGCGCTGTTGCGCCCGCCGTAGGAGAGGCGCTCGCCGTCGCCGATCACCTTAACGTCGCGGGCCGGCCGCACATAGCCGTAGTCGCGCGCCGACACCGTGCGTGGTGTATCGAGGCTCGGGTCGTAGCCGCCCTGATAGCTCGTCGGCTTCGACGCGCACCCATTCAGGCCAATGATGGCCAGGGTTGTGATCAATAAGGGCCGGGATGCGATCTCGACGGCGGGTGACAGCAGGCGATGGCGCGAGGCCTTGTGTATGATGACGAAGGGGTCCATGGCGGATGCTTGCGCTCCGGATGCTGTTGTCGTTTAGCGGATCAATCCGGTTAGTATTTGTTTTATCGGACCGGGTGCGCGCAATATACGGGAATTCCCCACGTCTTTCCATACGCCAATTCATGGACCTTCAAGCGGCTTTGCCAACAGTGTTAACCCCGACGACTCCAAAACGCTCGTCAAGCCGTCCGGGCCGCGACCGATGAAGCCTTGTCGCACAGAAGACGGCGATCCGCTGACAGTGCTGGCTCGGTGGTACAAGACACCGGTTGGACGCCAGGTCGCCAAGGCCGAGAATGCCTGCTTGGAGCAGCTCCTCGCAGACAGCTTCGGCCATTACCTGGTGCAGTTCGGCGCGCCTACCCAATTCCGCGAGGCTGTGCAAAGCTGCCGTATTCATCGCCGCGTGGTGCTGGGTGAGAGCCTTGAGGATGCGCATGGCGGCTTCCCGCCCGATACGGCCGGGATTCGGGGGCTGCCCTTCGAGCTGCCGCTGGCGTCTGCCAGTGTCGATGCGGTGGTGCTGCCCCATACGCTGGATTTCTGCATCGACCCACATCGGGTGTTGCGCGAGGTGGAGCGGGTGCTGATCCCCGAGGGCCGGGTGATCATTTTTTGCTTCAATCCCCTCAGCGCTTGGGGTCTGATGCGTTGGTTGCCGCGAAGCCGCCGGCGCGTGCCTTGGTGTGGCGGGCAGCTGACGCCCTTTCGTATCGGCGATTGGCTGCGACTGCTTGGCATGGTGCAAGAGTCACGGGATATGCTGGTGTTTCGGCCTCCACTGCGACGCGCGTTCATTGCACAGCTGGATTGGATGGAGCGCGCCGGCGCCCAGTACTGGCCAATCTTTGGCGGTGTGTTCGCGGTGCGCGCGGTCAAGCGGGTGGCGGCCTTGACGCCGCTGCGGCCGAGTTGGAAACAGCGGCCGCGTCTGTTGTCGGGCAGGGCCGTTGAGCCTACTGCCCGGCAGAATGGGCGCGTCTAGTTTGTTGGGGCTTCCCGTGCGGGGCAGGAAGTCCCGCTAAAATCAGCCGCGCTCCGTCCGCACGGCTGAGCGCCCTCGGCCGTCGGTGCGCGTGCCGATTCCGCCGATCTTTGACTTCTTGCCGGTTGCCACTTGAGCAACCGTTTAATGATGCCTTCACGAAATATGATGTCCTCGCAAACAACAGGCGCTGTTGGAGCGCGCGCTCAAACCAAAGACGGAATCGAAGCCGGCAGCAGGGCCGCTCAGGCCGACAGTCAGTCGGGCCAAGCGGTCGAGATCTTCACCGATGGCGCCTGTAAGGGAAATCCGGGCCCCGGCGGCTGGGGCGCGCTGCTGCGTTTCGGCCCGCACGAGAAAGAGCTTTACGGTGGCGAGCGCGAGACCACGAACAACCGTATGGAACTGATGGCCGTGATACAGGCATTGGAAACGCTCAATCGGCCGTGCAGTGTCGAGCTCAGTGTTGATTCGCGTTATGTGCAGGACGGCGTCGGCAGTTGGATGCCGCGCTGGAAGCGCAACGGCTGGATGACCCGTGAGCGCAAACCAGTCAAGAATCAGGATCTATGGCAACGGCTCGACGCGGCGCTCGCAGGTCATCGGGTCCGTTGGCACTGGGTCAAGGGCCATAGCGGCCATCCGGAGAACGAGCGCGCTGACCGTCTGGCCAACAAGGGGATTCCACCGCGGCGCTAGATCCACAGGCTCCCGAGTTCCAGCGTCACTGCGGTAAAGGGTGGCGCTTGAAGCGTTTGCCCTCGGCGGGAGCCAGCCGGCGGTAGACCGCGCAGGGTCACGGTGAATCTGGCGCGGGTAGGCGGCCTCCCGGATTGAGTATGATGTGTCGGCCTGGCGGCTGAGGCGGCCGCCGTTGACCACTTGATAGGGCTGTTGGAAATGAACGAACAGGTTTCGGCCAAGCGAATGGTGGTGCTCGACACCGAGACAACGGGGCTCGAGCCCGCCGACGGGCATCGTGTGATCGAAATCGGCTGCGTCGAGTTGGTGGAGCGTCGTCTCACCCATCGCAATTTCCATCGCTATCTTCAGCCGGACCGTGAGGTCGATGCCGGCGCGGTGGAGGTGCATGGCATCTCCAATGAGTTCTTGGCGGACAAGCCGCGTTTCGGCGATGTCGTGGAGGACTTTCTTGCCTATTGCGACGGCGCCGAGTTGATCATCCACAACGCGCCCTTCGATGTCGGTTTCCTGAACCACGAGCTCAGGCTGTGGCGGGGTGAAGCGGCGCCGGCCATCGATGCGGTCTGCACCATCACCGACACGTTGGTGATGGCGCGGCGGATGCATCCTGGGCAACGCAACAGCCTGGACGCGCTTTGCAAACGCTACGCTATCGACAACACGCGCCGCGACCTGCATGGGGCGCTGCTCGATGCCGAGATCCTGGCGGACGTCTATCTTGCCATGACGGGAGGGCAGGTCAGTCTGCACCTGGGCGGGGAGTCGGATAGGCAGGAACGGGGCGGGGCGCGTCGCGCGGAGGTGCGCCGGATCAGCGGGCAGCGCCCGCCGTTGCGGGTACTGCGCGCGAGCGAGCAAGAATTGGCGGCCCATGGCGAACGTCTGCGGGCCATCGAGGCCGCCAGTGGCGGGGCCTGCGTCTGGCTTGCTAACAACCGCGAGTGACAGGGAGGGCCGACTTTCCAGTCGGCAGGTCGCGGGCGGGGTGGGGGAGGATCGAGGGTCGATGACCGCCGTGCGTTGGGACCCCCAGTCTCATTCTCAGATACTCAGCCAACAATGATGGAACCGCTTCGCGTTGCACCTTGCCTAGTCAGGTGCCATTCGTGCGGTTTCTCAGCCTCAGTTGGAGTGCTGTTGGTGGTCCCGTGGGCGGGGGCTACCGGCTAGCGCCTCCAGCATCTCGAAGTCAAGTACCTGGACGTGTTTGCGGTCAACCTTCAACAGACCCTCATCCTGGAAACGCGTAAACAGACGACTGACGGTCTCGACCGCTAGTCCGAGGTAATTGCCGATCTCATGGCGTGACATGCTGAGGTAGAAGTCCGTCGGTGACAGACCACGTTTGCTCAGTCGTTTGGACATGCTGACCAGGAAAGCGGCGAGGCGTTCTTCGGCGTTTTTCTTGCCCAGAAGGAGTAGCATTTCCGCGTCCTGGCCGATCTCCTTGCTCAACAGCCGGAACATCTGATGCTGCAGCGATCGGATGGATGCGGACAATTCTTCGAACCGCTGGAACGGGATCTCACAAATGGCCGAGGTCTCCAAAACCTTGGCCGAACAGGCATGGCAGTCCTTGTCGATGGCATCGAGGCCGATGATCTCGCCGGGCAGGTGGAAGCCGAGTACCTGTTCGCCGCCTTCTTCACTGGGGGCGTAGGTTTTGACAGAGCCGGTCTTGACGACGTAAAGAGACTTGAAGTGCTCGCCGCCGCGGAACAGATGGTCGCCCCGGTGTAGGGGGCGCGTGCGCTTGACGATGCCGTCGAGGCGTTCGACATCTTCGGGCGACAGGCCCATGGGCAAGCAGAGCTGTGAAAGGGTGCAGTTCTTGCATGCCACTCGGATGGTCTCGAAGGAAATAACTTTTCTTTGAGCCACAGCAGGTGACCTGTTTGGTTGCGGGGCTACATTGTGCAACCCTCGTTGACATGGATCAAGTGTCAACGCGATTTAGTACAATCCCTCGGCCAAATACTCCATTCCCCGCCCTTCGGCTAAGGTTTTCCCTGAGTTTGGAGGGCGTCCCTCGTCGCCGGTGGCTCGCGTCGAGCCGAAAGCCGATTCGACACATCTTTGCGCCCGGCTGCCTTGGACCATGATACGTCTATTTGGTCATGGCATGCAGAAGGAGGTCGAAGGATAGAAGGGGTGTGGCCTTGGTAGGGCCGGTATTTCCGATTCCCGTAACAAAAAAGCCGCGCCATGGGCGCGGCCTGCAGCGGCCGGAGAGGCCGCTGTCTCTTACTTAGCTTCGCCAGCGGCGGGGGCAGCCGGAGGAGCCGGGGGAGCGTACGGCATGCCGTAGGGGGCGCCGCCGTACGGTGCACCGTAGCCAGGATAGCCGCCGCCGTACCCGTAGCCAGGATAGCCGCCGTAACCGTAGCCAGGGTAGCCATAGCCGCTGCCATAGCCGCGTCCGTAGCCGGTGCCGCGACCGCGGCCGTAGCCGCGGCCACCGCCCGACATATTCATGTTGAAGTCGCCGTACCCGTCGCCGAACATGTCGCTAAACATGTCGCCCATCCCGTCACCCCATCCGCTTCCGTAGCCGGGGCCGCCGTAGCCCGGGCCACCCCAGGCATAGGCTGCATTCATTGAAAAGGAGGCGGCGCCGGCGATGGCGACAACGCCGAGAGCTTTGGCAAGCTTTTGCATAGTCTGACACTCCGAAGGAGGTTGTTAGAATTATCATGGCGGTCAGCGGGCCGGACGTCGCCGACCTCCCAACCTCGCCAGTTCGCAGGATACGAACTCCCCGGAGTATACGTGGGGGGTTTCGGCTTGTGAAGTGCGGGCGCTGGGATTGGCCTCGGCCGCCTTCCTTCGGCGGAGCTACCCTGTTGCGGCGCATTGAGGGAAACGAGGGATTTTGCTACCGTCTAAAGGCATCCGGTATGCAGGTTCATGCCCTTCCTCGCCCAACCCCTATGACCAAGTTTATTTTCATCACCGGCGGCGTCGTTTCGTCGCTGGGTAAAGGTATTGCCTCGGCATCCCTCGCGGCGCTGCTCGAGGCCCGTGGCCTGCGCGTCACGATGATCAAGCTCGATCCCTACATCAATGTCGATCCCGGCACCATGAGTCCGTTCCAACACGGCGAGGTGTATGTCACCGACGACGGCGCCGAGACCGACCTGGATCTGGGGCACTACGAGCGTTTTCTGCGCACCCGCATGGGGCGTAACAACAATTTCACGACCGGCCAGATCTACGAGAGCGTGATCCGTAAGGAGCGCCGCGGCGAGTATCTCGGGCGCACGGTGCAGGTGATCCCGCACGTCACCGACGAGATCAAGGACGCGATTCGTCTCGGTGCCGCGGACGCGGACATCGCCATGGTCGAGATCGGCGGTACCGTTGGCGACATCGAGTCATTGCCGTTTCTCGAGGCGATCCGGCAAATGCGCGTGGAGGTCGGCGTCGAGAATGCGTTGTTCATGCACCTGACCCTGGTGCCCTACATCCGCACCGCCGGCGAGATCAAGACAAAACCCACCCAGCACTCTGTCAAGGAGCTGCGCTCGATCGGTATACAGCCGGACATCCTGCTTTGCCGTGCCGAGCACCACCTGCCGGACGACGAGCGCCGCAAGATCGCGCTGTTCACCAATGTGCCGGAAAACGCCGTCATTTCGGCGGTGGATGCGGACAACATCTATCGCATCCCGATGCTGCTGCACGCTCAGCAACTCGATGCCCTGGTGGTCAAGCAGTTCGGGTTGGACGTGCCGGAGGCGGACCTGTCGGAATGGCAGCGCGTGCTGGAGGGCTTCGAGAATCCCACCGACACCGTCACCGTCGGCATGGTCGGCAAATACACCGACCTGACCGAGGCGTACAAGTCCCTGTCCGAGGCACTCGCCCATGCCGGTGTGCATACCGCCACGCGGGTGGACATCCAGTACATCGATGCCGAAGAGATCGAACGTGACGGTACCGACTGCCTGGCGAACATGGACGCGGTGCTGGTACCTGGCGGGTTCGGTGAGCGCGGCATCGAAGGCAAGATCGCTGCCGCGCGCTACGCGCGGGAGCAACGGATTCCCTACCTGGGTATCTGCCTGGGTATGCAGGTGGCCGTGATCGACTATGCGCGTCATGTCGCCAAGCTCGAAGGCGCCCACAGCACCGAGTTCCAGCGCGATACGCCGCATCCGGTGATCGGCCTGATTACGGAGTGGCGGACCGACGACGGGCGCCGCGAGACCCGCGACAGCGGCGCCGACATGGGCGGTACCATGCGCCTCGGGGGTCAGAACTGCCGGCTCGAGCCCGGCAGTCTGGCGCGGGCGATCTATGGCCAACATCAGATCCGCGAGCGGCACCGGCATCGCTATGAGTTCAACAACCAGTATTGCGACGGGTTGAAGGATGCCGGTCTGCGTTTCTCGGGCTGGTCGCTGGATTCGAAGCTGGTGGAGATCGTCGAGATTCCGGATCACCCCTGGTTCGTCGCCTGCCAGTTCCACCCGGAGTTCACGTCGACACCCCGCGACGGCCATCCGCTGTTTCGCGGTTTCATCAATGCGGCGCTGGCGCGTCATCGCCAGAACGCCCTTGCAGGGAGCGCCGGCAAGGTTGCCTGATCGGTTTAAGTCGCGCTTCAACAAGAAGCGGTCCGTCGTACTTGAACTACGAAACACGCGAACAGCGCGAAAATTTTCAATGTGCAGACAAAATTCCGCTGACTTTCGGGTATTTTGTCGTTTGCCTTTATCCGCGGTTATGCTCACGTTGTTTCTGACCCGTCCCTAGTGCGGCCGTGCCCCTCGGCATCGAGTTCCCGGCTTTCGCCGGCACAGCAGTTTTGTCATCCGTTCTCGTCCTGGAGGAATAGTCCATGTCCGAAATCGTCGATGTCCGTGCCCGGGAAATCCTGGATTCTCGCGGCAATCCCACCGTTGAGGTCGATGTCATCACCGCCGACGGTGCCATTGGCCGCGCGGCCGTGCCGTCCGGCGCTTCCACTGGTTCGCGCGAAGCGCTGGAACTGCGCGACGGCGACAAGTCCCGCTACGGCGGCAAGGGCGTGCTGACCGCCTGCGGTAACGTCAACGGCGAACTGCGCGATGCGGTTGCCGGCATGGAGGTGTCGGAGCAGGAGGCGTTGGATCGCCGCATGATCGATCTCGACGGCACCGAGAACAAGGAACGCTTGGGTGCCAATGCCATCCTTGGCGTGTCCATGGCCGCCGCGCATGCGGCGGCGCAGGAAAAGTCGCTGCCGCTGTACCAGTATCTTGGCGATGGCAATTACCGTCTGCCGGTACCGATGATGAACATCATCAACGGCGGTGAGCATGCCGACAACAGCGTCGACTTCCAGGAGTTCATGATCCTGCCGGTGGGTGCGCCGAGCCTGCGCGAGGCGGTCCGCTACGGCGCCGAGGTGTTCCATGCCCTGAAATCCGTGCTGCATGGCCGGGGGCTGGCGACCAGCGTCGGTGACGAGGGCGGTTTCGCGCCGGACCTGCCGTCGAACGAGGCCGCCATCGAGGTGATCCTGGAGGCCATCGACAAGACCGGTTTCAAGGCCGGGCAGGACATCTATCTGGGCATGGACGTGGCCAGCTCGGAGTTTTACGAGGGCGGCGTCTACAATCTCAAGGGCGAGGGCCGCAAGCTCGATAGCGCCGGTCTGACCGACCTGTTGCTGGACTGGGTCGGCAAGTACCCGATCATCAGCATTGAAGACGGTCTCGCCGAGGGCGACTGGGCCGGCTGGAAGGACCATACCGAGCGGCTCGGCGGCAAGGTGCAGTTGGTCGGCGACGACCTGTTCGTGACCAACACCAAGATCCTGCAGGAGGGCATCGACAAGGGCATCGCCAACTCGATCCTGATCAAGGTGAACCAGATCGGCTCCCTGACCGAGACCCTGGAGGCCATCGGTATGGCGCACGCCGCGGGCTATACCGCCGTGGTCTCGCACCGTTCCGGCGAGACCGAGGACACCACCATCGCGGACCTGGCTGTGGCCGCCGCCACTGGTCAGATCAAGACCGGCTCGCTGTCGCGCTCGGATCGGGTCGCCAAGTACAACCAGCTGATGCGCATCGAGGATCAGTTGGGCGAGGATGCGGTCTACGCCGGCCGCTCGGCGTTCAAGTTCTTGTAACGCGTCCGGGCTTGGATCGGGGGTCCGCATCCCCCGATCGGGCCTGAGGGTGCCATCATGCGCTGGCTGATTCTGGGTTTGATCGTGCTGCTGGGGCTGCTGCAATACCGGCTTTGGGTCGGCGACGGTAGCCTCGAGGAATTGTATGCGCTGCGCGCGCAGATCAGTGACTATCGCGGCGAGTTGGAAGAACTGAAGGCGCGCAACCTGGCGCTGGCCGCGGATGTGCAAAATCTGAAAGAAGGCCTGGAGGCGATTGAGGACCGCGCCCGCAGCGAGCTGGGCATGATCCAACGCGGCGAGGTGTTTCTTCAGGTCATCGAAAAGCCCGATGAAACGAAACAATGACGTGCTCTCACCTACCTGTGGGAGCGGCTTGCAGCCGCGATTCGGCCGCGCAGAGATCCGTCGCCGCAGCCGTCGCGATTGCAAATCGCTCTCTCGCCTAGACGACTGCTGAAGACAACGTGAACGGAGAATCGCAAGGGGCAGCTCGCCACTGGGTGTTGATTCCCGCCGCCGGTGTTGGCAAGCGCTTTGGTGGACCGATGCCGAAGCAGTACCTGGAGCTGGCTGGCCGCATGGTCATCGACCATACGCTCGGCTTGTTCGTCGACCATCCGGCGATCGACGGCTGCGTCGTCGCGCTGGGTGCCGACGATGGCTACTGGCCGGACAGCGAGTTCGCCGCACACCCGCGGGTCCATCGGGCGCCAGGGGGGCGCGAACGCTGCCACTCGGTAGGCAATGCCTTGGATCTCCTGGCGGCAAGGGCCGACGAAAACGACTGGGTGTTGGTGCATGATGCGGCGCGCCCTTGTCTGCACCCTGACGACCTCGACGCGTTGCTTGACGGCTTGCGCGATGAGCCGGTCGGCGCGCTGCTCGCGGTGCCGGTGCACGATACGGTCAAGCAGTCCACCGACGGTAGCCATGTGCACGCCACCGTCCCGCGTGCATCGCTCTGGCGCGCCTTTACGCCGCAGGCGTTTCGCATTGGCCTGCTGCGGCGAGCACTCGTCGAGGCAGAGCAGACGGGCCAGCTCGTTACCGACGATGCCAGCGCCGTCGAACTGCTCGGCCTACAGCCGCGCCTGATCGAGGGCCGGGCGGACAATATCAAGATCACCCGCCCGGAGGACCTTTCTCTGGCGCGTTTTTATCTACAACAGCAGGGTCGATTATGTTGATCGGACAGGGCATTGATGCCCATCGTTTCGAAGCCGGCCGCCGTCTCGTGCTCGGCGGTGTGGAGGTGCCCTATGACCAGGGCTTGGCCGCCCATTCGGACGGCGATGTCGTGATCCATGCCCTGTGCGATGCCCTGCTGGGGGCCGCCGGGCTCGGCGACATCGGTCGACACTTTCCGGATACCGATGCCGCTTATGCCGGCATCGACAGTCGCATCCTGCTGCGGCGGGTCATGCAGAGCCTCGCCGAGCGCGGTCTCGGCGTACACAATGCCGATCTGACGATTGCCGCCCAGGCGCCTAAGTTGGCGCCCCATATCGACGCCATGCGCGAGGTCCTGGCCGCCGACCTGAACTGTCCGCCGGCGCGCGTCAACATCAAGGCCACCACCACCGAGCGCATGGGCTTCACCGGTCGCGGAGAGGGCATCGCCGCATTCGCGGTGGTGTTGGTCGCGGAGTGACTACCGGAGAACAGGCAGCCTCCCCATCATTGGCCCCGCCGGTCTGGCGCCCGTTTGACGAGCTGCCGCGGGCGCACGGCGAGCCGCTGCTGTCGTGCCGGCTGCGGGCGTGCGCCGAAGACTTCGTCGTCGACGAGATCCTGGCGTTCGGTGCGGACGGCGACGGGGAGCATGTCCTGTTGCGCGTTCGCAAGACGGACGCTAATACGGAGTGGGCCGCTCGGCGTCTGGCCAGCGTTGCCGGCGTGCCGGCCAAGGCCGTGGGGTTTGCCGGCATGAAGGACAGGCATGCGGTCACTACGCAATGGTTCTCGGTCCACCTCGGACCGCGTCCGGAACCCCGCTGGAATGCCTTGGCCGCGGAGGGCATCGAGGTGTTGGAGAGCCATCGCCATCGACGCAAGTTGCGTCGCGGCGTGCTCGCCGGCAACCGTTTCGAGCTTCGGCTGCGCGACGTCCGAGGGGACCTCGATGCCTTGGCGCGCCGCATCGATCAAATCGCGCTGCACGGTGTGCCGAACTATTTCGGTCCGCAGCGTTTCGGTCGTGACCAGGGTAACCTGTACCATGCCGATGAGTTGTTCCGGTCCCAGGCTCAGGGCACCGGCGATGCCAGTCCCGGTCGCCAGCGGCGGCGCCCCAGTCGCCATGTCACGGGGCTGTGGCTATCCGCCGCCCGCTCCCAACTGTTCAACGAAGTCCTGGCCCGTCGCGTTGAGCGCCGCGACTGGCACCAAGCGTTGTCTGGCGAGCGGTTGCAACTGAGCGGCAGTCACTCGCATTTTCTCGCGGAGGTTGTTGATGCGGGCATCCGCGCGCGCGTCGACAGCGGTGATGTTCAACCCACTGGACCCTTGTTCGGCGCCGGTGAGTTGCTGACGAGCGCGGAGGTCGCGGCCATCGAGAGCGACATCGCCGCGTCATTCCAAGGCTGGATCGACGGGCTGGCGGCCGCGGGTCTAAAACAGGAGCGCCGACCCCTGGTGCTGCTGCCGGAGGAGTTGGTCATGGAGCGCATCGATGCGACGCCGGCAACGGCCGCGCCCGCGACCGCAGATGCGACTTCCCCATCGCCAGACCTGCTGCTGCGCTTCACGCTGCCCGCCGGCAGCTACGCGACCGCCTTGTTGCGGGAATTTGCGATTTGGACCGAATGACCCGCTGAATAGGGAGGCGTCCGCGCGCTGCCCACATCCCCATCCTGGCTTAGCACGTTGCGATCCGAGGAGGCTGAGCTGATACCATAGCTGCCGCGTCAAGTTTTCCGTTTGGTTCGCCGTCAGAAGAGGTTTTCCACCTTGTCCCGTACCCAGAAAGACAGGTCTGACCTGATCCCGCTGTCCCCGCTGGAACGCCGATCCGCCGCGGGTCTGGCAATGATCTTCTCCATGCGCATGCTGGGCCTGTTCATGATCCTGCCGGTGTTTGCGCTCTACGCACACGACCTGGCCGGCTCGACGCCGCTGCTGATCGGGCTCGCTATCGGCGCCTACGGCTTGACGCAGGCGCTGCTGCAGATTCCGTTCGGGCTGCTGTCGGACCGCATCGGGCGCAAGCCCGTGATCTACGCGGGCCTGATCATCTTCGCCATCGGCAGTGTCGTTGCCGCCAGCGCCGATTCGATCCAAGGTGTCATCATCGGCCGCGCGCTACAGGGCAGTGGCGCCATCGCCGCGGCGGTGATCGCTTTGGCGGCGGACCTGACGCGGGAGTCGGTGCGCACGCGCACCATGGCGGCAATCGGTATCAGCGTCGCCCTGTCGTTCGCGGCCGCATTGGTGCTGGGCCCGCTGGTGGGCGAGCTGATCGGCGTCAACGGTATCTTCTGGCTGACGGCGGGCTTCGCGTTACTGGGCATGCTGGTGCTGGCCTTCATCGTGCCGACGCCGGACCGCTCGAGCGTACATCGCGACGCGCAGCCGGTGCTGAGCCAGCTCTCCGGTGTGCTCGCCAACACAACGCTGTTGCGGCTCGATCTCGGCATCTTCCTGCTGCACCTGACCATGGTCAGCCTGTTCGTCGTATTGCCCTTGTCGCTGCAGAGCGCGGGGCTGTCTGCTTCCGGCCACTGGAAGGTGTATCTGCCCGTGGTGTTGCTGGCCATCGTGTTGATGGTGCCGCTGATCATCGTCGCCGAGCGTGCTGGCCGGGTGCGTATGGTGCTCATCGGCGCCGCCGTGGCACTGTCCGGCGCGATGTTCGGTTTCGCCGCGTTCGATGGTTCGCTGTGGCTGGCGGTCCTGCTGCTGACGGTGATGTTCACCGTGTTCAATCTACTCGAGGCGGTGCTTCCGTCACTGGTGTCGAAGGCCGCAGGCGCCGGCGACAAAGGCACCGCCATGGGCGTATTCTCCAGCTCGCAGTTTTTTGGAGCCTTTTTGGGCGGGGTGCTCGGTGGACTGGCACATGAGCGTTTCGGCCCCGAGGCGGTGTATCTGTTGGCCGGGTGCTCGGCGCTGCTGTGGCTGGCCGTGGTGGTGACCTTGCGGCCGCCGGAGAACCTGAGCCGTCACGTGCTGCCGGTGGGTACCTTGCCGGTGGAGCAGGAGTCGCTGCTGCAAGCGCAGTTACTAGCGATTCCCGGCGTCGAAGAGGCGGTCATCGCCATCGACGAGGGCGTGGCCTACCTGAAAGTGGACAATGGACGGCTGGATTGGGCAAGATTGGACGCGGTTACGGCAAAGGGCTGACGGCGTGCGTGCGTTCTGCGCTGCGAATGCGATCGCGAACGAATCAACATAGGAGTGCGAAATGGCGCGTTCGGGTATCAACAAAGTGATTCTGATTGGCAATCTTGGGGTCGATCCAGAGGTGCGCTATCTGCCGAGCGGTAGCGCCGTGACCAATTTTCGCATTGCGACGAGCGAGACTTGGAAAGACAAAAATACCGGTGAGGCGCAAGAGCGTACCGAATGGCATCGAATATCGATCTTCGGCAAGCTTGCAGAAATTGCTGGGCAATATCTGCACAAGGGATCGAAAGTCTACATCGAAGGCAAGCTCAGGACACGCAAGTGGCAGGGGCAGGACGGCCAGGATCGTTATACGACTGAGGTTATTGTCGATATCGACGGGGTGATGCAGATGCTTGACAGTCGCGGCCAAGGCGGTGGCCAAGGTCCGAGTTACGGTACGAACCAGCAGCCCGGCCAAGGCGTTGGCGACACCTTCGGCGCAGCGGACACTGGATCTAGTTCCGGCCCGGGTGGCCCGGCGGGTGGCCCGCCAGACTCCGGTTTCGACGACGACATTCCGTTCTAGGAGCTGATTCCGGAGCCTCTCCGACGCGCCTGCTTCCAGCGCTTCCGGACCCAGCCACCCGCGGAGCACCGGTTTCAAAGGGCTTGAGCTTACCTTACCCCAGGAGTTTGGGCAGGTATTCATTGTAGGATGGGTAGAGCGAAGCGAAACCCATGCGGGGTGCCACCTAAGTCGCTGATTGATGGGTTTCGCTTCGCTCTACCCATCCTACGGCGGGCCGCCTTTCCGGGGATTTCGGCAGCACACCGACTCCCAACCAATAACTCATACGCCGGAAGCAATGACTAAGCCTTGCGAACTGGCGCCATTCCGCTTTGGAGCATCTTCCCATGTCTGACCTCACCCGCATCCTGCTCATCGGTTCCGACGGCCAGGTCGGCTGGGAGTTGCGTCGCACCCTGGCTCCGGTCGGGCAGGTGATCTCGGCATCCTTGACTGGAGAAGGGGGCCCGGCCATTGATCTGACCAGTGCCGCGTCAGTGCGCAAGGTGTTCGACGACACCCGCCCCAACGCGATCGTCAATGCCGCCGCCTATACGGCCGTCGATCGGGCCGAGACCGACAAGGCGCTCGCCCAGACGATCAATGCCGATGCGGTGGGTCTGCTTGGCGAGCTTGCGGTCGAGGTGGGCATCCCCGTGGTGCATTATTCGACCGACTTTGTCTTTTCCGGCAAGACCGAGCGGCCCTATCGCGAGGAGGATGAGCCGTATCCTCTGAGCGTTTATGGCGAGACCAAGCTGGCCGGGGAGCGCGCGCTGCTCGACTCTGGTGCCGATGCGCTGGTGCTTCGCACCGCGTGGGTGTACGGCGTACGCGGCAGCAACTTTCTGCTCACCATGCGCAATCTGTTTCGCGAGCGCGCGGAACTGCGCGTGGTGGACGATCAGATCGGTACGCCGACTTGGAGCCGGATGCTGGCGGAGGTCACCGCGCAGATACTGCATCGCGTCTTCGTCGGAGACTTGGACATGCAGCAGATCCGCGGGCTCTATCACATCACCAGTGCCGGCGCGACGTCGTGGTATGGCTTCGCGCAGGCGATTCGAAGCGCCTGCTACAGCGAGTGCGAACTCGTGCCCATTCCAACGAGTGAATATCCG
Organism: uncultured Gammaproteobacteria bacterium; assembly: GCA_963698775.1. Taxonomy (GTDB): domain Bacteria; phylum Pseudomonadota; class Gammaproteobacteria; order Chromatiales; family Chromatiaceae; genus Thiohalocapsa. The sequence goes on from CAVOSE010000002.1 coordinate 44,550, forward strand.
GCGCCGGCGCACCGGCCCGCTTACTCCGTGCTCGATACCAGTAAATTTCGCGAGACGTTCGGCCTTGTATTGCCGGATTGGCGGCAATCGCTTGAGCTGTGTATGGCCGACCTGCCGCCCGTGCGGCCAGGTGGCTAAGCGTTGTGGTCAGTACCGGCAAGACCCCTCGGGCACGGTGACGGCTCCGGAAGCCATAGTCCTAAAACCCATGGTTGCGGTGGGTGTAGGGGCGAATTGATTCGCCCCGTCAATGCTGCGGTCTGGCGCTTTTTTTGCATGAAAGCTGCATAGTCCGCTTTGCCCCGTCGCGTCGTTCTCGGCACGCCCACGTGACATGCGGTGTTCGCGTGACGCGATGGTCGGCCTCTGGGCTTGCCACATTTTTTGGTGCGATTTCCCCCGCGCATCTGCTCAGCCATTGAATTTTCGGAGTACGCCCATGACCACCACACACGACGGCCCCCGCCGCACGAGCAACAAGAGGCTCCTCGCGTGGGTCGACGCGATGGCCACGCTCTGCACGCCGGATCGGATCTATTGGTGTGATGGCTCCCAAGAGGAGTCCGACCGCCTCTGCGACGAAATGGTGCAGAGCGGCACCTTTATTCGGCTCAACCCGGACAAGCGGCCGAACAGCTATCTGGCCCGCTCCCATCCCAGCGATGTGGCCCGGGTCGAAAACCGCACCTTCATTTGTTCGCAGCGGGAGGAGGATGCGGGCCCTACCAACAATTGGATGCATCCAAACGAGATGCGTGAGCACCTGAACGAGCGCTTCAGTGGTTGCATGCGCGGTCGGACCATGTATGTCATCCCGTTCAGCATGGGGCCTTTGGGCTCGCATATCGCTCATATTGGCATCGAGATTACCGATTCGCCCTACGTGGTGGTCAACCAGCGCATCATGACCAGGATGGGCCAGCCGGTGCTGGAGGTACTCGGGGATCACGGTGAGTTCGTGCCCTGCATGCACAGTGTTGGTGCGCCGCTGGCCCCTGGCGAGGCGGACGTGCCCTGGCCTTGTGCCACCAATGTCGAGGATAAATACATTAGCCATTTTCCAGAGACCCGCGAGATCTGGTCCTTCGGCAGTGGCTACGGCGGCAATGCGCTGCTGGGCAAGAAATGTTTCGCGCTGCGTATCGCCTCGGTGATGGGGCGCGACGAGGGCTGGCTGGCCGAGCACATGCTGGTGCTTGGCGTTGAATCACCGGCAGGGAAGAAACACTACGTCGCCGCGGCCTTTCCGAGTGCCTGTGGCAAGACCAACTTCGCCATGCTGATTCCACCGAAAGGCTTCGAAGGCTGGAAGGTGACGACGGTGGGTGACGATATCGCGTGGATCAAACCCAATGCCGACGATGGCAAGTTCTACGCGATCAATCCCGAGTACGGCTTTTTCGGCGTCGCCCCTGGCACGAACTCCGACTCTAACCCGAATGCCCTGGCCTCTTGTGAGGCGAATGCGATCTTCACCAACACGGCGCTGACAGATGACAACGACGTGTGGTGGGAGGGGCTGACGGACGAGCCGCCGGAACATGCGATCGACTGGCAGGGTAACGACTGGACCCCTGGATGCGGCCACCCTGCGGCACATCCCAATTCGCGCTTCACCGCGCCCGCCAGCCAATGTCCATCGATCGATCCTGAATGGGAGAATCCCGCGGGTGTGCCCATCACGGCACTGCTGTTTGGCGGTCGTGTCAGCAAGAACTTCCCGCTCGCGTTCCAAAGCTACAACTGGGAGCATGGCGTCTATATGGCAGCCACCATGGGGTCAGAAGCGACCGCGGCTGCCATTGGTCAGGCCTCGGTGCGGCGTGACCCGATGGCGATGCTGCCGTTCTGCGGCTACAACATGGCTGATTACTGGAAGCACTGGCTACGCATTGGCCGCCATTACGTCGCCACGCCGCCGCGGATCTTCCGCGTTAACTGGTTCCGCAAGGACGAGCACGGTCGCTTCATCTGGCCCGGATTCGGCGAGAATATGCGTGTGCTGAAGTGGGTCATCGACCGCTGCGAGGGCCGGGCCGCAGCGATCGAGAGCCCCCTCGGCTGGCTGCCCGCCTGGGACGATTTAACCTGGGACGGTTTGGAGTTCAAGCCCGACGATTTCTTCGCCATCATGAACATCGACCAGGAAGTCGCGCGCCAGGAGACCGTGGATCAGGAAGAACTGTTCACGCGCTTCGGTGATCATCTGCCCCACGAAATGGAACTCGAGCGTGAACTGCAGCTAGCGCGACTTTATCACTCACCAAAGGTCTGGGACCTGTCCCGCGCCGTTGGACACTGATCGTAGGCTGGGTGACCTCGTGCCCGTCATTGCTTTCGGTCCTTCCCCAACCGACGTCGTCCGGTGAGACGCCAGCAGGTCGCGTTGGGACTGACGCCCTGGCCGCCTGTGATGCTGCATCCGAAGCTTTTGCGCACGGCACGCTTGTGTCGCTCAATGGCGCTTTCGGGCATAGCCGTGCTTGGGAGCCCCGGCTTCGCGGCGGAGCCCATGCCTGCCGAGTCCGCAGCAGCAATGGAATCCTTGGCGCCGGCGCCGGTCGCGCCGGTGCCGGCTACCCCAGTCCCCACCAGCAACGGCGAGGCCACTCATATCGCCGAGGCTGTCATCCACGCCTATAGCCTGGAGACGGAGTATTGGCGAGATCCCGAGCGATTCAGTGATTGGAACGCGCTGTACGACTACTACCGGCTCGGTTTTAGTGCCAGCATCGCTGAGGACATGACCGATTTCACCTTGAGCAATGGGGGTGACATGGCTACCTGGAGACCAAGTGAGGTCCACGTGGTGAATTCCGACAGCGACTTTGCGCTGGCCTGGTTTCGTACACCGGATGATGTCATCCAGAGCGCGTGGGGATTTCAGCCCTATATGGTCGTGCGTCTGCGCCGCGAGTCGGGCGCGGGTGGTGAGCGCTGGGTGATTTACTGGGCTACCGATAGCGCGCGGCCACCAAAGCCCTAAGGAAAACCTGTTTGATCAGCGTCTCCCTCGGAGGATGCCCCTGAGCATGCGTGGCTTTAGGCGATTTCTGTCAAATCTCAACCAGCCGACTCGTTCTTGATGCCCGCCTTCAAAGAGCACCGGCAGGAGCATAGATCATCCGAAGATGGCTTTCACCCTTTTGGCAATCGTCATCCCCAGCATGGTCATGTGCGCCAAACCTGAACCTGCACTTCAAGTCGTTTGGGCCGAGCATGATGATCACCAGTTCCAGCGGCGCGTGACTCTCCAAGCAGGGGCGCAGAGAGGTGCGGCCAGACTTAGGCGCACCGTCGATGGGATCCTTCGAAAAACTTCGAACAGTTATGGTGGAGCCGAGGGGGATCGAACCCCTGACCTCCGCATTGCGAACGCGGCGCTCTCCCAGCTGAGCTACGGCCCCGAAAGGCGTTTGGGCGGGCTGTGATTCGGCCGCTGCCGAACCCACTTCCAACCTCGGGGTTGAAGTTTAGCACTGTTGCTTCATGCTGTGACAGGGGCGAAGGTGTTTCATCTGTTCGCGCCGCACTTGCGCGTTCTAACCAGTCACAAGAGGTCGTCGTGCTCGATTCCAAGCCGCTGTTGTTTCCGACCCGCTTTCCGAAATTGACGCGGCGTCGCCCGACGACCTTGCAGGTCAATCTCGGTTACCGCTGTAATCAGTCATGTGCGCATTGCCATGTGGATGCGGGGCCGAAGCGGCGCGAGGAAATGGGGTCGGAGACGCTGGCGCAGGTGATGGACTATCTGCGGCTCGGCGGGACGCGGACGCTCGATATCACCGGGGGCGCACCGGAACTCAATGCCGTGTTTCGACCCTTGGTGGAGGCAGCGCGTGCGCTGGACATCCACGTCATGGACCGCTGCAATCTGACCATCCTGGCCGAGCCCGGGCAGGCGGATTTGGCCGAATTTCTCGCCGGCCACCGGGTCGAGATCGTCGCTTCGCTGCCTTGCTATCTGGCTGAGAACGTGGACGCGCAGCGCGGGGACGGGGTATTCCAGGCCAGTATTCGCGGTCTTCAGCAGTTGAATCAGCTCGGCTACGGCGATGGCGCTAGTGGGCTGGTGTTGAACCTCGTCTACAACCCACTCGGCGCGATGCTGCCGCCGGCCCAGTCTGCGTTGGAGGCCGAGTACAAACGCGAACTTGACGCACGCTACGGGGTGCGTTTCGATCGGCTGCTGACACTGGCGAACATGCCCATTCGTCGCTTTGGTAGCTGGCTGCAGTCGAAAGGGCAGTTCGGCGACTACCTGGCCCTGCTGAAGGGGGCCCATCGCGACGACAACCTCGATGGCGTGATGTGCCGTGACCTGATCAGTGTCGACTGGCGCGGTTACGTCTACGACTGTGACTTCAACCAAATGCTGGATTTGCCGGTGGAGCAGGCGGGCGGGCGCTTGCATATACGGGACCTGATCGACCCGAGCACCATGGAGGGTGGACCAATCCGCGTCGGTGAGCACTGCTGGGGCTGCACGGCCGGGCAGGGCAGTAGTTGCGGCGGTGCGATGAGCTGACCGGGTCGCGCGGCGTGGTACAGGTCAGTTGCGTCATTCCAGCCCGCAACGAGGCGGCTATCGTTGTCGCCCGACTGGGGGCGCTGCAATGGTTGCGGGCGTCCGGACATGAACTCATCCTGGTCGACGGCGGCAGCAGTGACGGCACGTCGGAGCTTGCGGTGCCGCTGGTGGATCAACTGCTGTCTTCGGTCCCCGGCCGGGCGCTGCAGATGAACGCCGGAGCGGCCGGCGCCACGGGCGATGTGTTGTGGTTTCTGCACCTGGATGCCGAGCCGCCGCGTGGTGCGGTCGATGCCATGACGGACGCCATCGCTCAGGGTCGGGCCTGGGGTCGGTTCGACGTGCGCCTCAGCGGCGCTAACGCTATGCTGCGGCTGGTGGAGCGCATGATGAACCTTCGCAGCCGTTTGACTGGCATCGCGACTGGAGATCAGGGGATCTTTGTCCTGCGCGAGGTGTTCGAGCGGGCGGGCCGCTACCCTGAGTTGGCCCTGATGGAGGACATCGCGCTGTCGCGGCGGTTGAAGCGGCTCGGCCGTCCCGCGTGTCTAGATCACCGCATCCTCGCCTCGAGTAGGCGCTGGGAGCTGTGCGGTATTTGGCGCACCATCCTGTTGATGTGGCGTCTACGGTTGAGCTACTGGTTGGGTGCCGATGCCGCGGCGTTGGCGCGCCGCTACGACGCGCCCTGTGGCGCATCGAGGCGCTCCGGCCGCCGGCTGGCCCTCAGGGGTCGGGCAGCGACCAGCGGGTCCAAATGAATCAACACGGCGGCGAACAGGCGAAGGTGCGGCTGGCGGCGGTCGGCCTTGACTCGACGCGCCCATGGGATTTTCCCCACGCCCGGATCTTGCTCTTTGCCAAGGCGCCGGTGGCCGGGCAGGTCAAGACACGCATGATGCCGGCGCTCGGTGCTGAGGGCGCCGCGCGTTTGCATGAGCGCCTGTTGCGGGAGACGACGGAACGGGTGTCGACGACGATTGCACCGGTCGAGCTTTGGTGCGCGCCGGATACCGGGCATAGGTTGTTCGATGAACTTGCCGAGATGCACGGGCTGAGGTTGCACCGACAGTTCGGCCGGGATCTTGGCGAACGGCTCCTCGCCGCCTCCGCGGATGCGCTCCGCCGCGCCCAGGTGGTGGTGTTGATCGGAAGCGATTGTCCGGAATTGGATGCGGGGTACGTTGCGCGGGCGCTCTTCCTTTTGCAAACCCAGCCTCTGGATGCAGTGCTGGGGCCTGCTGCCGACGGGGGCTATGTGCTGCTTGCTCTGCGCCGCGCGGAGCCCGCGTTGTTCACCCAGATGCCCTGGGGCGGCGATCGCGTCGCCGCCATTACGCGCGAACGGATGGCGGCTCTGGACTGGCGTTGGCAGGAATTACCGGTGTTGAGGGACGTCGATCGACCGCAAGATCTGAGCTGGTACAAGTCGTTGCATCCGGAGTCCGTCAGCTAGCGTCAAGACCGCAGCTCGATCAACCAGCGTTCCCCCGTGCGCCGCAGGATTCTCGTCTCATTGACGGCGACGACGGCCAGAAAATCACTTGTTTCTTAGGCGCCTCGATTCAGCACCAACTCCAGCACCAGCTTGGAGCCAAAGTAGGCCAGAATGAGGATGGCAAAGCCGGTCAGGGTCCAGATGATGGCCTTGCGTCCGCGCCAGCCCCAGACCCGTCGGCCCAGCAACAGCCCGCCGAAGACCATCCAGGCCACCACTGACAACACTGTCTTGTGCACTAGGTGCTGCGCGAACATGTTGTCCAGAAAAGCAAACCCGCTCAGCAATGCCAGCGTCAGCAGGATGAAGCCGACGCCGATCATCTCGAACAGCAGCGCCTCCATGGTCATCAGCGGCGGCAGCGCGCGGATGAAGCCGCCGGGCCGGCGCTTGCGCAGGTAACGGTCCTGCACTGCCAGCAGCAACGCTTGCACGCTGGCAAGGGTCAGCAGGCTGTAGGCCAGCATCGACAGCAGCACGTGCAGCTTCAATATCCAACTGGCGTCTTCGCTCATGAAGGTGACGCTGGGGTAGAGCAGATCCAGCAACACCGCCAATGCGGCCAGGGGCAGAATCACCAGGCCGAGGTTTTCGATCGGCTTGCTCAGGCTAGAGATCAGCAACGACGCCACCACGGTCCAGGCGGCCAGAGACAGCGCGTTGAAGAACGCGAGGTTGAGTCCGGCGTGGCTGAAGATGCCGCGGTAGAGCAGCCAGGTGTGCATCGCCAGCCCGATGAAGCCGAGCAGCAGCGTGAGCTGGCGCAAGCGGGCCTGGGGGAGGTTGATGCGTTTGAAGAGGCGCCAGCCGACCAGGCCGGCGCTACCGAGGTACGAGAGGATGCTGACGATGGCAATCGGGGCGCTGTTCATGGGCGCGGATCATCGCACAGATCGAAATCACTGGGAATGTGCCGCGCGCCGCGAAAACGTTCGTTTGGGCTGTTCTTTCGCGCTGCCTTGATTTAGGTTAATGAATCGCCGCGCAGCGCCCATGCGCCCAGCCTGCGGCAAGACTGACTCTCGACCGACTCTCCCCCAAGGAGCAACAGATGTTTGACACGCTTCAGGAACGCTTCGGCGATGTGCTTAAGGGCCTGCGCGGCCAGGCCCGGCTGACCGAGGACAATATCAAAGACACCATGCGCGAGGTGCGCATGGCCCTGCTCGAGGCCGACGTCGCGCTGCCGGTGGTGCGCGGCTTTGTCGAGCGGGTGCGCGACAAGGCGCTCGGCGCTGAGGTCGGCCGCAGCCTGGCGCCGGGTCAGGTACTGATTAAGATCGTCAACGACGAGCTAACGACGTTGATGGGCGAGGCCAACGAGGGCCTCGACCTGAATGTGCAGCCGCCGGCGGTGATCCTGATGGCCGGCCTGCAGGGCTCCGGCAAGACCACCAGCACGGCCAAGCTGGCGCGCTTTCTGCAGGAGCGTCACAAAAAGAAGGTCATGGTGGTGAGCTGCGACGTCTACCGTCCGGCCGCCATCGAGCAGCTGCGCATGGTGGGCACCGAGGTGGGTGCGCGGGTGCACCCGAGTTCGGTCGATCAGGACCCGCTCACCATTGCCCGCGGTGCGGTCGATGCCGCCCGCAAGCAGGCCATGGACGTGCTGATCGTCGATACCGCCGGCCGGCTGTCCATCGACGAGGCCATGATGCAGGAGATTAAGTCCCTGCACCAAGCGTTGTCGCCGGTGGAGACGCTGTTCGTTGTCGACAGCATGACCGGTCAGGATGCCGCTCGCACGGCAAAGGTCTTCCACGAGACCCTGCCGCTGACCGGTGTCGTGCTGACCAAGGCCGACGGCGATGCCCGCGGCGGTGCCGCGCTGTCCATCCGGGAGATCACGGGCAAACCGATCAAGTTCCTCGGTGTCGGCGAAAAGACCACGGCGCTGGAGCCCTTCCATCCGGACCGTGTTGCGTCGCGCATCCTCGGTATGGGCGACGTGGTGTCGCTGGTCGAAGAGATGCAGGAGAAGGTCGACCGGGACAAGGCCGAGAAGCTGGCCAAGAAGCTGCAAAAGGGCAAGGGCTTCGACCTGACCGATTTTCGCGAGCAGTTGCAGCAGATGAACAAGCTTGGCGGCATGGCCGGCCTGATGGACAAGCTGCCCGGCATGGGGCAGGTGCCGGACCAGCTCAAGAGCCAGGTCAACGACAAGGAGGTGACCAAGCTCATCGCCATCGTCGATTCCATGACGCTGATGGAACGCAAGCATCCGCAGATCGTCAAGGGCTCCCGGCGCAAGCGCATCGCCATGGGCTCCGGCACCCAAGTGCAGGACGTGAACAAGCTGCTGAAGCAGTTTACGCAGATGCAAAAGATGATGAAAAAGATGAAGGGCGGCGGCATGGCGAAGATGATGCGCCAGATGCAAGGGCGGCTGCCGCCCGGCATGGGCGGTATGGGTGGCCCGGGTGGGATCGGCGGTGGTCCCGGCGGCTTCCCACCCGGTGGCGGATTTCCGATGTGAGGCGATCGGCGCTAAGCCGCTGGCGGCCTGATCGCGGCCTGATCGCAGCGGGCACGACGCCCCGGGATAGGCACCATGGTTGATGTGGCCCGGGTTGCCGCCACGAAACAGCCAGACATCGACCGGGAAGCGTCGCCGCCGCCGGGCTGGCGAGCGGAACTCGCGCTTGGTTGCGAGCGGCGCGGCGCGCGGACCGTGCTGGCCGGCAAGCGCCAGCTCGGCCCGCTGACGGTGCAGCGTCCCTTTTATCCCGAGGGCGAGGTCTGCCACCTGTATGTGCTGCATCCGCCGGGCGGGATCGTCGGCGGCGACTCCCTCGCGATCGATGTCGATCTCGGGCCGGGTGCGCGGGCCTTGGTGACGACGCCCGGGGCCGGCAAGTTCTATCGCAGTGCCGGTGACGATGCGCTGCTGACCCAGCGCCTGTCGGTGGCGGCGGGGGCCGGGCTTGAGTGGTTTCCACAAGAGTCGATTTTATTTCCCGGCGCGCGCGTACGCAGTCGCACCGAGATCGCGTTGCAGGCCGATGCCAGCTTCATCGGTTGGGAGTTGCTGAGTCTGGGCCGACCGGTGATTGGCGAGCGGTTCGACAGCGGCGCGCTGCGGGCGGGGTTCAGCATCACCCGCGATGGTCGTCCCTTGCTGATGGACCGCTTGTCCGTCACTCGGCCGCACCATCTGGACGGCCCGAGCGGGCTGCGCGGCTGGCCGGTGACGGGAACCTTCGTCGCTACCGGCTGCGACGCCGGCGCCGTGCGGGCGGCACGCGAGGCGGTGGGTGCGCCATCCGGTCTGCTGCTCGGTATCACGTTGCTGGACGATCTGCTGGTCGCTCGCGGCCTTGCGGGTACAAGTGAGCCGCTGCAACGGGTATTCTGCGCGCTCTGGACCACGTTGCGGCCGATGCTGCTCGGTCGCGCCGCTTGTCCGCCCCGGATTTGGGCGACCTGATGCCCACGACATGCCGCGAAGGGCCGCCTGGCGCAGTGCCGGACGACCCGCGAAACATTCGCTGCCCATAGATTTGCTGCTGCCCATAAGATTCGCTGAAGAGAGAACGCCGATGGAACTCACACCGCGAGAAAAAGACAAGCTGCTGCTGTTCACCGCTGGTCTGCTGGCCGAGCGGCGCAAGGACAGGGGCTTGAAACTCAATTACCCGGAGGCCGTGGCCTACATCAGCTGCGCCATCCTCGAGGGCGCCCGCGACGGCAAGACCGTTGCGGAGCTAATGGACCACGGCCGCACGCTGCTGGGCCGCGACGATGTGATGGACGGCATCCCGGAAATGATCGACGAGGTGCAGGTGGAGGCGACCTTCCCGGACGGCACCAAACTGGTCACGGTGCATGCACCGATCATCTAAGCCGGCATCGACAGTCTGACACTCCTACTCGCCCCGACCCGACCGAGGAACCTTGCATGATCCCAGGCGAAATACTCACGGCCCCCGGCGATATCGAACTCAATGCCGGCCGCCCGGTGCTGACCGTCGAGGTGGCCAATACCGGCGACCGGCCGATTCAGGTCGGCTCGCATTATCATTTTTACGAGACCAACGCGGCGCTCGGTTTCGACCGCGAGGCCACGCGCGGTCATCGGCTGGATATTCCCGCCGGTACCGCCGTGCGCTTCGAGCCGGGACAGTCGCGCACCGTGCAGCTGGTGCCCTATGCCGGCGACCGCCAGGTGTTCGGCTTCAATGCCCAGATCATGGGGCCGCTGGACGTTGTCGACAGTGCCGATAACGATGGAGGCAATGCGCCATGAGCAAGATCAGCAGGGCGGCCTATGCGTCCATGTACGGCCCCACCGTGGGCGATCGCGTGCGGCTCGGCGACTCCGAGCTGATCATCCAGGTGGAAGCGGATCGCACCCACTACGGCGATGAGGTCAAGTTCGGCGGCGGTAAGGTCATCCGCGACGGCATGGGTCAATGTCAGCGCCAGGCCGACGAGGTGGTGGACACCGTCATCACCAATGCCTTGATCTTGGACCATTGGGGTATCGTCAAGGCCGACATCGGCATCAAGGACGGGCGCATCAGCGGCATCGGCAAGGCCGGCAACCCCGACACCCAGGCCGGAGTCGACATCCTGGTCGGCCCCGGCACCGAGGCGATTGCGGGCGAGGGTCAGATCCTGACCGCCGGGGCGATCGACGCGCACATCCACTTCATCTGCCCGCAGCAGATCGAAGAGGCGCTGATGTCCGGCGTCACCACCATGCTCGGCGGCGGCACTGGGCCGGCGACCGGCACCAACGCCACCACCTGCACGCCGGGGCCGTGGAACATCCACCGCATGCTGCAGGCGGCCGAGGGGTTGCCGATGAACCTAGGCTTTCTCGGCAAGGGCAACGGCAGCCTGCCGAACCCGCTGGAAGAACAGGTGCGCGCCGGCGCCATGGGCCTAAAGCTGCACGAGGACTGGGGCACCACGCCGGCGGCCATCGACTGCTGCCTGGGTGTCGCCGAGAAGATGGACGTGCAGGTCGCGATCCACACCGACACGCTGAACGAGTCCGGCTTTGTCGAGGACACTATCGCCGCGTTCAAGGACCGCTGCATCCACACCTATCACACCGAGGGCGCTGGCGGCGGTCATGCGCCGGACATCATCAAGGCCGCGGGCCTGGCCAACGTGCTGCCGTCGTCGACCAATCCGACCCGACCCTATACGGTCAATACCGTCGACGAGCATCTGGACATGCTGATGGTCTGCCATCACCTGTCGCCGTCGATCCCGGAGGACGTCGCCTTTGCCGAGTCACGCATCCGCCGCGAGACCATCGCCGCCGAGGACATCCTGCACGATCTAGGCGCCTTCAGCATGATCGCGTCCGACTCCCAGGCCATGGGCCGGGTCGGCGAGGTGATCACCCGCACCTGGCAGACCGCGCACAAGATGAAGGTGCAGCGCGGCAGCCTGCTCGCTGCGGGACCGGCGACCCGGCCGAGCACGACAACCTGCGCGCCAAGCGCTACATCGCCAAATACACCATCAACCCGGCCATCACCCACGGCATCGCCCACGAGGTGGGTTCGGTGGAGGTGGGTAAACTGGCCGACCTGGTGCTGTGGAAGCCGGCCTTCTTCGGCACCAAACCGAGCCTGATCATCAAGGGGGGCCTGATCGCCGCGGCGCCCATGGGCGACCCGAATGCCTCCATCCCGACCCCACAGCCGGTGCACTATCGGCTCATGTTCGGCGCCTTCGGACGGGCGATCGGCGCCACCGCGATGACCTTCGTCTCGCAATGGGCGATGCAGGACGCCATTGCCCAGAAGTTGGGTCTGAAGCGCCTGATCGGCGTGGTCAAGGACGTGCGCCATGTCAGCAAGGCCGACATGATTCACAACGCCTGGCAACCCCACATCGAGGTGGACCCGCAGACCTACCAGGTGCGCGCCGACGGCGAGTTGCTGACCTGCGAGCCGGCCAAGGTGTTGCCGATGGCGCAGCGGTATTTCTTGTTCTGAGTTGCCATCGGCGCGTGGCAAGGGCCGAGGTAATCGCAGGCGATGCGGCATTGCATCGGTCGCTGGCGGCGGTGCTGGAGCGCGAGGGGCCGGCGTTGTGCTGTGCCTACCTGTTCGGCAGCCGTGCCCGCGGAGACGGCCGCCGGGATAGCGACGTCGATGTCGCTGTATTGTTCGCCACCGATCCGCCGCGCACCCTGGCGGGGCTGCATCTGGATCTGGCCGATCGCCTATCGGCGGCCATCGGCGGCCGGCCGGTCGATCTGGTGGTGCTGAATCGGGCGCCGGTGGATTTGATCCACCGGGTGCTGCGCGACGGTCTCCTGTTGCTGGAGCGGGATCGCTCCGCGCGCATCCGATTCGAGGTGCGCGCTCGCAACGAGTATTTCGATCTACTGCCGCATCTGCGCCGGTACCGCCGGCTTGGCCCCTCACTCCACAAACCGTGAGTCGAGTGTCAACGAAATTTCGTTGTCGTTGTCGTCGTCGTAATCGAGTATTTTTGCCACAACGACAACGCGCAAAGCCCTCGACCACTTTTTTTGCCTCGGCTCGGCCGGGTTAGGGAAGCCGCCTCATCATGACCGATGCCGATCTGGTTGCCAAGAAACTCGCGTTCATCGAGACCTGTGTGGCCGAACTGCGGACGCTGGCCCGTCCGGACCTGATCGAGCAGGATGTCCGCGAGGAACGCTTTGCCGCCCATACCCTACAGGTCGCGATTCAGGCTGCGCTGGACGTGGCCTCGCATATCGTGTCGGACGACCGGCTGGGGGAACCCGACAGCAATCGGGCGCTGTTCGAACTGCTGGTCCGCGCCGGTCGCGTGCCGTCGGATCTGGCGCCGGTGTTGAGCGATATGGTGGGGTTTCGCAACATTCTGGTGCACGGCTACCAGGCGGTAGACCCCGCCGTGGTCAGAGACGTCGTTGTACACCGTTTGCCTGACCTGCTGCGGTTAGTCGACGCCCTTCGCCAAGGCCTAACGAGGAGCGGTCAATGACCGAAACGACATTACCCGAGCTGACCAAGCGTTTGGAAACCGCCGCGCGAGTCGACGCCATCGCCGTGCTGACGCTGCAACAGCGCGTGCGTTCGCGGCAGCGTATTCGCCTCGACGACGGCGGTGAGGCGGGTCTGCTGCTGCCTCGTGGTGAGACCTTGAAGGATGGCGACCTGCTCACCACCGATGACGATTCTCTGACGGTGCGCATCGTCGCGGCGCCGGAGTGCCTGTCGATCGCCGTCTGCGATGACGCGCTGTTGCTGGCACGGGCCTGTTATCACCTCGGTAATCGACATGTGGCGTTGCAGATCGAGCCGGGTCGGCTGTGCTGGCTGCACGACCATGTCCTGGACGCCATGGTGACGGGGCTTGGGCTTGAGGTGACGGTGCAGGACGCACCGTTCGAGCCGGAGCCCGGCGCCTACGGCGGCCACGCGAGTGGGCATGGTCATGCGCATCATGCCCACTGAACGCTCGGAGTGAACGCCGAACCCGTGGCCGATCGAGTAGGCGAATCTGGCAGGTGATTCGGCGCGCAATGTGGCCGGCGATTTGACGATGGTGCGTCTGCTGCATCTGGTCAGCCCGACCTTACCCACCGGGGCCTTCACCTATTCCCAGGGCATTGAGTGGGCCGTCGAGACCGGCTGGCTGCGCTCTGCCGCGGACCTCGAAGATTGGGCCACGGACCAGCTCGAGCAGTCCGTCGCCCGACTCGATCTGCCGCTGTTGATGCGCATGGCGAAGGCCGTCGGCGATGATGATGTCGCTGCCCTTGAGCACTGGATCGATCTGTTGCTCGCTGGTCGCGAATCCGCGGAGCTGCGCGCCGAGGAGGGCCAGCGGGGCAGGGCGCTGGTGGACCTGCTGCTGGCCTGGGCGCTGCCTCGGGCGGATGCGTTGCGCCCGCTGCTGGCACGCAGCCAGACCGCTGGCTTCGCGTTCGCCGCGCGGCGCTGGGACATCGATGAAGCCGCCATGGCCCAGGGCTATGCCTGGGCCTGGGCCGAGAACCTGGTGCTGGCCGGGATCAAGATCGTGCCGCTCGGTCAGCGCCAGGGGCAGCAAGTACTGCAGCGCCTCGCGGCCCGAATCCCCTCCGCTGTGGAAAGCGCGTTGTTGCTGGCGGACGATGAGATCGGTGCATCCAATCCGGCGCTCGCCATCGCCAGTGCCAATCACGAGACGCAGTACACGCGGCTGTTCCGTTCCTGATCCGCTTTGTTGTTCCCAACCGCCCAACCTTTGAGACGCCACGCTATGCCAAATCCATCCCCTCTGCGCGTCGGTGTCGGCGGCCCGGTCGGCTCCGGCAAGACCGCGCTGCTCGATGCCCTGTGCAAGCGCCTGCGCGACGACTATCAGATTGCCGTGGTCACCAATGACATCTACACCCGCGAGGACGCCGAGTTCCTAATCCGCAGCCAGGCCCTGGAGGCGGCCCGAATCGTCGGTGTCGAGACTGGCGGTTGTCCGCACACCGCCATCCGCGAGGATGCGTCGATGAACCTGGCCGCTGTGGAGGACCTACAAGCGCGCTTTGCGGACCTGGACCTGATCTTCATCGAAAGCGGCGGCGACAACCTGGCCGCCACCTTCAGCCCGGAGCTCGCCGACCTGACCCTCTACGTCATCGATGTCGCCGAGGGCGAGAAGATCCCGCGTAAGGGCGGCCCCGGCATCACCCGCTCGGACCTGTTGGTGATCAACAAGATCGACCTCGCGCCCTACGTCGGCGCGTCGCTGGAGGTCATGGAGCGTGACACACAGCGCATGCGGGGCGAACGGCCCTTCGTGTTTACCAACCTGCGCGCCGGGGAGGGGGTCAACGACATCGTCAGTTTCATCGTTCGTGAGGGCATGTTATCCCCCCAAGCGGCCAGCTGACTTGGAGCGCCGACTGCCCAGTCGGCGATTGTCTGCAAGAGCCAGAAGTGAATGGCCTTGGGTAGCGTCGTGTCGAACACGGGCTCCGAAGCGACGAAACTGGATTTGTATCACATGAAAAGCCAGCCGGTTCGCTACAATCGGGAAAGACCTAGGACTAGGTGGCTGGACAATCGATCGAACCGGCAGCATAGCAACGTCGATCCCACAACGAATCCGTCCGGAGGCCCCGAATGTTCAACCATCGCCATTTTCTCAATTGGCGCATTCTGAACGATTGGACCAAAACGATCCTGATGCTGCTGTTCGGCGGGGTGCTATTCCCCCTGGTGGCAGTGGGCAACAGCCTCGATGACCTAAAGCAACGGGGCGTGCTCAGGCACCTCGGTGTGCCCTATGCCAACTTCGTCACCGGTGCCGGTGATGGCATGGATGTCGAACTGATGCAACGGTTTGCGGACTGGCTAGGCGTTGATTATGCATATGTTCAAACCGATTGGGCCAGCGCGATCGGCGACCTGACCGGCGAGAACGTCAAGTCCCGGGGCGGCGAGGTGGAACGTCTCGGCAAGGTGCCGATAAAAGGCGACGTGATCGCCAACGGCATGACCGTGATCCCTTGGAGGGAGCAGGTCGTTTTGTTTGGCAAACCCACCTTTCCGACCCAAGTGTGGCTCATGTCGCGGGCCGATTCGCCGGTGAGTCCGATCAACCCCACCAGCAGCCTTGTCGCCGACATCGTCGAAACGAAGTCCGTCCTTGACGGCAAGACCCTGCTGGGGAAACTAGACACCTGCCTGGACCCGGCCCTGTACGACATGGACCGAACCGGGGCCAAGATCTCCCTGTTCGGAGGCACCCTCAACGAACTGGCACCCGCGCTGCTGAACGACGAATCTGAGTTTACCCTGCTAGACGTGCCCGATGCCCTGGTGGCACTGGAAAAATGGCCTGGCGCAATCAAGGTGATCGGCCCGGTCAGTGAGCCCCAAGACATGGCGCCAGCGTTTCGGCGGGGTGATTCTGAACTACAGGCGGCATTCAACAGCTTCCTCGGCGAGCGCGAGGCGGATGGTTCATTCGATGCGTTGGTGCTCAAGTATTATCCGTTCGTCACGGACTATTTTCCGGATTTCGTTCGCAGCCGCCGATGATGCGGCCGATGCGGCCGATGCGGGTGTTGTCCGGACCGGAAACTGCCGCGCGGGTTGGGCGATCGTAATGATGCACCATGCCTGACGCCTCCGTTAGCCGCTCCCGGCGCTCAACGCTGACAGTGGTAACCATCCTGGCCGCGGCGTCGCTGGTCGCGCTGATGGGCTTCTTACTGTTCGATAATTATCAAACGGCGGCCAGCCTGCAGCGCACCCTGTTGGGGCGCATGGATCAGGAAACTGCTCGACGGGTTCTGTCGCTCGACTATTTCTTTGGCGAGCGTCGCAGCGACTTGGCGAATTTGACCCGCTCGCGAGAGGTTGGCGTCTTTTTCGAGAATCGTGCCCTTGGCATGAGCCTGCGGTACGGGCTGAAGCAAAGCCTGATCCCGATCAGAGAACTCTTTGACGATTTGATCCAGCGCAAGCGTATCGCCGGCACTCCGATCTTCGACCGTCTGGTGCTGGTGGATGAAACCGGTGAGGCATTGGTCGATACCAACCTGGCTGCCATCACCATCGGTGCAGGCCGGCAGCCGGCCTGCAATCGTCCGCAGGATGAGGGCGGGGCCATCCTGACTCAGGACGACGGTAGGTCGCTGATCGTCTCGATGCCGTATCGCTTCAAAGACGACTATGCCGGACAAATCGTGGGATGGATCAAGCCCGCCGTCATTTACGATCACTTGCTCGGGATCGATGGAGACGCGCAGGCAATTGCCTATATGCTGGCGGAGCCGTCGGCCGACGGCGGCCTGCGTCTGGTGGGCGGCGCCGCGCTGAACCCTTGGGCGAAGTTATTGGCGCAGATCGATCCGGATTCGGCGACCATCCCCGGGGAACCAGCAACGCAACTGCGTGTAACAGTGCCGGGCTCGGGTCTGGATGTATACGTCTCGGTGTTTCAGGTAACGCGCACCAATTTCCGCTTAGTGGAGCTGAATCGGATTCAGGCGGTTGAAGGAGGCTTGAATCCGTGGGGTCAGGTGCTCGGCGTGGGGGCGCTGGCACTGTTGGTGCTTTCCGCGATCGCGTTCGTGTTTGGAGCCAACCTCAAATCTGCCAGGCTGGAAGCGCGACTCAGCGAAGCGGCGTTGCGTGAGCAACAGATCGAGGCCAAGAACGAGGCGCTCAAGGTTGAGGTCGCCGAACGTCGTCGGGCCGAAGCGGCGCTGGGTGACAGCGAACGGCAATTCCGCGCCATCGCCAACTATACCTACGATTGGGAGGACTGGACCGACCCTGGCGGCCGTTTGCTGTGGGTGAATCCCGCAGTGGAGCGCGTCAGCGGTTACAGCGTCGAAGACTGCATGGCGATGCCGGACTATCCGCTGCCCATGGTGCATCCAGACGATCGCGAGTGCTTCATGGAACGTCTGCGGACGGCGCACGCCGAGAGCGGCACCGATCTCGAGTTCCGCTTGCTGCGCAAGGAAGGAACCACGACCTGGGCCGCGATCTCCTGGCAACCGATCTTCGATGCCGACGGTACCAACCTGGGGCGGCGGTCCAGCATAAACGATGTGACCGAGCGCCGGCGTGCGGCGGAGGCCATGCAACAGGCCAAGGAGGCGGCCGAGGCCGCGAGCAAAGCAAAGAGCGACTTCCTGGCGAACATGAGCCATGAAATTCGCACGCCCATGGTGGGCGTTATTGGAATGGCCGGCCTTCTGCACGATACCCGGATGACGGAGCAGCAGCTGGAGTACGTCGAGACCATCCGCAGCTCCGGGAACGCGCTGTTGGAGGTCATCAACGACATTCTCGATTTTTCCAAGATCGAGGCCAACCGACTCGAGTTGGAGGTCACCGGCTTCGATCTGCGTACGATTCTCGAGGAGGCGGCCGATATCGTTGCGCTGGGTGCCTTCGACAAAGGGCTCAACTTCAATTGCTTGTTGCCCGAGGGTATCCCGGTGCGGTTGCGTGGCGACTCGGGGCGGTTGCGGCAGGTGCTGGTCAATCTCACCGGCAACGCCATCAAGTTCACCGAGCACGGCGAGGTTTCGGTTGACGTGCAACGCGTGGATCACGGCGACAGGCAGCGTCGTTGTGTCCTTCGGTTCGAGGTCAGGGACACGGGCATCGGGATTCCTGAAGACCGGCGCAATGGCCTGTTCCAATCGTTCTTTCAAGTCGATGCTTCCACCACGCGTCGCTTCGGCGGCACCGGTCTGGGGCTTGCGATTTCGAAGCAACTCGTGGAATTGATGAACGGTGAGATCGGTTGCGTCAGCAACGAGGTCAAGGGCTCCACCTTCTGGTTCGAGATCCCCTTCGAGATCGATGCCCACGTGCCGGAGCCGATCGACGAATCGGCACGTATCTTGGACGGTAAGCGGGTCCTGATCGTTGATGACACGGCCACTAACTTGCGCGTGTTGTCCGAATACCTGGCCGCCTTCAACTGTGCTGTCGATCAGGCCAGCGACGCGGCGCAGGCCAAGGCCGCGTTGGCGGATGCGCACGAGCGTGGTTTACCCTACGAGATCGTCATCCTCGATATGATGATGCCGATCGTGGACGGTCTCACCCTCGGCCGCGAGATCCGGCGCGACGGCGACAATGGCGTGGAAAAGCTCGTCATGCTGTCCTCCCGGGATCAGCGCGGCGACGGCCGGGCATTGGAGGAGGCCGGATTCGATGCGTTCCTGACCAAGCCGGTCAAGCGCAACACGCTGCGTCGCTTGCTCGTTCGGCTATTTGAAGTCAAACAGCTTCCGTTGGCAGCAGCGGACTCACCGCCGGAAGCCGACAACGCGACCGCGACCCGGCCGCCGCAGCGGGTGCTGGTGGCCGAGGATAACCCGACCAATCAAAAGGTCGCCCTGTCGATGTTGAAGCGTATGGGTTACCGGGCCGATGTGGTTAGCAACGGCAACGAGGCACTGAATGCGCTCAAGTTGTTACCCTACGACCTGGTGCTGATGGACGTTCAGATGCCCGAGATGGACGGCCTGGAAGCGACGCGGCGGTTTCGCGCCTTGGAGGCCGGAACCGGGCGCCACATGCCCATCTTGGCCATGACCGCGCACGCCTCCCTGAGCGACCGAGAGCGATGTCTCAATGCGGGCATGGACGACTTCGTCACAAAGCCCGTTCAGCGTGAGGTCCTTGGTAGGATCATCGCGGCAAACCTCAACAAGCGCCGAAGCGAGACGCCTATGTCCAAACTATCCGACCCCAAGGCTACTGATTCCAATCATATGGACGCGGAGCACGTCACCAGCGCCGACGGCGGCTTCACATTGGAGGTGATGATCCAGCGTCTGGACAACGACGAGGAGATCGCACGCGAGATTGCCGAGATCTTCGTCGTCAGTTCAGAGGAATTGCTGGCGGAATTGATCACCGCCGTTGCCGATGGTCAGGCTGACGTGATTCGCGCCCGCGCGCATTCCATCAAGGGCTCCGCCGGAAATATCGGTGCTGACGCCGTGCAAGATCTTGCCGCCAGTATGGAGGATGCCGCACGCGATGGCGACTTGGCCCAAGCCAGTCAGGCGCTGAGCCCGCTAAAGCGCGCACTGGAGGAGGTCAACCGAATCCTGTCGGCATGGAACTGAGAGTCCCTACCAGCGCGCCTGTAGTCGACCGAGCTGGTGGTGATCCAAAGAATCATCGCCAGGCTGGCGCCGTCGACCTCCTCGCCTTCGGCAACCGCAGCGTGTTGCATCATAGAGTTCCTCGTTAAGATATTGGATGTCGAGTGTTTGTGAAAAGTTTATCTTGAACTGCCTTTTGACGGCCTCCGTCAGCAGATCGCTCGCAGTGGGCGAAGCAAGAAGGTTGTTATCAAGCAGCATCACATTCTGCTGGCCCTTTGGAACGAAATCGTCAAAGTTCGAATAATTAGTTTGCAAGCGACCCTCTTTCGTTGGCACCACACAAAAGTCGCACCGCTTATTACAACCCCGTGTCAAGAAACCAATGGCATGATGCGTGTGCGCGTACAGTGTGTAATCAGGAAAACAACGGTCTACTTCGTTGGCAAGGGAAGTTTCAAGATCGGCCCCGGTTCCTCCAATGACTATTTCGCGACCATACAGCTCGTTCAACCGCTGGATCTTCCGTTCCATTAGTTGCTTAACGAGTTGCTGGCCGGCCAGGTCTATCACTGTTCGCCCCGACCGTGAGCCCGTGAAACGGCGAAACACACCAGCGGTCCCGCCAAAATGGAGCGATCTTCGGATGCGTAGACCAAGGCCACGATGCGAGCTTCCCAACAACGCCATCAAACACACGAATGTTGGTGACAGTATAAGTGACTTACCTCGTGGTCGTGGCGAACTTCGGCGATCCACGTAATTGCTGATCTTGACCGGCTCGGAATTAACCCTGACCACTTATCCCAATTCCGGCGGACAAAGCTGCCATGCGGGCAGGAGAGGCGTAACCACATCTACTCTGTCAAGTTATTTGCGCAAGACACTCCAGCGTGCGAGATCAAGCGAATCCCGATACAGGTATGCAAGCCAGCTAGCTAGTGAGTGATCCGGGGCAAAGGCTCTGAGGCCGTGTTCACTCAGGCTGCGAGTGGTTGTCCCTCATAGGTCCAGCGGAACGGCTTAGCCAACGTGCGATTGAAGAAGATGAGGCGCACGACCTCCTTGGAGCAATGAATGTTGAGGGTGTCCATGACCAGGTGCCACTGTGTTGCGGCCGTGCGCTGGGCGAACAAGAGTGTAGGTTGGGCCGAGGAACGAGGCCCAATGTCCGTGTTCGAGCGGTGGCGCTTGCTTGCGTGTTGGGCCTCCTTCGTCGGCCCAAACTACGGCGCCTCGCTGGCCAATCCCCTTTGAGATTCGCCAGTAGACGCGATTTCGTTGGCGCGCATCGTCAAATGTTCGACATAGCGCAGAATCTCGGGTGTTGCTGCGCAGATGGCATTCAGAATATCGACGATCGCGGACTGATCGGGATATTCATGGCTCACGGCATTACGCAGGCCGCGTTGGCGCTCCCAATCGTCCAGATCCGTGGTGATGCCTTGCTTCTGCATCAGCGAAAACAGTGCGAGGAAGCCGCTGTCCGCCTTAGGTTCCAACTGTGCCCGAGCAAGGGCGCGCATGGCCGGAAACAGAAGGTCCTGGCAACGGGCATAGCGGATCGCATAGGCATCAAGGCGTTCACGGTCACCCTCGGGCAGGGCCGCGAAGGCAGGTGTTGTCAGCGCAAACAGCGGTGCAACACCAGCATGGGTCAAGGCAAGCCGGTCGGCAGCCTGGCGCAAGGCGCCGAGCGTTTCGTTCAAAACCGCGAGGCGCGGACTCACAACGGCCGGCCCTCGCTGCGCGCCTGTCGCATGAAGGCCGTCGGCCGTCCCGCGTTGACAACCAGGTCCACCGGCTGCCGCAGACGGCGCTCCAACTCCCGCCGTAATGCTTGACGCGCCAAGAACAGGTTGTCGCGCACCGGACTGGCCGGCTCGATATAGAGGTCGATGTCGCCGCCGCGCGCCGCGTCGTCCAAGCGGGACCCGAACAGCCAAATGCCGACGTTGGCGCCAAAACGATCCTGTACGAGCGAGCGGATGACGGTGATATCGTTGGGGGAGAGTCGCA
This sequence comes from uncultured Gammaproteobacteria bacterium, assembly GCA_963698775.1. Classification (GTDB taxonomy): domain Bacteria; phylum Pseudomonadota; class Gammaproteobacteria; order Chromatiales; family Chromatiaceae; genus Thiohalocapsa. The sequence continues at coordinate 66,147 of CAVOSE010000002.1, forward strand.
TGGATGCTCCGATTCAGCGCTGCCTTGGTGATACATCATAGCCGGTGGACGGGAATTCACCGCGGGTTGTCTGACAATGGCGACCGCGCTCGGCATCCTCGCCGCATGGACGCCGCCAAGCCCTTGTCTTTGCAATGACCTACAAGGACTGGACGCCTATGCCCACCAAACAACCGTCGCCGCGCTTTCGCCTGCTCCTGATCGAGGAGAGTGCCGGCCGTGAGGAAGACTTCAGGGCTTGGCTGCCGCCCGGTGTGCTGCTGAACTGGGCACAGTCCGCTGGCACGGCCCTGGGCGTGATTCGTCGCGATGCAGGCCACGTCTGGAGTGGCGTGCTGCTGGATCATGACCTTGCGGAGCGGGCTCGGACCGAGGACGACGCATCATTGTTAGAGGGTTGAGCGCCGCTTGGAGGCGCAGCGTTGCCACCAGCGATCGCCGCGATCCTGGCCGAAGGCCAGCCGGAGATTGCCGCGGGTCAGAGGCAGGAAGCGGGTCAGCCTGTCCGAACGGAACTCCGCCGGATGCCAGCAGGGGGCATAGTCGAGCAGGGCATAACCGTTCGCGGCGATTTTCGAGAATGCCCCCTGCCACTCTAGCGCGTGTGCGAGGGTGTCGGTGAGGCGCTTCTGTTGCGGGCGAACTTTAGACCGAGCCACTGCCCCGATTCGCCGTAGGTGTTCTGCAATCGCAAGGGAGCATTGATCGCCAACCTCAGGACGGCGTTCGCCAGCGCATCCCGCAAGGCGGGGAGCGAGGACTCCCACCCGCACGGTCTGCGCCACACTTGTGCGGCCTGGCTCGCACAGGCGGGCGCGACGATCAGGGAGGCTGCGGGGTCGCTATGCCATCCGGACATTTAGATGGCGATGAGCTACGCCCACCTGTCACCTGGCAACGCCCGTTCTGCGGTGGAACGCCTCTGAGTCACGCTCTAGTCACGCTGCGGTATAGAAAACGTGACGTGGCTCGCTAAGTCTCTGATTTGATGGTGGGCGCGGCTGGGTTCGAACCAGCGACCCCTGCCGTGTGAAGGCAGTGCTCTCCCACTGAGCTACGCGCCCGCTACGCTTTGCGGGTAAGCGGGTAATGATAGGCGGTGATGGCGATTGGGTCAATTACCGGTTGAAGGATCGTTGGCTCCGGTGCCGAGTAGGTGCATGAGGATCTGGGTGCTGAATAGCACGGGGACGGAGTAGTGGCCCTCGTTAGGAATTTCGACCAGATCGACGTTGGGGAGGTGATCGGCGTACCAGCGGGCATGTTCGATGGGGACGGTTCCGTCATCCGTGCCGTGCCAGATGCTGATCGATTGCTTGATGTCGGCGAACGACAGCTGCCAGTCGTGCGTGTAGAGGTAAAGGTCGCGACGGGCGCCGGGGGCGCCGTTGCGCATGGCGTCGGCGATGGTCTGATTGAGCAGGGCGCTGGTGTCGTTGTCGGCGAGCACGGCGCGGTCGGCGGCGGGGGCGGCGATGCTGCGTATGTCTTCGACGAGGTTGGGCCAGCGCTGCAGCAGGCTGGTGGTGTGCCCGCCGAACATCAGGTCGCCGAGCCAGGCCGGTTGCTTGCCGATCATCAGGTTGGTGCGAACGGCCAGGCCCATCTGGCGCAACACCTCGTCGATGTAGATCGGGCCGAGGGGGCAGATGAGGGCACAGCCCGCGATGCGTTGCGGGATGCTTGCGGCGCAGGCGAGGGCGTAGGGGCCGCCGCCGGAGACGCCGATTAGGCCGAACTTGCGCAGCTGCAGACGGTCCGCGAGGTGCGCAACGTCCTCGCCCCAATCGGCGATGCCACGCTCGGGGGCCGGGTCGGAATCTCCGTAGCCGGGCCGGTCCGGGGCGATGATGCGGGCGCCAGCGTCGATCGCGTTCCTGTGCAGCAACATCGCCTCCCGGCGGGAGCTGGGGAAGCCGTGACAATAAATGACCGGTCGCCCGTCCGCGGCGCCGAATTCGGCATAGGCGAGGCGGCGTCCGTCGTTGGTCTCGACGAATTGCGTAGCGTCGTCGGGGGCTGGACCGATTGGCGTCATAGTGGATGCGCTCTCAGTTGCAGGCGTCTTGGCGGGCGCCGTCGAGTTCCATAATCTCTAGGCGGTGGTTGCCGCAGGGATACTCCTCGGACGGCCCCTGGGTCAGCAGCACTAGGCCGTTGTCGACGCCTTGCTCGGCCAGCCAGTGGCGCACGAAGCTGGACCAGTCACCGCGGTCGCCGTCGACGTCTTCGGCGCGGATGCCGTACGAGAATTGCAGTGCCTGGCTGGTGGATGGGTTGGGGCTGAAGGCGACGATCCAGCAGGGCAGTCGGAAGCGGGCGATGCTGCGGGCGGTGTTGCCGCTGCGGGTGGGCACAGTGATGGCCCGCGGCGCGCTGCGCTCGACGGTGTGGTAGACGCTGCGGGCGATCAGGTCGACGGCGCGTTGGCTGCCGCCGGCGCCGAAGGCACCGAGCGCTTGGGCGAGTAGGCGATTGTCTCGTTCCGGCTCGATGGCGGTGGCGATGCCGGCGAGCATTTTCACCGATTCCACCGGGAAGCGGCCCATGGCGGACTCGGCCGAGAGCATGACGCAGTCGGTGCCGCCGAGGATGGCGTTGGCCACGTCGGTGGCCTCGGCGCGGGTCGGGCGGCGAAAGGTGACCATGGATTCCAGCATCTGCGTGGCGGTGATGACCGGCTTGCCCAGGAGGTTGGCCTTTTCGGTGATCTGGCGCTGGGCGACGGCGATGGTCTCGATGGGGATCTCGACGCCGAGGTCGCCGCGCGCCACCATGATGCCGTCGGCGGCGTCGAGAATGGCGTCGAGGTTCTCCAGCGCGGTGGCGCGCTCGATCTTGGCGATGACGAACGGCGCGTAGTCGAGCGCCTTAGCCGCGGCGCGCACGGCGGCGATGTCGTCGGCGCCGGCGACGAAGGACTGGCTGACGGCGTCGACCCCGTGTTGGGCGGCGAACTGGAGCCATTGATGATCGTTGTCGGTGAAGGCGCTAATGCCGAGATCGATGCCGGGCAGGTTCAGGCCCTTGCGCGAGCGCAGCTCGCCGCCGGCGCGCACATTGCAGACGACGTCGGTGTCGGTGACCTCGACTACCTTCAGCAGGATGAAACCGTCGTTCAGGAACAATTGGTCGCCGGGCCTGACCGCCGCCGGCAGCCCCGGAAATGTGATGCTGACGCGCGATTTGCTGCCGACGCAGTCGTCGGTGGTCAGGGTGATGAGTTCGTCGCGGACCAGCTCCACCGGCTCGTCGGCGATGTCGCCGATGCGCATCTTGGGGCCGGGTAGGTCGCCCATGATCGTGACGCGACGACCGGTCTCGGCGGCAGCGTTGCGAATGCGCGCGATCACCGCCGCGTGGTAGTCGGGGTCGCCGTGGGAGAAGTTGAGGCGCGCGATGCCGAGTCCGGCATTGATGAGCGCGCGCAGCACCTCTGGGGAATCCGAGGCGGGACCGATGGTTGCAACGATTTTGGTCTTGTGGGGATGAAACTGCATGGGGGAATCCAAGTGTCTTGGCGGCCAGACAACGGCCGCCCTTTGACTCGGAGTGTACCGCACCGGTGTGACGAGATGAGCGGGTGGTTTTCGGGGATCGGACGAGGCCCTGGGCGCAGGTCGATTGAACTGCACCTGTCCATGACCCCGATGTTTGCCAGCGCTCCGTGTCGGCTTCAGGCCAGGGCTTCGCTCAGGATGCGTGCGGACAGCATGAAGGCAGCGACTGTGACACCAATGAAAATGATGGCCAGCAACCAGTGCCAAGCGCGGGCGAACAGGCGCATCAGCCTCCGCAGACCGTGTAGTTCCGCTCCCGGGAATGCGGGCACTGTTTCGAATGCCAGGATGAAGACGTAGCCGCACAGGCACCAGATCATCGCGACAATGGCTGGCAACAGCAGCTTGTCGCCACGTTCCCCACCGTCGGTCAGAAACAGGAGGGCGAGACAGAGCAGCAGCAACGCCATACCTGCGAGCACCAGGAAGGGCGCAGCCGGACGCATCCAGCTGGCGAGTCGTTGTAGCCTGTCGAGCATCGCCCTCGAGCTCGCTTTGATGTGCATCCGATGCGTAGCTGGGCGCCGAAGGCGCGACGTTCGCTAAGTGAACAAGGGCACGTAAGCGTTGATCGTCCGGCCTTGGTAGCGGGTCCCGTTGATCTTTCCGGCGATGCGATCGACGGTGGCGCGATCCACGTCTTCCAAGGCGAGTACCGCGGTGACTTTGCTGGCATCGCCCTCGTTGTTCAACGTGACCTTGGGTTGCTCGACACCGGCATCGGTGAGCACCTTGGTGATGTCTTCGACCGTGACCTCGGGCGGCAGGTTGCCGATCAGGATCTTTTGAGTCATGGCTGTGCTCTCCTAGTGAGGGTGGGTGGGCAAATGGTCGTCAAGGTTGCGCGCCTAAACCGCGCTCGATCACTGTGGGACGATAGGCCATCTTCGACGGAGCAGGGCCCTTCGGCTCAGGGCGATTGGTCAGCGCGACGTCGTTGCTGGCAAGGTCGTCGATCACGGTAGCCTTTAACATCATCGGTCAGCCGCGCTCGATGCGCAATTTGATTACGGCACGCGCATCGGCCTCGATGACCGTGAAGCGCCAGCCGGCCTCGCTAACGCTCTCCCCCTCGTGCGGTATGTGGCGCAGGCGCGTCTCTACGAATCCGCCAGCGGTATGGAACTCGGTGGCGGGCAGGTCGATGCCGAGTAGGGCGTTGAGCTCGGAGATGGGTACCCTTGAGTCGAACACGTACAGGCCATCTTCGACGCGTTCGAAGTGGCGCTTGCGTTTGGGGTGATAGACGTCGAAGTCGTATCCGACCTCGATCTCGCCGACCACCTCTTCCAGGATGTCCTCCATGGTGATCATGCCGATTGCAGAGCCGAACTCGTCAACCACCACGGCCATGTGGTCGTCGCGTTCGCGCAGCAGCGGCAGCAGTTCGTCGATGGGCTGCAACGGCGAGCAATACAGCGGCGGGCGCACCAGTTCGCCGAGCGGGCGGCTGGTGACCGCCTCGTCCATGAGGTCCCAGACCGTCAGCGTGACGATACCGATGACGTTGCCGATGTTGCCGGCATGCACCGGCAGCCGGTTGAAGCCCGACTGGCGCACCAGTTCCACCGCGTCGCGGGTGCTACGCAAATGGTTCAGCGCCGTGATCTCCGCCAATGGCACCATCGCCTCGCCGACGGTGGTGTTGCCGAAGCGGATGGCGCGCTCGATGCGTTTGCGGTCGAACAGGTCTACCTCGGCGCCACGATCGGCCATGTCCACCAGCGTGCCCACCTGTTGGCGGGTGATGAACAGGCTCGACGCCGAACGCGGCCCGCCGGCGATGCGCGCCGCCGCGCGGGCCACCAACGAGAACAGCCAGACCACCGGATAAAACAACCAGGTGAACAGCCGCAGCGGGTACACAACAATCGGGGCAAGCTGATCGGCCTTTTGCTGGTAGACGCTCTTTGGCACGATCTCGCCGAATACCAGCAACAGCGGCGTGAACAGCAAGAAGGCATACAGCTCGCCGAGTTCGCCGAACTGCTCCATCATCATTAAGGTGCCCAGCGTGGTCAGCGTGACCACCGCGATGTTGGTACCCACCAGCGTGGTCGTCAGCAACACCTCCGGATGCTCGAACAGCTTCAGCGCGAACTGGGCGCCGCGCTCGCCTTGACCGGCGCGGGCACGCAAGCGCAGCTTGTCCGCATTGACGAGCGCGATCTCGCTGCCGGAGAAGAATCCCTCCAGCAATAGCAGCACAAGCATGATGGCGATGGCGAATAGCGGGTCCATTTGGTGAAGTTTGAAGTATGAAGTATGAAATTTCTGACTAGGCCTTGCCTGAGAGAGACGAGTCCTAATCATCGGTCTCGCTATCGAAATCGAAATCGAAATCGAAATCGTAGCGAGCGGCGAGTGACTCGGTTTCGATCTCGAGAAGCCGCGCCAGTCCGGTGCCGCATCGAAACTTGACTCGTCGGCAAATATTTGTTGCCCTCGGGCAATCGAGTAAAAGCTATTCGGCGGTGTTTCCTAGTCGCGTACCCTCTGTTGTTTTCTCAGGTGTTTCTGGGGATGTCGGTTCTGCTTCCGGCGGCGGGTCCGATCTGGGTTCTTCGGTGACAACGCCGCGGGAGACGCGAACCTGGGCGATGCGCAGGCCGTCGAGCTGCAGGACCTCCAGCGTGCAGTCTTCGACATTGACGCGGTCGCCGACGCGGGGCAGGCGGTCGAGATGACGAAAGGCGACGCCGGCGACCGTGGTCATGCGTGGGTCTGAAATGCCGAAGTTGGTGAGATCCTGGAAGTCGGTCAACTTCATGTCCCCGGGCACGTCGTAGACGTTCTCATCACGCTCATGATACAGCGCTTGGCCCTTGGCCTCGCCAGACAGGTGGCCGAAGATGAAGGTCAGCACATCGCGGATGCTGACGATGCCTTCTACGCCGCCGAACTCATCGATGACCAACGCGGCGCGGGTCTGATTGGCCTGAAAGAAGTCGAACATCTCATCCACCCGCTTGGTGGGTGGGGCGACGACCAGCGGGCGCAACAGGTCGTCGAGTCGCTTGTCGGACAGGTCCGGCTCGTCGAGCACCAACGGCAGCACGTCCTCCAGGTGCAGAAACCCCACCAGGTTGTCGACCTGGCCGCGGTAGACCGGCACCCGTGAATGGCGCAGGGCACGGAAGCGTTCCAGGGCGTCGGTCAGCGAGCTGTCCCCGTTGATAAAGGCCATGCGCGTGCGCGGTGTCATGATCTCGACGATCTCGGTGGCGCCGGCATCGAGCAAGTGATAGATGAGCGTGCGCTCCGAGGCCTGAATTTCGCCGTCGTTGGCGACCTCGTCCACCAGGGTGCGAAACTCGTCGATCTGCAGGATGTTCTCCGGTGCCTTCTCATGGCCGACGAACCAGGTCGTGACCCGGTCCGAAACCGCGCGCAGCACCACCCGCAATGGCGTCACAACGCGCACCCACAGCGCCATCGGCGCTGCCACCAGGTTGGCGCTGACGCGTACCGGGTTGGAGATGGCGACGGTTTTTGGTGTGACCTCGCCGAACAGCAGCAGCAAAGGCACCATGATCAACACGTTGATGACGCCGGCGCGCTCGTCGCCATACAGCGTGACGAGGATGCCGGTCATGTTGGCCACGGCGGCGATGTTGATCAACTGATTGCCGCATAGCACCGAGATGATCAACCGTCGCGGCTGGTCGAGCAACGCCTGCAGGGTGTCTATGTGCCGGTGTTGGCTGCGGCGCAGCTGCTGCAGATCCAGCCGTGACAGCGAAAACAAGGCGGTCTCGGAGCCGGAAAAGAACGCCGAGCCAGCCAGCAGGGCCAGTTGCAGCAGCATGCGGCCGAGCATGTCCGGGGTGCCCAGCAGCGCCGCGTCGAAGGCGAAGTAGGCGCCCAGGTCCAGCCATCCTTGTTGGAGGAGCGCGAGCAGCTGCGGCAGCTGATCGCCGCCAAGCTCACCCGCAAGCAACGTGTCGTTTTGCATCGAGATGCCCGGGCTAGCGGCGACGGCATCGGTCGCGCTTACGGATGGCCGGTGCAACGGAGATTCAGCCGTTGGGGCGGTCAAGTGGTCATAGCGTAACTGACCAAGCTAACTGCCAACAACCGGCGACTGCGACGCGTGGAGCGCCGCAGGTACCGCAATGTGGCTGTCGGTGCGGATGCTGGCGCCTGGTTGCATAACCGCGCGCGCAGCACGATATCTCGGGCATGTCCAAAGCAGCCCTATCAATCGCGTCATGACCGCCGTTCACCTCAGCGCCCCCGACATCGATCCCAGCGAGGTCGAATACTACGAAAAGCTCGCTCACCGTTGGTGGGACGATCAGGGCCCGTTTTGGCCCTTACACAAGCTCAACGTATTTCGCGCGGAGTTCGTGCGCGACCAACTCTGCCAGGCCTTCGATCGTGATCCGCTGGCCGACAAGCCGCTGACGGGGCTACGTATCCTCGACATCGGCTGCGGTGGTGGCATCCTGAGTGAATCGGTTGCGCGCATGGGCGCCAGCGTCACTGGCATCGAGATCACCGACAAGAACATCCGCGTCGCACAGATCCACGCCGAGTGGAGCGGGCTGGAGATCAACTACCGCTTGATCACCGCCGACGACCTAGCCGTAAGCGGCGAGACCTTCGACGCGGTGCTTAATATGGAGGTGGTGGAACATGTCAAGCACTTGCCGGATTTCTTGGCCAGTTGTGGTCGACTGGTGCGGCCTGGCGGGGTGATGGTGGTCGCCACCATCAACCGCACGCCCATCGCCTGGGTTATGGCCATTGTCGGTGCCGAGTATGTGCTCGGCTGGTTGCCGAAGGGCACGCATCACTACCGCAAGCTTGTCAAACCCGCTGAGCTAACGGCAGGACTCGGGGGCGAGTATCGGCTCTTGCATCGCACCGGCGTTCGCGTCAACCCGTTTAACCGAGCGTTTTCTTTCACTGGCTTTGAGGGCGTCAACTATATGATGCTGTTTCAACGCGAGCAGGGAGTCTGATGCCATGACCGAACAGCGTGCGACGCAGATCGCATTATTCGGCGCCACCGGCGGCACCGGCCGACAGGTAGTGGAACAAGCCCTGGCGAAGGGCTATCGCATCCGGGCGCTGGTGCGTGATCCGGCCAAGCTGGCCGAGGGCGATGGTCTGACGCCAGTGCAGGGCGATGTGCTGGATCAGGCCGCGGTGGACCGCTGCGTCGAGGGCTGCGATGCCGTCGTCTGTGTCCTCGGAAGCCACGGAAGTGCGGACCCGGTCGAAGACCGTGGCACCGAGCGCATCCTCACCGCCATGAAAACCAATGGCCAGCGTCGCTTGATTGTGGTGACCTCTATGGGTGTCGGCGATAGCATCGACCAAGTGGCGGCCTTTTTCCGCGCCATCATGAAGCTGACGCTAAAGCGCGTCATGGAGGCCAAGGAGCGTCAGGAGCAGGCGATCATGGCCAGCGGTCTGGACTGGACCATCGTCCGCCCCGGCGGGCTCACCGATGGCCCGCGCACCGGCAGCTACCAGTCCGGTCTGGACAAGTCCATCAAGGCGACCCGCGTCTCCCGCGCCGACGTGGCCGACTTCATCTTGCGAGAGCTGGAGGCGG
>CAVOSE010000003.1:0-83621 GCA_963698775.1 uncultured Gammaproteobacteria bacterium
AACCTAGAAAGAGCAGTTGACCGCTTCGCCACACACATAAGCGTCTGAGGTTCTTGAAGTTCAGCAGCTAGTCGAGAGGCACCCTTGGGGTGAACGGCGCTACGGCCGCCAGGGCACGCCCCGCGCGGCGCACAGCGGCGTTACAACTCCTTGGAATAGAATGACTATTCCGCGTCGTTGTGCCTTGCTGGACACCACGCGGGACGCACCCTGACGACCGTCCAACTGCTCTTTCTAGTCAGTTATAAACAAGTAACCGGAGCCCGAAAAAAGCGGGGGACCCTCATGTCGCGGCCAGCAAGTGCCAGACTTGTTGGTGAACCCGTGAAGTCGGAGGTATCCCCCATGAGTAAAGGTAGATATCGCGTGCGAGATTGCCAAGGTGTTGACTGGTCGCAGCTAGGCGAACGTGCCTGCGCAGGCGGGGTCATCGTTGCCGTGGACGTGGCCAAGGAAGACTTTGTGGCGGCGGTGGTACGCGCCAGTGGCGAGCTGCTCGAGCGCATCAAGTGGCACCACCCGGAGCAGACACGTCTGGTCTTGGACGGGCTGGTTGCGCTGCAAGCGCATGGTGAGCTCGTTGTGGTGATGGAGTCGAGCGGCAGCTACGGCGATGCCTTGCGCTGGCAGCTGCAGGTGCGTGGCATCGACGTGTACCGGGTCAGCAGCAAACAGGTCCATGACAGTGCGGAGGTCTACGACGGCGTGGCCAGCCTGCACGATGCCAAAGCCGCCGATCTGATCGCGCTGCTGCACCGCCACGGGCGCAGTCGCCCCTGGCCGCAACTCGATGAACAGCGCCGCTCGTTGAGCGCGCAAGTGCAGCGCCTGGAGCAACTCAAGGGCCATCAGCAACGCCAGCGCAATCGCCTCGAGGCGCTGCTCAGCCGCCACTGGCCGGAACTGCCGGGGCTCATCGATCGCAACAGCGTCACGCTGGCGGCGCTGGTGGCGGCGATCGGCTCACCGGTGTACTTGTGTGCCTTTGACCACCGCGGCGCAGCCGTGATCCGCAGCGCCAGCCATGGCAAACTCGATGCGTTGCGCATCGACGCCATTCTCGACAGCGCCCGGACCACCCTCGGCGTGCCCTGCCTGAGCGAGGAAAATGCGCAACTGCGTGCCTTGGGCAATGACCTGCTCGCGACGCACAAGGCGATTCACCAACTCACCCAAGCCTTGCAGGCGCAGGTCGCAGAAGACGACGCACTCCAGCCCATGTCCGAGGTCATCGGTGCGGTGGGCTCTGCCGTGCTGCACACCCATCTCGGTGCGCCCAGTGCCTACCCCAGCGCCCAAAGCTACCTCAAGGCCATGGGGCTGAATCTCAGAGAGTACAGCAGTGGCAAACACCAGGGACGCTTGCGCATCACCAAACGCGGCGCCCCTCTGGTGCGTTACTACCTCTACTTCGCCGCCTTGCGCCTGATCGCTCAGCAGCCCAGCGTCGCACGCTGGTTCCGCGCCAAGAGCCAGCGTCCCGGCGCTTGTAAGGGCAAGCACGTCGTCGAGCTCATGCGCCGACTCGCCAAAGGCCTCTGGCACCAGGGCCAAGGCGAGGTCTTCGCCATCGACAAACTGTTCTCATCGCCACCGCCCTGCGGTGCCTGAGAGCCATCACCCAACCCGCGGAGGAAGCCGACCGAGCAGAGCAACGACAAGAGGGTAAATGCACGCGTCCTCCCTGCGCTGACCTCCAAATCAACCGCAGATCCCACTGGAGATCCTTTTCTAGTCTCCGAGGCAGCGCACGGGATGGACCACGGGTCCGGATGCCCAATGAAACTGATCCGATGGCGCGCCCACGCGCGTACATCCCATGTGAGAGGTTCGGCTGACCCCGTGCTCGACCATCCGGAGGATGCGGCATCAACCCGCCCAACGCACTGAGCGGACGTGTGTGGTTCGGGCGTCGATGATAAGCCTGGCTTATCATGATCGCTTGCGAATCTCGCGCGCGCGGGCGTCGACGCGGTTATAGATATATTTTATTTGAATGCGCTATGAGAGGTTGAATGATCGATGCGAAGTGCCGGATCTAGGTTGACTCGTCTGGAAACATTTGCGGGCCTTGAGCGACCTAGAGCAGCACAGGGGTCTCGCCTTGGACGCGGGGGGCCGCAAGCTCATGGATCGGACGCCGGTGCGCCGAGCAGGCGTAATCGCCCAGCGTCGATGCGGGACGCCAGCGCGCGCATCCCGTAGGTCGCTCTAGCCTTGGCCGGCAGCGCACCCAGGGCACGTTGGGCATCGGCGTAGGCCGCGGCTGCGGCGCTTGGTCGCCGCGCCTTTTCAGTCACCTCCGCTTTGCGCACCATGGCCGGCAACCGGTATCCAGGCGTTTTGATACGTTGTTCAATCCGCGCAAGCGCCCCATCGACGTCGCCGGACTGCAACGCAATGTCGATGGCCCGGTCGGGTAGTATCGTGCCCGCGCCCAGCCTTTCAATTCCTTGGTCCAGTCCGTGCAGCGCCTGTTCGGCCCAACCCGGCTGTCCGGCGCTCACGAGCGCATTGGCACGCGCCAGAAAAAGCTCGGGGCCCGGCGAGTCGGCCAACGCGATCGCGAGGGAAAACTGGTCGGCCGCGCCTTGCCAATCGCCTAACTCCCCGAGGATCTGTCCGAGCTCAGCGTGGGCCTTGGCCCGTAGCGGAGCGCCGGCGGCCTGTTCTGGCTTCAACAACCGGCGCAGCAGTTCCACCGCCAGAGCGGTTTCGCCGCGGTCCCGCAGCAGCAGTGCCCGGTGGTAAAGCGGAGCGGGATCGCTCGGGTCCAGCGCCCGTGCGCTTGCGATGTCCTGTTCGGCCGCGGCCCAGTCCCGGTGCTCGCGATGCAGGTCGGCACGACGCAGATACCACTCCGGATCGGCCGGTTGCGCTTGGATTTGCTGGGTAGCCCCCTCGATGCGCAGTTCCAGGTCGCCGTGCGCCAAGCAACTGCCAGTGACGATGGCGCTCAGCGCATAGGCCGCGCCTACAAGTCTCCCGCTGCGAGTCCGATCCGACGCCTTGCCAATCATTTTGTCCGAGCTCTGGTCATCATTTTCAACGGCGACGAGTCGCGTGCAACACCGCCCATACACCGAGACCCGGATGCCACAAACACGCAGTCCCTCGACATCGAGACGGCAAAAGTCTTGCCAGGGGGGTCGGCTTTCCGGGGATTTCAGGAATACGTGCACAGTCTCGTTGCACCGGACGAACCGCCTGGACGCTCGGCGCGTATTAAAACCGAAGTTCCGCCAGTTTCCAACCACCGCGGAGTCTTGGTCGTACCGAAACGTGCGCAAAAAAAATGCGGCGCCGAGGGGCGCCGCCGAGTCGGGTTCGTCCATTGAACCCGGAGGGAGTGAGAGGAGGAGGCTAGAACTGCAGGCTGCAACCCTCGCTGAAGTGCAGCGTGATGCTGTAGTCGCTGTCGGTGTCGGTCTTGTATTTGCCGCTGAATTGGAAGAGCAGCACGGCGCTTTGGCCGATCGGGAGGACACGCCGGGAGGCCCTGCTGTTCCAGCCGGAGTCGATGGTTGCGCTGGTCGGCAGTGCGAAGCCGCGCCAGATCTCGTCACCATCGAGCTTGATCTTCGCAAGGACCTGCTGCCCGGCCGGCCAACTGATCTCGATGGCGCTCAGGGTCAGGTCCAGGCTGCCGGTGTTGGTGATCGCCCAGCCAGTCGTCTTGTCGGCGAGGATCAGTCGGTCGGCACCGGCGGCCGCGCAGGCCGACGCCTCCGCTTGGGTCTCGGCACCGGCCTGATTGCTGTAGTCCGACGCACCGCCATTGCCGATGGCCCGCACGCGGTACAGATAGAAGCTGCCGGCGTCCAGGCCGCTGTCGGTGTGGGCGATGGCGTCGGCGGCGAGGGCCGCGACCGGCGTCCAGTTCATGCCGCCGTCTTCGCTGCGCTCGAGCTCATAGGCGGTCTCGTCCGCGGCCTGATCGGTCCAGTTCAGCGCGATTTCGGCGGTGGAGAGGCTGTGCGCGTCCAGATCGCTCGGCGCGGCCGGCGGGTACAGCGGCTCGGGCTCGGTGGTGGCGGTGACGCTGTTGCTGTAGTCGGAGGCATCACCGGCACCGGCGGCGCGCACGCGGTAGCTGTAGGTGCTTGCGGCGGCGAGGGCTTGGTCGGTGTAGTCGGTCACCTCCGCGCCCAGGCTGACCAGCAGGTCCCAGCTGGCGCCGTTGTCGAGACTGCGCTCGAGCTCGAAGCCGGTCTCATCGCTGGATTGGTCGTTCCAGGACAGGGCGATCTCGGTGTGCGAGAGGACCGTGGCGGATAGATCGCTCGGGGCCTGCGGCACCGGGATCGGTGCGGGCTCGGTGGTGGCCCAGGCGTCGTTGGAGGCGGGTGAGACGCCGGCGCCGTTGACGGCGCTGACGCGGTAGAACCAGCTGGTCTCAGGCGTTAGGGGCTGATCAGCGAAGGCGTCGCTGTCGGCCGCCAGGGTGGCGATCAGGCTGTAATTCTCGCCGTCGGCGGAGCGCTCGATCTGGTAGCCGTCTTCGTTGTCGGCCAGGTCCTGCCAGCTCAGGTCGATGCGGTCGTAGCCGCTGGCGGTTGCCGTGAGCTCGCCCGGTGCCGCCGGCAGAGCGGGCAGCTGGCTCGCGCGCCAGGTGGCGACCAGCGGCGCGGAGTCTTCCAGCGCCAGGGCGTTGTCGGCCCAGCCGACTTGCCCGGTGGGGGCGTCGGCGTAGGCGATCTCGGGGTTGGAGAAGTGTTGCACGCGGGTGCAGCCGGTGGTGCAGTCGTAGGCCATCACGGTGCGGAAGTGATTGCTTGGCTCCTGCCAGCCGTAGCTGTAGGGGAACACCCCATAGCTGGCATTGGCGTGGTCGTGACTCAGGCCGAGGTTGTGGCCGAGCTCGTGACCGAAGGAGTAGTAGCCGGTGGCGCAGCTGGCCTTGACGACGTTGAAGGCGTAACCGGCATAGGCGGGATGCAGGACGCCCATCTGCCAAGAGACACCACAGTAGTTGCCGGCATTCACGACCAGGCTGACGATGTCGGCGCCGACGCTGTCGCGCAGCGTGAGCAGCTCGTCGAGGTAGCCGTCATTGGCGGTGGTCGCCCGGGTCAGGTCGGCCGCCATGTCGCCGGAGTCGTGGTAGGCGGTCTCGGTGGTGGCGACCAGGCGTAGCTGCACCGGGGCGTTGCTGTTCAAGAAGGCTTGGTTGGTCTCTTCGACTGCTAAACCGATCAGCGCCTCGATACCGTCGTCGCCATAGGCGGCCTTGGCCTCCGGCGTGTAGCCGACCAGCAGGTCGATGATGTTGGTGGCGTCGACGGGCTCCGCCGCGGCCTCCGCGGCCGCGGCCGCGGGCAGGCTGGCGGGCAGGTCCGGGACCATCTCCGTGGAGGGCAGCGGATCTCCGGGGGAGACCTCTTCCAGGCGCTGCACGCCGCCCTGGCCCGGCTGGAGCTTGTACAGGCGGCCCTGGTGGCGGATGCTGCCAGCCACGGCCTGACCGCTGCTATACAGGATGACCTCGCTGTCCGGATCGCCGTTGACCCGCCCGATCCAGGCGCGCCGGCCTTTGCCATGTTCCACCAGACGCTCGCGTACCGCGTCCAGCGTCGGCCCGACACCCAGGTTCAACTGCAACCGACCCCGGCCCAGCGCGGCCCGATTGGTTCGCACCTGGCGACTCTTGCCCGCGATCGCGCCACGCCGGGATGCGGATGCGGATGCGCCGCGCACCGCCGGCGCCTGCTCGAACAAGGGCTCGCTGGCTGGGGTTGCAGCAGGCGCGAGCATACCGGTTAATGTCAAGGATGAAGCGATGACTACTGCGGAAAGGATGCGGGCGGTTGACATGAGCGGCCTCCCCAGGCTTTTTGATTCGACGGCGGGGACTCAGCCCCGACGGGATGCTCGATCCCGCGTCTTAAGCATCGCCAAACGAGAGGTTCGCTAACGTGACTGAGGTCTCACCGCCTCCGGCACTCGGCGGAACAAGCTCACAAAATGGGCAATGACGGCCATCGTCGGTGCAGTCGGGCACCAATTGCAGGTCACCGAAGTCTCTGGCGGGGACGCGCAGGCGACGCCCCTTGGTGTAGGATGCCGCTCCATGCGGGGCAAACGATTTAACCTAAGTCCGGCAGTTGCGTCGGCTGTAGGGGCGAATTTATTCGCCCAGTCAATGCCTTCCGTGCGACTGAAGACGCACCTACCCTGGGGGCGCAAACCATTGATCTGCGTGGGTGATCGATGCGAACTGCCGGATCTAGGTTTAACCCCTAAGTGACTCGCAGGGAAGCTCGGGCAGGAGTTGGCATGCTTAGCCGGCGGTCGCCGGGTCGCAGCGATGCGCAGGCTGGAGCATGATCCGGCGCACCCCGGAAGATGAAGCACGAGTGTCACGGCAATAGTGATGGCAAACCCGTTCGGATCGACCACGACTGCGCCTCCCAAGCCTAAGTGCGCAGCATTGGATGGTGAATTCGGACGTCCGGAGACGGACTGGATCATCCGCGCCCTGCGCGGCGACCCCAGCTGGCCACCAACCGGCATCGGCAGCAATCACACAGCACGGATCCTCGCCGCCGCGAAGCTCAACCGCGTACAGGAACTCCTTTACGCAAAGCTCCGCGAGAGCCACCTGTGGTCCGAACTACCAGAAGCGCTGCGCCATTCACTCGCAGGTATCAACCGCCGAGCGACGGCGCGCGAATTGTTTCTCGCCGCGGAGTTCGAGCAAGACCTGAACGCGCTTGCGGCGGAGGGTATCCAGACCCTGTTGTTAAAGGGGACGGCGCTGGCCTATACCCTCTACCCCTCACCCGCCCTAAGGCCAAGATGCGATGTCGACCTGCTGCTGCGCGACAAGTCAACCGCACATCGTCGCCTGGGACCTGCTCCAACGCCGTGGCTACAAGCGCGAAGCGGCCGTCAGCGGTGAATGGATCAGCCATGAATACTGTTGTGTCCGCCACGTCACACCCGACGCCGGGCTGGTACTCGATGTCCACTGGAAGCTGAGCAACTCGAACTTCTTGGCCAACAAGTTTGCCTTCGAAGCACTCTATGCATCACGCATTCCAGTACCCGCATTGGGACCGAACGCGCAGGCGCTCGACTTGCCCCATGCATTGCTGCATGCCCTGTTTCATCGGTTCAACGACTTGGGCGAGGGATATCGGTCGCTGCCCTGCAGTCAGCTCAACCGAAATCCGGCAGTTGAACCACGAAGTACACGAAGGGCACGGTTGCAACCGGGGTGCAGCTGTTGATGATCGTCAGGGCGCTCCAGCGTCGTGACGGGCTTTGCGCCGCTCCAGCGGCGCGTCGGAGGCCGCTTGAGGCAGGTCGTCAAGCGATACCGGATGCGCGTAACAAAAAGGCTGCGGCGCTGGAGCGCCGCAGGACGAGCGACGACGCTGGAGCGTCGTCGCGATCAACATTGCTATTCGCCTATGTTCGCCGCGCCTGGGGGGGGGATGACGAAGCGACTGCGAAAGCGGAGTTAATCCTAGATCCGGCAGTTGTGCCGGATTTAGCGTTGGAACCAAAGCCATTAAGTTAGCGAGCGATGGGCACGCTTTGATAGGGGTAGGGAAGGCTTGCGCCTCCCCTCCCTCCGAACCGTGCGTGCGGTTCTCCCGCACACGGCTCTCCAGTCGGTTGTTTCCTCATCGGGATTGGCTCGCCAGCGGGAGCAGCGGACCGGGTGAACCACTCCGAGCCAGCGCAGGAGGTGCCCGTAGCCACCGCGTGGACCCCGTTACCAGGGCCGCCAACATCCGCTCCGCATCAGGATCAGCTCGCGTACAGCCTAGCCCGAAGGCACTTGGCACACCCGGCATGCGCCGGTCGCCAAACGACACTTCGCGAATCAACCTTCCTGCCCACCTTCGCTCAGCGCGGCTTTGCTCTCCGCGCCTCTCGTCCACCCCAGATCGACCCTCGGCAGGGAACGCCCCCCAGGCATCTTCAATGGACCGGCGTCTCCGCCGCGTCAGCCCTTGGTCGTCCAGCTGCGAACATGCACTACTCTGCGGGCTCTGACTCCTGCCGACGGTCACCTCCACCAACAGGTCTCCCCGCTTACCTCGCCTCATCTTCCCATCGTTCCACCCCCAACCACGTGATGCCGCCCGTGGATCGCTTTACACGCCGATGACCAGCGTCCACGGTGAGTTTCAGGCTTCGCCACCTCCCAGCGGGCTCGCCACGACACCCCGCCGAAACGGGTTCGTCATCCTGCGGACCGACAGTTCGCCTCCGGTTGCTCTCCACCCCGACTCACGACGACGCAGTTACCTTCGGCTACGGAGCTTCGGCATACTCCGACACGGACTTGCACCGTGCTGATGAGGCGCCCTCACGGGCGCACTGGGAGCGGCTTGCAGTCGCGACCAGCCCCGTCGCGGCGCTCGCGATTGCAAATCGCTCCCACAACCGCGGCTGATCTCGGCATTTCCGCAGCGAAGCACTCGCTGCAGCCCGACCAAGGCTGGTCGCTCAAGCCACGCTTTGGTAATACAGATTTTGCGGATGACTGGCCTCGGCGAAGAAGTACCAGCGCTCGGCCATCAGGCCGAGGTACTGCAGGACGAAGGCGGCGATGGGCAGGGTCGGAGACTGCAGCGCGTAGCCGACGCCGCTGAGCCAGACCGCTTGCCAACTGCCGCCGTTGGCGAAGTCTAACTACGACACCCCGGAGAGTTCTTCGGCCAGTCTTCGCATGCCGATCGCCTCGACATTCTCAGAGAACGGATAACGGTCGTCGCCCGCGTGGACGAGGAACGCCCTGGCGGGCTGAATGTCTTCGACCGCCTGATAGAAGCCGCGCTTGGGCTTGGCCGACAAGCCGCGCTTGATCTCGATTGCCCAGCGCGTCCCATCCGCCCGCTCCAGCACTAGATCGACCTCCGCGCCGACGGCGGTGCGATAGAAGTAGGCCTGGGTTCGCCAGGGCGCCGCGGCGAGCAGGGTTTCGATAACGAAGCCCTCCCAACTCATGCCGACAACGGGGTGTCCGCTGAGCTGCGTCAGGGTCTCGATCCCGAGCAATGCATGGACCAGTCCGCTATCGCGCACATAGACCTTCGGCGACTTGACAGGACCGGGTTGACAAGTTGGTTACGATCATCGCGATCTTCCAGATCGGGATAGAGCGCGTTCCGGTCCTCGCCGATGGCGAGCGCTAGTGTGGTCTTGCCGACCTGTCGCGGGCCGATCAGGACCGTGGCTGCCTGACGGGCCAGCACTCGCTGTACATCGGCGGTGACTAGGCGAGGAATCATCATTGCGAATTATCCAAGTCGTGGAGAAGTTGCAATGATCTTATTGGCGGAGGGTGCGATTAAAACTGATGTTGTCCGGCAAGACGATGCGGTGGAAATCGAGCGATGGAAGGGTGAGATCGACGCTGCCGTCATCGATCTCATGCCCCCGCTCGCGCTCCGGCGGGACGGGTACTTTCCGCCATTGCCAAACCGCCTGATGGTAGTGACGCGGCTGAAGCCACGTACTCCAGCGCGATGCATAAGGCCGGGCTCTGCACTGCGGCGCCTGGAGTCTGGACCTTTAGGTCCGGACGTGTCTGGTGCAAACAGCGCTGCCCGCCAAATTGAGACGTGGCTTTGCGATGTTTGTCCGCCACGCAACACGCAGTCGCGCGCCGGATTGACAGGCAGACTTCGAGGACAACGGTCATGCTAGTGACAGCAGTTGTGACGACATCAGTTTCGATCGCAATCAGTTTCGATCGCACCCATTGGCGGATATGGATGAGCAGCATCGGCGGCGGGAACACGAGATCGAACCAGGCGGGGCGTCGGGCTCGCCGCGGCGATGCCTGGTGGAAGCTACCGTTCGCCTCCTCTTCGCCGCCACTCACGTCATGGCGCCGCGCTACGCCTGGAAATCAACCGTTTGCTAGCTTCCTCTCCCTGGGAGCAGCGAGCGAGGGCGACCCGTTTGGTGCGCGGGTGGGACTGAAGTCCGACCTGCACCTTAGAGAGATTAGTGCTGGGCAGGTCGGGCTGCAGCCGCTGGGGGAGCTCCGAGACCGTCGCGGTGAACTTCGGCGCTGCGGGAGCGACTTGCAGTCGCGATCAGCCCCTTCGCGGCGGTCGCGATTGCAAATCGCTCCCACAACCGGGGCCAATCTCGGCATTTTCGCAGCGAAGCACTCACTGCAGCCGGACCAAGGCTGCTCGCTCAAGCGACGCTTTGGTAATACAGATTCTGCGGATGACTCGCCTCGGCGAAGAAGTACCAGCGTTCGGCCATGAGGCCGACGTATTGCACGACGAAGGCGGCGATGGGCAGCGTCGGCGACTGCAGCGCGTAGGCGATGCCGATGAGCAAGATCGGCAGCGGGAACACGAGGATCAGAAAGGCCGTTCGGACCAACCTCAAGAACTCGGGGCTCTTGTGGTGAAAGAACTCGCGGGTATTGAACGAGCCGGCGGTGAAGCCCTGGGACTTCTGCTCGATGGAACGGTGGCGGATGCCGATCGCGGTCTCCAGACTGCTCTTGCGCTTGAGCGTGGTGTTGCGAATCAGCGACGCGGTTCGGGTGGCCAGCCCGAGCAATGTGAAGCCGACCGCCCAGGTGCCGTAGAAACCCACCAAATGGTTGCCGATAAAGGCCGAATAGGCAGCGGCCAACATGAAGCCGGACGCCATACCGAGGAACAGAAAATTGCCCACCGTATAGGCCGAGTGCCACTCCTGGAGGAACTTGACGCTGGCATAGATCATGGCTGTGCAGACGAACAGCGCGAACGCCACCAAAATGCCGACTAAGCCAAGCAACAGGGTGACGTCGATGGGCAAGGTACCGCCGCCGGCGAGATAGAAGGGCTCGGTCCAGCCCATCCAATGGAATAGACCGTAGAAGAACACCACCGCCATCATCATCGGCAAGACAATGACCTCTCGGGACAGCCAGGAGGTGCGCCACTTGGTCGCCGCCCGCCAGGCCCGCTCCGGCCGGCCCAGGTGAAAGAACGAGGCGCCAAGCCCGGCCAGCAGCAGCGCCAGCGCAACGGCGCTGCCAAGGGCATAGAACTCGTCCCCTTGTGGCTCGATCAGCTTGATGCTGGCATAGAGCTGGCCGGTGAACAGGGCCAGAAACAATCCCTGGCCGGCGCCGATCAGGGTGGTGAGGAAGATGACAGAGAAGGCGGGGTGCATGGTAGATACCAGAACGAACTAGGAGTTAGATTTGAAGACAAGAAGTCATTTTCGCTTTGTCTTGTTTCGCGTGATCTTCGTGGGCTTCGTGGTTAATACTTATCTTACCGGACAATAAAAATATCGAACAACAGATTAGAGCGTTCTCGGCGAAACGATCGAGCGACTCGTGCGCACGCATTATCCCACCACGAAGGACACGAAGAGCACGAAGGGTTCAGAGCACGAAACGTTTGATACCGCTCTTGAGCCTCACGACATTGAAGTTCATCAGCAGACCTGTCTTGACACCGGCCAGCTTCATGTAGGTCAGCAACTGCGCTTCATGGATGCCCTTGATTTGCTCGATGCTCTTGAGCTCGATAATCAGCTCGTGCTCTATCAACAAGTCCACCCGATAGCCGCAATCCAGCTTCTTTCGTGCTACGCATGCTGCTCCGCTACCAGGTGACGTCGTCCAGGGTTTCTTCACCGGTGTAGACCGTGATGTCTTCCTTGGTCAGCGGGTTGTCGGCGCGCTGCAGCTCGTCGTCGGTGATGTGCATGCGGGTCTTGTGGCGCGGCAGATAGTGGTTGGCGGGTTTGGTGCCCCATTCGGGCATCAGCGGATAGCCGCCGCGCTCGCGGATGGCGATCGAGACTTCGGAGTCCGGATCGTGCACGTCGCCGAACAGGCGGGCGCTGGTCGGGCAGGCCAGCACGCAGGCGGGCTGGCGCTCGCGCTCGGGCAAGCTCTGGTCGGTGATGCGGTCGATGCACAGGGTGCACTTCTTCATGACCTGCTGCTGCTCGTCGAGCTCGCGCATGCCGTAGGGGCAGGCCCAGGAGCAATATTTGCAGCCGATGCATTTGTCGTAGTCCACCAACACGACGCCGTTGTCCTCGCGCTTGTAGGAGGCGCCGGTAGGGCAGACCGGCACGCAGGGCGGCTCCTCGCAGTGCAGGCAGCTCTTTGGGAAGTGCACCGTCTCGGTGTTGGGGTAGTTGCCGACCTCGAAGGTCTGCACGCGGTTGAAGAAGGTGCCGGTGGGATCGGCGCCATAGGGGTTCTCGTCGACCATGGGTCCGGCCCAGCCGGAGGTATTCCACTGCTTGCAGGAGGTCACGCAGGCGTGACAGCCGACGCAGACGTTGAGGTCGATGACAAGGGCCAGCTGGGTCATGGGTCGTTCCGAACGAATGTCCAGATTACTTGAGGGGCCAGATGCTTGCAGTTGAGTCGAGTTTTTCGTCGTCGTTGTCGTCGCTGTGGTCTTTCTCGTTGTCGTTGTCGTTGTCGTAATCGTGTTCGGAGTTAGGCCGCGGGCATCACGAGTTGGATGCGTTGCTGGGTAGACTGCCTTAAAACTCCAAATACATCATTTTATTACGATTTCGACAACGACAACGATTACGACAACGACAACGATTTCTGCTCAGCTGTTAATGGCCGCGCGGGTCATGGATGGGCAACAAGCCCGCCTAGCGTTTGCCGAACAGGCCGGCGACGTAGGCCTGCCACTTGGTGCGCTCCCGTGACGTCTGCCCCGGTAACAGTTTCATCGGCGCGAATTGCGGCTCGGTGACCTGCCCCGCCTGGTCCTCGACCCGGCTGATGCGTACCCGCACGTCGAACCAGGCCGCCTGACCGGTGACGGGGTCGGAATTGGACAGGTGGCTGCCGTCGCCGTTGGCGGGCAGTTCCTCGCCGATGATGTGATTGAGCAGGAAGCCCTTGCTGGACTCGTCCGCATCCGGTGCCAAGGCCCAGGCACCGGAGGCCTTGCCGATGGCATTCCAGGTCCAGACAGTGCCCGGCTCGACCGCCTCGGAGTAGCGGCACATGCACTTGACCTTACCGAGATGGGATTCGACCCAGATCCAGTCGCCGTCGTCGATGCCCTGCCCCACCGCCATCTTCGGGTTCACGAACAGATAGTTGTGGCTGTGGATCTGCCGCAGCCAGGCATTTTGACTGTCCCAGCTGTGATACATGGCCATGGGCCGCTGGGTGAGCGCGTTGAGCGGGAAGCGGGTCTTGTCGACCAACTGACTCTCCAGCGGCTCGTAGAAGAACGGCAGCGGGTCGAAGTAGGTCTCGACGCGCTTGGCGAGGCGTGCCGGCGGCTTACGGCCGGGCCACTTGCCCTGGGCGGCGGCACGGAAGCGCTGCAGCACCTCGGAGTAGACATGCAGCGTGATGGGCTCGGCCCAGCGGGTCATGCCGTGGGCGCGCGCCCAGTGCAGGTAGCCCTTGTTCCAGTTGCGCATGTACTGGTAGCTGCGCGGCATCTCGTGGTGGAACACGCAATTATTGGCGGCGTATTGCTCCCATTGGCGCGGATTCGGCTCGCCTTTGATGAACTTCTCGCCGAACTCGCCGCGCCAGCCCGCCAGGAAGCCGATGCCGGAGCCCGGCGAGGTCTCGTAGTTGACGACGAAGTCTGGATAGTTGCGGTATTTGGCGCTGCCGTCTTCCTTAATGAATGCCGGCAGGCCGATGCGCGCGCCGAGTTCGATCAGCACGTCTTGGAACGGCCGGCAGTCGCCCTTCGGCGGCAGCACCGGCAGGCGCACCGCGTCCACCGGGCCGTCGAACTCGGAGATGGGCCGGTCGAGCATCGAGAGCACGTCGTGGCGCTCCAGATAGGTGGTATCCGGCAGCACGAGGTCGGCGAAGGCGACCGTCTCCGATGAGAAGGTGTCGCAGACGACCAGGAACGGGATCTTGTACTCGCCGTTCTCGTCGGTGTCGGCGAGCATGCGCCGCGCCTCGCTGGTGTTCATCGACGAGTTCCAGGCCATATTGGCCATGAACAGGAACAGCGTGTCGATGGGGTACGGATCACCGCGCCAGGCGTTGGTGATGACGTTGTGCATCATGCCGTGCACCGACAGCGGATACTCCCAGGAGAAGGCCTTGTCGAGGCGCACCGGCTCGCCATCGTCGTCGACGAACAGATCCTCCGGGCGCGCCGGCCAGCCCAGCGGCATGCCGTCCAGCGGGGTGTTCGGCTGCACCGCCTCCGGCCCCTTCGGCGGCTTCGGGCAAGGCGGGATCGGGCGCGGGAACGGCGGCTTGTGACGAAAACCGCCGGGCCGGTCGATAGTGCCGAGCACCGTCATCAGGATGCTCAGCGCACGAATGGTCTGGAAGCCGTTGGAGTGCGCCGCCAAGCCGCGCATGGCATGGAAGGCGACCGGGTTGCCGGTGACGGTGTCGTGCTCGTTGTCCCAGCAGTCGGTCCAGGTGATCGGCAGTTCGATCTTCTGGTCGCGGGCGGTGACGCCCATCTCGTGGGCGAGCCGGCGGATGGTCTCGGCCGGGATGCCCGTGATGCCCTCGGCCCAGTCCGGGGTGTAGCGCTCCACCCGCTCCTTCAGCAGTTGGAACGACGGCTTCACCGGCGTGCCGTCTTCGAGCGTGTAGCTGCCCATCAGGCGCGGATCGGCCCCCTTGCTGTGGGTCAGCACCTGGCCATGATGACGGTCCCACCAGAGCTTGTTCTCGGGGTCGGTACAGCCCTCGGTGACGTCGGCGGACTTGTCGCGATAGAACATGCCGTGGTCGTCGCGCTCGGGATCATCCACGACCAACTCGGCGGAGTTGGTGTATTGGATCAGGAACTCGCGGTCGAACAGGCCGAGCTTCAGGATCTCGTGGATCAGGGCCAGGAACAGGGCACCGTCGGTGCCGGGCTTGATCGGCACCCATTCATCGGCGATGGCCGAGTAGCCGCTGCGGATGGGATTGATGGAGATGAAGCGCCCGCCGCGGCGCTTGAACTTGGAGATCTCGATCTTGAGCGGATTGGAGTGGTGGTCCTCGGCGGTGCCGATCATGATGAACAGCTTGGAACGCTCCAGGTCCGGCCCGCCGAACTCCCAGAACGAGCCGCCGATGCTGTAGATCATGCCGGCGGCCATGTTCACCGAGCAGAAACCGCCATGGGCGGCGTAGTTGGGCGTGCCGAATTGCTTGGCGAACATGCCCGTCAGGGCCTGCATCTGATCGCGGCCGGTGAACAGCGCGAACTTCTTCGGGTCCTCGGCGCGGAGCTTCTTGAGCCGCTCGGAGAGCATCGACATGGCCTCTTCCCAGGAGATTTCCTCGAACTGGGATTCACCGCGCTTGGCGCCGGCCTTGCGCCGCAGCGGCTTGGTGAGGCGCGCCGGCGAGACCTGCTTCATGATGCCGGAGCTGCCCTTGGCGCAGATCACGCCCTTGTTCAGCGGGTGGTTCGGGTTGCCCTCGATGTAGCGCACCTGACCGTCGCGCAGATGCACGCGAATGCCGCAGCGGCAGGCGCACATGTAACAGGTGGTTTCTTTGACTTCGGCACGACCGGTGTTGCGGTCGCTGTGGACGGTCGGGTCTTGCATCGAGGAGTTCCCTGAGGGCCATTAGAGCGAATTCACTAGATTCTAATGTGCCGATGAACAAACTGCGAGCAGTTCAGGGCGGTTTAACGACACAGATCAAAGGGGTTTTGGTGCCTAGATTGCTTGAGGGCGGCAAATATTTCCCGACGAATCAGGTGTCGATGCGGCATCGGACTGGCGAGGCCCGTCGAGATCGGGATCGAAATCGGGATCGGGATCGGGATCAAAATCGAGCCAGTCGCTACGCACTATGATTTCGATAGCGATAGCGATAGCGATTTCGATAGCGATGGGTTTCGCTACGCTCTACCCATCCTACGAAATGTCACCGGCGTGTAGACTTAGATAGAGCAACCAACCCCATCGCGCGGAGCGGTAACGCGGGAGTTGCTCCCGACGATCAACCGCAAGAACAGCGCTTAGCCAAGCAGTGACAACAATTTACCCCTCCCGACGCCTGTCCATCGCACCGATGATGGACTGGACGGACCGGCACTTCCGCTACTTTGCCCGGTTGATCAGTCGACACACGCTGCTCTACAGCGAGATGGTCACCACCGGTGCGCTGATCCATGGCGATCGCGAGCGCTTTCTGCGCTTCGACCCGGCCGAGCATCCGCTGGCGCTGCAACTCGGCGGCTCCGACCCCGCCGATATGGCCGCCTGCGCGCGCATGGGCGCGGACTGGGGCTATGACGAGATCAACATCAACGTTGGCTGCCCGTCGGACCGCGTTCAGTCCGGGCGCTTCGGCGCCTGCCTGATGGCCGAGCCCGAGCTGGTCGCGGACTGCGTCGCGGCCATGAAGGCGGCCGTGGACGTGCCGGTGACGGTCAAGAGCCGCATCGGTATCGACGACCTGGACAGCTACGAGCTGCTGGCGGCGTTCACCGATCGCGTTGTCTCGGCCGGCTGCGATGTACTCATCGTGCATGCGCGCAAGGCCTGGCTGAAGGGCCTGAGCCCGAAGGAGAACCGCGACGTGCCGCCGCTGCGCTACGACGTGGTGGAACGGCTGAAGGGCGACTTCCCTACCCTGCCGATCGTCGTCAACGGCGGCATTACCACGCTGCAACAGGCGCAGGCGCACTTGCAGGCATTGGATGGCGTGATGATCGGCCGCGAGGCGTATCAGAATCCTTGGATGCTGGCCGAGGCCGATGCGTTGATCTTTGGCGACAACAGCCCCCCGC
Source organism: uncultured Gammaproteobacteria bacterium (assembly GCA_963698775.1). Taxonomy (GTDB): domain Bacteria; phylum Pseudomonadota; class Gammaproteobacteria; order Chromatiales; family Chromatiaceae; genus Thiohalocapsa. Next base: position 16,704 of record CAVOSE010000003.1, read on the forward strand.
CGACCCCGCGGGGCGTGCTCGAGGCGATGCTGCCCTACGTGGAAGATCGCTTGCGCGAGGGCGTGCCACTGAACGCCATCACCCGCCACATGCTTGGGCTCTTCCACGGTCGACCCGGCGCCAAGGCCTGGCGTCGGCATCTGAGCGAAAATGCCCATCGAGCTGGGGCCGATATCGATGTGCTGATCGAGGCGGCGCGGCGGGTTGATCGAACCTAAGCGAAGCTCTTTCACCACGAAGTTCACGAAGAACACGAAGAGAAACCGTTAGATGAGGTGCTCCTGATGGCTACATCCACTTCACCCAGACGGCGCTGCTCCAATCAAGCCTATCTTCTTAAACAACTTCGTGTGCTTAGTGCCCTTCGTGGTGACCTGCTCTTTCGAGGTTGAACCGGGAGCCTATTCGTCAACGAGACGAAGCAGGGCGTTGGGATAGACGACCTGAACGTCGAACACCGGCGTGGCCTGCGCATCGACGGTTACCCAGACGCCGGCAACCGTTGGCGAGCCCGGTACCTCCAGCCGACTAAAGCGCTCGATGCGATTGCCGTCGGCATCGGCCAACGGTTGGTCGATTCGAAATCTGTGGGTATCCCCGTGGATCAGCAGCACGGGGCCGGCATAGTCCGTCAGCAATTGCCGAAGGTCTTGCTTGACCGGAACGAAGCCACGCCGTTTCCGACGGTCCTCGAAGAGCGGATTGGCATGAAAGGCCAACACCAAGGCCCCAGCCTGCATGGCGTTAGCGGCCTTCGACGCCCCTTCGAGCAATGCTCGATTGGCGGCGGCACGGGCCTTGAACTCGGCCATCGCCGCGTCGTCCTTGGCCTTGTAGTTGTTGTTGCTGCCAACCACGTGCATGAGCACGAACAGCACGCCGTCATGGCCGAAGTAGAGATTCTCCGGATAAGCGGGATCGGGGACGACCGGTCGCAGCGCGCTGGTGTGCAGAACGGTGGGATCGGCGAAGATGATCCGGCGCAACGCAGCCAAGCGCTCCAGCGGGTCGCGAGCGCCAGCTCGTCGCCGGTGGCAGTCGGTCCAATCGTTGTCGCCAGGGGTGTATATGACGGGTGCCGACTGCGCCCGAAACAGGTCGGCGACCCCCTCGATGCGCGCATCGCTGCAGGGCTGGCTGCCCCCCTTGATATCGCCGACATGGAGGATGAACGGCGGGTTCTGGGCCGAGGCGTCCGCGAGCAGGACGCGAAGATAGACCACCTCGCCATCGGCATAGGGGACATCACCAATGGCGAAGAAGCGTAGCGGCTGCGCCTGGGCGACGGTTGCCACCAGCAGCATCAAACCGAGCAGCAGTCGGAAACGCGGAAACGGCAACATGCGATGGTTTTGCACAACAGAATCGAATGGACGGCGGAGTCTGAGCGCCCGCTACCTGTCAGCGCAACAAGCGGGCTCCTTGCGAGTGCTTCGCTGCGAGAATTCCGAGACCTTTGGACTGATCCTCGGCGGCGTGGGAGCGACTTGCAGGCGCGATCACCCCCTCGCGGCCATCGCGATTGCAAATCGCTCCCACAAACGCGGCCGGTCTCGGAATTTCTTCACTGGTGCACTAGCGCCCTCCGGAGAACCCGCTACGGCCAGTCCCGTCGGTTTCCTGTGCAACACCGCCGCTGTTCGCAGGCACGATGATAACCGGTTCACCGCCCGGATATCGGCGCTGGCCTTGGCGGTTGTGACGCGGATACCCTCGGTATCGGTCGCGGCTGCCGCCGGTATAGGCGGGGCTGTCGCAGTCACCCGTGTGTCCCCAGCCGCGCGCGCGCTGTTGTACGCACTTGTTCGACCAGTAGTATTCAACGGCAGGGTCGCGCGGTGCCGTCTTGTCCGACCAAGCGCCGCGGACGGCGCCCGCGCCGCTGCGATGATCGGAGCGGTCATGCCGATCGACAGACGAATGCCGGTCCGTATCGGTGCCGGAGCGGCGCCGTTCATCGGCCTGGGACGATGCCGGCAAAGAGATCAACGGTATACAGAGCAGGATCAACAGGACATTGTTCACCATGGACCTCCGTCGACCTGGTCGTCCGCCACTCGATGGCCCGAGACCGGTTTGTCATCGGATAGAGCGCGCGGGGCTCTTGCACGACCGCCGCGATCGGCCCGCGCGGAGACGTGAACCGACAGCACCGGCGTGACGCGGCCGTCGCAAATGACAGCGCGGTTCCAGGAAATCAGCGCAGTGCCGAGTTCCGCTTGTATCCGAGCACGCGCGCCGGCGCCGAGATCGACCTGAACGAAGCATCGGCAGCAACGGATGCCATAGCCCTCATCCGCCCGACAGCTGAGTTGGTACTGGGTCCGCGGCACCAAACCCTCGTCGATACAGTGACCGAGCAAACGCTCAAGCAGGCGGCGGGACGCATCGGCGTCGGGCGCATCGGCATGGAGGGAACCAGTCCAGGCCTGCGCGCGCAATGCCAGCTCCCTTCCAGGTGACCGGCCCAACGCACGGCGACGCTCGCTGATCCAGTCTCCGGCCACGAGCGACAGCGCCACCGAGGCCACCTGCTCGGTCGCGAACCGACACCCCGCCATGTCGATAATGGCGCGTGGAACGAAGATCCCGTGGAGCCGCATGGTGCGTGCGACATCGCCGTCGGTCATCATCCGGCGCTCGCCGCCGCCGGTGTTGCGAGCCGCCATGTTCAACCAGCGGCGGGCCTCGGCCATCTCGTGGGTGTCGCGGACGCGGACGCTGCCATCGGCCTCCAAGAGCCAGCCATCCGGCCAGAGGGCGACCTGGTAGGTCGGCAACGCGGCGATCGCCGCGGCGGCGGCTTGAGCGTTGGCCGATCGGCCTGGACGGCCGGGGCGCCAGTCCCAAGCATCGCGCAGACGGCTCACGAGTCTGCCGGTGTTGCGTAGCGGCCATCGCGGAATCAGAGATTCCGCGATGGAGTGGCCCTGGTTGGAGTGACCCTGGTCGCCGTCGGAGCGACTTGCAGTCGCGATCTTCCCCGTCGCGGCGCGTCGCGATTGCAAATCGCTCCCACAACCGCGGCTGGTCTCGGCATTTTCGAGGCGAAGCACTAGTGCAGTTTCACCGGTTGCTTGGTCAGTTCGTCGATGACCGAGTCCATGGACGCGATCTGTTCCGCATCGTCCGCCACCTCGACGAAGCGACGCAGGTCCGCGAGCGCCGCTGGCGCATAACCGAGACGCCGATAGAGTAGACCCCGTTGGCGCAGTTCGTCGGGCAGATCGGGCGACAGATTGAGGGCCGCGGTCAGGGCCTCCAACAGGTTGCCGTCGTCGCCGCGAGCACTGTAGGCGCCGATTAGGTTGCGCAACATCCTGACCAAGGTCTCGCGCTTGCCCGCCGGGCGCAGCAGCGACGGGGTGGAGCGAATGGTGACCGAGCCCTCGCCAAAGACATCGGCGAGGCGGCGATCGAGTTCCTCTTCCGGCAGCGCGACGCCGCCGGCGTAGACGTCGAGCATCAGTGCCGTCGCACCGCGCCCGACTCGCACCAGAAAATGCGCCGGAAAGCTGACCCCAAAGGCTGGCATCCCCAGTCGTGCGGCCAGCTCACAGTACACCAGCGACAGCGAGATGGGTATGCCGAGCCGGCGCTCGAGCACCTGATCGAGGAAGCTGTTGCGCGGGTCGTAGAAGTCGTCCTGGTTGCCGGCGAAACCAAGTTCATCGAACAGGAATTCGTTCAACGCTGACACCTGCGCGAGCAGATTTGCATCCTCCGGCATGCGGGCGCGGGCCGCGGCGGCGAGCAGATCGAACTGGGCTCGGCCGGCGTCGGGGTCCGCATCGCGTTGAAACAGGCTGCTGATGGTCAGCGCGGCGGCGCAGAGGTCGATGCCGTCGTCGGTTTGATCGGCGAGCGCCGCGAGCTGTTGCTGGGCTGGGGTCATGCGTGAGCTCCGATCGTATAGGAGGAAAACGGGCGATGTATTGAGAGCCTGCGGCGGACGGTACCCGAGGCTCTACCCCCAGGGTCTATAATGCGGCCCTTTGCAGGACAACGGAACCCCGACCTATGCCTTCGAACCCCGCCAAAGGCGCCGCCTTCCTGTTGCAGGGCATCCGCCTGATCGCGCGCCCGGGCCTCAAGCGCTTCGTGCTCATCCCGTTGCTGATCAACATCCTAGTCTTCTCCGGCGCTATTTGGTATGGCGCCACAGAATTCGAAACGCTGATGATCCGCATGCAGTCTGCGGTGCCGGACTGGCTGAACTGGCTGGAGTGGATTTTGTGGCCAATCTTTATCCTGGCCCTGTTGGTGATCGTGTTCTATGGCTTCACGCTGATCGCGAACCTGATCGCATCGCCCTTCAACGGACTGCTGGCGGAGAAGACCGAGGCGCTGCTGACCGGCCGCTCGTTGGCGGACGACAACGATATGAAGAAGCTGCTGCGGGAACTGCCGATGACATTGCTCGATGAGACACGCAAGCTGCTGTATGCCGTACTCTGGAGCATCCCGTTTCTGATTCTGGCCTTCGTGATCCCGGTGGTGGGACCGGTGGTCTGGTTCCTGTTTACCGCCTGGATGTTGGCCGTGCAGTACAGCGACTTCCCGATGGGCAATCACGGGCTCAAGTTCCGCGACATGCGCGCCAGGTTGCGTCGGCGGCGTTTCCTCAGCGTCGGTTTCGGCGCCGCCGCGGCGACGCTGACGATGATCCCCGTGGTCAACTTCATCGCCATGCCCGCGGCGGTGGCCGGCGCGACCGCGATGTGGGTGCGGGAGTTGAGTAACGCGGATTGACGGCAGTGCTGGCATTCAGACAGCGTAGGGCGGAACGCGATAGCGGTTCCGCCATCTGCCGATGGCCTCGTCGCCGACTCCTGATCCCGGTGCTTGCGCCGAAGACGCGGCTCCTGGGGGGCGGGGCGGAATGGCGGAATGGCGGATCGCCCTAGCGGGCATCCGCCCTACGGGGTTGGTGGGTCGCGGGCAGTCGGTCAGCGCATCGGCCGTGCTGTCGGACGGAGCGCGGCGCGCAGTTCGCCAAGTTGGCGAGCCAGGTCCTGGGCGCGCGGTTCACTGCCCGCATAGAGCTTTAACAGCAGTTGCTGGGCAGCGGCCGCCGTGAGATCGAACAGCACGGGATCACCGAGCGCGAGCGCCGTCTCCACGACTTCCACCTGGGCTTTGACGGCTCGATGCCCGCTCGGCGGCATGGCGCGCGGTCCCATTTGCAGACCAACGGGCGGCACACGCCGTGCCGGTGGCGGGAGTCGCGCGACATCGCGCACGATGCCGGTCAGCATGGCTCGCAACCGCCGCGGATCGATGGCGTCGATCGTCGCTGGGGGCGTGCCAGCGACGACCCCAGGGACAAGCTGGCCGGGGGCGGACGCCGGTAGCCGGGGTTGACCTGTCAGGTATTGCGGCGAGCGACTGAGGTCCACGCCCCTCGGTTCGTCGGCACGCGCGTCCAGCGCGGCCTCGCGACGGTCGAGTTCCGCCTGACGTTCCCGCAGTGCCTGCTCCGCCGCGCGCACTTGATCCGCCAGCATCACCTGCCGCCGGCTGGCGTCGTCGATGGACACACGCATCCGCGCCATGCCGCTGTGCAGGCCCGACCAGTACAGTTGCCCGATGGCAATCGCGCCCGCCGCCAGCAACAGCAGCGCGGACGAGATCAGCACCACCGGCCATAGCCTCCGTCGCGGTATTGCCGCGGTCACCGCGGCGCCGGATTGTTCAGCTGCAGCCGACAAAGGGCGTCGCACAGGCCCGCATCACTGGGCTCGCTGGCGACGGCCACGATGCGAAAGCCGAGTTCGATGGCGCCGCTGGCGTTGCGCTCGCTGAGCACAGCCAGCGGGAGCCCGCGCAGCCAGCGATGTGCCGTTGTCGGCACCATGGCGAGCAAGTTGACCAGCACCTCGTCACTGGTGGCAGTGATAAAGCGCAGCGATCGTTGCCATTCCGGGATCAGCAGGGCCGCGTCGGTCTCCGGCGGTACGCGCTGATAGACCTCGGCATAGCTCACATCGGCGCCGCGCTGACTGAGCGTTTCGCCGAGCAGCCCGCGACCACCTTCACCACGGACGATCAGCACGCGCTTGCCCACCACCCGCGTCAACGCCGGCAACGCCAGTAATGATTCGCTATCGAAACCGGTTTCTGGCACCAAGAGCGGGGCTAGATCCGCATCCCGCATCGCCTTCGCCGTGGCACGACCCACCGCTGCCAAGAGCGGAGCCGTTTCGCGTTCGGACCCCGTGAGGACGCCGCGGTCCGGCAACAGGGCTAAGGCCTGCTCGACCGCGTTGCGGCTGATGAAAATGATGAGGTCGTAGCCCGCGCGCAGTTGGGTACGCGCTGCCTTGAGATCGCGCGGCGGGCGGATCTCGACGGTAGGAAAGGTCACTGGGCGACCGCCGACCTGCTCGATCAGCCGGCACAACTCGCCTGCTTGGGCGGCTGGCCGGGTGACCAGCACGCCACCGCCGCCCAGTTGACAGAGACCGGGTTGACTGAGACCGGTCATTCCTCGCGCAGCGCCGCCAGGATTTCGTCGGCCCCCTGTGCGAGAAGATCATCGGCGATGGACTCACCGAGCCGTTCCGCGTCGGCGACCGCTGCCCGCCCCTCAGCGCGCAGCAGACGGCTACCGTCGGGTGTGCCCACCAATGCGCGGAGGTACAGCTCACCGCCATCGTGAACCGCGTGTCCGGCGATGGGCACCTGACAGCCACCTTGCAGCCTTGCGTTCATCGCACGTTCGGCAAGCACACACTCAGTGGTGGCCGCGTGGTGCATGGGTGCGATCAATGCGTGCACACGATCATCGTGGCTGCGACATTCGATGCCGATAGCGCCTTGGCCGATGGCGGGCAGACTGTCCTCGACCGCGATGCGGGAACGGATACGATCGCTGAAGCCAAGGCGTTTGAGGCCCGCCGCGGCCAAGATGATGGCATCGTAGTCACCGGCGTCGAGCTTGCTCAAACGCGTGTTGACATTGCCGCGCAGCGGCTCGATGCGCAGGTCCGGCCGACGCGCCGCGAGTTGGCACTGTCGGCGCAAGCTGGAGGTGCCGACGCAGGCGCCGTGAGGCAAGGCGTCCAGGCCATCGAAGCGATTCGACACGAAGGCGTCCAGCGGATCTTCGCGCTCCAGGATGATCGCCAAGTGCAGGCCTTCGGGAAATTCGACCGGCACGTCTTTCATCGAGTGCACGGCGATATCCGCATCGCCGGCCAGCATGCCCTGCTCTAGTTCCTTGACGAACAGTCCCTTACCGCCGACCTTTGCCAGCGGCGCGTCGAGGATCTTGTCGCCGCGGGTGGTCATACCTATGATCTCGACCTCGAGGCCGGGATGCAGCCGGCGCAACTCCGCGGTCACATGTTCGGCCTGCCACATGGCCAACGGGGATTTGCGGGTGGCGATACGAATGGTTTCGGTCATCAACGCTTCCAGGATTTTTCAAGGATCTTCAGGGGACCGGCGGACGACGGTGCTGTCGGCGAACCGGTCGGGGGGAATCGGAAATTAGCCGTCGCGCACAAAACGGCGGACTGCGGCTACGTGTCGACGGCTGATCGGCAGGCGTTCGTCACAGCCTTTCAGGACCGCCACGCTCGCACCATCGGCACCTTTCTCCAGGTCGATCAGGCGGTCGCTCGCCACCAGGGCATTTCGGTGGATGCGCATGAAGCGGCCCGGAAACTCCTGTTCGAGGGACTTCAAGGACTCGTCGATGAGCATCCGCCCGTCGGCGTGGCGCACCGTGACATACTTCTGCTCCGCCAGCAGATAGAACACGTCCTCTACCGCCACTGTCTGTACGCCGCCCCGGTAATGCGCACTCAGATGTTGGCGAGGCTTCGGGGCAACCAGCGACTCGGCGCTTGGGTGTTGCCCTCGGATCGTCACTGGAAGATGCCGCAACGTCTCCCTTAGCCGCTGCCGACAGACGGGTTTGACGAGATAATGCGTCAACTTGTCCTCGAAGGCGTCCCGCGCGGGCTCGGGGTGGGCCGTGACGAGCACCACCGCCGGCGCCGGGTCCAGCGCCGCCAACTCGCCGGCTAGATCGGGACCGCTGCGTCCGGGCATCTGCACATCGAGAAACACCAGTTCGGCGTCTGTCGCGACACATTGTTGCGCAAGTTGCATGCCGCTTGCCGCCTCGCCGACCACCTGATAGTCGCCGTCGAGTTCTTCGATCAGCCGCCGCAAACGCTCGCGGGCGGGGCCGTCGTCGTCGACCACTAGGACTCTCATCAATGCCTCCGCAGGTGTGGAAAGGTCAGCCGCTGCCCCAGGCTGGCAATTGTAGTCACGCTGTTGAGCAGGAGGTACGGAAGAATGCGCGCCTGCAGGGTCCGGGGCGCGCGTTCGCCAACGCCTTCACCCGCGCGCGTCACAGACCTCAACGCGTAAAGGTACCGCAATGGCAGCGCGCCGGCGATGGCCGAGATCAGTCTGACGCAAAACAGCAGCGACGTGAACCCGGCGGGGGCTTGCGTGTAAACTCGTGCGAAATCCGAGGTGACCGCTCACCACCGGACCGGCCCTCTTCACCGAAAATGTAGCAGCAAACGCACCCCGATGACTGATCACACGCATGCCGCAAAGCCCTGGTCCGGGCGCTTCGACGCCCCCACGGACGCCTTCGTCGAGGCGTTCACCGCTTCGGTCGGCTTCGACCGCCGGTTGTATCGCCACGACATCGCCGGCTCGGTCGCGCATGCGCGCATGCTGGCGCGGCAGGGCATCCTGAGCGATGAGGAGCGTGACGCCATCATCGACGGTCTCGCGCGCATTCAGACGAGCATCGAAGACGGCAGTTTTGAGTGGTCGGTGGCGCTGGAAGACGTGCACATGAACATCGAGTCGGCCTTGACCGGTCTCGTCGGCGACGCCGGCAAGCGCTTGCATACCGGGCGTTCCCGCAACGACCAGGTCGCCACCGACATCCGACTCTGGCTGCGCGATGAGATCGATGCCATCAGCGCCAGCATCCATGCTGCTGCAGGACGCGCTGCTGGACCTCGCCGAGCGGGAGGCCGACACCATCTTGCCCGGCTTCACGCATCTGCAGGTGGCCCAGCCGATTACCTTTGGGCATCACATGATGGCTTGGGTCGAGATGCTCGATCGCGACGCCGGACGCCTGGCGGACTGCCGCAAGCGCGCCAACGTGATGCCGCTCGGCGCCGCGGCGCTGGCCGGCACCACCTACCCTATCGACCGCACCTATACCGCGCAACAGCTCGGCTTCGACCGGCCCGCCGAGAACTCGCTGGACGCGGTGTCCGATCGCGACTTCGCCATCGAATTTAGCGCCGCCGCGGCGATCATGATGATGCACCTGTCGCGTTTCTCCGAGGAACTCATTCTCTGGTCCTCGGCGCAGTTCGGCTTCGTCGAGCTGTCGGACGCCTTCTGCACCGGCTCGTCGATCATGCCGCAGAAAAAGAACCCGGACGTGCCGGAGCTGATCCGCGGCAAGACCGGGCGCATCTTCGGTCACCTGATGGCCCTGCTGACACTGATGAAGGGTCAGCCGTTGGCCTACAACAAGGACAATCAGGAAGACAAGGAGCCGCTGTTCGACACCGCCGACAACCTGCGCGGTTCGTTGAAGGTGTTCGCCGACATGATGCGCCATGTGCAATGCAACCAGGAGCGCATGCGGGTCGCGGCGCGCCAGGGCTTCTCCACCGCCACCGACCTGGCCGACTACCTGGTACGCCGCGGCATCGCCTTCCGAGATGCCCACGAGATCGTCGGCAAGGCGGTCGGCTTTGGCGTCCGCGAGGGGCGCGATCTGGCCGAAATGAGTCTGGAGGAACTCCGCACCTTCTCCGCCGCTATCGGTGCCGATGTGTTCGATGTGCTGACATTGGAGGGGTCCGTTGCAGCCCGCGACCATCTCGGGGGCACCGCACCGGCGCAGGTGCGTGCCGCGATTGCGCGGCATCGGTTGCGCCGGCAGCAGGCGGGCTGAAGTCGAGGAACCCAGAGGCCGGGGCGCCGACTTTGGTTGGCTCTTCGCTTGAGCGCCCCCTTCCACGCGCCGGTTGGAAAACCGGCGCTCCCAGTCACTCCTCGTCACCGCAAACAACGTCGCTGTAGAAGACGCCGTAGCGTCGGTCCTCGGCCACTACGTGGTTGAAGAACCAATGCCGGATCGAGGTTTGATCGCCGGCATCCAGCGCCGACGCATCGCTTCGCGTGACGCTGCGGCGGAGATCGACGAACTCCGCCATTTGCAGTTTGTGCTCACGGCAGTGCGCATCGGTGTCGGGATAGTCGACCGCACGCAGAAAGCGCTCTTCGGTGACGAAGTGGCTGCGCAAGTGAGCGATCAGGGCGTCCAGACGGTCGGTCAACGGGCTGGAATCCGACGCATCGAACAGGCGGTTGAGCAACCGCACCATCTCGCGATGCTCCTCGTCCAGCAGGTCGATTCCCAACGCCCAGTCGTCGCGCCAGATCAGCGGATCGGACATAGCCTCGCCCTCCATCGATTACCCGTTTGATCCGGTCCGCAAAGACTCGACCTGACCGCAAATCAGTTCGCGTGGCGCGGGGCGTGCCACAGCGCGGTAGGATCACCAGCGCCATACCGGATGAAGTGTAGGCGAAATAGCGAACGGACAACGCTGATCCGACGCGGGGTTAGAATGCGTCCTCGCTGCGCCGGGCAACCGATTCCACTCGGTCGGTTTCACCTGAGCGATTCCACCCAACCGAGGCCGACCAGCCATGACCAAACTGACCCGCATCACCGGTTTCCTGCCGTTCGTGGTCGTGGTGTTCCTGAACTCGTTCGTCGACCTCGGCCACAAGATCATCATCCAGAATACACTGTTCAAGGCCTACGACGGGCCCGAACAGATCTGGCTGACCGCGCTGGTCAACGCGCTGATCCTACTGCCCTTCATCATGCTGTTCACGCCGTCGGGCTACCTGGCCGACCGTTGGCCCAAGAACCGGGTCATGCGCATCAGCGCCTGGGTTGCGGTGGGTATCACGCTGGGCATCACCGCCTGCTACTACCTGGGGCTGTTCTGGCCAGCGTTTGCGATGACCTTCGTGCTGGCGTTGCAGAGCGCGATCTACTCGCCGTCCAAATTCGGTTACATCAAAGAACTGTCAGGCATCGATGCCCTGACCACGGCCAACGCCTGGGTGCAGGCGTCGTCCAGCACCGCGATCCTGGCCGGCATCATGGTGTTCTCGATGCTGTTTGAGGGCTTTCTGGAGACCCCGGCGGGACTCACCGGCGGCGCCGGTCTAGCGCCGGATGAGATCATGCGCCGCATCGCGCCGGTGGGCTGGTTCCTGGTGCTGGGCTCGCTGTTGGAGGTGGCGCTGACCTATCGCCTACCGGACAAGCGCCAGGGCGTGGATCAGATGCGCTTCGACTGGCGTCAGTACCGAACCGGTCGTTATCTGACGCACAATCTGCACGCCGCCTGGGACAACCGCGTCATCTGGCTGTCCATCGTCGGGCTGGGCGTGTTCTGGGGTATCTCGCAGGTGCTACTGGCGGCGTTTCCGGCCTATGCCAAGGACAACCTCGGCGAGATCAACACCGTCGTCATTCAAGGCGTGATGGCCTTCGCCGGCATCGGCATCATCATCGGCGCCGCGGTAGCCGGGCGCATCTCGCGCGATCACGTAGAGGTGGGACTGATTCCGTTCAGCGCCGCCGGTATCGCGCTGGTGGTGTTCCTGCTGCCAGGCATCGGCAACATCTGGCTGCACGGCCTGAACTTCTTCGCGCTGGGCGTGCTCGCCGGCATCTTCATCGTGCCGCTGAACGCGCTGATCCAGTTCAACGCCGGCGAGCGCGAACTCGGCCGCGTCCTGGCGGCGAAGAACTTCGTGCTGAACTGGATCATGCTGGCGGCGCTGATCATCACGGTCCTCTCCGCGCTGGCAGACACCGGTAGCCGCGCCATCATGATCGGCCTCGGCGTCGTCGCATTGGTCGGTGCGATCTATACGGTCTGGCAGTTGCCGCAGTCGCTGGTGCGCTTCTTCATCACGCGCATCATCGCCACCCGTTATCGGTTGCAGGTGATCGGCCTGAACAACATGCCGGCCCAGGGCGGCGTGTTGATGCTCGGCAACCACATCAGCTGGATCGACTGGGCCATGGTGCAGATGGCAAGCCCCAGGCCGGTGCGCTTCGTCATGGAGCGGGTCATCTACGAGCGCTGGTATCTGCGCTGGTTCCTCGACTTCTTCGGCGTCGTGCCGATCTCGCGCGCGCAGAGCCGGCACGCGCTGGAGGTGGTGACCGAGCTGATCAATGCCGGCGAGGTGGTGTGCCTGTTCCCCGAGGGTACACTGAGCAAGAACGCCCAGCTCAGCGAGTTCAAGAAGGGCTTCGAGCTGGCGGCCAAGGGAGCCGACGGCGTCATCCTGCCCTTCTACCAGCGCGGGCTCTGGGGCAGCCGCTTCTCCAACGCCAGCGACAAGCTCAAGGAGAGCCGCCGCGATGGCCGCGCGCGCAGCGTTATCGTCGCCTTCGGTGCGACGCTGCCGATCCACAGCACCGCGCAGCAGGTCAAACAGGCCGTCTTCGAGCTTTCGGTCAGTTCCTGGCAAGAGCACGTACAGAGCCTACCGACGCTGCCTTCGGCGTGGCTCAGCGGCGCCAAACGCGCCCCGGGCCTGCCGGTGTTGTTCGACTCCACCGGCACGGCGCTGACCAACCGCCGGCTGATCGCCGCGGTGCTGCTGTTCACGGGCGCCATCCGGCGGCGTGTGCCAGAACAGAATCTCGGGATCTTGCTGCCCGCCAGCAGCGCCGGGGTCATCGCCAACCTGGCCGCCTGGTTCGCCGGCAAGACCGTGGTCAATCTCAACTACACGGCCAGCCCGGAAGCGATCCGCGCCGCCCTCGACAGCGCCGGCATCGGCAACGTCATCACCGCCGAGCGTTTCACTCGCAAGCTCAAGGGCCGCGGCATCGACGCGGAGACGCTGTTCGCCGGGGTCCGACTGCACGCGATGGAGGACATCGGAGCGGGCTTCGGCCAGCCGCGTCGACTGCTCGCGCTTGCCACCGCCGTGTTGTTGCCGGCGACGCTGCTGCGGGCGCTGTTCTGTCATCACACGCGGCCCGAGGACACCGCCGCCATCCTGTTCTCGTCCGGCAGCGAGGGCGCGCCGAAGGGTGTCGAGTTGAGCCATCGCAACATCATGGCCAACGTTCGCCAGATCTCCGACGTGCTCAACACCGAGCGCGATGACATGATGCTGTCGAACCTGCCGCTATTCCATGCCTTCGGCCTGACCGTGACCACCTGCCTGCCGCTGCTGGAGGGCATCCCGATGGTCTGTCACCCGGACCCCACCGACGCCGTCGGCAGCGCCAAGGCCATCGCCCGCTGGCGCGTGACGGTGCTGTGCAGCACCTCCACCTTCCTGCGCCTGTATGTGCGCAACCGCAAGGTGCACCCGATCATGCTGGAATCGCTACGGGTGGTGGTGGCCGGCGCCGAGCGACTGAATCCGGACGTGCGCGACGCCTTCGCCCTGAAGTTCAACAAGCCCATCTACGAGGGCTATGGCGCCACCGAGACCACGCCGGTGGCCAGCGTCAACGTGCCGGACGCCATCGAGACCGACAATTGGAAGATCCAGACCGGCTCCAAGCCCGGCACCGTCGGCATGCCGTTGCCCGGCACCAGCTTCCGCATCGTCGACCCGGTGACACTGGCGCCGCTGCCGCCCGGCGAGGACGGCCTGATCCTGATCGGTGGTGTACAGGTCATGAAGGGCTACCTCAACGACCCGGCACGCACCGCCGATGTGGTGGTGGAACTGGACCGCCAGCGCTGGTACAAGACCGGCGACAAGGGTCACCAGGACACCGACGGCTTCCTCACCATCGTCGACCGCTACTCGCGCTTCGCCAAGCTCGGCGGCGAGATGGTCAGCCTCGGCGCCGTCGAGCAGCAGGTGCGCGACGTGCTTCAAGCGCCGGACTTGGAACTCTGCGCGGTGAACCTACCGGACGAAAAGAAGGGCGAGCGTATCGTGCTGCTAATCGAGACGGACCAGGATGGAAATGAGCAAGGCGACGACCTCCGCGCCCGCTTGCTCGCCGCCGACACCAGCCCACTGATGATCCCCGCGGAGATCTATCCCGTCGACGCCATACCCAAGCTCGGCAGTGGCAAGACCGACTTCGGCGCCGCCAAGCGCCTGGCAACCGCGCAGGCAGCGTTAACTTCTCAGTAACAGGGGGTCATCGCATAGTCATCAAGGAGCGGAGCGACGAATCCGCCAGAACCTGCGCGCTTGGTGGGTCCGCTACGCTTGACCCACCCTACGGCTGGCCCTTATGCCAACTTCGATTACGACAACGACAACGAACCCCGAGCGCGGTGGGGCAAGTCGCTACCTTCAAACTTCAAACTTCAAACTCCATCTCCCCCCAACGATGCAAGCTAACCAACACGTCGTCTTACCAGCACTCATCCCGCTCCTGCTCCTCCTCCTATCGCTCGCAAGCTGCGGCGAAGACCCCATGGGTCCGGACAACCGCATGGCCCTACTGGCCTTCGGCCAGTGCCGGTACGATCAGGCGCTGCAACTGGCGGACAACGCCATGGAACGCGGCAACGACCGCAATCTGCAACAAGCCTTCTTACTCAAGGCCGCGATCCTGCGCGACCAAGGCAACAGCGCCGCTGAGCAGGCGCTGTATCCCCGTATCGACGAGACCTGGGAGGCGGTCAAGCGTCGCGCGCTGTCGCCGGAGCGGCGCGAGCGCGACATCGCGGTGTTGGTCGACATTGCCCAGCGCGAGCGCATCGCCCGTGGTTTGGCAGCGGATTGTGCCGAGGTAGCGCCGCTGCCGGCCAAGCCTTAAGGGCGGACGTCTAATGAATCTCACGCGAAGGCGCGAAGGCGCGAAGGAAACCAAGCGCTTGGATAGATCTTCCGACGTGACAGCTCGTTTGCCGTGAATGGGCGCGTCGGTCAAGCTTCGCCCGCAACATCCATTTCGTCGCGGCTTCGCGACTTCGCGTGAAACAGTCGAGATAGCGCATGTCCGAAATGAACCCTGAGC
Organism: uncultured Gammaproteobacteria bacterium; assembly: GCA_963698775.1. Classification (GTDB taxonomy): domain Bacteria; phylum Pseudomonadota; class Gammaproteobacteria; order Chromatiales; family Chromatiaceae; genus Thiohalocapsa. Next base: position 31,753 of record CAVOSE010000003.1, read on the forward strand.
AGGCCTATCAGGCCGCGCTGAGCGCAAACGGCTTCCAACCGGATGCGGCCCAGGCCGAGGCCGTCGCCGAGTTGACCCGACTATACCGCGACCTATTGAGCTGGCAGGCGCCCTCCCCGACCCTTGCCGCTCGCCTGCTACGGTTCGCTGGCAAACAGACCCCGCTTCAGCCCGTTGTAGGGCTCTACCTATGGGGCGGCGTCGGTCGAGGTAAGACCTGGCTCATGGGCCTGTTCTTCGATGCCCTGCCCTTCGATGCAAAGCAGCGGGTGCACTTCCACCGTTTCATGCAGGGGGTGCATGCGGACTTGGCGCGCCTGAAGGGCCACGAAAACCCGCTGCAGTTGGTCGCCACCGAGATCGCGGCGCGCTGCCGCGTGCTGTGCCTGGACGAGATGCAGGTCAACGACATCACCGACGCCATGATCATGGGCGGGCTGCTCAAGGCCCTGTTCGAGCGCGGCGTCACGCTGGTGACGACGTCCAACATCGCCCCGCACGGGCTCTACCGCTCCGGCATTCAGCGCGACCGCTTCACACCCGCCATCGAGCTGATGCAGCGCCACTGTCGGGTACTGGAATTGGCGAGCCCGACCGACTATCGGCTACGCCGTCTGGAACAGGCATCGGTGTACCTGACGCCCCTGGACACGGCAGCCAATAGCGCGCTGAGGGATTACTTCGAAGACATCACCGCGCCCCAGCACCGGCGCCGCGAGCCGATCATCGTCAACGACCGCGACATTCCCACGGTCGCCTGGGGCGATGGCGTGGTCTGGCTCGACTTCGATGTCATTTGCCAGATCCCACGCTCCAAACTGGACTACGTCGAGCTGGCCCGACAGTTCCACACCCTGCTGCTGTCGAACCTGCGTTGCCTCGACGACGAACGCAGCAACATCGCCCATCGGCTGATCACGCTGATCGACGCCGTCTACGACTGCAACGTCAAGCTCATGGTCAGCGCCGAGGCGCCGCCGCCGGCACTCTACACCGGCCGCGATCTGGCGTTCGAGTTCCGGCGCACGTCGAGCCGCCTAATCGAAATGCAGTCCCGCGACTATCTGGCAAGACCGCACCTCGCCTGAGGCGACTGCCCGTCAGACCTCGCCGCGGTTGTAGTCCGGCTCGGCGGTGATGCGGTGGATGCTGAGGTCGGCGCCCTGATACTCCTCTTCTTCCGATAGACGCAGCCCCATGGCGGCCTTGATGCCACCATAGACGACGAAGCCACCCACCAGCGCGACGACCACGCCGAGCAGGGTGCCCGCCAACTGCGCCATGAAGGTCACACCGCCCGTGCCGCCGAACAGCTCCAGGCCGAAGATGCCCGCCGCGACACCGCCCCAGACCCCGCACAGCCCATGCAGGGGCCAGACGCCGAGCACGTCGTCGATGCGCCACTTGTTCTGGGTCAGCGTAAAGGCGTAGACGAACAAAGCGCCCGCAACGCCGCCCACGATCAACGCACCTAGTGGGTGCATGATGTCCGATCCGGCGCAGACCGCCACCAGACCCGCCAGCGGACCGTTGTGTAGGAAGCCCGGGTCATTCTTGCCGGCCACCAGCGCAGCCAGGATGCCGCCCACCATGGCCATCAACGAGTTGACGGCAACCAGGCCGCTGACGGCGTCAATGGTCTGCGCCGACATGACATTGAAGCCGAACCAGCCCACGGTCAGCGTCCAGGCGCCCAATGAAAGGAACGGGATCGATGACGGCGGATGCCCGGTCATGCCGCCGTCGTGTCGATAGCGTCCCGAGCGCGGCCCCAGCAGCAGCACGGCCGCCAACGCGATCCAGCCGCCCATGGCATGCACAACGACAGAGCCGGCAAAGTCGTGGAACTCGGCGCCGAAGGTCGACGACAACAGCGACTGCAGGCCGAAGTTGCCGTTCCAGATCATGCCCTCGAAGAACGGATAGACCAGCGCCACTAGCAGCAGCGATGCCAGCAGTTGCGGGTAGAATTTGGCGCGCTCGGCGATACCGCCTGAGATGATGGCCGGGATTGCCGCCGCGAAAGTCAGCAGGAAGAAGAACTTGACGAGCTCGTAGCCGTTCTTCTCCTGTAACGCGGTCGCACCGGTGAAGAAGTCGACCCCGTAGGCAATGCTGAAGCCAACGAAGAAGTAAGCGATGGTCGAAACCGCGAAATCGCTCAGGATCTTCGACAGCGCGTTGACCTGATTTTTCGCCCGAACCGTTCCCACCTCCAGGAACGCGAAGCCGGCGTGCATGGCCAAGACCATGATGGCACCGATCAGGATGAATAGTACGTCAGCACCTGACTGCAGTTGCTCCATTATTGTCTCCGGTTGGTCAAATTCGGTGCATCCAAAGCAGAAACCATGCCAGCGCAAAGATGAAGCCGAAGGAACCGGATCGTCGCCATGACACCGCTTTCGATCACAGCAAATACCAGGCTTGAACCGCCGCGGGCCAACAATGTCGATCGGTGGCGATGCGCCACCACCTATCTTGGCCGCCGCACCGATCGATGGCGTTGCGCACTATTGTGGTGCGCAGCACAAGCCTCCGCGATCACCGCGCGAGGGCCTCTGACGCAGTGCAGAAGCGCGCGCAACCAACTGTGGACCCGCGCGCCCCTTTGCGCTAACGTCATTGGTCCCCACACCACAATGAGTCAGAGGATTCTGAAAATGAAAAAAATCATCGCAGCAGCAGCCGCCCTCGCCTTCGCCGGCGCGGTACTGGCAGACGACATGGCCACGCCGGACGAGGCCAAGGCGATGTCGCAAAAGGCACAGACCGCGGTCAACGAGATGGGCGCCGAGCCGGCCTTCGCGGCCTTTTCCTCGGACGACGGCGGCTTCAAGGAGAAGGACCTGTACGTGTTCTGCATGGACACGGACGGCGTTATGCTGTCGCACGCCGTTAAGCCTGAACTGGTCGGCAAGAATCTGACGGACTTCAACAAGTACGGCGACGAGCTGTTCAAGGACATGATCAAGGTCGCCCAGGACCCCGGCGAGGGTTGGGTGGACTACAACTGGCCCTACCCCGGCACCGATGAAGTCAAGGCCAAGACCAGCTACGTCATGACCAACGACGCCGGCTTCTTCTGCGGCGTCGGCGCGTATAAATAGAGGCTCAGTCGGTGGGCAAGCTTCGCTTTGCCCACCTCCCCGCTTACATTGATTCCTACTTACTCCGTTTCACGGTCCTCGATGCGGAATCCGAACAGCTCGAGCAACAGGCCGGTGACGGCACCGCCGAGCATCCCCCCCAAGAAACCCGACGGCACATGGCTGAGCACGCGATCAATGGCCTGCTGAGTCTCGATGTCCAACGCGCCCGCCGTGGTGCCGCCCATGATCCAAATACTGGCCCCCACGACCCCGCCGATCAAGGCAGCCACCAGCGGCGCCGCCAAGCCATCCGGTAGCCAACCGTGGCAGGCCTGGACGACCCAGTGCTCGTTGAGCTGGAACAGCGCGCCCACGAGCGCGACCACGCCCGCCGCCATCACCAAGGGACCGAACGGCTGGTTCAGCAAGAACATTACAACCGACAGAATCACGCCGGCACCGAGACCGGCCAGCAAACCCGTCAGGGTCTCGGCCAACGGGCGGGCATTGCGCCGCACCATCCACGAAAAAAACGACCCCGCGATCAATCCAGCACCGGCCGCTGTCGCGGTAATCACAGGCAGCTCGACCCGATGCCCGGAGACGATCAGATACCCGATGGATGCCAGCACGCCGGCCGTGGCACCCACCAAGGCCACCGGCATTGCGCTGTAGAACGCCACGGTCGTCATAGCCGCGGCAACGGAACCGATGATCACCGGCTGCCAACCACTGAAATCCAGCACCAGCAGCACCTGATAAAGCCCGATGAAGAGTCCGCCGAACAGTGCACCTGCCAGGCTCCAAACGAACAGGGTCGTCACTATCGCGGTAAAGCGGTCTCTCGATAACATGTCTTTGATCCTCCGTCGCCCGGATTGGCGCCCGGATTGGCACCCGCATCGGTGCGAGGCGCCTCTTCCGTACCGGGCCTTTCGCCGCAAATCGCGCGGCACGCGTTTATAGTCGTGCGCCGGCCGCCGGCCGGTGCCTGCATTCTACCCAAACATGCGAGAGATGCTCGCCTCGCGAACACTCATCCATCATCGCTTCAGTCTCGCGTCGGCGCAGGCATGCAGCGGAGCCCATGACTGAGGGCGACCTCCCGCGACCCGGCACGTTTGGGAGGCAAGCCCGCATCGGCTGCGTTACTGCAAGCACGCATCGGCTGCGTTACTATCAGACTCGCAAGAATGCGCGGCATCGAGACCGCGCCGGCAACTACCCACTAACCAAAGAAGAGAGAGAGAGCGACGATGGCAAGAACAGCACTGGTCACCGGCGGCACCCGCGGCATCGGCGAGGAAATTTGTCAGGCGTTAAAGGACGCCGGCTACAATGTCGCCGCCAACTACGGCGGCAACGATGCCGCCGCCAAGGAATTCACCGAACGCCACGGCATCCCCGCCTACAAGTTCGACGTTAGCGACTTCGACGCGGTCGCCGCTGGCATCGCCAAGATCGAGCAGGACCTGGGGCCGATCGACGTGTTGGTAAACAACGCCGGCATTACCCGCGACAGCACCTTGCACCGCATGACCCCTGATCAATGGCACAAGGTCATCGACACCAATCTATCCTCCTGCTTCAACTGCGCGCACGCGGTCATAGAGGGGATGCGTGAGCGCGGCTTTGGACGCATCATCAACATCGGCTCCCTCAACGGCCAGGCCGGACAGTACGGCCAGGTCAACTACGCCGCCGCCAAATCCGGTATCCACGGCTTCACCAAGGCCCTCGCCCTAGAGGGTGCGGCCAAGGGCATTACCGTCAACGCCATCGCGCCCGGCTACGTCGACACCGAGATGGTGCGCGCCGTGCCGCCCGAGGTGTTGCAGAAAATCATCCGCCAAATCCCAGTGGGCCGGCTCGGCAAACCCGCGGACATCGCCCGCAGCGTGTTGTTCCTCGCCGCGGATGACGCCGACTTTGTCACCGGCACTACGCTTTCAATCAATGGCGGGCACCACATGTACTGATCGTGTATTGATCGGGCAACAATCCGCTTGGAGGGGCGAATTCATTCGCCCCTGGCACGCTGCCCTGTCCCCCGGCGCGCGGGCCTCGCGCGTTGGGCGCATGAATGCGCCCCTACCCCTACCCCTACGCCTACCCCGACCGGGGCACCAGTTCCGTTGGGCCAGTTCACAATCGAGAACCAGCGCCACAGTGAGGCTCGGCGCCATTGCCGGTCAGCCCTTTGGGCCGAACAGTAACCATCGGCAAGCACGAAAGTCGACAGTTTCAACGCGATGGTGGTTTCGAGTTCCCGGCATAACAGCTGCACCAGGCCCGCCGCGGCGCGACTAGCCTCCGACAGCATCCAAGCCAACTACTCGATCACCCCATCCAACCGGACCAGCCCCGGATGCGTCGGGACCACCCCATCGCCCGCTTCTTCCGCTGCCCTGTCGACACTCTCGATGGCCCCGCCGACGGCCGCCAGCACCGGACCGATGTGATTAGCCAGCGCCTCCACTGACGGCGTCCAGTCCTCCGCCGCGCGGCGCTCGGGACCGCAGGCAAGCATCGCCCCCTCGGCGGTCTCTTGCAGTTCGCCGGCACCGAGCATACCGACGATACCCTTTAGGGCATGAGCGATGCTCCGAGCTGCCTCGGCGTCATCGCTCGCAATCGCTTGCCGCAACGCCGCCGCATCATGCCGGTGGTTCGCGAAGAACGTCTGAAGCACGCGGTGATACAGCGCCGCATCGTTACCAACCGTGGTCAGCCCTGCGGCGAAATCGATACCCGAATGTTTGTTCATGGCTGGGCTCCAGTCGGCTGGGCTGAATCGAGCAGCAACGGCATCAAAGCGACGCAATCCTGTATCAAGCCGGTTGTTCGGGTCATCTTAGACTTCGGAATCGCTGCACGAGGACGCGCAAACATTTTGCCCCAAAGCCTGCGCGCTGGCATGCTGCACCTTCTCAATCACGCCAGACCTTGATCGATGCCAGACAGCCTAGACCAGCATTCACCCCCCGGCCAGCCACCCGGGACGCGTCCATCGGCGCCCCACCGCCGCGTTCTGACTGGCTATGCCGCCACCGTGTTTATCAGCTCGGCATTGTTGCTGGTGCTGGAGATCGTCGCCGGGCGACTGGTGGCGCCCTATGTCGGGGTGTCGCTTTACACCTGGACGTCCATCATCGGCGTGATCCTCGCCGGGCTTTCGCTCGGTAACTGGATCGGCGGTGTCTGGGCCGATCGCGGCGGCAGCGGGCACAGCGTCGGCGTGGTGCTCGCCGCCGCTGGCATCTATTGCATCCTAAGCCTGGCGATGCTCGACGCCCTGGGCGAAGCGATTCAGCAACAGGGCACGACCCTGCTGACCGCGAGCTTCTTGTTCGCCGGCCTGCTGTTCTTCGCGCCCGCGGCCCTGATCGGCGTGGTCACGCCATTGCTGACGACGCTGGCGCTGCGGCTGGACCCCCGCGCCGGGCACGTGGTCGGGCGCATGCACGCGCTGGCGGCCGTCGGCAGCATCGCCGGCACCTTCGCCGCCGGCTATTGGCTGGTGCAGACCCTCGGCACCCGCAGCGTCGTGTTGCTTACCGGCCTACTGCTGCTGGCGCTGGCCGTGCCGTTCCTACGCGGTCTACGGCGCGGCGCGCAGATCGCCCTACTGGCCACGGCAATCGGCTGCGGCACCCTCATGGGGCTCCGCCACGGTCTGACCACGAGCTGCGACCGCGAGAGCGCCTATTTCTGCATTCGCGTGGTCGATCAGACCGCGCTGGCCCCATTCGGCGAGGCCCGCGGTCTGGTGCTGGACCACCTGTTGCACGGCATCAATCACCGAGACGCACCGGAGATGCTGATCGCGCCCTATGTGCACGGCATCGACGAGCTCGCCTATGCCCAGTTTGGGGCCGATTACGACCAGGGCCTGCGCTGGTTCTTCGCCGGTGGCGGCGCCTATAGCCAACCGCGTGCGCTGGAGGCGCTGAGCCCTGCCTCCGACATCACCATCGCCGAGCTGGACCCGGCGGTGACGCAAGCCGCCGTCGATCAGCTGTATCTGGACCCAGCGCAAATGCGCATCCTGCACCAGGACGCACGGCTGGCACTGCAAGCGGAAACAGGCCCTTTCGATGTCATCGTCGGTGATGTCTTTCACGACGTCGCCATCCCCTATCACCTGGTGACGCAGGAATTCGCCGCGCTGGTGCGCGAGCGCCTGACACCGGATGGACTATATCTGATGAACGTGGTCGACGCCTTCCCGAACCCGCGCCTGATCAAGGCGATCGTCAAGACGCTGCAAACCGAGTTCCAGCACGTCGACCTATGGATGGACCGCGTGCCCGACGCCGAGCGCGTCACCTTCATCGTCACCGCCAGTAACGCCGCCCGTCTGCCCAAGACCGTCAACGCACGCGTTGGCTTCGAACGCAGCTGGAGCCGCATGACCGAAGACCTGCTGGCCTACGGCACCAGCCCGGACCAACTGCCGGTCCTGACGGACGATTACGCACCCGTCGAGCGGCTGATCGCGAAGCTGCTGCTCGGCGACAGCCATTGACCGTGCCGTCTCGCCGCCTCATTCCATCATCACGACCGATCTAGCGGATATCGAGATCGTTGCTGCCCCGGACCGCCAAGGCGCCAACGCTCGCGAGCGCTAAATCAAAATCCGGCGTTTGCCCCGCGTGTAGGGGCGAATTCATTCTCCCAGTCAATGCTATTCGAAATGCGCTTCGGCAACGCCAGCGATGTCCCGCACCAGCAAACCGACCGCCGCGATGGTGGCATCCTTCTCCGGACCGCTCGCCGCGCTGTCGGACAGGTAGGCAGCCACCAGCAGCGGCGCCCGGCCCGGAGGCCAGATCACGCCGATATCGTTGGCATCAGTGCGGTTGGTACCGGTTTTGTCGCCGATGCTCCAGTCCGCCGGGAGTCCGGCCTTCAGCCGGTTGCCCCCGGTGGTGTTGCCCAGCAACCAGTGATTGAGCCGATCGCGGGACTGCGCGGAGAGCGCATCGCCCAGCAGTACCTGTTGCATGCTGCCGACCATGGCCCGCGGCGACGTCGTGTCCAGGGGCGCATCGTCGGCCTTGCTATTGAGCTCTGGCTCGATTCGGTCGAGGCGCGTGACCCGATCGCCGAGCGCGCGGGCATAGGCGGTTAGCGCGGCCGGCCCGCCGACGCTGGACAGAATGAGGTTGGCGGCGGTGTTGTCGCTAGTGGTGATGGTGGCCTCGCACAACGCGGCCAAGGTCATTCCCTCACCACCGGCGTGCCGCTCGGTTACCGGAGACCAGACGATCAGATCCTGTTGCGTATAGGGAATCCGCCGCTGCAGCGACTCCAGCCCCGCATCCACCCGGTGCAACACCAGCGCACACGCCAGCAGCTTAAACGAACTCAGCAACATGAAGCGCTCGTCCGCACGGTAGCCGTAGCCCTGCCCGCTGGCGGTATCGAGAATGTACACGCCCAAACGGCCTTGGGCGGCGACTTCGAGGGTGCGTAAGCGGGCTTGAACCCGTGCTTCAAGAGACGCCGAGCCTGGGCCCGCATTCGCGGGCGCGGCAAGACCGACGCCGATCACACCGCCCATGCCGCCGAACAGTGCAGTGGCCGCGAGCGACGCGAGGAACCCTCTCCTAACCAAAAGACACTCCTAACCGGTGCTCGGGCGAGCCAGCCCATTCTCCCTCTTTGGGCGGGCACGCTTCAGCATAACGCGCGTCGATATCGGCGCCTTCCTCCACACCTGCGTCGAGGACGCGCTGGATATCCGACAAGGCCGAGTCGACAGCCGAGCCGACGGTCGAGTCGGATGCTGGGGCCGGCAGCGCGGCCTCCACCCATAGGATCGCGGGCGTCAGGGTCAGCGGGACCGCGAGGCGCGGCACCGCGGGCGCAGCTGTGGGCCGACTGTTGCCATCTTCCGCCGCCCGGTGGCAGGGCCCCGTCAATGCCCGCTGAACACCAAGGTCTTGATCGGCAGCAACAGCGCCTGGATGCGTAGGATCATCGCATGCACGATACCGACGGTGTCGATGGCGTGTAGACCGAATCTGTGCAGACTGCCGATGTTCGGGTCCTGCAGCGCATCGTGGTTGTTGGTGTAGGCGTTGGCGATGCAGCTGCCGCCCTGGGGCAGGTCGTCGAGCTGGCCGGGATAGAGCGGCTCCATGACGACCGTGATCGAGCCCGGCTTAGCGAAGTGCTGCACGTCCATCAGCGTGTCGGTCGGGCGCACCTGGCCGGAGGCGATGACGTTCTGGACCTCGGTCACGACCATCGGCACGATCCGCCAAGGCATCGCGACGCACGTAACCTCGCCGATCATACCTACCTTCAGCACCTGTGCCTCAATCTGTCCGAAGCCGGCCATCAGGCCCGTCGCATGGCGTTCCGGCACCAAGATGCCGGCAGGTCTCATCATCGGGTTGACGATGTCGCCCGGTTGCAGCGCGAATTGCTGCACGACGCCGTCGGTCCCGGCCACGACCAGGGTCTTTTCAAGTTCGACCTGGGCCTCATTCAGCGCCGCCTCGGCGCTTGCCTTCTCGGCCGGGAGCTTGAACTCCATCTCCGAGACGATGGCCTCGCGGCTTGCCAGGGCCGCCTCCAGCGCGCCCTGCTGGGTATCGACCTGAACGCGCATCCGTTCGACCTCACGCTCCGCTATCGAACCGGCACTCTTGCGGTTCGCTTCGGCGCGGGCCTCGAACTCGTCCGTGGCCTGCTGCAGCGCGCCGCGCGCCTGGACGATGCGACCTTCCGCTTCCGCGAGCCGGGATTTGGCCACGACCATGGCGGCCTCGACCTCCGCGATGCGCCTGCGGGCCGTCTCGATATCCGCTTCCTGCGCGGTGCTGTCGAGCCGGAACAAGGACTGCCCCTCTTCGACCCGCTGATTCAGCTCGACGAAGGTCTCGGCCACCCGGCCGTTGATCTGCGGCAGCACGGTCACGGTGCGAAACACCGACGTGGCGGACTTGGTCGAGGGGTGAAAGTAGAAGATCGTCGTGATCAGGGCCACGGTCAGAATCAGACACAGGGTGATACCCCAGCGCAGCTCGAACCAGACCGTGAACAGCGTGATCTCGTGGCCGAACCGTTTGCCCTGTCGGTAACGGCGATACAGGTAGTCCGGCAGGACGGTGAGCATCGAGCAAAGCAGTAGCTCCAACATTGCTTAGGCCCCCCGCTCTGCAGTCGGCTGTGCAATTGCGTGATCGTCGGCCCGGAGATCATCGGCCGAGGAATCGTCGGTTGGCCGATCGACGGTCATCTGTTGTGCTTTCGGTGCAGGCGGCGCCGATGCGGAGGCCTCAGCGCTTCCGGCGATTCGATCGAGCGAGCCGGCAATAGAACGCAGCGGCGTCGTGAAATCGGGCAACGGCACGAAGGCAAGCAGCAGCCCAGCGACCCAGAAGGCATGGTTGTGCGTGAACAGCGCCAACAGTGCCAGCACCGCGACGAGCTCGAACTGCACCTTCTGGCCGCGATGCGCCATCTGCTCCGGCAACGCGTGAATCTTGAAGTAAAAGATACCGATGCCGATCACAGCGATCAGCACGAACACCGCCATAACGATGAAGAGCACGTCGGTCTCGCCTGGTGCGGTCACGAATGGCGGCAAGTGGTGCGTCGCGGCCGGGTGTAGCGACTCCGTCATCTGCAAATCTCCGAATCGATCTTGTTGAGGTCCGCGGCCCGGTGGCGAGCCGCAGTCGGTCCACAGGGTATACGCTGATGAACTGGCGTCAATCGTTATGCCAAAGTGCACAGCCACCGCCCAGGGTCCACACCGAGCCGGTAAGCTTGGCGTCGACCTCGGCGCGAAGCCCCGATCCATCGCTCGGCGGCAGGTCGATGCCGTGGCTGGAGTGGCAGCACAGATTGAGCATGGTCGCTGTGCCGGTCCGTATCGCTGTCGTGTTCGTTGTCGTTGTCGTCTTCGGATATCGAGTCGAAGCGATGCGATAAAGACCTTGCTCCCACGGCGAAATCACGAGTTGAGGGACAATCCTGTCGTCTGCGGTTGCTTCGATTACGACAACGACAACGACAACGACAACAGAGGTTACATCGACCGGTACCCACCCCCAACCCAATCCGCGACCATCTGCGCGAACTTCTCTGCCTGGTCCTGGTAGGAGAAGTGGCCGCAGTTTGGAATCATCGTGAGATCGCTGCGTTTGAGCTTCTGGTGCAGCCGCTCGCCGTTGTCCTTGAATAGGAGTTGGTCCAGCTCGCCCCAGAAGACCTTCACGGGTAGGTCGATCTCGCCCAGGTGCGGATCTACAGTGGCCAGGCTCTTGGGGTAGTCGGCGAACCACTGGGTAACGGGACCGATGCGCCCGGCGTAGCTGGCCACATAGTCCGCCACCTCCTCCGCGTGGGGTGCGTAGTTGACGTAGCAGAGCTTGTTGCCGGCCTCGACGAATGCGCCGGCGCCGGCGATCCGGAACACCAAGCGCCAGAATGCGGACTCGACCATCTTATCGATGACGCTGCCGTTGTTGGATGGCGCAACGCCGGGACCGTCGCCGATGATCAGGCTCGCGGCCTTGTGTTCGCCGTGGATCACGTAATGCAGGGCCGCGGCCATGCCGACGTCCGGCCCGACGATGTGGACTTGGTCGAGCCCGAGGTCGTCGATGAAGGCGCGCAGAAAATTGCCCTGGGCCTCGAAGGTCATGAATTCCAGTCCGCCTTCGCTGCGGCCGAACCCAGGCAGGTCCAGAGCCACCAGGCGGAACCGGTCGGACAGCCGCTGCCAGATTGGGTCGAAGGCGAGGATGCTCTGCGGCAGGGGGCAGAGCAGCAGTAGCAGCGGACCGTCTGCCTTGCCGCCCTCGGCCCAGCGCACCTTGACGCCGTTCACCCTGCGGTACTGGGGCTTCATGGCGAATGCTGCCGGCCGGTCCTGGATCTGGCCGGCGCCGTATCCGCGGGCCGCCTTGATGGTCTTGTACTCCGGGGTGATGGCCAGGAGCACACCACAGTTGAGCTTGCCATAGAGGCCGATGGGATCTGTCTTGGTCGTCATGCCGCGTGCCTGCCTGTGTTTCAGTGGGAGGAAGCCTGACCCTCGACGGGCCGCCCGTTCTCGTCGAGAAAGCCGTGCCAGGGGCTCCAGTTGTCGGCGACCGGAATGAGGCCCTTTGCCTTTGCAAACTGCTCGTAGGTCGCGACCATCGCGGCAAGCCGCTCTGGCTGCGCTTCGTCCAGGGGATGGGTCTCGCCTGGGTCCATGGCGATGTCGTAGAGGTGCCATTTGCCGACCATAGAGGTGCGATAGCCCGCGTCGCGCAGCAACTCAGGGACCGCCGCGGTGGTGCGGGTCAGATAGGCCTCGTAGCCCGGCTTGCCCTTGGCCGGGGGATACAGCGCGTAGTCGAAGGCCGCCAGCCCCACCTCGACCGGATCGTTCCCGGTCAGCAGCATGGCCCGCGTCACCGAACAGACCGGCGAGGCGTGGAAGCGGGTGAAGGTCACGCCTCTCTCGGCAAGTTGATCCAGGGTCGGCGTGTGGTTGGCCGACCCCATGAAGCCGAGATCGCCAAAGGCGATGTCGTCGCCGACGATCAGCAGGACGTTTGGTTGTCCCGGTTGCTCAGCGGCTAGCGCCGGGCCGCAGACAAGCCCCAGGAATACCTGGATAATCAGCAAAAAAAGGACTCTGGATCGCACGGATGTCTCCCACTGACCATTTTACCCAGGCACCCGCTTCGTCCCTTACGCCGCAAATCTTGCACAAACCGCCGAAGAATCGTTCGTTGTCGTTGTCGTTGTCGTTGTCGTCTTCGCGCGGATACCCGATTACGACAACGACAACGACAACGAGCGAAACCTTTAACCGCGTTCTTTGGTTCCGGCGCCGCTATCTCAGGGTGCATCGCCCGTGAAAGGCTAAAGGAGTCGTGCGGTCTTGGCGAGGAATAGGGTCTCCAATATCCGCTTTCGGCCATTTCCGGAGGAAATACCTTTGTCGCGTCAGCAAACCCGCGAGAGCGAACCGAATGACCCCAAGTGCCGGGTGCTGTCCAAGCGTTTGCACGACTTCGAGGACTTTCGGCAGCTCTTCGGCCAATGGAATGGCGAGTTCCAGCAGCTGTCCCGGGGTGAGTTCCGCGGCAGCATCCAGGTGCTCCAGGGGCGCGTGGTGAGGCTGATCCAGGCGGCGTCCAACCAGGCCATACTCGCCCGTGGCACCGACAGCGATGCGTTCGCCACCTTCATTCCGATCACCGCACGCAACGAATCCACCGTCTGGCAGGGAAGCAGGTCACTGCGCCGAGGGCAGCTGATCGCCAAGCGGCCGGAGGTGGACTATGCAAACAACAACCGCCGCGGCTGGGCAATTCGCGCCCTTCTGGTACCCAAGGAGACCCTCGAACGGTCGATCGCGGCGCTCACGGGCAAAGACCTGGACGATGTCATGCCTTCCTGGGCCGGACTGAGTCCCGCCGCCGAGCCGATGGCCCGCTTGGAGCTGGCCATGGAGACCCTGCTGACTAGAGCGCTACATCACCCGTTCTGGCTCAGGACGTCGTCTGGGCAGGACCAGGAGATGGAATGCCTGCGTCATTTGGTGGACGCACTGGTCGATCCCCAATTCAACGACGCGAGACGCCTGGCCCCATCCGCGCGCGCCGTCCTCGTCAAGCGGGCGCTGGATCTCATGCACCAGGATTTGTCGGTTAACCTGTCCGCCGTTGATCTGTGTGCGGAGCTTGGCGCGAGTGACCGAACCCTGAGGCGCGCCTTTCACGACACTTTCGGCATGGGGCCGCTTGCCTACCAGCGGCTCCTGCGCCTTCATGCGGTGCGCACCGCCCTCAAGCAGAGGGACAGAGCCGATACCCGGGTTGCGGACATCGCCCACCGATGGGGCTTCCACCGCCTGGGCGCCTTCGCCGAGGCGTACTGCCGGCAGTTTGGCGAGCTGCCGTCGCAGACACCGTGGCGGAACCAGCGCACGGCCCCCATCGGCGGCGAGCGCGAGCTGCCCTAATCTCGCCGCGGGTGGATTGTGGACAGGGGACAGCGAGAAGCCGCTCCCGCCCTCGCCTAGCGGAGTGTCGCGGCTGGAAGCCGCTCCCACGCCCGCCTGGCATAGGGGAGCATCTCCCGGCCGCGAATGCTAGGCTCAAGGCGTCATGCAGGACAGAGATCAGAAAGCGCCGCCGCACAGCCGTGATCTGCGCAAGGGGCGTGTCTCGGAAGCGGGACGCGCCTACCACATCCGCGCTGCCACCGCCGACCGCCAACCGTTCTTCGGAGACCTCTACGTCGGCCGCGAGCTGGTCCATGCCCTGCGCTTTCAGCACGAGCGCGGCGCCGTCGAGAGCCTGGCCTTTGTCGTCATGCCCGACCATCTGCACTGGCTCTTCGTGCTCGGCGACGGCGGGGAGCTCCGCACAGTAATGCACAGCGTCAAGAGCTTCAGCGCACAACGGATCAACCGCCGGATCGGGCGCACCGGGGCGGTCTGGCAGGACGGCTATTTCGACCGCGGCTTGCGGGCGGAAGACGATCTGCGGGTGGTGGCGCGGTACATCGTTGCCAATCCGCTACGCGCCGGACTGGTGACGCGCATCGGCGACTATCCGCTGTGGGATGCGATCTGGGTGTGACGACGGGCCGCCGCCTTGTCGCGGCTGGAAGCCGCTCCCACCGAAGCCGAGCCTGTGGGAGCGGCTTCCAGCCGCGATACGGCGCTCGTGCGGAGTGGCGCGATCGGATTCCGGCGCACTTGGCGCTCGCCACCGCCCCCCGGCCGCAGGCCTCGTCTTGTCAGCATTATCCGAGGCCGGAAAGAAGAAATTTGTTTGCTCAGAGCCGCAAAGATGAAGAAACAGAGTCGAAGTCAATCCAGCGACGCCTTCTCTCTTCTCTGCGTCTTGCGCGAGCCTGTTCTTCACCGCGGCTCCAGAAAGCGGACCTCGCCGCCCTCCGCCAACAGCAGGCTGATCTCGGTGGGCGCCCCCGTAGCGTCGAGGCGCACTCGGCCGAGGGCGCTGCCGTTGACCAGGCGTCGGTGGCGGTCGCCGTCCGGACGGCGTGCGCGTAGCTTCATGCGCCGACGCCGGGTGAACCAGTTCAACGGCGAGGCGCTGCCGAACAGCCAACGGTTGAGCAGATCGAACCAGTACAGAAGGCGGCGTGGGAACGCGTTCCTGAAGCCGCTGGCGGTGATCTGCCAGATGGCGGGGCTATTGGTGCGATAGCGGATCTTGACGTCGTAGACAAAGGAGTAGTGGACGTCGCCGGACAGGATGACGAAATGCCGCGGCGTGCGGCGGTGCCGAAAAATGTTGAGCATGACATTTGCGGAGCCCGGATGGGCCATCCAGTTCTCGGCGTCCACCACCAGGGCATGGCCGAAATAGGTGAAGACCCGCTGCACCGCCTCCACCAGTTTGACGCCGAAGACCGGCGCCGGCGAGACCATTACCACCGCGTCCTCGTGCATCAGCATCTGCTGCAGATCAGAGAGCTCCTCCCAATCCATCAGACCGGAGGGTCTGGCGAGGCTGGTCTCGGACCGCCAGCGCTGGGTCGGGTGTCGAGCACCACCAGCTTGGGCTTGGTCGGCACGCTGTAGCGCCAACCGTCGAACTTCAGCAGGCGATCGATCAGCGCATCTTGCTGCCGGTCGCCGGGCTGCTCGAAGCAGCGCCGTACTCGATGCCAGCCAGATCACCAGCCGCTCCGGCGTCGCCCGACGCAGGATCGGGCCGGCGATGATGGCGGGCAGAGACCGCGTGTCGGCAATAGGTGCCATGTTGCTCATACGCTTCGCTGCGAAAATGCCCACACCAGCCACGGTTGTGGGAGCGATTTGCAATCGCGACCGCCGCGACGGAGATGGTCGCGTCTGCAAGTCGCTCCCACAGCGCCGAGGGTCACTTCAGCGGTCTCGGAACGTCCACCGCGGTGCATTAGGACGAATGCCCGGCACTGGGACGCCGCAGGCCGAGCCGCTTCATGCGCGACTCCAGCGTGGTGGGCTTGACGGCGAGCCGCTCCGCCGCGCCGCCGGGACCAGGGATACGCCATCCGGTCTGCTCCAGGGTGTGAAGGATATGGGCGCGCTCGGTCGCCGCGAGGGTCTTCGCGGGGCCTGGGATGGCGTTAGGGTGGGCCCTGGGGTAGCGGCCAACGCCGATGCCGGAGCGAGGCGCGGCGTCGAGGTTGCGTCGAGGGCGATATGCAGCGCGGCACCAGAACCGGAAAGACGTTGAGCCGGATGATAAGATCCTCCGGCCAGGCCCGCGTGCGATGGAACGCGGTGAAGGCAATGAGGCCCATCACTCGCCCCCCGACCCGCAACGGAATGCCCAGATTGGAGCGCAGTCCGATGCGTCGACAGTACTCGATCTCTACCTTCGCCTCCGGCGGAAAATCCTCGGGAATCGCCGCGGACAGGTCGCCGAGCAGACGCTCGAAGGCCAAACGTTCGTCAAGCGAGATGTCGCTACCATCGCGCGCCGACGTGCCGTCGGCATAACCTCGAGCCGCGATCATTGGGATTTCTCCATCACACCCCGCGGGGTGAATGACGTCATCGCCGGGCCTCGCCGAGCATCAGAACCTTGCCTGCACCGCGCGGCAGACAATCGGAATTCGAAGAAGGGTCATCATGGCCCATCCACCGGAAACGCCCAGGTCACCGGCCCGGTCTTGATCAGTTCCCGCCCCGGCTCCCCCAACTGCTTGTCGTAACGGATCAACTCGATCAGATCAGAGCTCACCTGAGGATTGGTGGTGAAGTAAGAGTGCCCGAAGACATCGGTGCGCTTGCCCTCGTAGGAGATCAGGTCGATGCGCCCCACGGTCTCGAAGTAGCGCTGGGCCCTGTCCGGAATGTCCTCGGGGCGCAGTTGACCGACCCGGTTGCGACTTCGGAACAGGATGCGGGAGACCAGCAGGGCACGGTCGTCCGGCGAGGCATAGATGGTCAAGCGGCCCTGCAGCACGCGTGGCAGCCGCCCCTCCGGCCACACCGTCATGAGTTCCGGATCGGATAGGAAGCCGGTGATCTGCTGACCGGCAATATCGACGTCGATGTCCGGCGACAGCAGCACCAGATTGTCGATCTTATACAGGTCAATCGGCTCTTTGCCGGCAGCGATGGCCTCCGTCACCAGCTCGCTCACGGCGCGCAAGGTCAGGGCGGTGCCGCGGCTGTGGGCGAGGATCTGCAGCCGCTCGAGCCCCGGGGTAGTCGCAAGGGTACGGATGGTCTTTTTCAGATGCGCGACGGCGTAGTCTGCGGATTCAGTGGTGGTGGTGTAGGAGATCAGGAAGTTGCCGGTGGTCGAGGCAGGCCAGGTGAAGAAGGCGCAGACTTGCTCGCGGCCGAGGAAGTGGCACAGCTCCGCGGCGGTGAAGGCGGCGGTGGCGAATGTCTCGTTGAAGCCGTGGACGTAGAGCATGAGTTCTTTCTTCGGCACCTGCGCCAGCCGGCGCTCCACCTCGCTCTGGAGCTCGGCCTTGGCCTCGAAGTGGCGGGCGAGCTCGGCACGGTCGCGCAGGACCTTGCCGTCGGCGCCCTTGGACACCGGGTAGGGTTCCTCTGGATAGACGCCCAGCTCCCGCACTGGGCCAAGTTCCAGATTGACCTCCCGGGTGCGCTCGGCGAGCTGGCTTTGCTCGCGCAGCGTGTCCCAGTCCAACCCCGGCACCATCCGCACCCGGACGGAGCCGAAGGCGATGTGCCGAGCACGCTCTTGGCCGTACGCAAGCGGCGCCTCGTCTTTGGCGTGCGCCTCAAGTTCCGCGGCTGTCGGCGGGGCGCGGTCGGTGATGAACAGAAGATCCAGATCCGGACTCTGGCTAACCTCCACGTTAGGCTCGAACACCGCCTGGCCACCCGGAAGTTGGTACAGGTTCGGGGTCGGCATCAGCTGGCGCGCACTGGTGGCACAGCCGCCAATCAGGACCGCGCTGAGCAGCGCGATCCCGCGCATCATGAGATGTTGTTGCATAAGCTTCTTACCCTAGCGAGGCTTTGCGTCAGACCGCTGAGTCGCGATCATCGGTATCGGTATCGGTATCGGTATCGGTATCGAAATCGTAGCGCGTGGCGAGTGGCCCGACCCCGATCGATCCCGATCCCGATCCCGACCCCGACCCCGATTTCGATTTCGATTTCGAGGAGCCGCAGCAGTCCGATGCTGCCTGGAAACTTGACTCATCTGCAAACATTGGGCGCCCTCAAGCAATCTAGTTGCTACGAACCGAGCCGCCGACGCAAGGCATCCTCAATCCACCTTGACGACGACGTAGCGCCCGCCGTAGGGCTGATAATAGGTCCCACCACAGCGGTGCAGCGAGGTGCCGTCGATGATGACCGTCGAACAGCCCCTCGGGAGGGCGGCGGCATAGACGGCGGTTCGGCGAATGGTGCGCCTGGTGGTGCGGCGGGCGACGCCAGCGACGCTGACCGGGGTCATCGGACGCCCGACCCGCGCCTCGGCCTCACCGACGAGCCCGATCGGCAGCCAGCCGTCGACGATCATCGCGGCCGCGATCAGACCGGCGCCCAAGGCGACGGAACGCAGCGGATGTTGTCTCTTCATCGCTATTTCTCCTCAATCTAAGGGTCCACCGAGGGTATCGGCGGAGAGTCGTTGCAGCTTCCTCGACCCTTCGGGGCGTGCAAATCTGACTGGAAAGTCGGCGCTCCCGGTACTACTGCCTCATGGCCGCGAGGGCCGGGGTCAGCCACAGCAGCGCGGCGTCTGCCTCATTCTCCGGCTGTTTGGCGGCCAGCATTACCACGCCGTCGTCTAAGCGCCACAGCAGCACGCCCTCGCCGACCGGCGTCAACGGCGCCCCGAGCCCGGTGCGCAGGCTAGTGACCAAGATGTCGTGATAGCGGGCGCGATAGTCGAGTTGCAGCGCCTGCAGTGTGCCTTGATCATAAAACAGCGTGGCTTGGCGCGCGGGCAATCCATTGAACGACGCGATCTCGGCGGCACAGATGCGGCTGCCGAACGGGGTTACTTGGTCGCTGCACTGAAACACAACCTTCGGAAACTGCGCGTTGATATCGGCCTCCGTCACCGTCGAATTGAGGCGATCGTAGGCGATGTTGAAACCGGGCGCGCCAAGCACGTGCAGGATGAACAGATCGCTGCGGCGCTGGCCGTCCTCGGTGAACATGAGCCAGGTGAATGGACCGGCGATCAGTGCCAGCGACAGGATCAGCTTGTAGGCGCGGGGGAGTTTGAGGTTCATAGGGAGCGTATCGCGTCGGCGGGCCGGCTGGAGCCGGCGTACCTGGGGCCGGCTGAGGCCGGCGTACCCAAGGGCGAGTTTGAGGTCGATCGGCATTGTAGTCCTTCGGCGCCGAAGACGGGCGAATGATACCCTTCGCCGATGAGCCACACCGCCACCAAACCCGAGCCAAAAAAGACTGCCGACGCGCCGACTGCCGAGGCGCTCAACGAGACTGCCGGCGAGACCCTCTGCAGCCCCCAGCACACGCCGATGATGCAGCAATATTTGCGCATCAAGGCGGAGCATCCGGGCCTACTGCTGTTCTATCGCATGGGCGACTTCTACGAACTGTTCTACGACGACGCCGAGCGCGCCGCCGCCTTGCTCGACATCACGCTGACCAAGCGCGGCCAGTCCGCGGGTCGCCCGATCCCGATGGCCGGTGTGCCCTATCACGCCGCCGAGGGCTATCTGGCCAAGCTGGTCCGCCATGGCGTCTCGGTGGCCATCTGCGAACAGATCGGCGATCCGGCCAAGTCCAAGGGACCGGTCGAGCGCGAGGTAGTGCGGGTGGTCACGCCCGGCACGCTGACCGACGAGGCGCTGCTCGACGAACGGCGCGAAAACCTGCTATGCGCGGTGGCCGAGGGCGTAGCAGACAACGGGGGCAGCGCAGGGGCCGTCGGACCGGTGGACCGATTCGGTATCGCCGTGCTGGAACTCGCCAGCGGACGTTTTTCGGTGCTGGAGCTCGCGACGACCGAGGCACTGGCGGCGGAACTCGAACGCCTGCGTCCCGCCGAGCTGCTGCTGAGCGAAGACAGCCGTCTGCCGGAGCGTATCGCCGCCGCCGGGCCACGGTCCGGCATCGGCATCGCGCGGCGCCAGGCCTGGTTGTTCGACAGCGACAGCGCCGAGCGGCTGCTGTGCGAGCAGTTCGGCACCCGCGATCTGGGCGGTTTCGGTTGCGCCGACCTGCGCCTGGCCATCGGTGCCGCAGGCTGTCTGCTGCAGTACGTCAAAGACACCCAACGCGCCGCCCTGCCCCACCTGCGCGGCCTGAGCACCGAGCGCCGCGACGACGCGGTGATCCTGGATGCCGCCACGCGGCGCAACCTCGAACTGGTCGCGACCCTCGGCAGCGACGGCTCGGACCAACACACCCTGGCCGGCGTCATGGACCGCACCGCCACCGCGATGGGCGCGCGCCTGCTGCGACGCTGGATCAGCCGGCCGCTGCGCGATCCGGTCGCGATCCAAGGCCGACACGACGCCATCGAGGCACTGACGCTGGGCCGTGCCTTTGCCGGTCTGCGCGAGGAACTCGCCGCCATTGCCGACCTGGAGCGGATCATCGCACGCATCGCGCTGGGCAGCGCGCGACCGCGGGACCTCACCGCGCTGCGCGACGGCCTCGGCCAACTGCCGGCCCTGCACGCCGGGCTGTCGGGGCTGGAAAGCGCGCTGCTGCGCAGCCTGGACGCGGACCTCGGCGAGCATCCCTGCACCCGCGCCCTACTCGCCAGCGCGCTGATCGAGACGCCACCGATGCTGATCCGCGACGGCGGCGTCATCGCCCGCGGTTACGATGCCGAGCTCGACGAACTGCGCGACCTGGCCGAGCACGGCGACCGATTCCTGCTCGACCTGGAACAGCGCGAGCGCGAACGCACCGGCATCAACACGCTCAAGGTCAGCTACAACCGCGTGCACGGCTATTACATCGAGATCGGCCGCAGCCACGCCGACCGGGTGCCTGACGACTACCAGCGCCGGCAGACCCTAAAGGGTGCCGAGCGTTACATCACGCCGGAGCTGAAACGCTTCGAGGACCAAGTGTTGAGCGCCCGCGAACGCGCACTAGCCAGGGAAAAGGCGCTCTACGAGGCGTTGTTGGAGCGGCTGCGGGCGGACCTCGCGCCGTTGCAGACCAGTGCCGCGGCCATCGCCACGCTCGACGTGTTATGCAATCTGGCGGAGCGTGCCGACCGGCTCGACTGGACCCGCCCACAGCTGTGCGACCAGCCGCTGATCGAGATCGACGACGGCCGCCACCCGGTGGTGGAGCAGGTCGGTGCCAGCGCCGGACGCGAGCCCTTCGTCGCCAACGGCGTGCGCTTCGACGATCAACGCCGGGTACTGATCATCACCGGGCCGAACATGGGCGGCAAGTCCACCTATATGCGCCAGATCGCCCTGATCGTGCTAATGGCCTACGCCGGCAGCTTCGTCCCTGCGCGTCACGCCCGCATCGGACCGGTGGACCGCATCTTCTCGCGCATCGGCGCCGCCGACGATCTCGCCGGCGGTCGCTCGACCTTCATGGTGGAGATGGAAGAGACCGCCAACATCCTGCACAACGCCAGCGAGCGCAGCCTGGTGTTGATGGACGAGATCGGTCGCGGCACCAGCACCTTCGACGGGCTGTCATTGGCCTGGGCCTGCGCCGTCGAACTGGCCACCCGCACCCGCGCCTTCACGCTATTCGCGACCCACTATTTCGAACTGACGACGCTGCCGGACGAGTACGCCGGCATGGCCAATCTGCACCTGGACGCGGTCGAGCACGGCGAGCGCATCGTGTTTTTGCATTCGGTGCGGGAAGGCCCGGCGAATCAGAGCTACGGGCTGCAGGTGGCGGCGCTGGCGGGGGTGCCGGCGGCGGTGATCGAGAGGGCCAGAGAGCGGCTGCGGGAATTGGAAGAGGCCGCTCACGCCCATTCCGATCGCTCCGACGCGCCGCGCGAGATGGCCCAATTGAGCCTGTTCGCACCGGAACCGCCGAGCCCGGCGCTACAATCCCTGCGCGATCTCGATCCCGACCAGCTCAGCCCGCGCGAGGCGCTGGAAACGCTTTATCGACTCAAGACGCTGCTGTGATGCGAAATCCAGCGGTTGCTTCGCCTGTCGGGGCGAATTCATTCGCCCAGTCAGTGTCTGCCGTGCGACTCAACTCGCACCGACAGGGAGTCCGAAGCCTGTTGATGAAACGAGACGATCGCCAACCGCCAAACCTAGGAGCATGGAGATGACGGACCCAACACGCGACATCGGCGTCGATTTTCTACGCGCCGCGAGCATCCTGTACATCGTCGGCTATTGGCATCTGATCCCCTACACCGAGGCGCTGCCCGGCTACGCCAATCTCTACACCGCGTCGCTCAAGTTCATCACCCTGGCGACCTTCGTGTTCTGCTCGGGATTCCTGCTGGCACGGCAGCCTGTCACGCTCGATCTCAGCACGTTGCGTTCCTTCTACAGCCGCCGATTGCTGCGAATCTATCCGCTGTATTTCCTGGCGCTGCTGTTGTTCCTGGTCGCCGCCATCGCGCCCGCGAAACAGTTGCTGGACGGTGCCTTGCTGATCTCGATGTTCCAGCCGCCACCGCTGCCGACGCTCTGGTTCATTACCATGATCATACTGTTCTATCTGGCCGCGCCATTGCTAATCCGGACCGCCGACCAGGCCGCCTGGAGCGTGGTGCCGGCGATCGGCGTCTTCGCCGCGCTGATCGCCGTGCACCTGTGGCTGCACCCCATCGATGTGCGACTGCTGCTGTACTGGCCGATCTTCGTCGTCGCCATCCTCTACCAGCGCCAACCCCGGCTGCGCGGCTGGCTGGAGCAGCGCCGCCTGCTGTTGCTGCTGTTGGTCGTGCCGGCCGTGTTCGTCTGCCGCGGGGCCAATGAGTGGTCGTTGATCGGCATCGCCCGCGCCTTCCCGATCGCGCTGATCGGCTCCCTGGTGTGCTTCATCTACGCGCCAATTATCGCCCGGCCGCTGCACGCGCGGACGGTCACCTTCTTCGCCTACACCGGATTCGGGCTGTACCTGTTCCACCGCGTGGTGTTCAAGGGGGCAATCGCGTTGTATTTTCCAGCAGAGGGCTGGGACCAGGTCCTGTATCTGCTGCTGGTGGTATTACCGGTAACGATCTTGATCGCCTACCTGATCCAGACTGGCTACGATCGTGGGCTCGATGCCTGGCAGCAAAGACGGGCCACGGGACAAGCCTAGCGTCGGCAATTGCTGCCGATGTAGGGGCGAATTTATTCGCCCAGCCAATGCCTGTCAGATGCGCTGGGTATCGTTAGACTACTGTGTTGGATGCCTGGCCTAGATCGCCGGAACCGTCGCTCAGACTCCGGACACGCGCCAACACGAGCGTGATGTTGTCCCTGCCCCCCTTTTCACAAGCGAGTTGCACGAGCGAATCCGCGGTGGCGCCAAGATCGTCCGCCATAGACGAGAGCACCCGCCGCAGCCGCTTGTCAGACAACATGCCGCTGAGACCGTCGGTGCAGAACAGGTAGATGTCCCCCGCGGCCAGGTCCGTGGCGGCGCTGGATGGCTCTGAGTGGGTTTCCGAACCGACCGCACGGGTCAGAACGTGCTGATTGATGCCGTAGTGCCGGGCCTCTGAGAGATCCGGGAAAAAACCTTGATCGACGACTTCCTGAATGAAGGAATGATCCCGGGTCAACTGCTCCAGTTCGTCGTTGCGTAGCCGATACAGACGGGAATCCCCCACGTGCGCGAACGCCAACCAGGCGTCGCCGAAATAGCCCACGACGACGGTAGTGCCCATGCCGTCGCAGCTCGGCGTTTGCCTCGCATGCGCGTGAATGGCGCCATCGGCCTCCTTGATCGCCGACCGTGCGGCGAGCAACGCGCTCTGGGAGTCGACACGGGACGGTGGTTGCCCGATTAGCCGATCACCGATGACATCCGTCGCCAAGCGGCTGGCAACATCGCCGGCACTGGCACCGCCAATACCGTCGGCGATGACGACAACCCCCGCGTCTTCAGACACGGCGACGGAATCTTCGTTGCGGACCCGGACTTTCCCGCGATCCGTGCGCCACGCGAATTCCAGCTGCGACCTTGACATTGGGCGCCCGAGTCTCCGAACTAGGCTTGGCGCTGGTGGCGAGTCACTTCGCCGCTTTGTCGAGCAGCGCGGCGAGCTTCTTCGGCTCCACGTAGCCAGGGACCATCTCGCCAGTATCCAGCACGATGGCGGGTGTGCCACGAATCCCCATCAGCTCGCCCAGTTCCATTTGCTTCTGAACTGGGTTGTCGCACTTCTTGCTGTCGACCTCGGCACCGCTCTTGGCTTGAGTCATGGCCTTTTGCTGATCATCGGCGCACCAGACGGCGACTGCCTTGTCGTAGGACGGAGTGTTTATGCCGCTGCGCGGATAGAACAGGTAGCGAACGCTGATGCCCTCGTCCGCATAGGCATCGATCTGAGTGTGCAACTTGCGGCAGTAACCGCAGTCGATATCGGTAAAGACGTTGATCGTGTGCTTCGCGTTAGGCGCGTCGAAGACGATCATGTTGTCCTCGCCGAGGCTGTCGATGGCGCGCAACCGGGCCTCGCCCCGGGCCGCTTCGGTGATGTCCTCACGGGTCTTCAGGTCAACAATGGCTCCATCGATCAGGTAGCGCCCATCGCCGGTGACGAACATGACCTGCGGACCGATCTCCACCTGAAAAAGTCCGTCGACCTGCGTCGGCTGCACGCTGGTGGGCTTGTAGTCCGGCAACACCTTGCTCAGGGACGCGCGGATGTTCGCCGCCTCGTCCGCGATCACGGCGGAGGTGGCGAGCGTCAAAGCGACGACTGCCGCCGACAGCGTTGCGATCTTCTTGGTCATGGATACTTCCGTCATAGATAGATTCTCTGTGATTAGTCTCGAAAATTTTGGAATTGCAGGGGCCGTTCCCAGTCGCTCGCCTTCAGGTGCGCGATCGCCTGCTGCAGGTCGTCGCGCTTCTTGCCCGTTACGCGCAACTGATCGCCCTGCACCTGGGCCTGTACCTTGAGCTTGGACGCCTTCAGGGCTTTGACCATCCGCTTGGCCGTATCGCTGTCGATGCCCTGTTTGAGTCCGACCCGCTGGCGGGCGGCGTTGAGTGTGGTGACGGGATCGTCCACTTCCAGCGCGGAGAGGTCGACCCCGCGTTTGACAAGCTTTTGACGCAGGATATCCATCATCTGTTGCAACTGGAATTCCTGCTCCGCCTGCATGCGGATATCATCGTCTGAAAGCTCGAAACTGGCCGTGACGCCCTTGAAGTCGAATCGTGTACCGATCTCCCGGTTGGCCTGATCGACGGCATTACGTACTTCCTGCATGTCGCTCTCGGATACGACATCAAAGGTGGGCATCGGCTACTCCGCCTCGGGTATCGGGTCGTTGAAATAACCGCAAACGATAGTGTAATGGCCGGCAAAGGTCCACAACCCTGCGACCGCCGGACCGACCGCGCCTGAGCTAACAACCATCAGATGCCTATGGCGTCACGATGCGCACCCCCGACGTGCGGAGCATCTGGGGCCGGATGCACGCAAAATCGACCAGGCATTAGGCGCGCGGGTGGTGCCGCGCATGAAGTTGCTTAAGACGTTCGCGCGCAACGTGGGTATAGATCTGCGTCGTCGACAGGTCGCTGTGACCGAGCAGCATCTGCACTACGCGCAGATCAGCGCCGTGGTTCAGCAAATGCGTCGCAAACGCATGCCGCAGGGTATGCGGCGACAATGGTTTGACGACGCCTGCCTCCAGCGCGTAGCGCTTGATCAACTGCCAAAAGGCCTGGCGCGTCATGCAGGCGCTGCGTGCCGTCGGGAACAGAAATTCACTGCTGCGCACGCCCAGTATCACGGCCCTCGGCCCACGGGCGTACTCCGCCAACCAGCGCACCGCCTCTTCCCCCAGCGGCACCAGCCGCTCCTTGTCGCCCTTGCCGGTGATGCGCACAACACCCTGATTCAGGCTCACCGCCTGCGGGCGCAACGTCACCAGCTCCGTGACGCGCAGCCCGCTGGCGTAAAGCAACTCGAGCATGGTGCGGTCGCGGTGGCCACGGGCGTCGTTGGTGTCAGGGGCGTTCAATAGCGCGTCGACCTCCGCCTCCGTCAAAGTCTTCGGCAACGGGCGGCCGAGGCGAGGTGGATCGACGCGGCTGCTGGGATCCTCACCGATCGTCCCCTGACGTAGCAGATGACCGTAAAACTGCCGCAAACAGGACAGGGACCGCGCCGACGAGCGCGGCTTGCGACCTTGCTGAGCGAGCATCGCGAGATAGTCCAACAAATCGCTGCGCCGAGCCTCGCACAACCGGCGCCCATGCTTTAGCGCCAACCAGCGCATGAACGCGTCCAGGTCCGAGCGGTAGGCCGATAGGGTATTCACGCTGAGGCCGCGCTCCAACCATAAGGCATCGGCAAAGGCCTCGATCACGGTCTGGTCCTGCTCGCTGCTCATGCCGCCGCCAGCGCCCCCTCGTGCATCAGCAATCGGCGCTTGAACGCCAGCAGACGACCGTCGGTATCGCCAGCAAACCCGCCAAGCCCATTCACGGCCACCACCCGGTGACAGGGCACCAACAAGGGATAGGGATTGGCGCGACAGGCGCCACCGACGGCCCGGGGCCCGGAGCCGAGCTCAGCCGCGAGATCAGCGTAGGTGCGGGTCCCGCCCGGGGGGATCGTCGCGATCAGCTGCCAGACGCGCTGCTGAAACGGCGTACCGGCTGGCTGCCTGGCCAGCGAGAAAAGGAAGGTCGGGTCGAGACAGTAGGCGTCGAGCTGCCGGGCAATCCAGTCGGGGAACGGCGCCGACGAGGCCTCACCCCCGCGCGGGGCCAATTCGACGCGGGTCACCACCTGACCGCGCCAACGCACGGCCACCAGCCCGAGCCTGGTGCGCAACTGGCCGCACCTATCGGCATCCGCCGACGGAATGTCGGGCATCGTCGGGTCAGTGCTCGACGGAAGACTGGACCGAGGGCTCATCAGGCACCGCTGCGACAGGCAATCATGGCTTCATTCTAAAGGGATGCCGACAAGATTGCTGCCAGTCGTCGCCATTGCCCCGTAGGCGACTGTATCGATTGTAAAACCTGCGCTATCGAGGGCTGCGATTCGACGCTTTGCGGTATACTCGGAGCCCTCCCGACCCGAAACAGGAGCCCGCCCGTGTCAGCGGCATACAGCAACAACCCGCCCTATTGGCAAACCACGCCGCTGGCGGCCATGACTACGAAACAATGGGAATCGCTTTGCGACGGCTGCGGCAAATGCTGCCTGAACAAGTACGAGGACGAGGACACAGGCGCCATCCGCTACACCAGCGTCGCCTGCCGGCTCTTGGATCAGCAAGAGCGCTGCTGTGGCGATTATACCAACCGCGCCAAGCAGGTGGCCGACTGCGTCACCCTCTCGCCAGAAAACTTGCGCGAACCCGCTTGGCTGCCAGAGACCTGTGCCTATCGACGCGTCGCCGAGGGCCGCCCGCTGCCGAGCTGGCATCCGCTGCTCACCGGAGACCCGGACAGCGTCCACCGGGCCGGCCAAAGCGTGCATGGACGCGTGCAGAGCGAGGCAAACATCGATGACCCCCTGATGTTCCTCATCGACTGGGTCCGCTGACCAAACCCGGCAGTACCGGAACCAAGAAGCCCGGTCGAGCACGTCACTCGTTGTCGTTGACATATTCGCGCGACTATTCGATTGCGACAACGACAACGACAACGAAGCGTCGCCGACGATTTGCCCAAATTTTCCAGATCGCGGGCCAACGACTTCGTCATTCACACTTCATCCTTCATCCTTCATCCTTCATCCTTCAATGCCCTCCAAACCGCTCGTCCTCGCATCCACCTCCCCGTTTCGCCGCGAACTCCTCGCCCGTCTGGGACTGCCCTTCGACGCCGCTGCGCCGGACGTCGACGAGACGCAGCAACCCGGCGAATCGGCCCAGGGCCTGGTGCTGCGACTGGCCGAGGCCAAGGCGCGAGCGGTGGCCACGCGCTATACGGATGCACTGATCATCGGCTCTGACCAGGTCGCCAGCATCGGCGGGAAAGTCCTCGGTAAGCCCGGCGACCGCGCGCATGCCATCGCCCAGCTGGAGGAGGCGTCAGGGC
Source organism: uncultured Gammaproteobacteria bacterium (assembly GCA_963698775.1). Taxonomy (GTDB): domain Bacteria; phylum Pseudomonadota; class Gammaproteobacteria; order Chromatiales; family Chromatiaceae; genus Thiohalocapsa. Next base: position 59,983 of record CAVOSE010000003.1, read on the forward strand.
GCACCGCGCTGTTTCGCACCGGGCTGTGCCTGCTCGATGTCGGCAGCGGCCGCGCACAGTTGCACTGCGAGCCGTTCAAGGTCCACTTCCGCACGCTCACGCCGGCCCAGATCACGCACTACGTGGACCGGGAGCAACCCTTCAACTGTGCCGGCAGCTTCAAGTCCGAGGGGCTCGGCATCGCCCTGTTTGAAGCGCTGGAGGGGGCTGACCCGAATGCGCTGATCGGTCTGCCGCTGATCCGCCTCATCGACATGCTCGCGAGCGAGGGCGTTGACGTGCTCGCGAGCGGCTATGGCGCCCAGACCCCTTGAGGGCGCCAAAGGTTTGCAGACGAGTCAAGTTGCGATGCGGCATCGGGTGCGGCTTCGATATGATAACCACCGTCAGTCACCGACATCGAAACGCTTCAACCGCACGTCGACTGGACACCGACGCTGCTCGAGCAAGGCACGCCTAAGCGATATTGGAGTACGTGGCTTCAGCCGCGTACGTGACCAACATCAAGCCTCAGTGCAGGCGTTACACACCCGCTCGACGCTACAGAGGCGGCTACCAGCGGGCCGCGTCAGCTGACAAGGCTCGGGCCCAACGGCCGGTCATCCGGTCCGGCACCACCCCATACGCAAGCGAGCAACCGGCACGGTAACTTGGTCCGTGGTCGTCTGACGGCCAGCCGCGTCGGCACCGGACTCATTCGCGCAACCTCGACCCAGGGGCCTAACATCGAGCGCAGCGACAAGCCTTCGTACGCGGCTGAAGCCACGTACTCCTGCGGGCGGGGCCGAGGCCACACCCGCGGCATCGGGCTGATGAGGCTCTTCGAAATCGGGATCGGGATCAAGTCACTCACCGTTCGCTACGACTTCGATAGCGATTTCGATACCGATGACCACGACTCGTCGGTTTGAGACGAAGCATCGATGGGCGGTTGCGGGCCGAATACCCGCTGGTAGAGGCGAATGAATTCGCCTTTACCGCAACAGCAGTGAGCCGTCGAAACCACTGATCCGCGCCAAGGTCATCCCAAACGAAGTGCCCACGCGATCGGCCAGGCGCTCGAACAGATCCTGTTTCTTGCTGTACTTGACGATCTCCTCGGCACCGACCACCTCGCGGGCGACATAGCTGCTGCTGCCAACGCCGTCGCTAAGACCGAGTTTGACGCTCTCTTCGCCGGTCCAGAAGAGACCGCTGAAAAGTTCGTCCCCGCCCTTCAGCCGATCGCCGCGACCTTCTTTGACGGCGGCGATGAACTGCTCGTGCAGATTGTCGAGCAGCCCTTGCAGATAGTCCTTGTCCCATTCGCTGAGCGGCGAGAACGGGTCGAGGATGCCCTTGTGATCGCCGGCCGTCAGCAGGCGTCGCTGCACGCCCAGATCTTCCATTGCACGCTGGAAACCAAAACTATCGATGCGCACACCGATGGAGCCGATCAGCGTGGCGTTGTCGACGTAGATCTCGTCCGCGGCGGAAGCGATGTAGTAGGCACCCGACGCACAGATGTCGGAGGCGACGGCATAGACCTTCTTGTCCGGGTACTTTTCCCGCAAACGGCGAATCTCCTGATTGACGTAACCGGACTGCACCGGGCTGCCACCCGGACTGTTGATGCGCAGGATGATCCCTTTGGCATTGTCCGCCTCGAACGCCTTGCGCAACGCGGTCACAAGGCGGTCCGCGCTGGCGTCGGTACCCGGCGCGATAACGCCCTCAACCTCGATCAGTGCCGTGTGTTCCTCGGCGGAAGCCAGAGGGTTTCCGAAGCCGTCGGCGTAGTAGGCGCCGATCAGCAGTAACAAATAGAGCAGTATGCCGACCTTGAAGATCACGCCCCAACGGCGGGTGCGCCGCTGCTCGCGCAGAAACTCCGCGGCCATCTTGTTGATCAGCGCCCGCTCCCACTCGGGGTCATCAGGGGCGGGCATGGGAACGTCGCGGCGCTGCCAGAATTTCAAGTTCATAGTGTTCTCAATGGGAATAAGGTGGCGGCGTTTCCGGGAATACCGCGCTTGGATGCGCTTGGCGAGCCTGCTAACGCTGCTGCCCGAGCCAGCCCGGCAACGCGACGATGGCCGACAGACAGGCCCGCGGCTGGAGCGCCAGCAAGCGTTCGGGGGCGTGCACGCCGTAGCAGACCGCGACCGCGTCGACGTTCGCATTGTGCGCCATCTGAACGTCGTACTCCGTATCGCCGATCATGACGCAATCGGACGCCGCAACGCCCAGCTCATCAAGCAACTCCTCCAGCATCAGTGGGTGAGGTTTGGAGAAGGTCTCGTCGGCGCAGCGTGTCGCATGGAACCAGCGCCCGAGGCCGGACTGGTGGAGTGCCGAGTCGAGTCCGCGGCGGCTCTTTCCGGTCGCGACGGCCAGCAGATAGCCCTCCTTGTGCAGTCCCTCGACGACCTCAGCCGCGCCGGGGAAAAGCGGCGTCGGCGTGGTGTTCTCGGCCAGGTAGTGATGTCGATAACGCGCCATCACCCGCGTGCGCTGCTCGCTGAGGGCAGCGGGCCAGAGGCGCTGCATGGCCTCGTCCAGTCCAAGACCGATGACGTCGCGACAGCGATCGGGCGGCGGTACCTCAACGCCATTGTCGGCGAAGGCCGCTGACAGGCTCGCGACGATGCGTGCGGCGGAATCCATCAGGGTTCCGTCCCAGTCGAAAACAATCAGTTGATACTTCATGAGATTTTCTCGAGCCGCTCTAACAGCGCCGTCAGCTCTTGTGGCAGCGGTGCGTTGACGCACATCACGGGGCCGGCTGGATCGGTGCGGAAGCTCAGGGCGGACGCGTGCAAAAACAAGCGTTTCAATCCTAGTTGGCGCAAGGACCGGTTCGCTCCATCGTCGCCATACTTCTCGTCGCCGGCGACCGGCGCACCGACGCTCGCCGCATGCACACGAATCTGGTGGGTACGGCCGGTGTGCAACTCCACCTCCACCAAGGTCGCGCCACCGAAGGCCGTGACGCGCCGAATCAGGGTGCGAGCCGGCTTGCCCTGTTCAGGGTCCACCTGCACCATGCGCTCGCCCCCACGCAGTTGGTTCTTGCGCAGAGGCAGATCGACCTGAACCACGCGCCGCGGCAGCGTACCCGCCAACAACGCCTGATAGCGCTTATCGATCTTGCCGTCGCGCATTTGCGCGTGCAGCGCTCGCAACGCGCTGCGCCGTTTGCTGATGAGTAGGCAGCCGGACGTGTCGCGGTCGAGTCGATGCACCAACTCTAAGTCGGCGTTGGGCCGACTCGCGCGCAGCGCCTCGATCACGCCGGCGCTAATGCCGCTGCCGCCATGCACGGCCATGCCAGACGGCTTGTCCAGCACCAACAGGCGCTCGTCCTCGAACAAGACCGCGTCCGACAGATCACGAATCATCCCCGCAGGTGGGGCCGAGCGGGGCTCATCGTCCCCGCGACGCACCGGCGGCAGTCGCACCAGATCCCCTGCCACGAGTCGGTGCGTCGGCTTCACGCGCCCCTTGTTGACGCGCACCTCGCCCCGACGCAGGATTTTGTAGATCAGGCTCCGCGGTACCCCCTTGAGACGGGTAATCAGGAAATTGTCAATACGCTGCCCCGCTAGCGACGCGGGTACCTCTACGGTCTCGACGCCGCCCCCCTGTCGGGCACCGCTGGAAGGGTCGATTTTGCCATCTGCATCGGTGGTCAATTGCTGGTACCAGTGAACCTTGTTAACATCCGAGTCTTGTACTGTGTTGCTGGTCGCCCTTGATCAGGTCGCCGCGACGCCGCGAAACGTTTTCGCCGATAGCTGAATCAGTCGCCCTATCGCAGCGTGCTCGCTGGTTGGGAGCGCTGATCAGACAGCGTCGGCCTCGATGGGCGCGACAAGAACTTGGCGTCCGGCCGACGGAGACCGGCTGTTGGGATCGACAAATTGCAAACCCGTCCGCCGTCAGGAAGTCGCGCGAACCACCCAACCGGCGCCTCCTGAGATAAGCCCCACCTGGACACCGGATGAGATCCCGGGTCGGTGGGGCCCACCGGAATGCGGCGACCCGCGGCCTACCGCCGCGGGCTATCGCCGGCATTCTACATGCTCGGCCCGGCTCGGCGCTGCACCTCCCTGCTGGATACTCCGGACTGTTTTTCCGAGGCCGAAGGTAAAGCCTTCGGTCCGACACGCGCCTGCATCGACCCTGGCAGGCGTGCAACTTGAACAAAGGCGCGTGCTCGAGGCATGTACCGAACCCAGGCCGCCGTCAGCCCGATCGAGGGCGTCAGCAGCTGACTTGCAACGGCCGACGGAGGCCGTTCGAGCCGATCCTGGTGATACGGACATCGTCGAGCGCGGCGGCACAGGGAGCCGACTGCGCGCGTGAGTCGCCCGATGCCCCTGACGAGGGGGCCCTGGCAGCTGACCTACGCCGCGCGCCATGGCACGAGATTTTAGGCCGACATGAAAAGAATGCTGATCAACGCAACCCAGCCCGAGGAGTTGCGGGTTGCGATCGTCGATGGACAACAGCTGTTTAACCTGGATATCGAAAGCCCCGGCCGGGAACAGAAAAAGGCAAACATCTACAAGGGCACCATCACCCGTGTCGAACCCAGCTTGGAGGCCGCTTTCGTCGATTATGGGGCCGACCGGCATGGCTTCCTGCCGCTCAAGGAGATCTCCCGCGGGTACTTCCAGGGGGACGTCAAGCCGGGCTCGAAGGCGAACATCAAGGAGTTGATCCGCGAAGGCCAGCAGATCATGGCGCAGATCGACAAGGAAGAGCGCGGCACAAAGGGCGCCGCGCTGACGTCGTTCATCTCGCTAGCGGGCCGTTACCTGGTGTTGATGCCGAACAACCCGCGCGCCGGCGGCGTCTCCCGCCGCATCGAGGGCGCCGACCGCTCTGAACTGCGCGAGGCACTGAGTCAGCTCACGATCCCCGAGGACATGGGCCTGATCGTGCGCACGGCGGGTGTCGGAAAGAATGCCGAAGAGCTGCAATGGGACCTCGACTACCTGCTGCAGCTTTGGGACGCCATCAAGACCTCTTCCGAGGAGCGCAAGGCACCGTTCCTGATCTATCAGGAAAGCGACATCATCATCCGCTCCATTCGCGATCACCTGCGCGCGGATATCGGCGAGATCGTCATCGACAGCGCGGAAATGTACCGACGCGCCGAGGAATTCGTGCGTCAGGTCATGCCGAACAACCTGAAGAAGCTCCGCCTCTACGACGACGAGGTGCCGCTGTTTACGCGCTATCAGATCGAGAGTCAGATCGAATCGGCGTTCCAACGCGAAGTACGGCTGCCCTCCGGCGGCTCGCTGGTGATCGATCACACCGAGGCCCTGACCTCCGTCGACATCAATTCGGCTCGCGCCACCAAGGGCGCGGACATCGAAGAAACCGCGCTCAACACGAACTTGGAGGCCGCCGATGAAGTCGCACGCCAGCTCCGGCTGCGCGACCTTGGCGGCCTGTTCGTCATCGATTTCATCGACATGACGCCGGCCAAGAATCAACGCGACGTGGAGAACCGGCTGCGCGACGCCCTGAAGCAGGACCGCGCCCGCGTGCAGGTTGCGCGCATCTCGCGCTTCGGGCTGCTTGAGATGTCGCGCCAGCGCCTGCGCCCGTCCCTGGGCGAATCCAGCCAGCACGTCTGCCCGCGCTGCAAGGGCCAAGGCACCATTCGCGGTGTCGAATCGCTGGCGTTGTCGGTGCTGCGCATCATCGAAGAAGACGCGATGAAGGACAGCACCGCGCGCCTGATCGCGCAACTGCCAGTGGACGTTGCCACCTTCCTGCTGAACGAGAAGCGCCGCGCGATTTTTGAAATCGAGCAGCGCCACCGCGTCGACATCGTGCTACTGCCAAACAAGCACATGGAAACGCCGGACTACAGCATCGAGCGCATCCGCGTGCAGGAAGCGGAACGCCTCGCTGATGAAGAGCCGAGTTATCGGCAAGCCGTGCGCATGGACGAAGACGCGAACGTCCCTGCCCGGTCCGGCCCAGAGGCGCGCCCCGAGGAACCGGCGGTCAAGACGTTGTCGCCCTCGATGCCGGCACCAACGCGACCCGAGGTGCAACCGGAGTCCGCTCGCTTCCCGGCTGAAGCGGGGCCGCAGAACGCTACGGAACAGGGCAAACGCACCGAGAGCATGCTCAAACGCATCTGGACTACGCTGTTTGCCGCGCAGGACGAAGAGCAGCCCGCGGCGACCGGCACCCGCAATGACACCGAGCATGCACGCGCGGACGCTGAGGAGCGCGGCAATCGCCAGGACGGACGCCCGTCCAGGCGTGAGGGTGGCAGGCCTCAAGAGCGCGGTGAACCGCGGCAGCGGCGCCCACGCAATCGGCGGGGCAACGCCGGCGAGACCACGGGCCAAAGCCGCGCCGAGGGGCAGTCAGAGTCCAGCAGCCGTAACGGCGGCACCGAGTCACGCGCTGAACGTAACGCCAGGCCCGAAACCGACGACGAGCGCCAGCGCTCCGGACGCAGGAACTCGCGCGGACGCGGGCGCCGCGGCGGCAGCGGCGGGGACGAACCAACTCGCCAGTCCATCGCCGACGGCGTTGAATCCGCGCAGGACGACGCAAGCAGCTCCGATCAGGCGCAGCCGACACGGCGACAGGCCCCGCGGCGCGAGGAAGCATCCGTCTCTGATGACAAGTCGATCATGGCGCGGCCCCAGAGCCTTCCCATGACTGTTGAGCAGCCCGTTTCGAGTGATCAAACAGACTCAGGGCGGAAAGAGCCTCGAGCGCGTTCGGATCAGCGGCGCCCGACTCACAGAGATGGCGCCGACCCGCACGGCGCAACCACCGAAACCGAGGAGACTTCAGACACCGGCACGATCAACGGCGATCAGCGCGCGACCAGCAACGACGCAGACGCGGAGACCACACCCAGCCGGTCGCGCCCCCGTCGTCGCCGTGGCGGCAGACGCAGGCGCGGCGGCAACCAAGACAGCGCCGTCGCAGCCAGCGAAGCAGAGCAGCAAAGCGGCGACCAACCCGCACGCCGCCCTCAGGGCATCAGCACGCAACGGGCTGAGGAGGCCGCTGGCGCATCGGACGGTGCCGCGCAGGACTCACCCCATGGTCAAGCAACGGATGGGCCGGCGACCAGTGGCCCAGCAGCCGAAGGCCCAGCCAACGGTGACCGAACGATCGGCGATCAAACCAGTGGGCAATCGAGCGATGCCACGGACGATCGACGGGACGCTATGACGTCATCGGCCCCACGCGCGCGACCGGTCCGAAGCCGTGTGAGCCAGGAGCCCAAGCCGTCGCGTCCGGCTTCGGACACACCGCGGGCCCAAGGCGACGGTGAGAACGCGGCCGGCGCGAGCGACGTCCCAGCCGGAGCGTCTCCGCAGCCGCCCGACCAGATGCCGTTGCAGCAGGCATCTCCGGAAAAGCCCCGGCGCAAGCCAACCCCGGCCGCGCCGATCGCCGCGGAGACGAATCCACGGACGACGGCGACCGCGACTGATTCCGACCCGGCAACCAGCATCAGTTCGAAACCTCGGGATACCTCACCACAGGACCCGACACAGGCTGTCCCCGCATCAGCGCCGGCGCCCAGCCCAGCCAACAGGACGGTCCCCAGAGCGGCACAGACAGAGACGACGACCGATGCCCAGCCGGTTACCGCGCCCGATACCGATGCGCACACTGTCGCGCCGCAAGCGCCAAAACCAACCACCGGTCCAAGTAGCCCTGTCACACTAAAGCCTGCCGAGGCGCCTGTAGCGGCCGGGAGTGACTCGCCCGGCAAGTAATAGGAGGGCAACGCCACCGCGGCCGGTTGCCGGCGCTTGCTCCACCCGCCGCTACCGAATACGGACGCGGGACAGGGGAGCGGCACACCACGGCAATCGCCCGCGCGGATCGGCGCCCAGCCTGAAGTGATGTGCAACTGCTTCCTCCTTGGCAGGGGCACTGACGCAGGCGCGCCCCCGTGGCGGACCGATAGACTTCGGTTTGCAACGCCGCTGGGGTACCATGCGGCCGTTGCACCGTTTGGGAACGCAGAACCGGCCGACGTCCCCAATCCATGGCATCCCGCGCAAATCAGGCCGACATGGAAGGCGATGTTCGACCTCTTTCTCATTAGTCTCGGACGCTTCGCCCGCATGGCGCTGTCGTCCCTGACCCGTTCTCCGGACGGCGAAGCGTCTGTGGGCATCCGCCGTGTTGTGGTCATGCTGGGCTTTTTGCCGCTATTCGCGCTGGTCCAGGGCATTCACTGGATCGGCTTCCTGCTCGACGATCTCCTGTTCAGAGGCTGGCGACAGGTCCAGGTGCGCGAACCTTTGTTCGTGCTCGGTGTTCCCCGTAGCGGCACCACCAATTTGCACCAGGTACTGGCCAAGGACGCGCAATACACCACCTTCTCAACCTGGGAATGTCTCTTCGCGCTGTCCGTCACGGAGCGGCGTTTCTGGCTCGGTCTCGGCCGCGTCGACGCCCTGATCGGAGGACCTGGCGCGCGCCTGCTAGGCTGGCTCGAACGGCGCATCTTCGGAGCGTTGGACGACGTGCATGCCATGAGCCTTACGACGCCAGAGGAGGACTATTTCGCGCTGATGCCGATCCTGTCCTGCTTCATCTTGGCCTTGCCCTTCCCAGGCGCCGAGCATCTCTGGCGCATCGGTCGCTTCGATCAGGCACTGCCCGAGGCCGAGCGCCGGCGCATTTTGAATTTCTACGAGGCGAGTCTGAAAAAGCACCTTTACGTGCATGGCACCCAAAAACGCCTGTTGTCGAAGAACGCGGCCTTTGCACCGCTGGCGCTCAGTCTGGCGGAACGCTTCGTCGATGCGCGGTTCATCGTCTGCCTGCGTGACCCGATGCAGACGGTGCCGTCACAGCTGAGTTCGATCGCACCGGGCCTGGCCTTTTTCGGCGTCCCCCCCGACAGTCCCGTGATTCGCGACCGCCTGCTGGACCAGCTTGCGTTTTACTACCAGAATCTCGACGCTCTCGCCCGCTCGCAACCCGCCGATCGCTGCATCACCATCGGCTTGCCGCAACTCAAGGCGGGGCTTGCGACGACCCTGACCGCCGCCTACCAGCAGCTCGGGCTGCACCTCGATCGTAGTTTTGCGCGACTGCTCGCTGAAGAGGCGACCACCGCCCGCCAATATCGCAGCGGCCACCGCTACACGCTGGAACAATTCGGGCTCGACCCGGCCCAGATCGCGGATCGCTTCGCGTTGGCCGCGCCAAGCCAAGACGTCGCCGACGGTCACGACGCTAACTTGGTCGAGCAACCGCGAGGCGCGCTGTCGTGTTGAACTTCTCGCCGCCTAGTAGATCAGCGAAACAGCCTTCCGAACGGTTTTCCGAGCCGTCGCTCGAAACGCTGACCCCCACCCCCGACGAGGCACCCGACGCAGCTCTCGACGCAGCTCTCGACGCATCAGGGCTGCGGGTGGCCATCGTCTCCGATGCCGCACCAGAGCGTAACGGCGTCGGCGCTTACTATCGCGATTTGGCAGAGCATTTAACGGCGCTCGGCGCTCGCATCGAGCTGATCTCGCCGCGCTTTCGCGCCGGCCACTGGTATGGCGGCCTAGCGCTGCCGCTGCCCGGCGACCCGACGCAGAAGTTCGTCATGCCCTGGCCGTCGTTGGTATCGCGCCGCTTCGAGCGACTGCGGCCGGACGTGGTGATCGTGCCGACCCCGGGGCCCTTTGGCATGATCGGTATGCACTTGGCCCGGCGGCGCAAGGCCCGGCTGGTGATCGGCTTTCACACCCACTTCGAACGCCTCGCCGAACTCAACGATCACTCCCGCCTGTTCGGCTATCTCGCCCAGCGCTATCTCAATGCCTGCAACCAAAAGCTATTCCGCGAAAGCGATCTGGTGCTGGCCAACTCCGACGAGATGATCGAGATCGCCCGCGGCATCGGCGCACGCCACATCGGCCTGATGGGAACGTCGATCCCCAAGCGCCTGCTGGACGAGCCGACGTCGCCCATGCACCCGCGGTTGGAGCGCGTCCTGTTCGCCGGCCGACTGGCGCCGGAAAAGAATCTCGGCGCCGTGGTCGAGGCAGCCGAGGTCCTGCGCGACGTGCAGTTTCTGGTCGCCGGCGACGGCCCTCTGCGCGAGTGGCTTTTGGGCGAAGCCGCCCGGCTGCCTAACCTGGAGTACATCGGCTGGGTCAAGCGCCCGCGGATCATGCCCCTCATCGATAGCGTCGACGCCCTCGTGCTCCCGTCCACGGTCGAGTCCTTCGGCACCGTCGCGCTGGAGGCCATGGCTCGCGCCCGTCTCGTGGTAGTCTCCGCGCAATGCGGCATCCTGAGCTGGAGCGCGCTCAAGCGCGGTCTGTACCAAATGCGCGATGGAGAGACCCTGTCCAGCGCGCTGCAAAGGATGCGTGAGATCGACCCGGCCATTCTGGAACGCAAGGTCGAGATCGCCCGCACGGCCGCCCGCACACTCAACGACCGCAACCTCCGGCACTGGCTCGGAGTCCTTGCCGACGGCGACACGGCGGGGCTAGATGACAGCCTACACTGAGGCGTCCGCAACAACCCCCGCAACGGCAGCCGCGCTGGTCTCGATCCATGACCTGATGCCTTCGACCATGCCGGCCGTGCGCCGCACCCTGCGCCTCCTCGCGGACGCGCGAACCGCGCCGGTCACGCTGTTGGTGGTGCCGGGGCACGACTGGAGTGGGGAACAAATCCGCGAACTGAAGGCGCTGCAGCGCGACGGCCACCCCCTTGCCGGACACGGCTGGCTGCACCGCGTCGAACGTTTCGGCGGCCTTTATCATCGGCTGCACGGACTCACGCTGTCCCGACGCGTCGCGGAACACCTCGCGCTCGACGACGACGGCATCGTCGCACTGATTAATCGCTGCCATGCATGGTTCCGCGACAACGGGCTGGACGCGCCCACCCTCTACGTGCCGCCGGCCTGGGCCCTGGGTAACGTCCCGCTAGCGCGGCTTGCCGCGGATTGCCCCTTCTCGCAGTACGAAACCTTGACTGGTGTCATCGACGCTGCTTCTGGCAGCTTGCGGCGCATCCCGATGCTTGGCTACGAGGCGGACCACGCGCTACGCATCCCGGTCATCCGACTCTGGAATGCCATCAATCGCCGCTCGGCACGGGCCAAAGGCCTGCTTCGGATCGGCATCCATCCCCTCGACCCGGAACTCCGTCTACGCCGGGACCTGATCGCGGACCTGGAGCGTTACCGCACTACGCGCGACTACAGTTCTTTGCTGGTGCGGCCCTAGTCGCGGCTGCAAGCGGCTCTCGCCACCGGCTGTCCTCGCCACGTCGCGCCACCGTACGAAACACGGCGGGAAGGTCCGTAACCGACTCAACTGCAGAGTGAGAGCTACCGCGAATCCGACCACCGTCGCTTCCGGCGGGGCTTGCTCCAGACGCCTGTTGCGACCGACCGATTCCAATTGGGTTGGGTGACTCCTGCCGACCCAGACCTTCTCTAGCGCCACCGATACCGGCCAGGAGCCGTTAACGGGACTCTTCCTTTCATTCGATCAGGCACTTGGCGAATTCCTCGGCATCTTTTTTCGCGCGGGCTGGGATCTGACGGATGCGGCGGGCACCTATCAGTCCGGCTATGAAGGCGGCTTCGACTTCGACGGGGCTGTCTGGGGCCGGGAGGGCGACGGGATCGGCATCGGCTACGGCCATGCCCACGGCGGCAACAGTGACATCTTTCAAAGCGATGTCGTTGAGACCAATTATCGATTCGCCGTCAACGATAACCTGGCGCTGACTGCCGACGTGCAATGGATGAAGGACAGCTACCCCGACGCGGAAGACCCCGCAGGCTGGATCTTCGGGGTGCGCGCGGTTACCGAATTTTGACAGCACTTCTGCCCTTCCCGCAACTCCGAGGAGAGCGAACTCCGAGGACATGAATTTTTACTCACCACACGAATTTTCGAGACCTGTATATCTAACTCAACTCATTGGCGCAGCGAGCGTCAGCTGTCCATGCAACGGCGGACCCTGCAGGCAAGCAGCCATTGGATGCCATTGGCCGACTGCTGCCGGTCTGCAACCGGTGGCGGAGGTCCGCTTCCTGACCCTTTGGCGACGCCGCCTCGGCTAATGCATGCGCAGCGGCAGTGCCCGACCCACAGCCGACGTAAACCACGGCCCGCCTCCAGCACAGCGCATCGCTCCGTGCGCCATCTCATGGTGCATAGGCACCGCGATACGCACCGTCAAGCACAGGTTTCGCCGACGAAATCGGAGGGAAGATCCGCTCATCGCCAACTCCTGACGATCGGCGGAACACCTCCGGCTGTCTACTCTCTGCCGGGCAACGGTCGCTGTCTCGCCTGGGATCCAGAGGCAGCAGGGGGCGGAGAGCCGACGATCAAACAGAGAGTCTGGACGTTCCGGTCTCGGGGGCATGCGGGTGTCCACGCTAGCTCGGTGAAGGCAGGGCCTGCGGGCCTCCAGGTTAGTGCTCGGTCTAACGCCTGAGCGCGATTGCGCTAGAGCCGCTTGCACGGCGTCTCGTCGAGCGCGACGCGCAGAATCTCCTGCTCCAGCGCCGCGGACGGATGCCAGGTTCCGCCGCGTGCGACGAAGCGGCTGCCGGCTTCAACCACCACGGCCTTTTCCTCTTCCACCAACCGAGGTATCAGTGGATCGATGACCAGTTCCGCCAGCGCCGCGTTCTGGCGCATGAACATGGCGCGGTCCAAGTGTCCTTCGGCATCGAAGCCGAGCATCTCATAGACGACGCGGACGACGGCACAGGGTGCCCGATTACGCACCTCCACGATCACCTCGGCCATCCGCACGCGTTGGCCCCCGAACCGCTCGAGTCGGTGGCTCTCAGGGTCATCGACCATGCGGGAGAACTTCGCGCTGGCCAGTCGGTATAGGGTGTCGTCCACTCCGAGGATGTATGTGCGGGTCGAGTAGCTCATGCTGACCGTCTCTTCAGTTCCAGTGGTCCGTACATCGCATATCGCTCCCTGGCCAGGCTAGGGACATCGCGCTAGCGATTCAAGCTGGGCATGCGGGTCCTTGCGTGAGACAGGCAACGAGCAACTGATGAAAAAGTGGCAAAGGGCGTGATCAGCGTCAGGGTTTATTCCTGGGCAGTCGATGGAGTTTATGCCGTGGCAGTGTATAAAGGCCAGAAAGCGTCCCGGGGTTACCGACTTCATCGCCGAGGACAGCGGGTCGACCCGTCTTGACTGCCGCTCGAGCTCCATTCACCCTCGGGACTACCCCGTACTGGCGTACATCGCTTTTCCCATCCTTATGACCAGCAAGACGCCGCCGGCCCCCAAGGTCATCCTGTTCGACTGGCATGGCACCCTTGTGAATACGCACGATGCCATGTACAGCGCGATTGAGGAGATGCTGCCGCAGCTCGAAGAGCTCAATCTGTTGCGCCACATGATCCCGGAGCATCAAGCCCGTTCCGAGGACGACGAGAAGCTGCTGCGCTATATCCGCATCTTTCGCCACCTGCACCCGCGCGTCTTGGCCGAGCGCAGGGTGAGCAGGACCGACATCTTCGATGCCTTGTTCGGCGACAATCAGCAAGCGCTGGCAATCGCGCACAAGGCCTATGACGACTGTTATCGGCGCCATTTCGGCGACGTCCATCGGCCTGCGGCTCGGCGTGATCACCAACCGCGTCGCTGCGGATGCGTGACCAATGAATACTGACGTGTGACAACAGCCGGCATCGGCCAGAGGCGGCGTGTCGGGGTTGCGCGGCTGCTGCGCTAAGGTCCCCGCTCGCCATTCGCGCCCGACCGCCCCGCGATGCGTCATTAAGAGCAATACTGCCCCAATCGGAGCAGACCCGGCTGTTCGAGTTCCTGCCGCTGGGCTGACCAAACTGCAGGACGGGTAGGCGTATCATTGCCTTTGTCAGCGACGCTGCGCCCATCAAGCGGATCTTGACGGGTACCGATGAGCCGCAACGGCCGCTTCGGTTTCTCAACCCGCGACAGCGCAGAGACAAGCCTAAACGCCCGACTGCTCGGGCATTGAATGTCCGATTTATCGAATATTGCTGCCGATCTTAGCCGAAGGAGCGGTACTATACTAAAGGTACATCGCTTGTCAGAGTTGTGGTTGGCTGGGTAGCTGGGTAGCTGGGGAAGTCCGGTGCTGTTGACGAGAGAACTGCGCTATCTTCGTCCTTGGCTTGTTGGCGCTTCCGTGTGGCTGATGGTGAGTCTGGTTGTGTCGCTCGCGCACTTGCGAACTGCTCACCCTGATAACCTGTTCGAACTCAGCGGATTGATGTGCCTGTTATGGCTGGAGTTCGGCTTCGCGGGTGTATTCCATACGCTAAGAAACGAGAAAGGTCGCAACGCTTTTCGGCTCCTGGTTATTAGTCTTCTTCCTCCATTGATTCTCTTCCTCATTAACTTCGTATTGCTCTGGTAGCGCAAGTTTTGGTTGCCGCGTTATCACCAAACAAATTACCGTGCCGGTTGCTCGCTTGCCTATGGGGTGGTGCCGGACCGGATGACCGGCCGGTGGGCCAGAGCCCTGTCAGCTGACGCGGCCCGCTGGTAGCCGTCTCTGTAGCGTCGAGCGGGTGTGTCACGCCTGCACCGAGGCTTGATGTTGGTCACGTACGCGGCTGAAGCCACGTACTCCAATATCGCTTAGGCGTGCCTTGCTCGAGCGGCGTCGGTGTCCAGTCGACGTGCGGTTGACGCGTTTCGATGTCGGTGACTGACGGTGGTCATCATATCGAGGCCGCACCCTGCCTAAACATAGGCAAGCACCCGGCTTACTCTCCTGCCACGATATCTCGTTAATGACATGCTCGTATTGCGCTCACGCCCTGGGTCAGCCTTCGCGTTGCAGTTGCAGTTCTGGCCGGTTGTGCACAGCAGAGGCTTGACATATATCCAAAACCCTGTGCCAGGGCGGGATAATCAAATACTCGCTAATATTCCGTAGGTGATTGACTTGCAAGCCCAATTTGAGCGGTCAACATCTGACCAATCCAACAGAACCGTCACAAGTCGTTGAGCCAGCGAGCACAGCTGCTGTTCATCCACAGAGTTATCCACAGGTCATGTGGATGTCTCGAATTTTGCGCGCGGCGGTAACGCCTTGGGCATGGGCAAGCGGGATACGCCTAAAGAGGAGTGCTCAAGTGACTGTTTGGTGCAGTGCAGCAGCGCAGCGGTTCCAACACACGTTTGGTTGCGGGTGTGCCGTCACAGACTGCCGCCGGTCCGACAAGCGGCGCAGCGTTGGCGACACGTCCGCGCGCAGCCGATGTCTGAGGCTTGGCAGGCAGGGGTAGACGGAGCGTTACCGCTTTGACTCGTATCGATCCACCGCATAGCCGACACCAGCACCAACGCCGGCTCCGATCGGACCACCAAAGACCCCGCCGATCGCGGCACCGGAAACCATCCGCTGGTCGGTCCGGTCCATGCCAGCGCAGCCGCTCATAAGAAACAGCGTTAGGAACAAAGGCAGAATGTACTGAGGCATAGTGATTTCTCTTCGAGCTGGTCTGCGCCCTGAAGGCGTCTCGCCCGTGATCGGGAAATGTTGGCGCAAACCCGCGCATGGAGCGGACCGCGGAGGCGCCACCGCATAACATCAGCGCGCAATGGGCGTACGATGCGATCCCATTGACCGCCTAGGACAGAGTCCGCGCATGGCCGACTGCTTCCGAGTGCTGTCCATCGGTTGTTCGGCCTTTGCATCGCGCCCTCCTCAGCGGACACATCGGTCCCGCGCATCTTGGTGTCCTCCTTCTGACCCTGCATCCGTGCGAATCGACTATCCTGCGATTGCAGATACAACTTTGTAGCGCGAGTCCCACGGCCCCGCGAGCTTCTGGATGACGATGACTATCAACCGAAAGGACGTTGCCTACATCGGCCTGGTGACTGGTCCGGGGCTGGCGCTTATCGCGTTCTGGCTATTGCCGGACGCAGCCAACCAGGGCGCAGAGGGGCAGCTTACCGCCGAGGGGCGGGCTACGATCGCAGTGGCGCTCTGGATGGCGGCTTGGTGGCTGACGGAAGCGGTGCCCCTTGCCGTGACAGCACTTCTGCCGGTGGTGCTGTTCCCAGTGTTGGGTATCGCTGATATCCGCGCCACCACGGCACCCTATGCGAACCCCCTGATCTTCCTCTTTCTCGGAGGATTCCTGCTCGGGCTTGCGATCCAGCGCTTCGGTTTGCATCGTCGTATGGCGCTGCATGTCCTGCTACTGGTCGGTTCGAGTCCACGCGCGCTGATCGGAGGGTTCATGCTGGCCTGCGCACTCTTGAGCATGTGGATATCGAACACCGCCACGGCCATCATGATGCTGCCCATCGGGGCCAGCATGCTGCGGATGCTGGAGGAGCACCAGCCGAAGGATGGCCGCGCCTCCTGCACGCCCGAGCAGATGAGGGCGTTCGGCACGGCCCTCGTCTTAGGTATCGCCTATGCTTGCTCGATTGGTGGCGTCGGGACTCTGGTGGGCTCCCCTCCTAACCTGGTGTTGGCGGCATTCCTTGCGGACCAATACGGCTTCGATCTGAACATGCTCGCCTGGATGGCCGTCGGCTTGCCCCTGGTCGCAGTCCTGCTCCCGCTGACTTGGTGGTATCTGACGAGGGTTGCCTTCCGGGTTCCCGCAACGCCTTTTCCCTGCGGACGCGACGTGCTCCGGTCCGAGCTTGTTGGCCTCGGCGCTCCGAGTCATGGCGAGCGAGTGACGCTGCTCGTCTTCCTGATCACCGCCATCGCCTGGCTGCTGCGGCCTTTGCTGGTCGACTGGACTGGACTCCAGGGCATTACGGATGCGGGCATCGCCATGTGTGGGGCGTTGAGCTTGTTTCTGATTCCCGTCGACCGAAAGGCAGGTCGATTCGCGATGGATTGGACAACGGCGCGGAACCTGCCCTGGGACATCCTGATACTCTTCGGCGGGGGGCTGAGTCTCGCGGTAGCCATCGAGCGCAACGGTGTCGATGCTTTCATGGCGTCTGGGTTTGCAGGACTCGGCGGCCTGCAACCCTGGATTCTGGCGCTCGCGATCGCCTCCGTTGTCGTGTTCCTCACCGAGCTCACCAGTAACACCGCGGTGACGACGACCCTGATGCCCGTGTTGGCAGCGACCGCAGTCGCGACGGATTCCCCACCCGGAATGCTGCTGACGACTGCCGCGCTCGCTGCCAGTTGCGCCTTCATGCTTCCGGTTGCAACGCCGCCGAACGCGATCGTGTTCTCTTCCGGCTATGTCACGGTTGGCCAGATGGCGCGAGCGGGGCTGGGGCTGAACATCATCGCCATCCTCCTGGTGACGGTTATTGTCTCGCTCGGCTCGCGGCTGTTTCTGGTTTGAGGCCAGTACGCTCGTCCACGACTTCAGACGCCCAACACTCCATCCCCGCTCCCCTCCGCGATGACCCCCCGCGCCCGATCCCGCAGCCGCACCGCCGCCTCCCAGTCGCTGCCATCCGGCGTCAGCGGTGCACCGATGACGATCTCTGCCCGTCCGGGGCGCGGGAAGAACGTGCTACCGAGCATCAGGTGGCGGGTGCCGCGGACGGCCACCGGCAGCAACGGCAGGCCGGCGCCGACGGCGGCGAGGAAGGCGCCCATGCGGAATGGCAGCAGGCCGGGCTGTTCGCGGAAGGTGCCCTCGGGAAAGATGCCGAGAACCTGGCCGGAAGTGAGCGCGGCGGCCAGCTCGCCGGATTCGGCGGCGCTCTGCACCGGGTCGAAGCGCTCGACGAAGCGGGTGCCGAGGCGCTCGAGCAGCGACCGCAGCAGCGGGCGGCCGGCCAGCTCCTGCTTGGCAAGGAAGCCGATGGGTCGCGGCACGGCCTCCACCAGCAGCGGCGCATCGAGATAGCTCTGATGGTTAGCGGCGAGTACGAAGGGCTGTCCCGGCGGCGGGATGTGCTCGCGGCCGCGGACCGTCAGGCGCACGAACGCGAGCCGGCGCGCCAGGCGCACGCCGCCGCGCGCCAACGCAAAGCGCCAGGCCGGGCGCGGCAGCAGCAGCACACCGAGCCAGACCCAGGGCACGATGAGCCCGAACACGGCCCAGGCATAGCCGGCGTAGAGTCGCGCGGGCAGCCGCCGCACCCTCCGTGACAGGCTCATACCCGCGCCGCTGACGGCGAGCCGCACCAGCTGCCAGGCCGGCGGCGGCGGCCCCTCGGCCAGGGTGCCGGCGAGGTAGCGCTCGCGGGTGGCGCCGCGGCGCAGCTTGCCGCTGGAGGTCTTGAGTACCGACCGCGGCGGCGCCAGCACCACCTCGTCCGGCGGCAGGCCGAGGATGTCGGTGGCGCGCTCGCGCACGGCCTGCTGCAAGTCGGTGCGGCGGTCGGGGTCACGCTCGCGGGTCTCGGCGACCAGCACCAGGCGCTCGCTTCCGCGGCCTGGGTCGGTGGCGGCGAACGCGGCGACGCAGCCGCGGCGGATGCCCGGCAGGGCGCCGACCGCTTCCTCCACCTCGTAGGGATAGAGATTGCGTCCGCCGCGGATGATCATGTCCTTCACCCTGCCGGTCAGATGCAGCTCGCCGTCGGCCAGGTAGGCGCGGTCACCGGTGTCGTGCCAGCCGTCGCGAATCAGCGCCGCGGTGGCCTCCGGATTGCGGAAATAGCCGCGCGTAGCCGAGGGCCCCTGGAACTCCAGACGGCCCTCACGGCGCTCCGGCAGCGGGCGGCCGTTCGCATCCACCACGCGCAACCGGTAGCCGGGCAGGGCGCGTCCGCAGCCTACCATCTCCTGTGCCTGGTGGTCGTCGCAGGGCACCGGCAACGCCTGGCCCCCGGCGGCAAAGCGCTGGCGATCGATGCAGTCGATGCGGGGACCGCGCTTCGGCGGTGGGAAGGTCAGGCCCACGGCCGCCTCGGCCAGGCCGTAGACCGGCGCCAGCGCCTCGGCGCGCAGGCCGCAGCGGGCGAAGCGCCCGGCGAAGCGGTCCAGCGTGGTCGCACTAACCGGCTCGGCGCCGTTGAAGGCGCGCCGCCAGCAGCTGAGATCCAGACCCTCCAGTTCCGCATCCGGGATGCGGCTCAGGCACAGCTCGTAGGCGAAGTTGGGCGCCGCCGACAGCGTCCCGCGGTGCGCATTGATGGCCGCCAGCCAGCGCAGCGGCCGCGCCAGGAACGCCAGCGGCGACATGGACACCAGCGGGGTGCCAAAGTACAGGCTGCCGAGCCAGGCGGCGATCAGGCCCATGTCGTGATACAGCGGCAGCCAGCTCACGAAGCAGTCGTCCGGACGCACCGCCACCGCCTCACCCATGGCGCGGATGTTCGCCAACAGGTTCGCATGGGACAGAATCACGCCCTTGGGCTGACCGGTGCTGCCGGAGGTGTATTGCAGTAGCGCCGTGGCTTCCGGCACCGGCGCCACCGGGGCCGGCAGCGGCCCGGCGCCAGTGAGCTGATCCGGCGTCAGCACACCGCGCAGCGACTCCACCCTCGCCTTCAGCAGCCGCGCGGCGATGCGCGCCTCGGGCACCGTGACCAGGAACAGTACACCGGCATTGGCCAGGATCCCGGCATGGCGGCGCAGGTGATCCTCCAGCTGCTGCGGTCGCGCCGGCGGATAGATGGGCACCGGGATGCCGCCGGCCAGCAGGATGCCGAAGAAGCCGAAGAAATAATCGGCGCCGGTGGGCAGCATCAGCGCCACGGCGCCGCCGGGCTTAAGCCCCGCCTCGCGGAGCCCGGCGGCGGCGCGCGCGGCGCCCTCGGCGAGGTCGCCGTAGGTGATGATGCGCGGCTCCGGGCCGTCCTCGTAGAGCAGGATGTGGGTCTGGTCGGGATGGCGCCGGGCGTGGTGGTCGAGCACAGCGTCCAGCGTACCGGCGTCGGCGGGCACGTCGATGGCCGCGGACGCAGGTCGGCGCAGGTCGCTCGGCGCGGCCACTGGCGGCCCGATGCGTGCGCCGGCAGCGGCCGGCGCCGCCATCTGCGCCAGCAGCTCCCGCGGCGTGCCCGCCAGCAGCGCCTCGTCCGGCAGTTCCACGCCCAGCTCCCGGCGCAGCCGCGCGATCAGCTCCGCGCGCCCGAGACTATCCAGACCCAGGTCCGACTCCAGCCGGGTGTCCAGCGTGACACCCTCGGGCGGCAGCGACAGGCCGGCCCCCTGCACCAGGCGTCGGACCACCTCCAGCAGGCGCCCGGCCCGGTCGTCGGCGGCGATGGTCGGCTCGCGGTCACGCATGATCGGCGATCCTCAACGGCCGCCGCGGTGTGCCGCCGACACGGGGCCCTGCCGCCGGGTGCGCGGCCTCGCGTAGAGGGCCGCGATGGTCTCGGCGAAGCGCGTCTGCAGCGAATCGCGCTTGATCTTCATCGTCGGCGTGATCAGGCCCTCGTCGATGGTCCAGGGCGCGAGGCTCAGGTGCAGCGCATGCAGCTGCGCATAGCCGGGGAACTCCGAAAGCCGCTCCCCGCAGCGCGCCAGCAGCGTCGCCTCCGCCGCCGGCACCCGCAGCGACGCCGGGTCGTTGGCCTCCAAACCCAGCTCCGCCGCCAGACGCCGCCAATGTTTCTCCGCCAGGACCAGCAGCGCCACCAAGTCCGGGCGCCCCTCGCCCAGCACCATGGCCTGCTCGATCAGCGGGTCCATGGTCAGGGCCATCTCCATGTCCGCCGGCGCGATCTTGTGGCCGGTGGACGTGACCAGTACCTCCTTCAGCCGCCCGCGGATCTGCAAGTAGCCGTCCTCGCGCAGCGCGGCGATGTCACCGGTGTGCAGCCAGCCCTCGGCATCGACGGCCGCGGCCGTGTCCTCCGGGCGCTGCCAGTAGCCCAGCATGACGCTCGGCGCGCGCACGAACAGCTCATCGGCCGGCCCGAGCCGCACCTCGACGCCTGGCAGCGGCGTGCCGACACAGCCCGGCACGCAGTCCCTAGGCTCCGTGGCCGTCACCACCGGCGCCGCCTCGGTCAGCCCATAGCCCTCGGTCAGCGGCAGCCCCAGGCCGATGAAGAAGCGCGCCACCTCCGGCGACAGCGGCGCCCCGCCGCTCACCGCCACGCGCATGCGCCCGCCCAGGCGCTCCAGCACCGGCCGCGCCACCAGCCGGTGCAACAGCGGCCAGCGCAACCGTTCGCCCAACCCCGGCGCCGGCCCGCGTCCCCGCGCCGCCTCGAACCACCGCCAGCCAGCAGCGAGGGTCGCCTCCAGCAGCCGGCGCTTGAGGCCGTGCTCGCCGACCTTGTCCTGGATCGCCAGGTAGACCTTGTCGTAGACCCGCGGCACCGACAGCATCGCCGTCGGCCGCACCGCCACCAGATCATCGCGCAGCTGCTCGATGGAGCGGGCATAGGCCACGGTACAGCCGGCCATCATCGGCAGATACAAGCCCACCGTGCGCTCAAAGGCATGCGCCAACGGCAGAAACGACAGGAACAGCTCGCTCGAATAGGCCGGTATGCGCCGCAGCACCGCCTCCGCATTCCACAGGATGTTGCGATGGGAGAGCATCACCGCCTTGCTTGCCCCTGTCGTGCCCGAAGTGTAGATCAGCGTCGCCAACGCGTCCGGGTTGGAAACCCGATTCACGATGACCCCTGTCTCTATACCGCTATCGGTATCGGTATCGGTATCGGTATCGGTATCGGCATCGGCATCGGCATCGGCACCGGTATCGGCACCGGTATCAACATCGACGTCGGCATCGAAATCGATCCCACCTCGCACCAGCGGATCATCCACCCCCGTCTCGATACGCCGGCACAGCACCCGCTCCAACGCCGGGAAACGCCCCCGCAGCGGCGCCAACGGCGCCCATTGGCTGTCGCTTGCCAATACCAACAACCGCGCCCCTGAGTCCTCCAGGATATGGGCCAGGTTGCCAGGGCTGTCGGTGACGTAGAGCGGCACCGTCACCAGACCCAGCCCGAGGGCAGCCTGGTCGAAGCAGACCCAGTCGAGCCCGTTCGGCAGGCCGATGGCGACGCGCTCACCGGCCGCGAGCCGCTCGCCTACCAGGGCCTGCTGCCAGCGGGCCACATCGGCCGCGACCTCGCGCCAGCAATACGCCCGCCAGCCCTCCGGGCCGCAGGCGCGGTAGGCCACCCGCGCCGGCGTCAGCGCCACCCGCCGCGCGAACAGGGCCGGCAGCGTGCCGGCCTCGTCGCAGCCGATGGTTCCGGGCAGCAAACCGGCGGCCGTCGGCGCAGGGGCATGCCCAGGGTCGGTGGGACCGGGTTGGAGCGTTCTGGTCTTGGCGTCCATCTGTGGCTCCTGAAAAGGTTGGCGGTTCTTTCCGAAAAGTGCCGGGCGGCGGCCTGGCGACGCCCCCCCCGCACGCGAGGCCCTAAGAGTGACATACCGCCACGCATCATTACTTAGAGTATAGAAGCCCAGCGGTCGCGCCCCGGCGAAGATGCCTTTTCCCAGACAATGCCCCGGGCTGGCATAGTGGCGCGCAGCGTCCGGTATGGTCTCGATTGCCGGCAGGCACGGCGGCGCCGGGACCCAGCTCTGCCTGCGATAAGCCCATGCCGGACCTGCCGCTAGACCCCGATCAAGCCATCAGTGCGGACGCTGGCGGTACCGCCTGGATCGAGGTGATCCGCAAGATGCACGAGACCAACGCGGACCTCCTCCATTATCAGGTGGCGCTGTCCCAGAAAAACACCGCGCCGGAGGACACCCAGCTGTCCATCGTCGCTCACCGACCCGCTATCGTTGGGCTTGCTGCTCGCACGGCTGTCCGAATCCCTGCCGCTGACATTCCCGAACTGCGGTGCGGATAGGCGTACATTGCCTGAGTCACCGATGCCGAACCCATGGTCCGGATTATCAACCATACCGGTGAGCCGGTCCGAATCAGACTCGTGGTGGCTCACACTCTGGGGTCTAGTCCCAACCTATACTCAAGGTGGATCACCGTCTGCTTGAGTTCGGTGCCGTTTCCGCTCAAGCGTTGCGAAGCGTAACGCGCAGGAATACTCTGAATGCGTTTAGTCGTTATCGATCACATCGGCTCGGACACCGTTCCGAGACAGCGTCTCTGGGCAAGGTTGCGCTGGGTGCTCCTGGGCCTGCTGCTCGTTTCAACCGCTGTGACGACGGAGACCCTGCGCTGTCCGGCGGGACGTGTCTTGGTCAATGAGGCAGATCTCCGTGATACGGAAATGGTCTGCCAAGGCGCGAGCGATGCCGTCCGGTTTCTTGAAGGCGTTGGACTCGATGTCGGTGTAGAGGTTGTGATCCATATCGTCGAGCAGTTGCCGGAGGCGGCGGGGCCGAATGCAGCTGGCTGCTACGTCCAGGCCGGTAGTTGTGTGTACGCACTGCCATGTGCAATCTTCACGCGGCAAAATGCCGCCCATGGCGGGCCGGTCGGTCTGCTTCCCTACCGCAGCCTGATCACGCATGAGGTCGCTCACGCCATCGCCGACCATAACTTCACAGTTTCCCATCCGACGATCCAGGCCCATGAATACATCGCCGCGGTTACTACGTTCGCGGCCATGCCGCCTGCCCTGAGAACGCGTGTTTTGGACGTGCTGCCAGGTGACGGGTTCGACGCCGAGGAACAGATCAGCGCGACGCTCTATTTATTGGCGCCGCACTGGTTCGGGGCACAGGCATACCGTCACTACAACCAGCCAGGCAACGGACCAGTGTTTCTCCGCAAGGTGCTGACCGGCAACGCCCTCTCTGAGTAG
>CAVOSE010000004.1:0-153846 GCA_963698775.1 uncultured Gammaproteobacteria bacterium
TCGGTGATAACCGGCACGTTCCTGTGCATATCTGCTTCGTCCCTTCGGGTAACTGATTGATCTTGGTTATATACCTTTCGACAGCTGGTCCGGCAGTCCTATGGCAGGTTTATTGCTCTACTGTTTCGAAGGCTTATCGCCAAGTTGTTCAACAATACAAGACCAGTAGCACCGCGAAGGAGGCTGCATGCAATGAATGAGACCACAGACGCCATCGACCAAGACGAGTCCCCCGAAAACGAGGCGCTGGATGACGAGACCCCGCCAGCCGAGATCAGGCCCCCGAAGAAGCGCAAGCATGCGAAGAAGCTGAAGAACAAGCAATACCTGGAGGAGCTGAAAGGGCTGCATGTCGAGCTGGTCAAGCTGCAGCAATGGGTCATCCACAAGGGGCTCAAGGTCTGTATCGTCTTCGAGGGCGGGATGGCGCCGGCAAGGGCGGAGCCATCAAGGCGATCACCGAGCGGGTCAGCCCGCGGGTCTTCCGCGTCGTCGCGCTGCCGGCGCCGACCGAGCGCGAGAAGTCGCAGATGTACATCCAGCGCTACATGCGTCATTTTCCCGCGGCGGGAGAAGTGGTGATCTTCGATCGCAGTTGGTACAACCGCGCCGGCGTCGAGCGGGTCATGGGCTTCTGCACCGAGGAACAGACCGAACGATTTCTCGAGTTGGTGCCGCTGATCGAGAAGGCGATGGTCGATTCCGGCATCATCCTGCTCAAGTATTGGCTCGAGGTGAGCCCGGAGGAGCAGACACGACGGCTGGAGGCGCGCATCGACGACGGGCGCAAGATCTGGAAGCTCTCGCCGATGGACCTCAAGTCCTACAGCCGCTGGTACGACTACTCGCGGGCGCGCGACGCCATGTTCGCGGCTACCGACACCGATTTCGCACCCTGGTACGTCGCACCGTCCGACGACAAGAAGCGCGCGCGCCTCAACATCATCACCCACCTGCTCAAGCATATCCCGTACAAGAAGCTGCCCCACAAGAAGGTGGAGTTGCCGAAGCGGCAGAAGGCCGGTGGCTATCGCGAGCCCGACTATCCGTTCAAGGTCATCCCCCAGGATTACTGACCCCATCGAGCAGTCGGTTCTGGAAACCGAGCCATAGGCTGATCACGCTCCAGTAGAGGTGAGGAACAGGCAGCCCGTCATGCAACCGTCAACACACTCAACAGGAGTCGACCATGACCCGGAGGACAACATGACCGAAATCTCCCATCAAGACGGCGTGATCGTCACCATTCTCGAGCGCTTCGAGCAGTTCCGGCTGCCGCGGGCGCTCGACATCAAGGCCAAGGTCGAGCGCGGCGAGCGACTCGACGATACCGATCTTGCGCATCTCAACGAGGTGATGCGGGACGCAGAACAGATCAAGCGTTTCGTAGATAAGCGACCGGATCTCCAGTCGCTGTATACGCGCGCCGTGGGTCTCTACCAGGAGATCACCCGCAAGGCGCTCGAGAACGAGCAAGGTTCCTAAGCCGCGCCGTCAGCCCATGCACCAGCCGCCGATGGTCGTGTTTTCGTTGAGCCTCTTCGTGCCGCCATTGCGACGCGCTGATTGCTTGAACAGCATCGGCCCGCTGCTCGAACCGACCCGCGTCGTGCCTGGCTGTATCGGCTGTCGGCTCTACACGGACTTCGAGGATGCCAACGCCTTTACGCTGGTGGAGGAGTGGGCGTCGCAAGCGGCGCTGGACCGGCATTTGACGTCCGATGCCTACAAGACGTTGGTCGCCGCCATCGAGCTATCGACGCAGCCGCCCGCCATCCGCTTCGACAGCGTCGCACTGCGCGCGGGCATTGAGGTGATTGAGGCGGCGCGCCACGCGCAGGGGCTGCTTTAGGTCAATGCAATCTGCCAAGGGTATGCGGACGCCTCCAATTCAGCGCGTATCCGATGACACGAGCCAACAAGTCCAGCACGTCCAAGTTCGGCGCCGCCACGGGGATGAAGTGTGAAACTGTTTCAGTCAATTTTCGGCGGTGGAGAGAAGGTCGGGGCCTATCCCGAGTCACTGATCAAAATGGCCACGGAGCGCGCCGTAGACGGCACGGATTCGCGGCTGCGGCTGCTGCCGGGCTACGCAAAACGCCTGCGCAAGCCCGTCATCCGGGCCATAGACAACGTCGTTGCGTTGGTGGCGGGGATACCGGCGCCGGTGGCGGCGACCCGCAACAGCCATAGCGTCGAACCGCGCCTGGCGGCGTTGTTTTCCTCTGCCCCGGATATGCTGAACATGTTCAGCCGGGATCCGGAGCTGGCGGCATTTCTGTCGGGCTTTGGCGGGGGCGAGGTTCCGTGCGTAACGGCGCTGCTCCTAGCGGAGCGAATGGAAAAGCGCACCCTCGGTATGGATCTGGTCGGCGACCAGGTTCGGCACGACGTGCAGCAGATCGCCGTCAATTTCGGCGGACACCGACTGGTCGATCCCAAGATCAGCGAAGAGGACATGCGGCGCCAACTCATGCGTCGCGCCTTCGACCATCTGCTCAGCCTGGCGCTGAGCCGCATCGCCGAGGCACGCGTGGAGCGCGCCGATCTCACGCGCCAGCGCGATCTGCTGCGGCGCAAGCTGACGATGCTCGAGCGCGGTGGCTGGGGCTTCGACGCGCCGGAGGGCGAACAACCCGACCCCGCTGCACTGACGAACGAGTTGGACGCCATCACGGCCCAGTTGGGTGCCATAGGCTCGGACGCCGGCGTGCTGCGGGCACATCTGGACATGGTCGCCGAACTCCTTGGCGAGGCCGATGGCCAGCTGCGAACCGACGAGCTCACTCTTTATCTGGATCCCATGAACATCCAGCGCGATGCACGAGACCCATCCGCTCGCCGGATCGTTTTGCAGGAGCTGCGCAATGCTCGGGGCCGCACTGCCGTCATGCTGCCAATTGCAATTGCCCCGGCGGAGCTTCCGTCGCGCGAGGATTTCGTCACTGCGGCGCGGCGCTATCTGTACTGAAAGCCGAGCAACAACCTGAATCCGCCTGGCGACCAGCAGCCGCCGCAACCTGGGAGATAGAACCCGGTGAGTAACAGCAAAG
Source organism: uncultured Gammaproteobacteria bacterium (assembly GCA_963698775.1). Lineage (GTDB taxonomy): Bacteria > Pseudomonadota > Gammaproteobacteria > Chromatiales > Chromatiaceae > Thiohalocapsa. The sequence continues at coordinate 3,054 of CAVOSE010000004.1, forward strand.
ACACGCAAGATGGCGTCGCTAAGAAGCCTGAAACGACACCAATGCAGCGAGGCCCAGAAACGGTCAGTCTGACCGACGAGGTGACCATCACCGCCGCCGGCTCGCAACTGAATCGGGGGGCCTGGGGACGGGAGTCCCGGGGGTCCTGAGGACAGTATATGTAACTCGTGGACGGTGCGAGTGTCCGGTGTCGATTCCGATGCGGACTCATGCCGCCGGAGAGCCAGGGGCTGCAATGGGTCGCTATGTAAAGCTTTACATAGCGACCCCTATGTAAAGTTATCAACTATGTAAAGCGTGGCATGCTGACTCGAGCAGTTCCGGGAATTGAAGCCAACGGCTTCTTTACATAGTTATCGGGCTTCAACACATGGTCGCAGCGTGTCGGGCGGGCGGCAGATGGCCGTTGAGAAACGCCGCGATCCAGTCTTCATCGAGGGACTCGACCTAGAGTCGGCACCGGTTCATCCAGCGCCCGAAGGGGGTCAGCCCCCCGAGATAGGTCGCAGTGGTTTGACATGCGTAGTCGCGCACTCACCAAGGTAGCGTAAGAAGGCGTCAACGCAGGATTCCAACGGGCTGCGACGCAGCTGGCGCATCGGTCGGCCGGGAAGTCGCCGTGCAGGGCTCGTCCCGGTCTCCTAAAGGGGCTCACGCCTCTCAGTCAACGGCAGAACTATGTGAAGTTCGCTCGCCCGTCATTTCAGAACAAACCTGCAGACACAGTGGCTTACGACGGCGGAGATGCCACGCTTTACATAGTTGGTAACTTTACATAGGGGTCGGAAAGCGCCCCTCGCGGCGGTAGAGTCCGGGCCATCCCTGCGGCAGTATGGGGTCGCCGCACCATAGCTTCTGAGAAGCCGACGCTCCGTGTGGTCGAGCGATTCACCAAGAAACAAGGCCAGTACCTGGCCTTTATCTTCAACTACTCGGTCATGTTCGGCCAGCCTCCGGCTGAGGCCGATCTGCGGCGCTTCTTTGGAACCTCGCCCCCCCACCATCCACCAGATGTCCTTACATTGGCGAAAAAGCAGCTGATCAGCCGAACGCCGGGGCAAGCACGCTCCATCCGGCTCCTGGTCGACCCGCAAGAGATTCCCAGCCTTGAACGGCCCCAGACCGGAAAAGGCTGACAGGCCAAGCAGATCGTAACCGCAGCGCCGATCACGCTTGCAAACCCTCCGCGCGGCGCTCGACAGGTCGCCTCGGCGGCCGATCGGCGGCCGAGGCTGGATCATGTGACTCTCGGATAGCCCAACAATGGCCAATGCGCGCCCTCAGGGAGAGGGCCGACAATGCTGTTTCCTCATCAACGACCGAGGAGGCAGACGATGACTGAGATCAAGGCTACATCGACACCCGCCCACATCCCCTGGAACAAGGGAAAGCTCGTCGGGCAGAAACCGCCGCTCAAATTGCGCGAGATCTGGACCGTGCGCACGCGGCTGCAGATGGCCGGCAAGACCCGCGAGATCGCGCTCTTTGACCTCGCCATCGATAGCAAGCTGCGCGGCTGCGATCTGGTTCGGCTTCGGGTGCGTGACGTCGCCCATGATGCACATGTTCTCTCTCGGGCGACCGTCGTGCAGCAGAAGACCCAGCAGCCGGTGCGCTTTGAGCTCATGGAGCAGACTCGCGAGGCGGTCGCTGCCTGGATCGCCGAGGCGAGGCTCTCTGCCGGTGACTATCTCTTTCCGAGTCGCCAGCAGCAGTCCCAGCATCTCTCGACCCGCCAATATGCGCGCATCGTCAAGCGCTGGATCGCCCTGCTCGGCGGCGACCCACAGGAGTACGGGACGCACTCGCTTCGCCGCACCAAGGCGACCCTGATCTATCGGCGGACCAAGAACCTGCGGGCGGTCCAACTGTTGCTCGGGCATCGCAAGCTCGAATCAACTGTTCGGTATCTTGGAATCGAGGTCGACGACGCCCTGGAGATGGCTGAGCGCACGGAGTGCTGACCGAACGGAAAGAGCGCCCGCTCTCGATGGGCGCTTACCGGCCATCAGCGGTCATTGGCGCCCGGTGGCGAGCCGACTGCAAAGGAATCATAAGCGGACGCTGGAATTGCCGACCTATCCCGACGCCGAGTGTTTCTCCTCTGGGCCTATAGGTGAAGATCCGAACGGGCCAATCTTCGGCGAGCTAAATGGTGGTACGTCCCCTATTCACTTTCGTCCCCTATTCACCTTTCTGGTTATGTGGCGTAGATGAACTAAAGCCTTCCTCGTGCAACTACTGGGCCTGACCAACGGCGAGGTCGATGGTGACCCCGCCGAGGTGGCCATGTTAAACGTCGCTATTTCTGCAGTTCGAACTCACCCGGCTTCCAGGTCTTGTCGAACCAGCTCTTCTCGGGCCCATACAGGCGCAGCAGCACACTCCAACCCCTGCCGGGAACGGTCTGGACCCAGTTGTTTTCATGCCCCTTGGGGGCCGTCGGGCCGAACCAGACATCCACCGAACCATCGGCATTGATGACGATGTCTTGGTTTTTGCTGCCTATGCTTGGGAACTGCTGGTCCGTCTGCAGCATGGAACGGGACTGGTTGTCATACGCGACGAAAGACCAAAAGTCCTTGGCCGGAATGTTCGGTGGCAGCTGGATCTTGTAGGTCTTGGAACCTTCCAGCGGCCTGCCCTTGGCGTCGGTGGTCGCCATCACGTACTGCGAGCCGATGCCCACCATTTCGATGGCCATCGCCGGCGTGACACCGGTGTAGTTGTATGAGTACAGGACGCGTGCCGCCAGGTTGCGCACACCCGGTTGCGAGAGGAACTGGTAGCTGCCGCCGACAAAAGGGTGGAACCATGAGCTGCCCGGACTGAGGTATGCTTCCTTCATCCTGGGCTTGAATGCGATGGTGCGCGCGGCGGCATTGCCCACGGCCACGGCTTCGGTGAGCGTCTTTTTGAGTTTTTCGTCCGGATTGAAAGGCTTGCCCTTCTCGATGCCGATGGCGGCGAGCATGCCGAGGATTTCCGGGCTGTAGGCCTCGTTCGGCTCTGCCTGGACGATCTCGTTGATGTCCTCGAAGAAGCTGAAGTCGTTGCCGCCGATGGTATTGAAATACTTGCCGGAAACATCGATGAACTTCATCGGCGGCGGGTTCTTGGCGTCGGCCAGTGAGTAGACTTTGGCGAACTTCTTGGTGTTCTCGACCGCGGTCGCGGTGCTGCCGTCCTTGAGGAATCCACGCCAGAAATACAGATTCTGGAAGGTGGGAGATCGGAACACGAAATAGCCCTCGGGCACCTCGCCCTTGTAGCCGGGTGGCAGCAGCAGGTACTTCCCGCCTTTGCCCTTGTCCGGCCCGGCGTTGCCAACGTCAGCGACGTAGCGGAACCAGTGGTCGTCGATGATGCCCAGGATATCGGGTGGCGACTCGATCACCAACGGGCCGTCCGTCAAGTCCAGCCACATCGCGTTGTAGATGCTTTCGGTGTTCGCGGTGAGGAACAGTGACCTGGAATCCATCAGTTGCTCGAAGATCAACACCGTCTGGTTGTCTCCGCCCTCGCTCTTGATGCCTCTACCAAGCGCGTGCACCGATGCACCCGGCACGGTGTAAAGGAAGGCTTCCACGCCATGCATGAAGTCCAGATACTCATAGAGCTTCTCGGCCGTGCTGTCAGTCGGATAGCCCTGCGGAAATTCGAGGGTGCCAAGCCGGCTTTCGATCCTTGCGGGAGTAGTGATCGACTCCGGGATAAGGGTCGTCATCTTCATCTTCGGGCTGGTCTGCGCCGATGCGCTTGTAGCTCCTGAAACCCTGGTTGAAGCCTGCTCATTCTGTTTCATGGCCTCCCTGGCACTCTCTGTCCCTACATCGGTACCGCCGATGGCCAGCTTGTCGCCGACGTCGATGGTATCCGACGACAGCTTGTTGCGAGCCTTCAGCGCATCCACGGAAATATCAAAGCGCTCACCGATCGCGATCAGATCATCGCCCTCGACCACGACGTAGGTGGCCGTCACGGTGTCGTATTGGCCCTGGGCGTGGTGACGTGGCCCGTTATCGGCCGCTTGGGCGCTGTCGATCAGAAGACAGCCCGTCAGCGTGAGGACCGAAAGGACGGTCTTGAACCCTGTGTTGCAGGGCATTTTCAGGGTTGGAGATTTCTTGAGTTGCATCCGCAATACCTTCCTCATTTTGCTGGGTCACTGGGGTTTGAATCGAGTCAAGGGGCCTGGCTGCCGCGAGGCCCCTGTGCTCATGGCCGTTGTTTCGCCAAAGTCCTGCTCGCGTCGGTTGACGAGTTCGATCTTGCTCGGCTGCCTGGTCTTGTCGAAGCAGGCCGGCAGCGGACTGTAGAGGCATAGGGTCTTGAACCAGCCCTTCTCGGGGTCGGTCTGTACCCTGAACAGATTTAAATCCCTCCGGCACCCTTTATTCATGGGCCCAGCCATAGAGGCCAGACCGCACGATTCAGAAATGCTACTTCTTAACAAGTTTCGGGGCTTTCCAGGACCCCTCAAGTGCAGCTTCCTTCGGCCAGTAAAGACGCATGTACATCGCGAAAGCTCCCTTGGGTGCGGGCAACCAATTGGACTCCAACTCTTTGCCGGGCGATTCGTTCTGGATGTAGATCGTTAGTCCGCCATCGGCATCTTTCTTCATGTCCGGCAGCATCGGTGAGTTGATGAGGTAGCGGTTGATCGGATTGGCCACCAGCAGGCTTTGCGGCAAGTCATACATGGTCAGCGACCAGAAGGCGTGAACTGGCGGGTACTGGCCGGCGTCAAAGTGCAGCGTGTAACGATTGGTACCGCTGAGTGGATTGCCTTCGCTGTCCACGCGATAGACCGGATACATTGCCTCCTGTTTGGCATTGCCGTAGATGCCGATGGTTCCGATCCAGCGGTACAAGTAATTGTCCCCCAGATATTCGCGGCTGCCGAAGACGTCACCGGAGGTGATCTTTCCTTCGCTTAGCTCTTTTAAGCCACCCTCAAATGCCCGCCAGGCCTCGGCACGGCCCTGCTCGATGGCGGTCTTCATTTCAGGCGAGAGTTTGGCGGGGTCGAAGGTCTTGCCGCCTGCGACACCGATCTTGGAGAAACTTTCCCTGAGGGCCTTCTCGCTTGGCAACGTCGGACTGTAGCCGAGCACGAAGTTCATGATGTTGAAAAACTCCAGCGAAGTCTTCTCCTCGGGCTTGGTGAGTGGTTTGATGAAATCCACGACCGGTGCGGCTGGTGGTGGAGTTGTTCCAAGAAAAGCGGACAGAGGCTGCATCTTGTACTGCGCCTGGATCTTCTCGACGTTGACGATGTCGGCAGGATCGAATAACTGCGTGCGAAACACAACGTTGCCGAAGTACGTATCGGAGAAGTACACCTTCTTGATGCTCTTGGGCGTCTCGCCCTTCCAGCCCGGCCCGACGATCATGAAATTGCCAGCATCGTTGCCAGTCGTTCTCGAACCAGCGTAGCCGGTGATGTACGTGTAGGCGTCCCAGATCTGGATGTCGTAGTAGCGCTTCTTCTCGATCGCCGGCACCGAAATCACAATCGGCTCTGCGCGCAGATCCAGACCCGCCCAGGAATATGGCGTGTCAGAATTGGGCGTCTGCACCGCAGTATCAGCCGGCGTGAAGACCTTGTTAATGTTCTTGATATGGTTCCAGGGCGCCTTATAGTTGGGATTGTTTTTGTCCACGTAATAGGCGTACTGGATGCGGTAGTTGTCCACCAGCGGGTAGCCGTAGGTGTAGGCTTCCTTGGCGATGGCGCGGGCGTCAGCCGGCGTGACCGAGTGCGAACTGGTGTTTGCGGAGGAAGCGGCGCCTTCTGAAACCGTGGTTGAAGCCTGCTCATTCTGTTTCATGGGCTCCCTGGCACTCTCTGTCCCTGCATCGGTACCGCCGATGGCCAGCTTGTCGCCGACGTCGATGGTATCCGACGACAGCTTGTTGCGAGCCTTCAGCGCATCCACGGAAATATCAAAGCGCTCACCGATCGCGATCAGATCATCGCCCTCGACCACGACGTAGGTGGCCGTCACGATGTCGTACTGGCCCTGGGCGTGGTGACGTGGCCCGTTATCGGCCGCTTGGGCGCTGCCGATCAGAAGACAGCTCGTCAGCGTCAGGACCGAAAGGACGGTCTTGAACCCTGTGTTGCAGGGCATTTTCAGGGTTGGAGATTTCTTGAGTTGCATCCGCAATACCTTCCTCATTTCGCTGGGTCACTGGGGTTTGAATCGAGTCAAGGGGCCTGGCTGCCGCGAGGCCCCTGTGCTCATGGCCGTTGTTTCGCCAAAGTCGTGCTCGCGTCGGTTGACGAGTTCGATCTTGCTCGGCTTTCGTCGGTGCTTTTTGCGGTCACGCGCGATGCTAGCGCTGGGCCGGCCCAACTGCCGCCCATTTCGCGCCATTCTTCCGCCCCCGATTTCTCGCGTCGCGCGGCCCGCCCATCTGGCGGAGGCGCTTGGCGTCCGGTATGCGATCTGCTTGGCGATCTCGAACCGGCTCTATTCAACAATCGTTGCGACGCCTGTGCGGCGCTCGCATCACCCCCGCTGCAGCGGCTCTGTCATGCGGACAAAGCGGGGACTGGATTGTCCGACCATGTCGTGTTGTCGCTCACTTTATTCTACGAGAACTCGTCAGAGTAATCCGCGCTGACCCTGCCTGTTCCCGCAGGAATTCCAGGGACAGAATATGTAACTCGTGGGCGTGGCGAGTGTCGGCTGTTCGCTCTACTGCGGACCTTCATCCCCAAGACATCAGCGGCTGGATTGGGTCGCAATGGCAGACGATGGCCGATTGTCGGCAAGGGTCCCGGTGGCAGTGACATCCAACGCTGGCCACGTCGACGACGAGTTGAGTTACGCGCACTGCCCTCGAATTGCACGCGATGGATCAGGGCGTCAGTTTGTCGCGAAATGCCAAACCCGAGCCCCGGCGGTGCGTCAGAATGGGAACAGTTTACGCCACCCGCCGGTCGCTTCCTGATCCCGACAGGGAATCGCGCCATGCCCGTCATCACTCGATTTGCTCCTGACCCGGAAGCGAATCCCAACCGGATTGTTTGACCAATGATTGCAACACGCAAGTTGATGACCACCGCGCTTCTGATGACAGCAGCCATCCCGTTATTTTTTGCCCTCTCCTCGGCAACTGCGGCGGAGCACGAAGGAACACAAACGGCCCGAGGCGCAACTGATGTTCGTGCAGACTGCCGATGCCTTGCAGAGCGACGACACCAAGTTGCGCCTTGTCGACGTCGCCGAACAGACGGTCTATTTCTCGGATCGCCCCGTGCGTATTGCGGGGCACCTCCCGATGTCGGCCTATCTGGACGAATGGAAGGCGGGCGCAGGTCCGAACAACTTCAGCACTGATCCGCCTAACGCCACGTTGTCGGTCTTTGACGGGGAAGGCGCCGGCAACACCCTGACCGTGGTCGAGATCAGTCATCCGGTCGTTGACGGCAACGACCTCGTCTACGACTACAAGCTGATCGAGGGAGAAATGCCCGAGTCGGGCGGCGCGAACGCTTTGTTCATCGACTGGATCGGCGTCGGCGGCGGTGTCGGTCGCGGTTTTCACGGCGTCGGGCGCGGTGCTCGCGGGGTCGGCTGGCGTTGAGGCTATCCGGCTCGAATCATCGCTCCGTCCGTAGCGACTTGAGGTGCGGGCCTACGCCCGACGGGATGCATTGATGCGCACAATACACGGCATGCTATTCATCGCCTTGTCGATACTCGGCTTCGCGGCTGGCGCGAAGCAGCCGGCGGTGGTGTTGGTCGCCCAAGCAGAAAATGCGCGGGCTGTGGCGGATGCGGACGCCAGGGAACAGGACGCGCTGATGACGGGCATCGAAGCCTACATCTACGGCTATCCGCTCGTCACGATGGAGCTGACGCACCGGGTCTCGACGAACGTGGCCGCGCCCGAGGCCAGAAGGGCGCCGATGGGCCAGTTCGCGAAGGCACGCAGCTATCCCGATGCCTCATACAAGACCGTGACCGCGCCGAACGCGGACACGCTCTACACCCAGGCCTGGATCGATGTATCCAAGGAGCCCTGGATCGTCGGCATACCGGATATGGACGGCCGTTATGCGCTGTTCCCGTTCCTCGACGGCTGGACAACGGTCTTCGAGGTGCCAGGAAAACGCACCACCGGCACCGAGGCGCAGACCTATGCGATCACGGGGCCAGGCTGGTCGGGCAAATTGCCGGAGGGGGTGACCGAGTACAAGTCGCCAACGGGCATGGTGTGGCTGCTCGGCCGCATCTATTGCACCGGCACGCCCGAGGACTACGCGGCGGTCCACGCCCTGCAGGACGAGATGATTCTGGTGCCGCTTTCGCGTTACGGCAAGCCCTATGCGCCGGCACCGGGCAAGGTCGATCCCGAGATCGACGAGACGTCTGCGGTCCGCGAGCAGGTCCACGCCATGGACGCAGGGGCCTACTTCAAGCTGCTCGCCGAGTTGTTGAAGACCAATCCGCCGACGCCCGCGGATGCCCCGATGGTGGCCAAACTCGCGACCATCGGCATCGTACCCGGCCAGGACTTCGACCTGTCGCGGCTCGACCCCGCGGTGGCCAAGGGGCTTGCTCGTGCGCCCAAGCCGGCCCAAGAGCGGATCATGGGGTGGTTCACGGCCGGAATCAGCGCCGGAGACAACGCCCTCATCAACGGTTGGACCTTTACCATCAAGACCGGCGTCTACGGGACCAACTACATCCAGCGGGCACTGGTCACCGCGATCGGCCTGGGTGCCAACCGGCCCCAGGATGCCATCTACCCGACCTCCGAGGTGGATGCGGAAGGCCAGCCCTACAGCGGCGCGAACCGATACCGGATGCACTTCGAGCAGAACGCGCTGCCGCCGGCCGAGGCCTTCTGGTCGCTGACCCTGTACAACGCCGACTATTTTTTCGTCGCCAACCCGCTCGACCGCTACAACCTGAGCTCCCGAAGCCCACTCAACAGCAACGCGGACGGATCGGTCGATATCTTCATCCAGCATGAATCGCCTGGGAAAGACAAGGAAGCCAACTGGCTGCCGGCGCCGACGGACCGATTCGTGCTGATGCTGCGGTTGTATTGGCCGCGGGAAAGGCCTCCGTCGATTCTCGACGGCAGTTGGCGGGTGCCGCCGGTGACGCAAGCGCACACACCATCGACCGGACCTGACAAGCACTGATTGCTGGAGAAGACCAATGAGCCCGATCAAGCAGGCTGCCATGGGGCTATGCCTTGGGGCCATGGCTGCATCGCCGCTCGCAACCGCGGCGGACGAGCCCCCATGGCTTGGCCCGGTGGAGGCGATCAAGATCGCCACCGAGGCCTATATCTACGGCTACCCCCTGGTGACCTTCGACACGGCCCGCATGCAACAGACCAACGTGGCCGTGCCGGATGCGGAGCATGCGCCAATGGGGCAGATGATCCGCATGCGGACCTATCCCGCGGTGGACAACCACTGCTGCGCCGCACCCAATGCGGACACCCTGTACACCGAGGCATGGCTCGATGTCTCCCGCGAGCCGGTGATCTTCAGCATCCCCGACATGTGGGACCGCTATTACATCGCCCCCATCCTGGACGGCTGGTCGGAGGTGATCGACGTCGCAGGGACCTACACCACGGGCGGGAAGGCGCAGACCTACGCCATCACAGGTCCGGGCTGGTCCGGCGAGCTCCCGGAGGGCGTGACGCAGGTCAAGTCCCCGACCGGAATGGTGTGGGTCCTCGGGCGCATCTACAGCACCGGCACCCCCGAGGACTATAAAGAGGTCCATGCCCTGCAGGACCAGTTCTCGGTGGTGCCGCTCAGCGCCTACGGCAGGCCCTACACCCCGCCTCCGGGCGTCGTCGATCCCGATTTCGACATGAAGACCGCGGTGCGCAAGCAGGTCAACGGCATGGACGCATACGCCTACTTCGAGCGCCTCGCCGATCTCATGAAGACCAACCCGCCGACGCCGCAGGACGCGCCGATGGTCGCGCAGATGGCGAAGATCGGACTGGTCCCCGGACAGGCCTTTGACCCGAGCAAGCTGGACTTGATCGACCGCGAAGCCATCAGGTTGGTGCCCAAGCTCGCAGTCCTGGAAATGGGGCTGCACCTGAAGCGCCAGCCGACCACCAACGGCTGGCTGTACTTCATCCGTGGCGTCGGCGACTTCGGCACCGACTATCTATTGCGCGGCATGGCCAACCTGCTCGGCCCCGGTTGGAACCGCCCGCAGGATGCCGTCTATCCGCTCTCGCAGAAGGACCCGAACGGGGACGACTACGACGGCGCCAAGCACAACTACGTGATGCGTTTCGAGAAGGGCCAGATGCCGCCGGCCGCGGCCTTCTGGTCGCTGACCCTCTACGACTCCGACTTCTTCTTCGTGCCCAACCAGATCAACCGCTACGACCTGGCCAAACGCGATCCCCTGATCACCAACCCGGACGGCTCCGTGGAGCTGTACATCCAGGCGGACTCCCCAGGCAAGGACAAGGAGGCGAACTGGCTGCCCGCACCGAAGGACAAGTTCGTGCTGGTGATGCGCATCTACGCGCCACTGGAAACGCCGCCGTCGATCCTCGACGGCAGCTGGACGCCACCGCCGGTGAAGCTGGTTCATTGAAGGTGCCCCTTAGCCCTGAACGCCCGGGCTCCGCGGAAGCATTTGGACCGACATCGGACAACCGATGCGGCGGGTAGCGGGACGCGTATTTTTCCAACCTGACACCCGGATCGCTCGGGTGCCCTTCGACACAGAGCAGGAGATTCACATGCGCTTTACAACATCCAACCGGGACACCAGCCCCGCCAGTCTAACCTTCGGTATCCTCACGACCGCCGCGCTACTGGCGGGCAGCGGCAGTGCGCTGGCTGAGGACAAGATACGCGACGCGGTGGATGTCGTGCTCGAGTGCGCCGGCGACGTGAAGCGGCTGTGCGCGGATCAGATCATCGGCGGTGAAGGGCTCAAGGCCTGCATGAAGGACAACATCACGCAGCTGTCGAGTCCGTGCTTCGAGGCAATGATGACCGTGGTCACGGCGGGCATGACGCCGCCGCCGGATTATGCGGCGACGGCGAAGAACATGCGCTTCGACGACCTGCGTGCTGTCCAGTACTGCGAACTGAACTTCATCTATGCCGATCTGCAGAACGAGACCCTGTACACGGAGATGTGGAATTCGACCGGCCTGAACAATGAGGTCGATCCGAAGAACACCTGCCCGGCGGATGTCTGGGCGAAGGTCGATTCCGCGGCATTGGCAAAACAGCATAACGTGATCGGCGTGTGGAAGAACGGACCCAGGGGCTGGACCATGGACTGGATCGACCTGCCGGTCGGTGAGGTGACGACGTTCGACGGCTGGCAAGGGCGGTGGATGGCCCGGCCCACGCTGCCCAAGGGCGTCAACCCGCGTGAAAAGGGATCGAGCGCCTACAAGCCGCTGATCGTTGATCGGAAATCCACCATGACCTTCGAGAAAGGCAAGCCGGTGTTCATCCTCGACGGCCCCGATGGCACGCCTTGGGTGATGCAGGCGTTCGCGAAGATCGTCGATCCTACTCTGACCTATGATGGACTCTACGACCTCGGCGCCAAGCTCAAGCCCGCCGAAGGCTGGTCTTACCGGGTCAAGGTGCTGGACGAGGACCTGACCATCCGGGCCGTGGGCGGCAAGGCGCATCTGGTCCAGGATGAGCTCGAGAACTCCTACGACGGCTGTACGGACGGCGCCTGCACCTACCAGCCGTAACCCCCGCACGACGCGATGCGGGCGCGGGAAGGCGTGGATTTGAAACCGCCACGGCATTGCGTAGACTAAAGCGCCTATTGACTGCGCGATGATCCGACCAAGGCGTCATGCAAGAAGAGCCTCCCCTGCTTGCCGACCCATCGAGTGATCCACCATTGGTGCGGGAAGGTTCGCTGCGCATGGCGCCGATCCTGCCCGTGCCAAGCCTACTCGCCGAGTTTGATCTGGACCCCGCGGCGATCATCAAAGAGGCTGGCATGGACATCGGCCTGTTCGACGATCCGGAGCATTGCGTCCCGTTCGTCGCCGTCGGCCGATTGCTCGCGCTCTGCGCAGAGCGCAGCGACTGCCCCCACTTCGGGCACCTGCTCGGGGAGCGAGCCGGCCTCGATGTGCTCGGGCTGATCGGGCAACTTGCCAGCCTGGCACCCGACGTCGGTGCCGCCTTGCACCAGCTCATTGTGTACCTGCATCTGCATGATCGTGGCGCCGTGCCGGCACTCTGGATCTCGGAGGACCGGGCCGTATTGGCCTACGTCATTTATCAAGCGGAGATTCCCGGCATCGAGCAGCTCTATGACAGCTCGTTGGCCATCATCTACAACATCCTGAAGACGCTCTGCGGCCCCGGCTTCCAGCCGCTCGAAGTCCGTATCAGCCGGCCTCGACCCGCGGACGTCGAACCCTACCGGCGCCTCTACCGCTCCCAGATCAGCTTCGGCGCGCAACATTCCGCGGTCGCGTTTGCGGCCAGTTGGTTGAAACAACCACTGGACGGCGCCGATGCGTTGCTGCATGCACAGTTCTTGCAGCTGATCGAAGGTCTCGATGCGCAGGGGGCAGGAGATCTCGTCTCGCACCTGCGCCGAACGTTACGCCGCATCTTGATCCAGGGCGCCGCTCCCGGCGACACCTCGCTGGCCCATATCGCGCGCCTATTCGCGCTGCATCGGCGCACGTTGAATCGGCGGCTGAAGGCGCTCGGCACGAGCTGCAAGGCATTGATCGAAGAGGCCCGCTACGATGTCGCCCGGCAACTGCTGCGCGACACCGACCTGCCGATCGCCGACGTCGCCGCGTCTTTAGACTACGCCGATGTCACGACTTTCACGCGCGCGTTCAAGCGCTGGTCCGGCGTCTCGCCGGGCGCTTGGCGCGCCTCGCCGCCGTTGCGTTGACGAGCTGGTCACGCATCTCTGCGTACTGCATTGCAAAACCGGACCTGATACCACTCCGCGCCCTTGCAAAACCTGGCACCACTCCACGCCCACACCTGTCGCGAAATGCCAAGCCCACGACCCCGCAGCCATGCACAATGCGGAAGCGATATCAGGTCCGCCTCGGTATACCCTGCGGGGTCCTAGGCGGACCGTCTTGACGACACGATTTTTCGACAGGAGTTTGCCCGATGAACCGCGAATCGACACCTGCCGTCGGCCGCGCCATGGCGCTTGCACTGCTCGTAACCCCCACGCTGGCCATGGCGTCGAGCGGGGACGACAACGACGGTCGCTGGCACTTCAAACTCGAGCCCTATCTGTGGCTGCCGAACGCCAACCTGAACGTCGACACAACCGTGAGCGGCCTGCCTGGCCCCAGCGGTGGGGAGACGAGGTCGGTCGATGTCAGCGCCAAAACCGATCCGAGCGACTATCTGAGCAATCTGCAGATGGCAGTGATGCTGATCGGCGAGGCGCGCAAGGACCGCTGGTCGGTGTTTACGGACATCGTCTATGTAGACTTCGGCGACCAGAGCAGCCGTGCGCGCTCCGTCACTGGTCCATTCGGGGATCTGTCGACGGATATCTCGCGCAAGGCCAGCATCGATTTGAGTGCGACCATTTGGACGCTCGCCGGCGGCTATCGAGTGGTGCAGTCCCCCAACGCGAACATGGACCTGTTCGCCGGATTCCGCTATCTGGTCATGGACAGCAGCCTAAAACTGAGTGTGCAGGACAGCAGCGGGCGCTTTTACCGGGCCAACGCGGTGTCGATGGATCAGCAGCCGTGGGACGGCATCATCGGTGCCCGCGGCCGGGTACTGCTGAATGATCGCTGGTTCATGCCCTACTACGCGGATATCGGCGTCGGCGACTCGAACTGGACCTGGCAGGCCATCCTCGGCCTCGGCTATCGTTTCGACTGGGGCGACGTGACCCTCGCGGTGCGCTCGCTGTCCTATGAGTTCGACGACAACGACATCGATCTGCGCATGACCGGTCCCGCGCTGGGTTTTGGTTTTCAGTGGTGATGGGCTGACCTGACACCGCTTCGCGGCCTTGGTCATCGTTGCGGCCACCTGGGCCAGAATCACGCGATGGCACGAGCCTGTGCTGCCGCCAGTTGCCGTGGTGACCGCCAAGCTCTGAATGCGCCTGCGACCTGAGACGGTCCTGCCGCGGCTGGGGTACGAAGAGGTGCTCCCACGAACCGGGACCACGTCTTAAGAAATAGCTTCACCAGAGGATCGAGGAGTGCGAGTTCCGGTGGGAGTTCCGGTGACAGTTTACTTTGTTGTCGGCTTACCACCCCATTGCAGACATCTCGGTTTGCTGACGGAATGGCCGCAGTGGGCCGCTATGTAAAGCTTTACATAGCGGCCCCTATGTAAAGTTGCCAACTATGTGAAGTTGGCCTGCTGACTCCATCAGTTACGGGCGTTGGAGCCAACGGCTTCTTTACATAGTTTTCGGGCTCCAACGAATGCTCGCAGCGCGTCGGGCGGGCGGCAGATGGCCGTCTACAAACGCCGCGATTCAGTCTTCATCGAGGGACTCGACCTAGAGTCGACATCGGTTCATCCAGTGCCCAAAGCCGGTCAGGCACGCGACATAGGTTGCAGTGGCTTGACATGCATGGCCGTGCTCACCGAGGTACGTTCGAAGGTGTCGTCAACGCAGGACGCCAACGAGCTGCGTCGAAACTGGCGCATCGGCCGGCCGGGAAGTCGCCATGCAGGGCTCATCGCGGCCTCCTGAAGAGGCTGGCGCCTCTCAGTAAACCGCAGAACTATGTGAAGCTTGCTCGGCTCTCATTTTCAGAAAACTTATCAAAAAAAGTCACTTGTGATGGAGTCCGTGCTGCGCTTCACATAGTTGGCAACTTTACATAGGGGTCGATTCCGGACCTCGCCGCACCGGACCTCGCCGCCACATTCCGGGCGGTGGCTCAGTGTGGGATAGATAGCCGGCGACGTGGTGGGCGAATTTTAGAACTTCGTGACGAAATATTGTTGGAGACAACATCAGGGCGCCAACTCCTCATCGATGTAGCGCCGCAGATAGCGCAGGCCCTTCACCAATGCATTGCCGGCGACCACTAGCAGCAATAGGGCCAGCGACAACGTGATCGGCGCCAGCTTCGGCAGCACACCAAGCAGCAGCAAGGTCGCCAGCACGACGACGGCGCTGAAGGTCAGGACGTTTCGGCGTGTCTCAGCCATCAGGTTGCGCGCGGCGTCGACCGTATCGACGCCGCCGGCTAGGAGTTTCTCGCGCAGCGCGGCATAGCCAGCGGCGTCGCGCTGTTGCAGACGACCAAACGGATCGTTCAGATTCATTGCCATCCGCCCCTGCTGAGCGTTTGCCGGTTACTGCGCGCGGACGGCGGCCAGTGCGGTCATGTTTAGCAGACCACGCACAGTCGCGCTCGGCGTGACGATATGTGCCGACTTGGCCGCGCCCAGCAGCAGCGGGCCGATCGCGGTCCCGCCGCCAAGCACTTTGAGCAGGTTGAAGGCGATGTTCGCGGCGCCCTGGCTCGGCATGATCAGTAGGTTGGCGTTGCCCTCAAGCAACGAATCCGGGAAGCGCTCCGCACGGATCTGCTCGGACATGGCCAAATCCGCGCGCATCTCGCCCTCTACCTCCAACTCGGGCTCTGCACGGCGAATCAGGCGCATGGCATCATGCATCTTCACTGCTCTCTCGTCGTCGTGGGAGCCAAAGTTGGAATGCGATAACAAGGCCACCTTTGGCTCGATGCCGAAGCGGCGTACCTCTTCGGCGCAGAGTCTTGTGATCTCAGCGAGATCTTCGGCATTGGGGTCCACCTGGACCTGGGTGTCGGCAATGAACAGCGTACCCTGGTGCAGCACCACCGCATTCATCGCTGCGAGCCGACGGGTGCCCTTGGCAGGGCCAATGATGAGATCGATCTGCTCCAGGTGATCCTGATAACGGCCGATGGCGCCGCAGATCAGCGCATCCGCCTCGCCGGTGCGAAGCAACGCGGTGCCGAGCGCCGTGGCGTTGTTGCGTAGGTGGCCACGGGTGTCCGCCGGCGCATAGCCGCGACGCTTCGCGCGCTGGTAGAAGGCCGCCACATGATCCTCGTAGCCGGGGTTGTCGGACGGGTCGAGGATCGTGAGATCGGTGCCTGGAACGATATCGAGACTGAGCTCCCGTATCCGCGTCTCGATGAAGCCGCGCCGCCCGATGAGGATCGGCCGGGCGATCCCCTGCTCCACCGCCTGCTGCGCGGCCTGCAGCACGCGGTCGTCCTCGCCCTCGGCGTAGACCACCCGCTGCAGATCAGTGCGCGCCTGGTCGAACACCGGCTTCATGGTCATGCCGGTGCGGAAGACGCGGTGATGCAGCGCCTGGCGGTAGACCCCGAGGTCCGCGATCGGACGGGCGGCCACACCGGATTCCATCGCTGCTTGAGCCACCGCTGGCGCCACATGCTCCATCAGGCGCGGATCGAAAGGCTTCGGGATCAGATAATCGGGCCCGAAGCGCAGGTCCAGCCCACCATAGGCGCGACGCACGATATCCGACGGTTGCGCCCGCGCAAGGTCAGCGATGGCCTTGACGCAGGCGGCCTTCATGGCCTCGTTGATTTCGGTGGCACCGCAGTCGAGCGCGCCACGGAACAGGAATGGGAAACACAGGACGTTATTGACCTGGTTCGGATAGTCGGTGCGGCCGGTGGCCAGAATGGCATCGGGCCGCACCGCACGCGCCTGGTCCGGCAGGATCTCGGGGGTCGGATTGGCCAGAGCCATGATCAGGGGTCGCTCGGCCATCTTCGGCAACCACTCGGCCTTGAGCACGCCTCCCGCGGACAGCCCCAGGAACACATCGGCGCCGTCTAGTGCCTGCTCCAGAGTACGATGCGGCGTGTCGACGGCATAGCGAGTCTTATAGGGGTCCATCTGCTCGGTGCGGCCACGGTAAACCACGCCGGCAATGTCGCTGACGATAACGTGCTCGCGTCTTAGCCCCAGGGTCAACAGCAGGTCCAGGCAGGCCAAGGCTGCGGCACCGGCGCCAGCCGTCACCAGCTTGACCTCGCCGATGTCCTTACCGACCACGCGCAGACCGTTGTAGATTGCGGCGCTGACGACGATAGCGGTCCCATGCTGATCGTCGTGGAACACCGGTATCGACATCCGCGCCTTCAGCGCTTCCTCGACAATGAAACAGTCCGGCGCCTTGATGTCCTCGAGATTGATGCCGCCGAAGGTGGGCTCCAGCCGCGCGATGGTCTCGATCAATTGCTGCGGATCGCGCTCGTCGACCTCGATATCGAATACGTCGATATCGGCGAACTCCTTGAACAGCACCGCCTTGCCTTCCATGACCGGCTTGGACGCCAGCGCACCGATGGCGCCCAGGCCCAAGACCGCAGTGCCGTTGCTGATCACCGCGACCAGATTAGACCGCGCCGTGTAATGGGCCGCGGTCAAGGGGTCGGCGACGATTTCCTCACAGGCGGCGGCCACCCCCGGTGAGTAGGCCAGGGCCAAATCACGCTGATTCGCCAGCGGTTTGGTGGCCTTGATTTCGAGCTTGCCGGGCTTCGGCCAGCGGTGATAGTCGAGGGCGCTTTTCTTGAGTTCGTCCGACATTGGGTTCCTAGACTATTCGTGACAATTGGGAACGACCAGCACCGGCACCCGGCTGGTCTGCACCACCCGCACGGCGGTGGAGCCGAGCAGACCACGCCCGAGCAGACCATGGGAGCAGGTTCCCATAACGATCATATCCGCCTCTTTATCGACGGCCTGGCGGGGAATCTCGTCGCTGGCCCGTCCCGAATGCACTACTACGTCCGAGACGAGCGGCGATTTCTCCGCGCTTTGGCCCAGCTCGTCCTCACAGAACTTGTCCAAACGTGTGCGCATGGTATCGAGCACCTTCTTCATACCGTCGTGCTGCATCTGCTCGCGCTTCTTCGACGACAGGTAGGTATCCACCACGGCTTGCCCGGTGCCCGTCAGCGGCTCCATCACATGCAGCATGATGATCCGTGCCTTGTGGATTCTGGCGAGGTGAATCGCCCGACGAAATACCGGGCGCATGTGGTCGCCGAGGTCGGTGGCGTAGAGGATGGTCTTGATGTCAATCGGCTTTGCCATGTCAGCTGTAACCCTGGAGTTTGTCGAGATATTCCGGCAGGAACAGCGAGATCTGCGGAATGTAGGTGATGAGCATCAGGAAGAACAACAGCAGCAGCATCCAGGGCAATACCGCCTTGATGACCCAGCCCATCGACTCGCCGGTGATGCCGGACGTCACGAACAGATTCAGACCCACCGGCGGCGTCAGCATGCCGATCTCCATGTTCACGACCATGATGATGCCAAGGTGGATCGGATCGATCCCGAGCTGCGTGGCGATCGGGAATAGAATCGGCGCCATGATCAGCAGGATCGCGGACGGCTCCATGAAGTTGCCCGCCGCCAACAGCAGCAGGTTGACGACGATCAGGAACATCCACGGCTCCAGGCCGTAAGCGACGATCGTCTCGGCAATTTGATGCGGAATACGCTCGGTAGTCAGCACGTGCGCGAACAGCATGGCGTTGGCGATGATGAACAACAGCATGATGCTGACCTTGGCGCCGTCCAACACGGTCTTTCGCACCTCCGCGTTGCCAAAGCTCTGCACCAGGGCGAGCGGCACCTGCCAGCTATTGCGCACCAACACCGAGGCACCGCCTTCATCGTCGCGGCGCCAGGGGATGGTCTTCAGCGGACCCATGTCGCGATAACCGACCACGGAGACCAGGAAGGCGTAGATGGCCGAAACCGCCGCCGCCTCGGTGGGGCTGGCAACGCCGCCATAGATCGAACCCAGCACGATCAGGATCAGCAGGATGCCGCCGGAGGCGCTGAAGCCCGCCGCTGCCACCTCACGGAATCCGGGCCAGGGTTGCGACGGCAGGCCTTTGATGCGAGCGACGATGTAGATGGCCAGCATCAGCAGACCGCCCATCATGATGCCCGGTATGAAGCCCGCCATGAACATGCGCGCCGCCGAGACCTCGGTGGCTGCGGAATAGACCAGCATGACGATGGACGGCGGAATCAGGATACCAAGGGTGCCGGCATTGGTAATGACGCCGGCGGCAAAGGACTTGGGATAACCAGACGCGACCATACCGGTGATGACGATGGTACCGATGGCCGCCACGGTGGCCGGCGAAGAGCCGGAGACCGCCGCGAACAGCATGCACGCCAGCACGGACGCCATCGCCAGGCCACCCTTGATGTGTCCGACCACACCCACGGCGAATCGGATCAGGCGCTTGGCCACACCGCCAGTGGACAAGAACTGCGACGAAAGGATGAAAAAGGGAATGGCGAGCAGCGTGTAATGCGCCGACAGGGCCTCGAACAGCTTTAGCGCGATCGAGGCCAACGAGTCATTTGAAAACAGTAGGATGGTGACGATACTAGAGAAGCCGAGCGCAATGGCGATGGGCATGCCGAGCAGCATGCAGCCAAACAGCAGGATGAAAAGAGTTGCCGTTGTCATTTCGTACCCCCCCCTGCCAGGTCATCCGTGGTCAGCGCATCTGGGGACGCGCCGATTTCTTCGCGCAGTTCGCGCGCCAGGTGCAGGCTCTCTTCGGCCTCATCGACCTTTTGGAAACCATCGGCCTCACCGGTAATGACATGCCACAGCAGTTCAAGGAGTCGGATGCCAAGAAAGGTGAAACCGATCATCAGAATGCTGTGGGCGACCCAGGTTTGTACCTCGATGTCTTCCAGTTCGATGCCGATCATGTGCATTTTGGCGAGATAGACCCAAGAGCCATACAGGAACAGGCCGCAGTAGATCAAGGCCAGCACCACCGCGATCCCGGTCAGCACGCGCCGCCCCGCAGGCCCGAACAACCGCACAAAGGCGTCCACACCGATGTGAGCACCCACTTTGAGGCCGTAGGAGGCACCAAACAGAACGAACCATGCGGAAATGAGCAGTGTGGCCTCCTGCCCCCAACTGACGCCGGTACCAAAACCAAAACGCAGGATCACCTCCCAAAACACCAGCAGCGTCATCGCCACCAGCAATATCGAGATGATCGCCTCCTCCAGCTTGTTGACGAGTCGAAAAAACATGAGCCCCCTCCGCGTGGACTGGTTGTGCCGACGTCGCCCGAACGGCATGCGCGATCTGCCTAGGTCGCGCTGCCGGTGACGGCCGGTCTGGTTCTGAAGCTGCCCGGATCCTACTCAAAGAAATGCATCATGCCGCGCGCGGCGGCATTGCACTGCCGGGGAGCGAATTGATCGAGGAATCGTTTACTCCTTCCCGGACATCAGACAAAGCCGCGCAGTCGCCAACATGTTCGTTGGCTCGCTGCGAGGCTTTGCCCTTACTGACCTGGCCTGGCCATGATTGGCCAGGCATCAACTGGCGTGACTGAAAACCGGCTTACGGCGCCTCGTTGGACTGATAGGCGGCCTCGATGAGTTCCGGTCCGATTTCCTCCTCGAACTTGCCCCAAACGGGCTTCATGACCTCGACCCACTGCGCCCGCTCATCGTCGGTCAGCTCGATGATCTCCGTACGGCCGGAATCCGCGATCAGTTGCTTGTCTTCGATCGCCTTATCGTGGGCAACCTGGTTGCCGAATGCCAGCGATTCCATCAGCGCCTCCTGCACCTGGGCGCGTTGCTCGTCCGACAGACCCATCCAGAACTCCTTAGACGTCACCACCATGTAGTCGAGCAGACCATGGTTGGATTCGGTGATGTAAGGCTGAACCTCAAAAAACTTTTTAGAGTAGATGTTCGACCAGGTATTCTCCTGACCGTCGATGGCTCGGGTCTGCAGCAGCGTGAAGACCTCGGAGAAGGGCTTCTTCAATGGTGCCGCGCCCACGGCCTCGAACTGCGCCTCGAGCACCTCCGACGACATGATGCGGAACTTTAGCCCGTCGGCATCCGCCGGCACGCGTAGTGGCTTACTTGAAGACAGTTGTTTCATGCCGTTATGCAGATAGCCAAGGCCGACCAGGCCCTTTTTCTGCAAAGCATCGAGCATGCCTTGCCCCTTCTCACTCTGCTGGAAGCGGTCGACGGAATCCAAGTTCCTGAATAGGAAGGGCAAATCGTACAGCGCCAGTTCGTCGGTGTAGCGACTGAATTTGGACAACGCGGGCGCCGCCATCTGCACATCGCCCAACAACATGGCCTCCAGCACCTTATCGTCGCCGAATAACTGCGAGTTGGGATAGACCTCGACGACGACGCTGCCGCCCGTCTTTTCCGCAACCAACTCCTTGAACTTGTTGGCCATCTGGCCTTTCGGGGTGTTCTCCGCCACGACATGGGAAAACTTGAGCAGCACCGGGTCCGCCGCCAGTGCAACGGTCGAAACGGTGCTGGACAGCATGGTAGCGAGGCCGACAACGGCCATGGACAGGGATCGAATCATAGTGCCTCCGCAATGAGCATTCTCTGTGATGGTCTAACGGGTCCGGTCTTACGCCGGTCCGGGGGCAGCATACTGCAACCAATAGACCGCCGCTAACTTTCATGGCACGGCGGTTACACCATCACCGACGTATCCGCGGCCTGCAAGAAGGTCGGCCGATGAACCCGGATCGGGCAACAGCTCCAGTCAGGACGCGTCCGCGCCAGACCGCCAGACCGGCAGACCGCGCGGCAGACGCCCGCGCTGGCTTTCCCGCTCACGCCATTCGGGCCGGTGGTGCGCGCTTGCGTCCGCGATGTTACGCCGCATTTCTAACCAATTGGATTGGATAACAGTGGGCAACCAGCATGGTCCGAATCGAGCGCGTTTGCATCGTCTGCGGACGCGGCATCAGCTGGCGCCGCAAGTGGGCGCGGGATTGGGATAACGTCAAATACTGCTCTGATGCCTGCCGCAAGAACGGGCTTTCGCCCAAGGACCGCCGCATCGAACAGGTGATCCTAGAACTGCTCGGGCAGCGCGCTGCGGACGCCACCATTTGTCCGAGTGAAGCGGCCCGCATCATTGCCAGCGACGCCGACTGGCACGCGGAGATGGAGCCGGTGCGCAGGGCGGCGCGGCGTCTGCACCGCGCGGGGCGCATTCGCATCATGCAGAAGGGCCGCCCGGTGGACCCGGATCGGGCAAGAGGGCCGATCCGGCTGGGGCTGCGCGAGGCCAGGTTTCGGGCATAGGTGGCAACGTTCGGATTTCGGGGACGGTATACAGAACTGCAATCGCAACCTTGGTTGTAACGGGATGCCATTGCCAGAATCCCGCGCTTTGTTGTCCAGAGGCTCCCCCATCATCTGAGATGCCGGGTTCGAAATGGCTTCTAGCGATCTCTCAAGATCGCTTCGGTTGCGCCGACGCTTCCCGGTGCCGCCACAATAAATAGATCGCAGGGATCACGAACAGGCTCAGCAGTGGCGAGGGGATCATGCCGCCGACCATCGCCGTGGCGATGCTGCGCATGAACTCGCTGCCGATGCCACCGAGCGGCATGATCGGCAGCAGGCCGGCAAAGATCGTCGCGACCGTCATCGCCTTGAGGCGGATAGGCAGCACGACGCCCTCTTCGATGGCGACCTTGAGGTCTGCGATGCCGTTGAGGCGGCCCTGGTCACGCCGATCCTTGAGCGCTCTGTCGAAAGTGCATCGGCGCGTGCGTAGGGAGCGCTCGTTAGGCTCCAACGCATTCATCAAGCGCCTTGAGACATGCGTTGACCGCGTGTTGCGACCGCATTCGCCAGGTCCCAAGACTCGGCGTCGAGGGACGCACACACGGGACTTATTTTCCGACTTAAACAAGGGGCGGTTAGAGATATGTGCGGTCCCGAGATTCCCGGCCAATTACGTATGCTGTCTTGTGAATTCATGGACCATTCGATGTGAACAGCACATCGCAACCACGCGAACCGGAGCGCCTTCATGCCCCAACCCAAGCATGCCCTCGCACAGCCCCTGACAACCTGTTCGTTGCAGCCGCGGTCGGCCCTGATGCAGGGGCTCAGCGTCGCCACCGAAACGGCCTTTCGTGACTATTGTTCAGCGACGCGGTAACTTATCCGCGCGTGCCCTTGATACCCATTACCTTCCGATCAATCCATGCCCGATCGCCTGCGTAAACTGCTCGGCATCTTGCTGATGCTGGCCGCCATCGGCGTCGCCTCCATGCAGACGCTGCTGGTCTCCTGTTCGTCCCCGGCCGCGGCTGGCAGCCCCCGCCATGTCGACATTGTTTCGCACCAATGTTCATGGCAAGGCGCCAGCGGAAACAGCAAGCGCTTGTCTCATCGTAATGGCGCCAGCGTATGAAACGCCTGCTGTTGCTGACCGTCGTCGTCCTGATCATGTTCGCCTTCGCCATGCTGCTGTGGCGACGATTGCGGCACAACGAACCCGAGCAGCAGCCCGTTATCGCCCGGCCATCATCCACGTCTGCATGGCTGCTGTTCCTTCTGCCGCTGCCGGTCGCGGCCGCCGCCGCGGTTTCGCTGGCACAGGGGCAGCTGGTCGCGTTGCTCGGCAACAGCATCGGCTATGGTCTGTTTCTCGGCGGTGCGTTGCTGATGCGGCACGCAGGCCTGGTCGCCGGCAAGGCCGGCTTCACGGCCTGGCCGATGAAGACGCTGGCCTGCGCGCTCGTCGCCCTCGCCACCGGCACGACCGCCTGGCTCGGCGTCGGTCATCACCCGGCCATCGCCGTCGCCTTTGCGCTGGTGGCACTGCTCGGCTGCTGGCTCACCTACGGGTTCGACCTGCAGACCAACCGGTGTGCCCGTGGCATCGGCAAACACCACCGCATGGCGTTGACGCAGGCCGAGCGCTCGATCGCCGCCATCGAGCAGGCGAGCCGCGACATCCGGCAGCCAGAACTTGAGGCTCGGCTGGGGCGCATTGCAGCGCTGGCGAGCACGATCCTGAACCAACTGAACGAAGACCCGCACAAGCTTCGCCGGGCGCGCAAGTTCCTCAACGTCTACCTTGACGGTGTAACAAGCGTCGTCAAGGGCTATGCGAAGACGCAGGCCCAGGTCACCGCTCCCGAGCTCGACGAACGTTTCCGCCACGCGCTGATCACGGTCGAGGACGCCTTTCGCGAGCAGCAGCAGCGGCTGCTGGACAGCGACGTGGACAACCTCGACGTGCAAATCGAAGTACTGACCCAGCAGCTTGAGCGCGAGGGCATCATCTGATCGGACCATGAGAGCTCTTCCATCGTCTGCTCAGGGGGCGACGGGGAGGTTGGTCAACAAGAGCTAGCGAGGCTTCACCTCAGACCGACGAGCCGTGATCATCGGTATCGGTATCGGTATCGGTATCGGTATCGGTATCGAAATCGGTATCGAAATCGAGTGGCAAACGAATCGAAACGAGTGGCAAGCGACTTCGATTTCGATTTCGATTTCGAGAAGCCTCGCCGGTCCTAGGCTGCGTCGAAACTTGACTCATCTGCAAACATTCGCCGCCCTCAAACAATCTAGTCCCGGCTACGCAGGGTCCGAGTCTTGGGGCAACCGCTGGCGCCATAGCAGATAGATGGCCGGAATCACGAACAGGCTCAGCAGCGGCGCGGTGATCATACCGCCGACCATCGGCGCGGCGATGCGGCGCATCACCTCGCTGCCGACGCCGCCGAGCAGCATGATCGGCAGCAGGCCGGCGAAGATGGTCGCGACAGTCATGGCCTTGGGGCGGATACGCAACACGGCGCCCTCTTCTATCGCGGCGTTGAGGTCCGCGATGCTGTTCAGGCGGCCTTCCTTGCGGCGGTCCGCCAACGCGTTGTCGAGATAGACCAGCATGACGACGCCGAACTCGGCGGCAACGCCGGCCAGCGCGATGAAGCCGACGGCGACGGCCACGGATAGGTTGTAGCCGAGCAGGTAGATCAGCCAGAAGCCGCCGTAATTGGCTCCCGCACCGCGATCAGCTAATCCAACCCAGATCAAATCGTCGCGTTTCAAGGCTGCATAGATCGCCGCAGCGGCAGAGTCGTACTAGGGCACGTAGCCGCGCTGTGCGCGCCGCTCGCCTTTTCCCGGCGCGACCGGTTTCCTTGGTTGAGTCACTGGGCCTCCTGATGGACATAATCGGATTCAGCTTTGTGCTCCGCGTTTAGGCCGCTCAGGTTGGACTGAGCGCCAGCGAAGCCTATTCCGGTTATCACCTGCGCCAGTCCTCGAGCCTGAGCTCTGCCACTCGGCTCAGCTCGCCGATGTTGCTGGTAACCAGTGTGGCGTTGAGCCAGCGGGCGTGAGCGGCGATGAGCAGGTCGTTCGGACCGATTGGCGTGCCGCGGCGCTCAAGGTCAGCACGGATTTCGGCGTAGAGGTCTACTGCTCAGCGCATCAGAGCGGCTCGCGTTCCTCGGACGAATGGGTTTCCCGTGGATCGGGGAAGTCCGGATCCAAGCGGCTACCTTGGGCGAAATAGTCGTCCCAGGTACGCGGTTTCGGAGTCAGGACCAGACTGTCACCGTCGCGGCGGATGATGACGTCGTCAGCGTCGAGCTCAAATTCCCGCGGCAGGCGTACTGCCTGATTGGTGCCGTTGCGGAACAGCCGCGCGGTGCGCGGGGGCGGCGACTGCGCAACGCCGTTGGACGGATGGCGGTCGGACATCGGTCGGTCCTCACATCGGGTTTCTGCATAGGCCGCGTGTAGGCCGGTTGAGGTGGTGGCGCCAGTCGGTCAAGTTTGACAACATCAGGGCTGGAAGCCCTGGCTACGCAGGGTCCGAGTTTGGAGGCAACCGCTGGCGCCACAGCAGATAAACCGCCGGAATCACGAACAGGCTCAGCAGCGGCGCGGTGATCATGCCGCCGCTCATCACGGTGACGGTTTATCGAACACAAAAAATGCGACGTTCCTCAAGGTGACTGCTGGCGCGAAGGTTCAGCGACAGCAATCGGGCAAGATCTGAAACCGGCCAGCACATTACGTAAATTCAGTAAGCTGTCACGGTAATGAAGTCAGAGAATCCGGCGTTGCCCCTCAAGGATGTTGAAATGCAAGACTTGAACCCATTCGCCCGCATACTGCCTCATGCAGTCAACTACGCGCCGTCAGCACGCCGGACTCAATCATGCCCGACCTCAACGACTTGATTGCCATCGACCCCGACATCCGCGGCGGCAAGCCCTGCATCCGGGGCACCCGCATCACGGTCTATGATCTGTTGGAATACCTCGCCGGCGGCATGACCGAAGAAGAGATCTTGGCGGACTTCCCGAGCCTACGCCGGGAACACCTTCGCGCGGCGCTGATGTTCGCCGCGCAACGAGAGCGTCGCCTGGCGACGGCAGCCCCAGATGAAGCTGCTGCTTGACGAGAATCTGAGCCCGCGGCTCGCCGCGCAGTACCCCGGCACCACCCAAGTCGAGCTACTCGGCGTACGGGGGGCCAGCGACACAACCGTGTGGGAGTTGGCCCGCACTCAAGGCTATGTCCTGGTGTCCAAGGACAACGACTTTCGTCAGCGCAGCTTTCAGTACGGCGCACCGCCAAAAGTAGTCTGGCTCAACGTCGGAAATGCCGGCACCGCGGCAATCCAGCAACTACTGATGCACTCCCGGTCAGCCATCGCGCGCTTCGTCGCCGACCCCGAAGAGGCGCTGCTGGTGCTCACCAAAGCGCGCGGAACTTGACTTCGGCTCGCGGAATGGCAGCAACAGGTGGGATCGGTTCACTTCATTCGCTGTGGGGCGCTCGTGCTTGCCGGCCTCTTGCAGACCGAGCAGGTAGGCTGCGGTGAGAGGGAGCGAACCGCACCAATCGCGTCTGCGGCTCGGTGAGGATTGTACCTCACCGCACCCTACCAGGCTGCTCGCCCTCCGCTGGAACGCGTTGAAGGTTTCGCGTAATTGTTGGAGTTGCCAGCGGACGGATACTGAACGAGTTGCCGCTTAACGCAGGGTTTCGTGGACAGTATCCTTAACTGCCCTCAAACCTTCTGTTCAACAGAATGCCATGGCCAGAATCGCACGCATTGTTGTCCCGGCGCTGCCTCATCATCTGACGCGGCGAGGCAACTGACCCAGTAGACGTTCTTCATCGACGAGGGTTCTGCCGAGTACCGCCGCCTGATCGCGGGTTCTTTCTCAGTCCTCGGCGGCCCATGGATCGATGAGAACCAAACCGCAGTTGCGGAACTCCCCGCGATTTCGTGTAGCAACGGGTAGGCCGGCCTGAGCGGCGATCCCAGCAATCATGGCATCCGGCAGGTGGTCGTCGAGGGGTTCGCCCAGCGCCCGCTTGCCCACCATGATCGACGCACAGCGCTCGGCCGCGGCGGTTGTGAAATCGTAGACTCCGGCACCGAAGAGGTCGGCCACCAGCGCGTCGAACCGAACTTTCAGCTCATCTCGACGTTTACCCTTCGGCAGCAAGGCCAAGCCGTAGCAGATCTCCCATTGGCCAACCGTCGAAAACGCCAAACCCGCGACGCCCACGGCGTCGATCCAGTCAAGCAACGCCCGATTTGGCGCGGGGCGCATGAGTTCGGAGACGACGTTTGTATCGAGCAAATAGCGTTCGCCGTTGGTCACGCGCTCGGATCCTGAAGGTCAGGAACCTTGAACCCGAATCTCTTACGCTCGCCCAGATCGACCCCATTGCGGGGTCCGAAATGGCGCCTCACAATCTCTGAAGGGCGCGTTTGCTGCATCGACTGTTGTCGTTTCTCACGAATCAGGCGCCGCACCATCTCTTCCATCGACAGCTGAAGCCGTGCCGCCTCTCTTTGCAGCCATTCCTTGTCTGCCTGATCGATCTGACGCACCGTTAGCATAGACATGGTGACACCTTGGCGAATGGGTCGGACGATCCAGAGGCTAGCGCATGCACAGAATGCATGCAAGCCGACTGGGCGCCGGCTCCCCGGTAACCGCCGCTCCCTTGAGAGCGCCGGGCCAGAGCAGGGAGTCAGGGCTCCGGGATCGAAAGCTTCGGTTGCACCGACGCTTCCCGCTGGCGCCATAGCAGATAGATGGCCGGAATCACGAACAGGCTCAGCAGCGGCGCGGTGATCATACCGCCGACCATCGGCGCGGCGATGCGGCGCATCACCTCGCTGCCGACGCCGCCGAGCAGCATGATGGGCAGCAGGCCGGCGAAGATGGTCGCGACAGTCATGGCCTTGGGGCGGATACGCAACACGGCGCCCTCTTCTATCGCGGCGTTGAGGTCCGCGATGCTGTTCAACCGGCCCTCGTCACGCCGATCCTTGAGCGCGTTGTCGAGATAGACCAGCATGACGACGCCGAACTCGGCCGCAACGCCGGCCAGCGCGATGAAGCCGACGGCGACGGCCACGGACAGGTTGTAGCCGAGCAGGTAGATCAGCCAGAAGCCGCCGACCAGCGCGAATGGCAACGACAGCATCACCAGCAGCGCCTCGCCGGCATGGCGGAAGGTCAGGTACAACAGCAGGAAGATGATCGCGAGCGTGACGGGCACGACCTGCGTCAGGCGCTCGTTGGCACGCTGCATGTACTCGTACTGGCCGGACCAGGTGATGGAGTAGCCGGCCGGCAGCTCGACCTGCTCGCGCACCACGCGCTGCGCCTCGTCGATCCAACTGCCGAGGTCGCGACCGCGGATGTCGACAAAGGTCCAGCCGTTGAGGCGGGCATTCTCGCTTTTGAGCATCGGCGCGCCGTCGGTAATCAGCACCTCGGCCACCTGAGCCAGCGGCACCTGGGCACCGGTCGGTGTGACGATGGGCAGCTCGCGCAGCTTCTGCAGGTCGTCGCGTAGCTCGCGCGGAAAGCGGATGTTGACCGGGTAGCGTTCCAGGCCCTCGACCGTCTGCGTGACGTTGATGCCACCGATGGCGGCGGCGACCACCTGATTGATGTCGCTGATATTGAGCCCTACCCGCGCGGCGGCGAGACGGTCCGGCCGGATCTCCACATAGCGGCCACCGGCGACGCGCTCGGAGAAGGCCGATGCGGTGCCCTCGACTTGCATTACGGCCCGCTCCACGGACTGGCCGATGCGCTCGATCTCCTTCAGGTCCGGCCCGGCGATCTTCACCCCCACCGGGGTCTTGATGCCGGTGGCGAGCATGTCGATGCGGGTCTTGATGGGCATGACCCAGGCGTTGGTGACGCCGGGCAGGTCCACCGTTGCGTCCAGTTCGTCGATCAGCCCGTCGATGGTCAGGCCGGGGCGCCACTGCTCCTCCGGTTTGAGCTGGATGACGGTCTCGATCATGGTCAGCGGCGCCGGATCGGTGGCGGTGTCGGCGCGGCCGACCTTGCCGAATACGCGCTCCACCTCTGGCAGGGTCTTGATCAGCCGATCGGTCTGCTGTAACAGCTCCTGCGCCTTGCCGATCGATAGCCCCGGCAGCGTCGTGGGCATGTACATCAGGTCGCCCTCGTAGAGGTCCGGCATGAACTCGGAGCCGAGCCCCTTGTGCCAGTCTTCGAGCACCGGCACGCCGCGCAGACCGTCGCGCCAGGCATCGGCAAGCCCTTGCTGCCAGGCTTCGATGGTCTCGATGGGGCCGGAGCGCGGCGGCAATCCCTGCGCGTCTTTCGCTGGGGTTCGTTCCTCACCCCAGCCTACGACGGAGGTCACTGCGTCTGCGGCCTGGAACGGCCACTTCAGCGGCGCCAGCAGGCCGCCGATCCCGGCCAGCGGGATCAGCAGGCTCAGCACCAGCAACAGCGGACAGGACGATGGTGGTGCGCGGCAGCCGCAGCACCGCGCGCAGCAACGGCCGATACAGCCAGATCAAAAACCGGTTCAGCGGATTCTTGGTCTCGTTCGGGATGCGGCCGCGGATCAGGTAGCCCATCAGCACCGGCACCAGGGTCACCGCAAGCCCGGCGGCGGCGGCCATGGCATAGGTCTTGGTGTAGGCAAGCGGCGCGAACAGCCGCCCCTCCTGCGCCTGCAACGTGAACACCGGCAGGAAGCTCAGCGTGATGATCAGCAGGCTGAAGAACAGCGCCGGGCCGACCTCGGCGGCGGCCTGGCCGATGACGGTCCAGTGCGCGTCGCCGACCGGTCGCTGTCCATGACGCTCCTCGAAGCGCTCCAGGTGCTTGTGCGCGTTCTCGATCATGACGATGGCAGCGTCCACCATTGCGCCGATGGCGATGGCGATGCCGCCCAGGGACATGATATTGGCGTTGATGCCCTGCCAGTGCATGACGATGAAGGCCATCAGCACGCCGAGCGGCAGGCTGACCACGGCCACCAGCGCCGAGCGCATGTGGAACAGAAACACAAAGCAGACCAGCGCGACGACGATGAACTCCTCAATCAGCTTGGTGCGCAGGTTGTCGACGGCCGACAGGATCAGCTCGGAGCGGTCGTAGGTCTCGACGATCTCGACGCCGTCGGGCAGGCCGGCGCGCAGCTCGTCGATACGCTGCTTAACCGCGGCGATGGTGGCCAGCGCGTTCTCGCCGTAACGCATGACGACGATGCCGCCGGTGATCTCGCCCTCGCCGTCCAGGTCCGCCACGACGCGGCGCATCTCCGGGCCGATCTGCACCCGCGCCACATCGCGCAGCAACACCGGCGTGCCTGCGGGCGTGACCTGCAGCGGGATCAACTCGATGTCCTCGATCGAGGTCAAATAGCCGCGGGTGCGGACCATGTACTCGGCCTCGGCCAGCTCCAGCACCGAGCCGCCGACCTCGCGATTGGCGTTGCGCACCGCCTCGGAGACCCGCGCCAGCGGGATGCCGTAGGCACGCAGCTTCTCGGGGTCGACGACGATCTGGTACTGGCGCACCATGCCGCCGACGGTGGCCACCTCCGACACGCCGGGCACGGTGGACAGCTCGAACTTCAGGAACCAATTCTGCAGACTGGTCAGCTGCGCCAGGTCGTGCTGGCCGGTACGGTCGACCAGCGCGTAGCTGTAGACCCAGCCGACGCCGGTGGCGTCCGGGCCGATGCGCGGCTGCACCCCGTCCGGCAGTTGCGAGGCGGCCTGGTTCAGATACTCCAGCACCCGCGAGCGCGCCCAGTAAAGGTCGGTGCCGTCGTCGAAGATGACATAGACATAGCTGTCGCCAAAGAAGCTGTAGCCACGCACGGCCTTGGCGCCGGGCACCGAAAGCATGGTAGTGGTGATCGGGTAGGTGACCTGTTCCTCCACCACCCGCGGCGACTGCCCCGGAAAGCTGGTCTTGACGATCACCTGCACATCGGACAGGTCGGGGATCGCGTCCAGCGGCGTTTGCTTTACCGAGACAATGCCCCAGCCGGTCAGCAGCACGGCGGCGATCAGCACCAGGAAGCGGTTCTTGATAGACCAGAGGATGACGCCGCTCATTGGGATGCTCCGAAGCCGCCGCCTTCAAGACAGGGCTCGAGAGCAACTTGAACGGGCGGTTGGAGGAATTGGTGGAACCGCTGCGCTTGTTCCACCCTACCTGTTGCGCTGACGTCGGAGTCTTCAGTCGGGCGATGGATGGTTCGACGAGGAACTACGAAACACGCGAAAGGCGCGAAAACGAGAACCAGGCACAGCGAGTCTTGCGGGCAAGTGTCCGGCGCTATCGGAACAGCTGCCACGAGCGGTTCGCCCCGAAGCCCCTTTCGCGTGTTTCGCGTATTTCGTAGTTCAATATTCCTGTTGTTACGGAACAATTCCTCAGTGATGTGCATGCGCGTCCCCTCCGCCCATCGCATCTGTTGGCTCGCCGCCGTCCCCGGCCATACGCATGAAACTCGCCCGCAGGCTGGACTCGGAGTCGATTAGGAACTGGCCGGAGACGACGATCTCGTCGCCTTCGTCGAGGCCGGACAGGATCTCCACCTCGCCGCGGCGCTGCATGCCGGTGACAACATCCACGGGCTGGAAGCGGTGCTCGCCGTCGTCCGCGGCAAGTAGGGTCACGACGCTCTCGCGCTCGCCAGTGACGATCAGGGCCTCGGCCGGGATCTTCAGCACCTCGCGTTTGGGTCCGCCATAGATGATCACGTTGGCGAACATGTTCGGTTTCAGCACCAGCTCGGGGTTGTCGAAGACCAGCCGGACCTTCAGCGTGCGAGTCTGCGGGTCGAGCTCCGGGTAGAGATAATCGACCTTGCCTTCCCAGGTCTTGCCCGGTCGGGCCGGCACGGTCATCTCCGCGCTCAGGCCGGTGGCCAACCAGTCGATTTGGTGCTCAAAGATGTCCACCATCACCCAAACCTGACTCAGATCGGCGATGGTGAACATCTGGCTCGCCTTGGTCACGTACATGCCGTCGCGGGCCGTCATGTGCGTGACGATGCCGTCGATGGGCGCGCGCACCGGGATGCGATTGCGCGGCTCGCCGGTCTGCTCGATCTCGCGAATGACGTCGTCCGGCACATCCAGCAGGCGCAGGATGTTGCGCGCCTTGTCGGCGCTGATGCCGCGTTGGGCCTGGCCTTGACGTGCACCGCCACCGCCCCGCGATAGCAGAAAGTCGACCTGCGCCGACAAGATGTCCGGCGCATATAGCTCTGCCAAGCGCTGACCGCGTTTCACCGGTTCGCCCTCGGCGCGCAGGCTCAGGGTCTCGATCCAGCCGTCGGCACGCGGGTGCACATGCGCGAGGCGCTCCTCGTCGTAGGCGATGCGTCCCACCGTGCTGATGTACTTCCACAGCGTGCCGCGCTCCACCCGTGCCGTGCGCACCCCTAAGGTTTGTACCACCGCGGCCGTCAGCGACACCTGCGGATGTTTGCCGGTCATCGGGTCGAGCAGCTTCTCGACCAGATCCATGCCGCAGATCGGACAGCTGCCGGGCTCGTCCTTGACGATCTGCGGGTGCATCGGACAGACGTATTTGGGGTCGAGATGCTTGACGGCATGCGCTAGCGCAGTGTCCTGCGCCGCGTCGGCGATGCCCTCGGACGGTTGCGCATCCTGTTCCGTGCAGCCGGTGAGAAGCACCGCAATGATTAGGCTCAGCGTCAACAGGCCGGCACCGGGCCGACGGTAAACTCGGACGAAACTGAAGTTGGGCATGGCCCCCTCCTGATGGCTTCGCGACCGGCATGGGGTCGCGCGGCCGGGCAGCAGAACGGAAGGTCGACGCACCAGCAGCGCGTCAAGACGACGCGGCCGACTCGGTACGCGACCAGGACGCGATCAGGATGCGACGGCGATCGGGGGCTTTTTGGTCTGCTTCGGGGTGAAGCAGTAGAAGTGCAGCGCGGGCAAGGATTGCGCCTGAGCGTGCGAAGTTGTTGATCCGATGGTCACGACGGGCACGGACGCCGCGAAATGCAGGCCAAGATTCAGCGCGCACTTGGGACAGTCCAGCAGACCGGCATCGGCCGGCATCGCTGTAGCCGTGTCGGTTGCGGCGGCAGCGGCGGCGACCTGGGCGCCATCGGCAGCGACGGAGACGTGGAACGGGCAGCCGCCAGACAGAGCGGCGTCACTGTCGTGTAGACAGCCAAGTGTCGACGCGGCGAACAGCTGCACCTGGAACAGCGCCAGGCACAGTGTCACGATCAGGCGTCGATGCTTTAATTGACCACGCATGCTTCGGTAGATTGGAGCAAGCGAGCATTGCTGCAAGGCTTCATGACCAAACCTGCAATGCGCGTGGTCGATGCCGGCGTCAGCCGCAAGCTGTAAAGCGGCTCGCCGTCGACGCCGCGCAAGGTCGCGGTCAGCTCGCCGGCGGTATCAATACGAAGCTCGCCAAAGCTGAACCATTTGCGCGCCTCGGCGTAATCGGTGACCGCGTCGCGGGACTCAGGCGCATGCAAAAACAGCCGCTCGGCACCCGGGTCGGGATCGAATTCGGCAATGCTGCCGATCCCGGCACTGAGGGGACCTGCAACCAATTCATGCACAACGAACTCGGGCTGATCCGTACTGGGCTGGTAGCGGAAGGCAGCGCCGAAGTGCACATCGGCGCTGATGAACAGCAGTTTGTCCCGGCCGTTCGCGACGGCGTGCTGCAAGATACCCCGCAGTTCGTTCTCGAAACCGCCCTGGCCGTCGCGACTCGCCCAGCCGTCTCCCGCACCTTCAGTTGACCAACCGGTCGGGATAGACAACGGCACGCTGGATGCGACGACAACCCAGGTGGCATCGGAGTCCGCAAGCCGCTGCTCAAGCCAGGTCAGTTGCTCGCGCCCGAGCATGGTTTTTGGCTGCCCCGGCGAGTCCAAGGCCGAACTGGCGTCGCGATATTGGCGCGTGTCGAGCAGCAGTAGTTCCAGGTGTTGACCCCAACGGAAGCTCCGATACAGGCGCTTGGGGGTAAGTGGGTTTTCGCCGACCGGGTTCTGCTCCAGCATCGCCGCAAGGCCAACCGGTAGCAGGTGCTCGCCGCGGCGATAGGGTAGTTCGTCGCGGGTGTCATGCAGCGGACCGACCTCGTTGAGCACCTCATGATCGTCCCAAACCGCATAGTAGGCGGTAGAGGCGAGCAGCCGGCGCAGACCGGGGTCGGCGCGGCTGTAGCGCCAGTGGGCCCGGAAGCCGTCCAGGTCGGTCGCCTGGCCGAAGCTCGCTGGGATCTGCGCGTTACCGTAGCGACCCACCGCATTGCAAAGGCCATCGGCGTAGATCATATCGCCGGCACCGATGAAAAGGTCTGGGGTTCGGTCGCGAATGGCGTTGAAGATTTCAAATCCCTTTTCCGCATCACGGCAGACGTTTTGGCCGCCCAGGTCGGCACCCCAGGCGAGGCGAACCGGTGCCGCGGCGCCAGCGGCCGGCGCGGTCCGAAAGCTCCCAAGGGCCTGTTCGCCAACGGCGTCGGCGGCGGACTCACCCGCAATGCCGCCAGGGGCCGACTCGGCCATCGGATTGTCCGGGACAGCGAGTACCGCGCGCGAGTCTGCTTGTTGCTCAGCCGCCGCACCAGGTGCAAGCGGAGTGCCGATCGGTGCCTGCTCAGGTGTGCTCAGCACCGCGGCGCGCCAGCGCTGCACACGGTCGGGCTCCAGACCGTCGACCTCGATCTTCGCCGTGAAGTCCGTTTCGGCGCCAACTGCGGTTTGAAAGCGCTGCGGCTGCTCGCCGCTGCCTTCCGGTCCTGCCAACTCCAGTAAGACGGTACCTGCCCGCTCCGCCTGCACCCAGAGCACCGCGGACTCGGCGGTCACGTCTCCGACGGCAATTACCGGCGCTGGCGCACGATCGAGGGAAATCAACGACTGCGCACGGTTCGGCGCCGACCAAAGAATCGCCAACACCGTGATAGGCGCTGCAATCAGCAATGCCTTGGCCGCGCTAGACACGAGGGCCTCCGATGGGACGCTGCCCAGTGATGGCGCCCATAACCTGACCACACGGCAGGCGACCCGTCGAACGGTCGTCAGGACCGCGCTCAACGGACACTGTCCGCACAAAAAGCTGTAAGCGAGGCCGGGGTCGGCCGGATAAGAGGTGATCCTGGGGGTGAATATGGCATGCTATAACACCGATAAGACTTCGCCATGAACCGCCGCTAGCGAGGCGCTGATCTGTTAGGGCTTCCCGTGCGGGGCAGGAGACACCACCATCATCAAGCGCCTAAGCGATTGAAAATAAGGAAACATGAAAACCGCGTTTTCGTGTTCCGTCTGATTCTTGACCGGGATGGCGGATAAATCGACGTCTCCCTAGAGCCGAGCCGGGGGCCGTGTCGGCAGCAGCAGCGGATCTTGGCAA
The DNA here is from genome assembly GCA_963698775.1 of uncultured Gammaproteobacteria bacterium. Classification (GTDB taxonomy): domain Bacteria; phylum Pseudomonadota; class Gammaproteobacteria; order Chromatiales; family Chromatiaceae; genus Thiohalocapsa. Next base: position 38,624 of record CAVOSE010000004.1, read on the forward strand.
GACACGGGGGCTGCGAATTTCCCTCGCAAGGACGCCGCTCATGATGCACCATTTCGCGATTCACAGCGCGCCACACTTCGGGTGGATCGCTGCGTGCGTCTGTTCCGTCGGTCTACATCAGACCATGGCTTATCGACTTCGTTGGAAAAACATGCCAAGTAAGAACATCGCAACCGCCACCGCGGTAGCCTTCAGCGTGCTCATCAGCGCCCTCGTCACCGGCTGTGGCGCGCAGGACAGTGACACGTCTACCGGGCCGAAGATGCCCCGATTCGCCGACGCCGCACTCAACGAGGGGCGCTCGGTGTGGATGGGCACATGCCGCGCCTGTCATCTGCTCGGTGTCGCTGGCGCCCCGGCGGTAACCGACTACGCGAACTGGGAGCCGCGCATCGCAAAGGGCATGCAGGCGCTCTATAAGGGACCCATCAACGGCATCAAGGGAAACGACGGCAAATACAAGATGCCACCACGCGCGGGTAACGATCGGCTATCGGATCGACAGATCGAACAGGCGGCGGACTACATGGTTGCGGCGGTGGAATACCTGCACCAACAGGCGCAACGCCCTTAGGCGATTTCTGTCAATCGCCTAAAGTACCGGCTGAACCGCCTGCCTCTCGCCCCGGCCTCGAGGCATGCGGCTACTTGAGCTGTTTCGGCCGGACGATGCCCATCGCGGTAGCGCATCCGGCCTCAAGGTGCGACCAGTCGTCCGGCATCTCCAACCGCGCTAACGCGGCGGTCGGCATCAATTTCCCATCACTGGGTTCGTCGACATCGTTGCCGGTCAGGAAGCGAACCAGCGTTTCGAGGCCCGGATTGTGGCCCACGAGCAGCACCGTGCCCGATCCGGGCGGCACGCGCGCCAGCACCTCAAGCAGACCAGCCAGATCTGACTCGTAGACACCCTGATCCCAAACAATACGTTTTTTCTTCAAATCCAACGATTTGCAGACCAGCAACGCCGTCTCTCGTGCACGCGCAGCTGGGGAACTGACAAAGTGGTCAGGGATCATGCCCTCGCGGTAGAGCCAGGCACCCACCAGCGGCGCATCCTTGCGGCCACGTTTGGCGAGGGGGCGATCGAAATCGTCCGCGGCGCCGCTATCCCAATCGGACTTAGCGTGGCGAAGCAGAAGCAACTCGCGAGACATGCGGGAAAAAGGGTCTGAGTATTGCAAACGGGATATCCGTCAGGTTTCCTGCCGACGAACGCAGATTTGTAACACAACAGTAACGCGAGCGAAACCGGCACCGATGCTGGTATAAGACTTTCCCGCAATCGCCTAACCCAGTTCCGACAGCAGACGATCGACCATCGTCTCGGCCTGAGAGCGGTAACCGCTGCCGAACAGATTCAGGTGATTGAGGATGTGGTAGAGATTGTAAAGGGTCTTGCGAGTCCGATAGCCGGCCTCGAGGGGCCAGGCAGCATCGTAGGCCGCGTAAAAGTTGGCGCCAAAGCCGCCGAACAGCTCCGTCATGGCAAGGTCCGCCTCGCGGTCGCCGTAGTAGCAGGCAGGATCGAAGATCACCGGGCTACCGTCGTCGGCGACACCCATGTTGCCGCCCCACAAATCACCATGCAGCAACGATGGCCGCGGCGCGTGATCGAGCAGTGCCGGCAATCGCTCCAGCAGCAGGGCGCCGCGGTCCGCCAAACGGCCTCGATAGCCGTTGCGAGCGGCTAGATCGAGTTGAAAACCGAGGCGATGCCGTTGCCAAAACCTGACCCAGTTTCGATCCCGCTCATTGCGCTGCGGTGTCGAGCCGATGGTATTGTCGCGATGCCAGCCGAAGTCTGCCGCGGTGGTTCGGTGCATGGCTGCGAGCCGCTCGCCGGCCAGCGCCCCGGAACGACCGCCGCCACCCCCAAGGGCAACATATTCCATCGCGATGAATGCCTGACCGTCGGCGATCCCGGTGCAGACGGGACGCGGCACGCGGATACTCGCGGTCTCGGCCATCGCCGCGAGGCCGTCGGACTCCGCCTCGAACATAGCCAGCAATGCCGGCTGATTGACCTTGACGAACCAGTGCTGGTCGCCGTCGGAAAGCACCAGGGCGCGATTGATGCAGCCGCCGCCGACAGTGCGCGTCGCGCGCGGCAAAAATGGTTGACCGGTCGCGTCGGCGATCTGTCGGGCGATCTCCGGCTCGGTGCTCAAAAACGGTCTCCCGCGGGAAGGCTACAGTCGGCGATGCGTTCGAGGGGGCGGCCGCGGCGATCACGCAATGGCTCAGCCCTGCGCCATCCGCCGCAGCAGCGGGCTGGTACGAGGAAAGTGCGCACGCAGAAAGGCCATTTGATCAGACAACACATTGCGCCCCATCAGGTAAATGTACTCGGCGTGGGTCGGCGTGAACGGCACCGCCAGCAACAACATCCCGGCAGCCTCCGGCGTGCGACCTGCCTTGAAGTTGTTGCAGCGCACACAGGCGGTGACAACATTCGTCCATTGATCTTCGCCGCCCTTGCTGATGGGGCGCACATGGTCCCGCGACAGATGCCGCCCGGAGAATCGCCCACCGCAGTAAAGACAGAGATGGTCGTCACGCTGGAACAGCGTGCGATTGGACAGCGGCGGGGCGTAGTCGTCATGGAGTTTATTCATCGCCCGATGGGTGCCATGGGTGGCGATGATGGAGTGGATTTCGAGCATGCTTTGTCGACGTGTGGCGGCGTTGATTCCGCCACGCAGCCGGATAAGCGAGCTGCCACAGGTGTACGCGACCTGCCCCAGGAAGTAGAGTCTGGCGGCGGCCTTATAGTCGATCCATTCCAGCGGCATGCCCGCTAGATCGGTTCGCAAAACCTGTTGGCTCAGTGGAATCATCACTCGACACCCGGCAGGAGTTGGAGGCCATGATACAGGCTTGTCCTGCCTTTGCAAGATGGGCGCCAACTGAGTCAAAGTTTCGCCCCGACCACGGCTCGACGCCTTCTGGAGACGCACTCGCGCCCAGAGTTGTGCACATCGCGGAAAGATGCTGGAAAAGCGAATTCGTCGCATTGAACAAGTCTCGCAGCGAGACTGCCCTGCGGAATCAAACCATTGTTTATAATAATTTTTTCAGAAATGATCAATTTCTGCTCAATTCAACCTAACCGTAACAACCAGGCCGCCTCGGGGGCTGTTCCAACGTCTTTTCCACTGCGTTATCCACAACCTCTGTGCACAAGCGGAGCAACCCCTGCTTTGAAGCGGACTTAAGGCATGTCAAGTCTGATCGGACAAACGGGCTCAGCCTGCGCATGGCGATGACCCCGAACGAGCACCCACGACGTTACCTGCGCATCGCGGTGGCAGCCCCGCTCGCGGAGCTGTTCGACTACCTGCCGCCCGCGTCGCCGAGCGGTCAGCCGCTCCTCCCCGGCATGCGCGTGCTCGTCCCTTTCGGCCGCGGTCAGCGTGTCGGCATCATCACCGCGATTGTCGCCGAGAGCGCGTTGAGCGAGGACAGACTGAAATCGGTGAAAGCGGTGCTGGATCGCCTGCCGCTGCTCGCCGAGACCGACCTCCGGCTGGTGCTCTGGGCCGCCGCTTACTATCGCAGCAGTCCGGGAGAGGCCCTGTTCAGCGCCCTGCCCGCCCGCCTGCGCCGTCCAGAGCCGCTCCTCAGCGGCTCACCGCCGGGCTGGCGCGCGCGCACGCCAGCGTCCTCCGACGCCGATAGCCGCGAGCGCATCATGCGTCGGGCACCGCGCCAGGCGGAGGCGTTGGCCTTGCTCGATGCCCACCCCGGCGGTCTTGATGACACAACCCTGCGGGCACGGCTCGGCGATTGCGCCCCGGCCCTCCGCGCGCTGGCGCAGAAGGGCCTGATCGAGCGCTGCCGCATGGAGGCGGAGATGGACGCCGCGCCGACGCGCGTCCTGACGGCTGCGCCGCAACTCAACCCCGGTCAGCACGACGCGGTGGAAGCGGTGCGCGAAACCTCCGGCTTTCGCTGTTTCTTGCTCGATGGCGTCACCGGCAGCGGCAAGACCGAGGTCTACCTACGCCTGATCGACGACGCCCTGCGCCGCGGTCGGCAGGTCTTGGTGCTGGTGCCCGAGATTGGCCTCACGCCACAACTGCGCGATCGCTTCGCCCGACGCATCGACACACCGATGGCGGTGCTGCACTCGGCACTCGGTGAGCGCGAACGGGAGTTGGCCTGGCAACAGGCCGCGCAAGGTCGCGCGCGGCTGGTCTTGGGCACGCGCTCGGCCATCTTCACGCCACTGCCGGACCTGGGCCTGATCATCGTCGACGAAGAGCACGACCAGTCGCTGAAGCAGCAAGACGGCTTTCGCTACTCGGCCCGCGATCTGGCGGTGCGCCGTGCCCAGCTCGCCGACTGCCCGATCATGCTCGGCTCGGCGACGCCGTCGCTGGAGACGCTGCGCAACGCCCGACTTGGACGCTATCGGCATTTGATCCTATCGCAGCGGGCCGGGGCCGCGGTGGACCCGAAGATCCTGGTGGCGGACATCCGCGCCCAACCGCTGCAAACCGGCCTCTGCCACGCGCTGCTGACACGCATGGAGCAGGAGATCGAGGCCGGCAATCAGGTGCTGCTGTTTCTGAACCGACGCGGCTTCTCGCCGGTGCTCACCTGCCACGACTGCGGCTGGATCAGCGAATGTCGCCACTGCGACGCCCGCATGACCCTGCACCTGGGCCGCGATCAGCTGCTGTGTCACCACTGCGGCCTGCTGCAACCGCGCCCGACCCGCTGCCCCTATTGCGAATCGCCGGACCTACGACCGCTAGGCCAGGGTACCGAACGCGTCGAGGACACCCTGCGGCAGCGCTTTCCCGGCATCCCGCTGGCTCGCATCGACCGTGACAGCACCCGCCGCAAGGGCGAACTGGAGCGCCTGCTGTCCGCCGCCGAGCGCGGTGAGTTCCGCATCCTGCTCGGCACCCAGATGCTCGCCAAGGGCCACCACCTGCCCGGCATTACGCTGGTGGGCATCCTCGACCTGGACCACGGCCTCTACGGCAGCGACTTCCGCGCCACCGAGCGCATGGCGCAACTGCTGGTGCAGGTAGCCGGACGCGCCGGGCGCGCCGAGCGCCCCGGCACGGTGATGCTGCAAACCCGCCACCCGCATCACCCGATGCTGACCCGCCTGTTGCGCGACGGTTATGGCGCCTTCGCAGATGCAGCGCTCGCCGAACGCGCCGAGGCGACGCTACCGCCCTACAGTCACCAGGCCCTGATACGGGCGGACAGCCCGCAAGAGCAGGCAGCCATGGACTTCCTGCGCCAGGTCCTGGCCATCGCCCAGCCGCTAGCGGCGACGAGCACCGAGCTCTGGGGACCGGCCCCGGCGCAGATGGAACGTCGCGCCGGGCGGGTGCGTGCCCAGTTGCTGTTGCAGGCGCCCGATCGTGCCCAACTGCAAGGCCTGCTCAGCGCCCTGCTGCCGCCACTGCGCGCGCTGACGGTACCACGACACCTGCGTTGGAGCGTCGACGTGGACCCGCTGGACCAATGACCATCGTCGGTTGAAAGAGCCCGTCGGCGCCGTCGCGGGTGCACTTTACGAACTCGCCGCGCCCCTCCCCGCCGTCCCAAATCACACCGAGCACGATATCGAGCGGCTCGTGAAAGTAGGTGCTGCCGCCCTCCTGTCCGTCGTCGAACAGCGGCGCATCGAGCACGTCCTTGTCGAACAGATCGGACGGCGCATCTTCGCTCAGGCCGATGCGCCTGAGCAGTTCACGGGAGGACGCGCGACGCTCTGACGACGGCAATGCCTGTTCGTGCATACGCGCCCTATCGGAATCACGATCCTTGCAACGTACTGCACACCGCTATACTTTTTCCGCTCCCCAACCTCAGCATGGCGACTTCATCAATGGCCAACGCGTCCCCCAGCCTGATGGTCCGTCTCGATCCGGACAGCAAGACCCTCATCGCGCGAGCGGCCGAACTGCGCCACGTTAGCGTCAGCGACTACGTCCGCTCGGTCGTGGTCGCCCAAGCCCATCGCGAGATCCAGGCCGCGGAGGAGCGGGTCATTGCGTTGACGCCAGCGGAGCAGCAGGCATTCTGGCAAACGCTACAGGAGCCGGCCGCCCTCACCCCGGCTCAGCAGGCGCTCGGTGCCCTAATGCGCGGCGAATAAGCACCGTGCGCCTGCCGCCCGGATACCGCATCGAGCCAACGCGTCGGGCTCACCCGAGATCGGCGTTCCACAGCGCCCAGGCGCAGGTCGATGATTGGCTGGCGAACACGGCGCTAACATTTTACCGGCGTTGGGATTTCCGCCCGCTGCCAGGCCACCACTACCGACTCTTTCTGAGCTGGGGCCAACTCCACGCCATGGCGACTGGTTGTTGACCAGTCTGGGCTTCGCAGTGGCGTCCCCGTCCATCAAGAGACCTTCGAGCGGCCCTGACGCTTGGTCCATCGCATCGCACCTGGTGCGCTACTGCTCATGGCTGTGGTGGACGGGCGGCGGGGTTTGCGTTCCGTGTGGCTGGACCGGTTGGTGCGGGCTTGAGGAGCTAGCGCCGACCGTAAGCCGGCGGGATCGGCCGGCGCTGATCCCCAACGCAAGCCGGTGCGAGCACTCGCCTGGGTACGCCGGATTAATCCGGCACCTGGGGCGGGCGACTTCAGTCGCCCGTTCAAGCCGATACCCAGGGGGTTGAAGTCCCACGTCCGGTCCAGCTCAGGCGACGCACCCGGACAACGCCCTGGCTACGGCAGTGCACGTTCGTTGGACCGCGACCGCGCGGCCTGGCGCTGCCCAGCGGTAGTGACTTTATCGTGTTACGTCCCCGGTTTCTGTCCCGTCCCCGGTTTCTGTCCCCGGTTTCTCTCCACGCCGATCCGCTAAGCGGTGACCTGTCGAGCGCTGAGCACACTCGGGCAGCGTGCTGCCATGAAGACGACGCCGAGGCCGGCGAGCAGGCCCCAGAGGAGGAAGCTGAGGGATGCGATGCTGCTGTACACGGCTGTGGCGACGATCGGCATGATGCCGAACATCAGCGAGTTGATGCTCTCGAAGAGGCCGAGGATCTCGCCTTGGTTCTCGGCGGGCGTTTCGTTGCTCACGACCGCCTTCATGGTTGGAACCGAGACGCTGATGCCGAGGTTAAGGAGATAGTAGACCGGGATCACGATCCACAGCGACGTCATAAACGGCAGTGCGCACAGCCCACCCGTCATCAGTACCAGGCCCAGCCCCAGGGCGCGCGCGCTGCCGACGGCGGCGACGATGGGTTTGATCATGGCCGTTTGGTTAAAGATGGCGAAGGCGCCGACCACGAACAGAAAGTTGCCGACCTGGGCCTCGCTGAGCCCGATCTGGTCGATTAGGTAGAAGACGATGACGGAGATGTAGGCGCCCAACGCGGCCGAATGGAACAGGTTGACGCCCATGACGTTCTGCACGACAGGCTGGTGGCGCAGCGCACCGAGTGAACTCGCTAGGCGGAAGGGCCGCCAGAGGTCCAATCGCGTGCGCGGTGCCCTGTTTCGCAGTGTTTCCGGCATCAGGAAAAGGATTGCAATCAGTGTCACCAAGCTCAGGAGAATGCCGAAGATGGCGGTCGCCAGGTAGCCCCAAGGGGTGGCCATGGTATAGGCGCCGATGGCCGGTCCGATGATCATGCCGAGGCCGAAGATTGCCCCGACGTAACCGAAGTAGTGGGCTCTGGATGCCACGGGCGTGACGTCGGATAGATAGGCCTGGGTCACGGAGTTGTTGCCGCCGGTGATCCCATCGATCACGCGCACCACGCTGAGGAACATCAGAAGCCACAGCGGGGCGAGCTGCAGGCCCGACTCCAGGAACCAGAGTCCGGCGAAGGCCACCCAGGACAACAGGGTGCCGGCCTGGGACAGGAGCAGGAGCTTGCGTCGGCCGTAGTGGTCGGACAGCTTGCCGAAGATCGGCGCGGCCCAGAACAGGCAGAGGCTGTAGACCGAGAGCAGGATACCGAAGGCCCAGTCGGGCATGCCCCAGTTGCGGATGACGATGGGCAGCACCGGGATCAGCAGACTGAAGCCCAGGGTGTTGACCAAGGTCAGTAGAAACACGGGCAATAGTTTCTTGAGCATTCGCCGTCGCCTCGGGTCGTCGGGGTGTGGATTATTGCTTGAGCGGTTGCCAACATGGCAACCTGCTGGATGCGTCTACCTGGAAATAGAGGTTCACCGTGAAGCACTCAAAGAGGGCATGATCGTCGTTCCGATCATTCGCCCCAGGGCGCAGAGCGCCCACCCTTGCTCCCACGCTGAAGAGACTGGGCAAGTATTCGGCGCCATGCCGATTTCACTTCTGTATGGGAGGCTGGGTTGAGCTTGCGAAACCCAGCTTTCGAGGGGTTACGGTGCTGCCTATGCTGGGTTTCGTTCCTCAACCCAGCCTACGGGGATTTCTTGCCCAGTCTCCAAATCCGCGTCACCAAAAAAATCGTTTCGGATTGGGCGCATGCCCCGTCCGGCGAGCTGTCCTCGGTTTCTGCACGACCTAAGCGCACCCTGGCAACAGCTCTTTAACGCGTAGCAATGCCCGCGACAGAGGACGCAGACGAAGGCGCTGGTTTCGCGCGAGGTGCCGAGCGTGATGAAGCCGACGTTCTTGTGCACATCGTAGACGCCGTGCGGTACGAGGCGACCATCGGCGAGGTGGCTGAAATCATGATCGAACACCACTTGCGGCGCGCTGCTGTAGCACTGGCCAGGCCGGTGCAGGGTGCCGAGCGGTTCCTTCTTCTTCGTGTCGATGGACAGCACCGGGATACCGCGCTGGCGTGCTAAGCGGCGCAGGGCGGCGATGTAGCGGAACTGTTGATCACGCGCGTGCGGGTCGACGTGTCCGGTGATCAGCTCCTTACAGAGCGCGCGGCGACGAAAGCCCGCCTGATCGAGCAAGCTGGCGGCGGTATTGCGACTGACTTCAATGCCGTGCTCAAGCAGCCGCTGCGCCAACTGCAACGGCTTGAGGTCTGTCCAGCGCACCCGCTCATCGGTCGGACTGCCGGCGCTATGGCCCTCAAGTACCTCGTTCAGCACCGACTTCAACTGCGGTTCTCGCTCGCAGAGCGGCGCTCGACCACCGCCGGGCCGTCGCACTCGGTTGGCGCCTCCGCTGGGACGTTGCGGCTGATCCGGATCGTCGTTGCCCATCTGCTCCAACTCGCGTATCCCCGTGTGGATCGTCCGACGACTCATCCCCAGCACCCGTGCGACATAGGCGACGCCGCCGTAACCGATCTTCAACGCCTCGATCGCGCCATAGCGGCGCCGATGATCTTCCGGCAAGGACCGACAGTACAGCCGCATCGCTTCCTCGTGGACTGCCTCGTAACCTGCAAATTCGTTCATGGCACCGCACCCCGCAATCAGATGACCGGCACTGATGCTCTCAGCAATACAACGATTTTTCAAGATGGTGGCGATCTAACCCGAGAAATTACACAAGGTAAGCTGATTTACTTATTAGTGAACCGACTAGGTGACCGTTTCGCTGCCCGCTCACTTCTCCAGTCTGAACGCACAAAGCGACAAAGTTGGCTGTTATACCCTAGCCCAATTGGTGAAGTGGAACCCCTCGTCGGCAGGATATCTTGTTTGAGCTCCCGGTTCGACGACTTGCGAATAAGCTTCAACAAGGCCGCCTTCGGGTCCGTCAGCTCATCCGGAGTGCTCGGAATCGTTGCGACGGACACGCCAATGAAACGAGCGAATGCTGCACGGTCTGCGAGCACCCAAGATTCTGTCTCGCGCACCGCGACCCGAAATACGAGCCGCGCGCTTTGCGGGCTCGGCAGCCAATCGGCGATCAGTTGTTGCGGACAAACTCCTCGGTCGAGGTCGGTCAGCAGTAGGACCGGCATCACGTCGTCCGCCATGCGGTTCAGGTCTGGGGCACGCGATCTGAGATAGCCGAATCCCTGTTTGCGAATGCGCGCGTGAATGTCGGTAGCGCCGGCTTGCAGCAGCAGCCGCTCGGCTAGCGCTTCGCTGAGCGCGTCTTCCGTCGCGATCGCGAACGCTGCCTTTAGAATAGGCCGAGTTGTTCCGGTTCTCTTGGCCTTGCCTTGGGCAGCATGACCTCGGAGGGCAAGAGTCCGCTGGCCAACATGCCGCGTTCCGCGTCATCAGGGCCGCGGACCTCAGAGCCTTCGTCCGTCGGCGTCACCAGCAAGATCGATCGGCCGTCGATCGGATTGCCCAGAAGTGCCTCACTGTGGGTCGTGATGAGGACCTGTCGGCGGTACTTCGCTTGTCGTTTGATGCGGTCGATCATCAAGGGGATCTGAGAGACGATCGCATCATTCAGCGACAGTTCCGGCTCTTCTAGCAACAGCATTGAGTCGCCCACGAGCATGGACCAGAACAGCGCAATCAAACGCAAGGTGCCATCAGAAAACTGGTCTTCGCGGTGCCAGGCCCCCTGTGGTCGCCAGTGCTCGTAGCGCGCCTCAAGGTGGGGTAGGCCGGTGACCTCGTCGCGTGAGAAGCGCAGCTCCTGGAATTGGGGCACAGCCTTACTCAGTGCCTTCTGAATCTTTTTCAAACGCGCCCCTCGGGTGTTCGCTGGGGTTCGGGCCAGCCCTTCCAAGAAGCCCTGTCCGAACGGATCATCTTCCAGCCGGTTCCCTCCGATGCGATCCGCGAACTTTAGCAACTGGGGTACAAGATGCAGGTAGGTCGTGGCGGCGAAAAATTCCGCCAGCGCACGAAACTGAACATTGGCGCTGACCTGCTCCAGATGCGTTTGCGTGAGGCGTTCCTTGTCGGATTTATCTAGACCGTCGGGTCGGCTCAACAGACAACTGCCGTTCAACTCGACCCTTTCCTCGGTGACGACCGGGCGCTGCCGTCCCGTCCCCTCGCTCTTGAAAGCAAGGGTGTAGAGATAGGTTGCCTGAGCCTCCCCTGAGCCGCTGACTACATGGACCTCGATGCGGACCTCCGTGTCGCGCCGTGCCTGCAGACAGCGCAGCTTTTTCAAACCCCCGCGCTCGGCGACCGCCTTCAGCAACCCGCCGCCCGAGGGGCTGGCAATGGTGCGCAGGAAGCGGAACACGTCCAGGAAATTGGATTTGCCCGACGCATTGGGGCCGATCAGGTAGGTCGACTCCGCCAGATCTACCTCTACTTTGCGGAAGTTGAGCCAGTTTTTTAGCTTGATATGGGTGATTTGCATTCGCGTTTTCTTGTTCCGCTCACTTCTCGATCAAGGCGATATTTCACCACAGCAGTGGCATTGAGTCACAGGAGCGCGGGGCGCAAGGTCACACGCAATGCCATTAAGTTAGCGAGCGATGGGGACGCCTTGTGGGAGCGGCTTCAAGCCGCGACTCGACCGGCGCGACGAAAGTCGCGGCTGCAAGCCGCTCCAAGGGCTCAACTTAACGGCATTGGGGTCACAGGGGCTCGGGGTCACATAGACACCCAGAGAAACCGGCTCCCACGCTGGGCTTATCCCAGTGAGACCGGGGTGCTCTTAAGCGGGTTGGAGCGCGTGGCTGAGCCGGCACGGCTGGAGGTCACCAAACGCAACTGACAAACCCCTGTCTAGCTGCATCCTGTCGCGGACTCATGAGTCGAACATTTGGACTAGGTAAACTGTCACCGTAATTCCCCAATCACCACGCCCAGGATGGTCAAGAACGAGCGCATCGCGTTGCGGCGGATCTCGCGGATCGCGAGCAGCAGGCTGTTGCCGAGCATCAGGCGAGCCCCGGGATGCGCCGCGCAACCGATCGCGGACTGACCGCCGGCGCCGAACCAATTCCCTGTGCCGCTCGCCGCAGCGTGCCGCTCGCCGCAGCAGCCGACGCGACGCCGGTCGAGCGCGGCACCCGGGAGCGTCACCGATCGGCCCGTTTGCGAACAGGGTCCTCACACACATCGTGCGGCCTCCCCCAAATGTTTCTCCATGCGGCAGATTACAGCAACCAGACCGTCGCCACCGCCGGCGCACGACCACCGAAGCAGGACAGGAAGCAGCGTTCAGGTATATCCTCAACACCCATGCCATGGCCGACCTGTGAGGTCGGCTATTCCGAGCACCGCTGTTCACAGCTCCGGGAGCCTGGTGAATCGCTCGGAGCCGTCGACACAGTGAAACTACCATGCCCGTCACTCGACTCAGCTTCCTTGACCGGCTCGCCTCTCGGGATCAATCGACCTGGAGCGACTTTGACGACACCTACAGGCCGTTGCTGCACCGCTGGCTGCACGGCAACGGGCTGAGTGATGCCGATGTTGAGGATCTCATCCAAGAGGTCATGTTGTTCGTCGCGAGCAACCTGGACCGCTTCGATCACAATCACCGCACAGGGGCCTTTCGGAAGTGGTTGCGCGTTGTCACCGTGAATATGACACGCAACTACCTGCGCAAACGTGGCGACCAAACGTTGAGTTCGGAGGAACTTGAGCAACGACTCAACGACCTTGAGGATGACAGCAGTCGGGTGTCGCTTGCCTTCGAGCAAGACGATCAACGCATGCTCGTCAGGCAGTTGCTGCAGCGCGTTGAGCCTGATTTCTCGCCCGGAACCATTAGTATGTTCCAGCAGTACGTGATCAACGGCGCGAGCGTTCAGGAAACGGCCTCCAGCCACAGCGTATCGAAGGCAGCAGTCTATGTGGCCAAATCAAAGGTGATGCGGCGTCTGCGCGAGGAGTGGGACGCAACCTTTCCTGTTTGAGCATGCATCCGTCACCAGAAGTGCTCCAGCAGTTTGTCAACGGCCTGATTGACGGCGCCGCTGCGGACGCGATCGCGGCACACCTGGATGCCTGCGGTGACTGTGTGAGCCTGCTGGACACCCTGCCCGACGCTGACCCGCTGACGCGGCTGTTGCGGACCAGTAACAGCCGGGAGACTGCGGACCACCCACACTTTAGCGGGCGCATGATCGGTCCGTACGCGTTGCTGGAAGAGCTTGGCCGCGGCGGCATGGGGGTGGTCTATCGCGCGTTCGATCAACGCCTCAAACGCGAGGTGGCGCTCAAGCTCATGCTGGGCGGCGCGCATGCCGACGCGGAGCGGCGCGCACGCATGCGGCGTGAAGCGGAGGCCATCGCCGCGCTCAGTCACCCCGGCATCGTCCAGGTGTTCGACGTCGGCGAGGCCGACGGCTTGCTCTATGTGGTGCTAGAGCTGCTGGACCCAGGCGGGCTGGCCTCAGCGACCGGCGGGCAAAGACAATCGCCGCGCTGGTGCGCCGCCCTGATCCGTCAGGTCGCCGAAGCGCTGGAGCAGGCCCACGCCGCCGGTATCGTGCACCGCGACCTGAAACCGGAGAATCTGCTAGTCGAGGTCGAGCCAGCGATGACAGACGCGGACGACCACGTGGCCTTGAGCGAGGAACGCCAACCACCGCACGTCAAGATCACCGACTTTGGCCTCTGCGCGCCGGCGGACGAGGTCACCCAACTCACGCGCAGCGTGATGATGCTCGGCACCCCAGAGTACATGGCCCCTGAGCAATTGCCAGACTGCGACACCCCTGTCGGGCCGCAAGCCGACATCTTTGCGCTCGGGGCCATCCTCTACGAACTCTTGCTGGGTGAGCCTCCGTTCCGACAGAACACCCTGGCCCAGCAGTTGAGCGCGCTCCGAGCCTGCGAACCGCCCGATCTCCGTCGCCACCAGCCGCGCTTGCCAAAGGCGCTGGAGGCCATCTGCCGTAAGTGTCTGGCCAAGGAGCCGGCGAAGCGCTACGCCTCGGCGCAGGCCTTGGCCGACGACCTGGGGCGCTTCCTGGCCGGTGAACCGGTTCAGGCACGATCAGAGGCAGTCTGGCCGAGGCTGCTGGCCTGGGGGCGACGAAAGCCGATCTTCGCCTTCCATCTGACGGCCGTGACCTTCCTCTATGTGCTGAACCTGATCGACTGGCTGGTGCTGAACAACCCTTACCATTCAGGCCTTGCCCAGGTGAAGATGACACTGGTGATGCTGGGCTGGGCCACGCTGGCCACACTGTTTGAGGCCCTGCGGAACCAGGCCCGCTATCGGCGTGTCGCCGAGTATCTCTTTGCGGCCTTGCCCTTCTGCCTGATGTTTACGCCGCTCTGGGTTGGTGTCGATCTCAACCCGGCCTATCCGACCCTCTTCGTCACGCTCATCCCGTTGCTCGCGATCATCCGCCCGAGCCTGCCCATGCTGGCCTTCGCGACCGTTGCGGCGATGGTTTCGTTCAACGCGTTCGTTGCCATCGTGGGTCTAGGGAGTGAGCCATTCCTGACCGTCAACTACCTGCTCTTCTTCAACGTCGTGCTGATCCTCGCCGGCGTCGTCACCTTGCTCCTGATCCGCCACCTACCGGCTCGTCGCTGACCAGCGGCTCAGCCGCTGGCCGCAGGGCTTGCGGCGCACCCCCGAGCCGCTGCTGAAAGATTTTCCGCTCCCGCGACATTACTACAGGCAGCCCTTCGCCTCAGGACACAGCGATCCCGGCGCGGGCATGAGCAAAACATCTGACCAACCGATACGGGAAAATGCCAACATGAAAATCTTCACCTACGGGACCATTGTCGCCGCTCTCTGCATGGGCTTAGCGCTGCCAACGGTCTCCATGGCACTCACGCAGAAGGGGGCCTACACCGCTGACTACTGCAAGCAGGACGGGGCTGCGTGCGGGGGCATCGCCTATGGTAACGGAGGCGGATACGTCGTGAATTGGACGCGACTGACGGCAAGAAGCGATCAGCAGTCAGGCTACAACAAGGCCTGCGACGGCTTAGAAAAAAAGTTCAAGACGAACTTGGAGATAAAAGAATATGTTCAATTTCAGGTACCTGCAGACTGTTACTACAAGATCAAGATCGATATTAAGAGTGGCGAAAGTAAAGATCGAAACCTCGTCTTGACGCCGGGTTGCATCCTCAAGTTATATAGTGAAGGAACAACCACATCGAACAATAAGATCAAGCTGAAAGATCGCGAATTCGCCAAGGGCCTGCCCCAAGAAATGGTCGATTACGGCAAGGCAAACTGTGGGCTGAAATGACCCTGCCTGATCCTGCGCTGATCCTGCGCTGATCCCGGTGATGACGTTGCCGTGCATCGAATAGGCGCTGCGCCAGTGATGCCTCTTTGAGGTATCCTTGTCGGTCTAAGCACCCACCCGGGGCTTTCTTTACAAGAGAAAGCGCCCGGGTTTTTGCGTGTCTGACCCACAACCGCCCGCTGCTGGCGATGGTGAAGGCCATCTGTAGATCCTGTTTATGAACCGCCCCAACGCTCCCCGCCTGTGTTCAGTGCTGGCCATCGGCAAAAGCCCCTTGATCCTCTTGCTTGCGCTCAGCGCCGCCGGATGCTCTTCCTCGTTGCGCCTAAGCGATGACGACGTCCAAACCTTTCTGGAAGAGTACGAATCTAAAGCAAGCCTCGCGCAACAAAAGAAGTCGGCGGAGCTGGACCTTGGGATCGACTACGCTAGGATCGATAACCCGGATGTACCTCTCCAGCAGCGTCTGGTTTCGGTCAAGCTCGACAACGCGAACATCGGCCGCGTCATCGATCGCCTCGGTATCAACTACGTTCTTGACGGCTTGCGCTCGATCAACGGCCGAGTAACGGCCACATTTGAACGCACACCGCTCGAGGAGGCGTTGAACCTGCTCTGTAACCCGCTGCAGTTGGAGGCCACGGTTCGCCGCGACGTCGTCGTCATCCGTCGCGCACCCTCGGTCGCGCTCTACCAAGACTCGACCAACGATTACATCATGATGAAGTATGTATTCAAATTTGAAGACACGAACAATCTTGACGACGTTCTATCCGATCTTTTGGATACGGATAGCGACGACGATGGAGATGATGATGACGGTAGCGACGACAACTCGGACGACTGGTCTTCGATATCGTTTTCGAACATTGGCGCTGGCAGCGACGACACGGCTAGCAGCTCTGCTGCGAAAGGGCTGAAATATGCGTTGCTGCATGCTGAGAACGCAGTCCTGGTCACAGGTCCGTCATCCAGAGTCATCAACGCGCTGCAGATCTTTGAAGCCCTGGATACAGATACCGGACATGTTTTGATTGAAGCCATGCTGCTGGAGTTTAGCGCCGATCAGCTTGTGGAGGTGGGAACCCGAATCAGCCAAGGCGCCAAAGATACCTTTAGTGATGTCAATATCGATTGGACAAGCCTGGCCGGCGAGACGATCTCCTTTATGACTCTCGCAACAGATACGAACGCCACTGCATTTCGTGCTGCGATCTCCTTGATGATTCAGCGGGATAGTGCACGGGTAATCGCGCGCCCCTACTTGGCGACCGTCAGTGGTAAACCTGCCTTCATTGAGGTTGCCGGGGAACAATATGTCACACAGCAGACCGGTAGTAGCGGAGAGGTTACTCTCGAACCTGTGACTGCTGGTGTGGAAATGAGGGTGACCCCATTCGTGCTGCCGAACGAGCGCATTCGCATGGATGTTGCGGTTGAGCTCTCGCGATTCGTGCCATCGGTGCGCAATGCGGCATTGGCCACAACAAGAAGCAGATCAACATCAACGGTTCGGGTTGGCTCTGGAGAGCCCTTAGTCATTGGCGGGCTGAGTGCAGACCAGTCTTCTCGCAATTCGTTCGGGATTCCAGGGATCGCGGATATCCCCGGCTTGGATGTTGTCCTTGGCGCGAAACAAACCACGGATTTCAACAGACGCGTCCTCATCTACATCACCCCATATCTTTGGGAGCCAGGGATCGATACGCCGTTGAAAGCGCAAGAAGAACTGAAGACGTTTATGAAAGAAAAGCCGATGGATCCACTACGAGGGCTGGAGTGAAGATACGCCCCAGAGGCGCCTAGCGACGGTTGACTGGGAAGGCTGGTCAAGCCTGCCCACCCTCGTTCAGCCCGGCATCGCCGCATGTCCTCAGATCCGGCGGTCCGCGGGTCCGCAAGCGGGACTGTCTCGAGGTCAATGCGCCGAGACCAGTTTCAGGCCGATGATCCCGGTGATGATGACGCCGACAAAGAAGAAGCGTGCCAGCGTTGCGGGCTCACTGGAGTATCGGAAGCATACGCGCCCAGCCCCCTGGTCGCCCAAGTAGCCACCGCTCGTTTGGCGGCTGTCAACGCTGCTTTCAAGGGAATATGGACCTGAGTAGCAGCCTCCCGAGCAAGGAAATTGTGCGTAGGCGAGGCGGGCTGGGGCGGATTCTTCCGGTCAAGGCGAGCGCTTCCCTGCCTGGCCCGTCAGGATCGACTCCGGTGATGTGGGCGGGTGGTAGGCTCGATCAGAACCAACGCGCCTGAGGTGGCGCCCGACGGGGCGGCAACCGGGCGGTGTCTGCGCAAGCGCTCTTGCCGTCGAGGTGGGTGCGAATGTTGTTGATCACCGCGGGGTCTTCAATGCAGGCGATGATCCGCAGCGCACCGCCGCAGGCCGAACAGGTCTCGATGTCGATGCCGAAAGCGCGTTCGAGGCGCCGCGACCACGTTATCGATTACCGGCCCTGGATGCGCGCCTCATTTCCGCGGTATAGCGGGCCAACCGCGAACCAGGTGGGAGCGACAGGTGTCGGCCTTAACCCGCCAATCCTTGTGCTAATCCGACTGACCGCGTCCAGCGCTGAGCCGACATCGGACATCGGTCAGTTGTCGGGTGAGCTGGGCGGACGTATGCAGTCGGTGAGTCAAGCGAAGGTTTGTACCCTTCTTACCACAGCAAGGGTTGCGGAGGCACTCCCATTTGGTCCGCTGTTGGCCGACAACTGCCAGACAACCCATCGGCCATAGCGCCCACTCCTCACCAGTGCAACTTCGACCCGCTTTGCGCGACGGAGCGATCGTAATCTGTCGACGAAGACTTAGGGTCCGAGCTGGGCAACTGGAGTCCCGGGTCGATGCAGACGACCACGCAGGCGCTGGCGATGGCGGCCCTTCAGTTTCAGCCGGAGAAGATCCCCGAGCTGGGCTGTGGGAACGCTGGGACGACCATGGTGCTGGCCGCGCAAACCGGTGCGCTGAACACGGCGATTGACACGGAAAATGGCGCGCTCGCGCGTCTGCGGCAGGTTTCGCCGATCGCATCGATGCGCGCGATCGGGACAGCGCGCGTCTGCCGGTGCCGGAGCAGCCCGATAACTCGGGCTGGGCTGATCGCAGCGGCTGTATCATCGGCGTCGACCGCCTGCCCGAGGCCTCGCGGTCGATGCTCCGGCAGAGCGGTATACTGGAGTGCTTCAACATGGTCTGACGCGCTGACCGCCCGAGCGACGAGTTGTTCGTGTTGGAGCGCCGTTGAAGCCGCTTGCGCCGCGTCGGTCAAGCGATCGGGCCAGCGTTCGCGATCCTTGTCAACAGAGAAGCAACCATGGAGTTATCGACAGGCCCCAACGGCCGAGAAGAGGAAATCATCGACCTTTTCACCGCGAGCTTCACCGCGTCCGAGGGTAGTAAAGAAGGCGCGCTGATCGGAAATCTGGCGCGAAGCCTGCTGAGCAGCACGGCGGAGCAGGATCTCTTCGTCTTCACTGCCGAGCAGGACGGCGCGATCATCGGTGGCGTCCTCTGCTCTCGGCTGAGCTACGCGCAGGATGACCGGAGCCTGTTCGTTCTCGGCCCCGTCGCCGTGGCCACCGACCAGCAACGAAAGGGAATCGGGCAGAAGCTGCTGACCCATGCCCTGGCTGAGCTTCGCAGTGCTGGTGTCGACATCGCCATGACCTATGGCGATCCGAACTACTATGCCAAGGTCGGCTTCCTGCCGATCAGCGAGGCGGACGCGCAAGCGCCCTTCAAGCTCAGCCAACCCGAAGGCTGGCTGGCACAGCCGTTGACCGGTCATACGATAACGCCGCTGCAAGGCCCGTCCCGCTGTGTCGAGGCGCTGAATGATGCCGTGTTCTGGTAAGGGCCACTGTCATGGACTCTGACGACTCCAAACGCCTTCACTGCAGCGCAACTGCGGGGGCTGCCAGCGGCAATCTGGCAACGCTCGAAACACTTGGCTGGGAACCGTTCTTCGCACAACAGGCCAGCCTGGAGGCGCTCTCTGAAACGCCCCCGGTGCGCGTCGTCGCGGTGCACCGCAGCGGCCGACAGATCGTCGGCGTCGACATCGACGAGCATCTCCCGCCGCGCGCCGACGCGACCGTGGGTGACTGGCTGCTGCTGGATCGCGCCCTGCCTCGGGCGAGCCGCGTCCTGTCGCGCAAGAGTCTGATCAAGCGCCGCGCGCCGGGCACGAACCGGCAGCTGCAACTGATCGCGGCAAATATCGACACGGCCTTCGTCGTCACCTCCTGCAATCAGGATTTCAACCTGGCCCGGCTGGAGCGCTATGTCGCGCTTGCCTTCGAGGACATTGAGACCCTGTCGGCTCAATGCCGGTTTGGTAATTGCCAGCACGAGCGCGAGCCCGGCTGCGCTGTCCGGGATGCGATCGAGCATGACCGACTCGACCCTGCGCGGCTTCTGCGCTGGCGCAAGCTTCTGGCGGAGGACAGCTTCAACTCCGCGAGTCTCGCCGAGCGCCGGACAAGAGACCGCGCATTCGGCAAGATGGTCCGACGGGTGATGAAGGAGACCAAATCACGCCGACGACCTTGATCAAGGGGCGCTCTGCAAAGTCGCGTGATGGCCATGGCTGGACATCGCGCCGACCCACGCGAAAACGACCGCATCCCCAGGGGGCTGCAGTGATGAGTCATTGCTGGAACCAGCGGGGTTCGCACCCGCTCAGCGACCGTTCGAAGCATCGGCAGCAAATCCCGAATGCCATTGAGCGCCTGCGGGAAGCGCAGATAGCGATCGATGAGCGCGGCATCCTCTGGTTCGTCAACCAGCAGTGTCGACTCCAGAGCAACTCTCCAGGGCCGCTCGACGGTGCGCTGGCGGCGTTTCTGGCCGAGGGGCTGCAAGAGCAGGCCGACGCGGAGCAGATCGGCGCCGCCGAGATCCGCGACGAGCAGGAGCGCCTGGCCGCCGAGGCGGCGGCGCTGGAGGCCGTCGAGCAGGGCTTTCCGATGAGCCGCCGCATCAACGCCATTGTGAGCGTCTTGGAGAAGATTTCGCCGGCGCGCGGCGACCTGGCGGTGCGTCTGCTGGGCCAGGCCCATGCCTATCTGAAGAAGCCCGGCGTCGCCCCCCGCGGTGGACGCTCTGGTGCGCCCGGCGCTGGCGGATGGGCCGGTGGTGCTGGTGACCCATTCGCTGGGCACCGTCGTCAGCTTCAAGCTGCTGCGGGAGCTGGCGCAGGCCGGCCATCCCGTCGATGTGCCGCTCTACGTCACCATGGGCACGCCGCTGACCCTGTCGACGGTGCAGCGCACGCTCGGGCCATCCTTCGCGACGCCGGACCACGTGGGCCGCTGGATCAACCTCCGCGACCCGGACGACTTCATCAGTTTGAACCGCGACCTGGGGGCGCCGCGCTTCCCCGCCGCCATCGAGAACATCGGCGACTTCGAGAACCCGGGCGACGACGCCCATGCCATTCCGGGCTATTTGTCGAATCGGGCGGTGGCGCAGGCGGTCGCCGAAGCGCTCGGCCTGTAGTCAGCACCGCAGCGGCGGATGGGTGCCAATCAGAATGGCGCCCAGAGGGACCTCAAATAGGGCTGCAGCGCATCCTCGTCCAAAGGCGCAAGCCGGCCCGAATTCTTGGTTTGCCAGGCCGCGGTCTCGAAGCTCACGCCATAGTCCCGATGGAGGCGTTGCAGCACGTCCTCGATGGCTTGCCGCCGGGCATCCGGGGTATGGACGTGGGCAAGCTCGGTCTCGACGGCCCGACCGGCGGCGTCCAGGGGCAGCAGCAGTTCGGCCGCAAAGGCGTTGGCGCGCTGCTCCAGGGGCTGCGGCACTCGACCGCCGAGCACCTCCACCGCGGGCAGCGCGTCGTCGGTGTCCACCAGGAGGTGACAGAGCTCGTGTGCGCAGGTGGTGCGCCTGCCGGTGGGCAGGCGCGAGCGCAGACCACCGCTGTTCACGATCACCGTCGGCCGATGCCCCTGTCCCCAGACGGCGATGGCATCGAGCCGGTCGCTGCCGAGGTCACGATCCCTGAGGTCAATGCCCCATCCCCGCAACAAGGCTTCCGGATCGAGTCGACCCTCAGCTTGCCGGAGGTATTCCCGCACCAGCTGCGCCAGGCGATAGCCTTGCAGAAATGGCGTGTCGTCTTGGTGGTCGCGCAGGGCCTCGGCAGCGAGTTGTCGCGGCTCGTCCAGAGCGGTCGGAGCGGGGCCATCGGGGATGGCCTCGATCTCCGCAAGCAGCGCCCTCAGCGTTGCGGGCTCAAGGCCACCGCCGATCATCCGCGCGGCGGCCTTGAGGGGGTAGGACAGCGGATCGGCGACGGCGAGGGGCCGGGGCCAGATCTGCTCGAGGATCTCGGCGCGGAGGCCGGTGGCGGCCTCCAGCCGCGGCAACGCATCGAGATCGCTGCGAGCTTGCCAACGCTCCCGGGCCAAGGAGGAGCGGTCATCGTCGAGCATCTCGATGCGCGCCACGATCGACTCCGCCAGGGCTTGCAGGGTGTCCATGGTCCGAGCGAAGTCGAGCCGCCATTCCCGTGCGGTGTTGGCGACGCGCATCCGCCACCCCTCGCGGAGCAGGAGCAGGCTTGGCGGGAAGGCACCCTTGAGCGATTCCCCCAGGTCGTGGACGAGCAGGAAGTCGTCCACCAAAGCCTCTTGCGCTTCCGCCTCCGGCGCCGACAAGCGCCGCCGTTGCAGTGCCGCACGCCCCCGCAGCTCGCCAAGATGCCGCGGCATATCGAACTGCGACGCGAAAGTGATCGGATAGGTCTCTTCTTCCTCCAAATAGGGCCAGGCGACCGCGAGGAACTCCGCCAAGTCGATCCAGCTCCAGCGCAACCCCTGCGGCCGGCCTCCCTCGGCGCACGGGTTGCCCCAAACCAGGGTATCGTCCACCCAAAGCTGAAGATCGCCCCAAGTGCGCCCCACGGGGCCGGCGCTCCCGTAGTCATCGCGCCAGTGCAGAACGCACCGCAGCGCGCCGGGTTCGCCGAGGATCAACGGGTTGGTCAAAAGCGTCTTCTCAGCCATTGTTTGAGGCGATCGCGTTCGCCCTGTTGCTCTGCCTGCGCTTCAAGCCGCCGACGGATTCCGTCCGGAATGCGGCTGCCTTGGACGGGCCAGCCATGCCAAGTGGTACCGCCGTCGGATGAGCGCGCCTGATAGACGGCGCCGCCATGGTAGCTCCAGAGTCGAAACGGGACGTCGGGCTGCCGCTTCTTGTGCTCTTCGACAGCCTCGTCAAGGAGGTGTTGAGCGTTTTCCATGGAAAATCCCCTGGGACATTGGCCGATCTCTTCGCCGTGCTGATGGAGGATGCGGGCCTCGGGGGCGGTGCCCTGGTGCTTGCGGCGGTTTTCGCCCTTGTCGTACTTGCGTTGCGGCTGCGACATCACGATACCGGGGGGTTGGACGTTTTGGCCCTTGGAAGCCGCCGACATTATCCAACAGTTTTGCCCCGATTGCAGCGAGTCCTTCGATCTGATCGCGTGGACAGGTTGGGCCGGACGTTGCCAATTACTTTCCCGCCGACAAGCGATCGCAGCAGGTCCTCATCGGTTCAGGCTGCTGTGGCGGATTGAGGACCGTATCTTGGTCCCAAGCTCGCCGACCTGGAAAGCCGCGCGGCATGAGGTTCAGCGCTCACGCATCCGAATGGCCGGCGCCCCGCCGATCTGACACACTTGCCCGCGCGACCTCATTGGAACAGAACCCTGAACGCGGAGCGCTGGATGAACGCGCTGCAACTGACCATCACCGACTACCGCGACGAGACCGCCTGGCGCTGGCAGCTCAGCGACGCCAACGGCCGCTTCATGGGCGACCATCAGGTGCAGCTCGACCCCGCCGCGCCCGAGTACCGCGGTCTCTTGGACCTGCGCGACTGGCTGGACTTCTACCGGCCCGTACACCCGCCGGCGCAGCAGCTCAAGGACCTGGGCGCATGGATCGGCGCGCAGGTCTTCGGCGGACTCGCCCGCGCGCTGCTGGAGGAGGCCCAGCCGCCCGCCACGGCGGTGCACGTCCACATACCCGCCGCCGCGCGGGCGCTGCTCGCGCGCCCGTTCGAGCTGGCGCGGCTGGAGGGGCGCGACGGCCCCACCCTGGGGGAGCTTGGCCTGCGGCTCATCTACCACCCCGAGGGCCTGCCCGACGGCAGCCGGCGCAAGGACCCGCCCGAGCCCGCGCTGCGCATCCTCTGCTGCTTCAGCCTGCCGGACCGAGAGAACCCGCTCAATCTCCGCCGCGAGCGCCACGGCATCCAACGGCTCGCCCGCGAGCGGGCGCAGACCCGCCAGCGGGGCATCGAGCTGCGGGTGATCCAATACGGCGCAACCCGCGCGACGCTCAAGCACGCGCTGGAGGAGGCCCCCGGCTGGGACCTGATCCAGCTCTCCGGCCACGGCGGGCGCGGCACCCTGGTGCTGGAGCACGACGACGGCAGCCCGGATCCCATCGACGCTGCGGCCACTCCTAATGATTGCAACTTAGACCCGCTTTGCGCGACGGAGCGATCGTAATCTGTCGACGAAGACTTAGGGTCCGAGCTGGGCAACTGGAGTCCCGGGTCGATGCAGACGACCACGCAGGCGCTGGCGATGGCGGCCCTTCAGTTTCAGCCGAAGAAGATCCCCGAGCTCGGCTGTGGGAACGCTGGGACGACCATGGTGCTGGCCGCGCAAACCGGTGCGCTGAACACGGCGATTGACACGGAAAATGGCGCGCTCGCGCGTCTGCGGCAGGTTTCGCCGATCGCATCGATGCGCGCGATCGGGACAGCGCGCGTCTGCCGGTGCCGGAGCAGCCCGATAACTCGGGCTGGGCTGATCGCAGCGGCTGTATCATCGGCGTCGACCGCCTGCCCGAGGCCTCGCGGTCGATGCTCCGGCAGAGCGGTATACTGGAGTGCTGCAACATGGTCTGACGCGCTGACCGCCCGAGCGACGAGTTGTTCGTGTTGGAGCGCCGCTGAAGCCGCTTGCGCCGGGTCGTTCAAGCGATCGGGCCAGCGTTCGCGATCCTTGTCAACAGAGAAGCAACCATGGAGTTATCGACAGGCCCCAACGGCCGAGAAGAGGAAATCATCGACCTTTTCACCGCGACCTTCACCGCGTCCGAGGGTAGCAAAGAAGGCGCGCTGATCGGAAATCTGGCGCGAAGCCTGCTGAGCAGCACGGCGGAGCAGGATCTCTTCGTCTTCACTGCCGAGCAGGACGGCGCGATCATCGGTGGCGTCCTCTGCTCTCGGCTGAGCTACGCGCAGGATGACCGGAGCCTGTTCGTTCTCGGCCCCGTCGCCGTGGCCACCGACCAGCAACGAAAGGGAATCGGGCAGAAGCTGCTGACCCATGCCCTGGCTGAGCTTCGCAGTGCTGGTGTCGACATCGCCATGACCTATGGCGATCCGAACTACTATGCCAAGGTCGGCTTCCTGCCGATCAGCGAGGCGGACGCGCCAGCGCCGTTCAAGCTCAGCCAACCCGAAGGCTGGCTGGCACAGCCGTTGACCGGTCATACGATAACGCCGCTGCAAGGCCCGTCCCGCTGTGTCGAGGCGCTGAATGATGCCGTGTTCTGGTAAGGGCCACTGTGATGGACTCTGACGACTCCAAACGCCTTCACCGCAGCGCAACTGCGGGGGCTGCCAGCGTTAATCTGGCGACGCTCGAAACGCTTGGCTGGGAACCGTTCTTCGCACAACAGGCCAGCCTGGAGGCGCTCTCTGAAACGCCCCCGGTGCGCGTCGTCGCGGTGCACCGCAGCGGCCTGCAGATCGTTGGCGCCGACATCGACGAATCCCTGCCGCCGCGCGCCGACGCGACCGTGGGTGACTGGCTGCTGCTGGATCGCGCCCTGCCTCGGGCGAGCCGCGTCCTGTCGCGCAAGAGTCTGATCAAGCGCCGCGCGCCGGGCACGAACCGGCAGCTGCAACTGATCGCGGCAAATATCGACACGGCCTTCGTCGTCACATCCTGCAATCAGGATTTCAACCTGGCCCGGCTGGAGCGCTATGTCGCGCTTGCCTTCGAGGACATTGAGACCCTGTCGGCTCAATGCCGGTTTGGTAATTGCCAGCACGAGCGCGAGCCCGGCTGCGCTGTCCGGGATGCGATCGAGCATGACCGACTCGACCCTGCGCGGCTTCTGCGCTGGCGCAAGCTTCTGGCGGAGGACAGCTTCAACTCCGCGAGTCTCGCCGAGCGCCGGACAAGAGACCGCGCATTCGGCAAGATGGTCCGACGGGTGATGAAGGAGACCAAATCACGCCGACGACCTTGATCAAGGGGCGCTCTGCAAAGTCGCGTGATGGCCATGGCTGGACATCGCGCCGACCCACGCGAAAACGACCGCATCCCCAGGGGGCTGCAGTGATGAGTCATTGCTGGAACCAGCGCGGTTCGCACCCGCTCAGCGACCGTTCGAAGCATCGGTTGCTCGGTCTCGGTCTGCGCCTCGCCCTGAGCGTGGGGCTCGTCTGTTCGACTGCGGTCGCTGCATCACAGGCGCCACTCACCGGACTCGCACCGCTGCGCTGGCAGCAGCGCATCATCCTGGTCGATGGGTTCGAGCGCATCGATGCAATGCCGATGCGGCGACGGGAGATGGAGGGCGGTGAATGAAAGACGCGAGCCTGACCTTGACACGATCGGCCGCAGCCTGGAACCGCCCGACGTTTCGCTCAACGCTGATCGACGAGATGCAAACCCTCGGCCCCGACCACCCGGCGCTGCACCCGCTACTGCAAGCGGGCCTGCGGCAGACCAGCGCGGTGGCCGATGACGCACTCGCGGTCCACCTGCTGAGCAGCCGCGAGCAGGAGGGCCGCATCCTGGTGCAGCTCGGTATCTTCTACGCCGGCATCATCGCCGGCTGCAGCTGCGCCGATGATCCGTCACCGATCGACACCACCACGGAGCACTGTGAGTTGCTGCTGGACATTGATCTCGCGACTGGCCGGGCACGGGCGACCTTGTGCGACGGATAGCGCAACCTCGGTCTTGCCGCTCGCACCAACAAGTCTTGGCACCTGGCACCAATGGTGACATAAGGAAGCTGCGCCTCATCGGATGTCTTCGCTCATTCCTACGCTTGGATCGATGAATACGTTTTCGGCGACCTCACCGGGGAGGCCAAGGTTCTCGAAGGCCAGCGTCCGGTCCGGCAGCCCGAGGCGGTCGTGGAGTTCGTTCATGTGCTCGAACAGCACGAACACCAGGCGAGTCACCTCGTGTATATCCCTGAATTTCCACCCGCCTATCCCTTCACTGATCCGTTCGACATGGCCGGCGCATAGCAGACGCAGGATGTGAGGCAGGGTGTCGCCGGTTTTCTCGGAGAAGTGCAGCCAATAGGAACGAGGAGCAGGGTCTTGTATCTTGTACAAAACACAAGACTTGAACGTCCCGTCTTCTCCGCTCAAAGACGATCCGGGCAAACCCGGGTTCCTGCACGCAAGGATTTGCGTGGGATTTGGTCGATTAGCTCGATCTTGAGACGTTTGCCGACGACGGCCGCAGCTCGGTTCATGGTGTCGAGCTGCACCTTAGCGTTGTCGGGGTCCAACAGGCGATCCAGTTGCGAACGGCTGGTTTGCATGCGCTTCGCCATTTCGACCTTGCTGAGATGCTGGCTTTCCATCGCCTGCTGGAGTTGCCACGCCAGCACCCCCTTTGACTGCGATCTGCCGTGCTTTGTCAAGGTTGCCCTCCTCCTGCCTCATCCGACACTCCATCACCAGCCGCCTTACGAATTGCTGCGGCGTCAGCTCCTCACCGAGCAGCGCGCGCTGCCGGCAGACGGTGGCAAAGCCCCCTGGGGTCAGGGTGTCCAGGCTGGGCAAATGTCCCGCGAGCAGCTCCGGCACCTCGGCGAAGCCGGTCTTGCCGGTGCCGGACAACCTGCGTCGCGTAATGGCAGTGCAGACGGCGAAGATGCCCGCGCTGTATCTGAACGACTGGGCCACGCCGCGTCGCCAGCAAGCCCGCGGACTGGCCCAGCGGCGCATTCCAACCCGCGACCAGCGCCAGATCTAGACGCCGTTCGCGCGCTGGCCAATCCGAATGGTGCGAGGCCGCGACCAGTCGGGCCGTTGCCAGAGGCAGCAGGCGTTCGCGGTGCCGATGGAGCGCGGCATACTCCCCAAGGGGGACGTCACGGCCCCCAAGCAGCCAGGCTTATGGCACGAATTGGCTTCGGCATCGGCTTGCCGAGTCGCAGCCGTTTTCCTCGCGCCCGGTCGCGCCCGTGGTTCACCGATGGGCTGAGTTTCCGGTATGCTTGTGAGCTACGCGGGCGTTTACCTTTATGCCCGGCGGAAGCGCGTTTCACGCCCCAGATCCAACCCCTAGTCAGCCCATGAAGTCCGAGCTCCAGCACCTGGTCCAAGCGGCCTTACAAGCACTCCGCGCCGACGGCGTCGTCGCCGATGACCTCGGCGACCACGCGCCGCAGGTCGATCGCACCCGCGATCCGTCCCATGGCGATTTTTCGACCAATGTCGCCATGGTGCTGGCCAAGCGTGCCCGCACCAATCCACGCGACTTGGCAGCCCGCATCATCGCCGCGTTGCCGCCGTCGACGTTGGTCGACGGCGTCGAGATCGCCGGCCCCGGCTTTATCAATTTCCGTCTGACCGCCGACGCCTACCATGCGTTGATACCGCGGATCATGGCCCAGGGCCCGAACTACGGCCGCTCCGACATCGGTGCCGGCAAGCGCGTGCAGGTGGAGTTCGTCTCCGCCAACCCGACCGGCCCGTTGCACGTCGGCCACGGCCGCGGGGCCGCCTATGGTGCGGTGGTGGCGGACCTGCTTGCCGCGGTTGGCTTCGACGTGCACCGTGAGTATTACGTGAACGACGCCGGCCGGCAGATGGACATCCTCGGCACGTCGGTCTGGTTGCGCTATCTGGAGCTGTGCGGCGAGGCGCTGCCCTTCCCGAGCAACGGCTACAAGGGGGACTATGTCTGGGATATCGCCGCTACGCTGCACCGCGAACACGGCGACGCCTATCGAGTCGACGCCGGCGAGGTACTGAAGGGCCTGCCGCCGGACGAGGTGGACGGGGAGCCGGACGGCGACAAGGAGGGCCACATCGACGCGCTGATTGCCAACAGCAAGCGCCTGCTTGGCGACAACCGCTATCGCTTCGTCTTTGAGTTGGGTCTGAACACCATCCTTGACGACATCCGCAACGACCTCGGCGAGTTCGGCGTCGACTACCAGGAGTGGTACTCCGAGCGCTCGCTAACCGAGAGTGGCGCCGTCAACAAGGCCATCGCGCGCCTGCGCGACGCGGGCCACCTGTACGAACAGGCCGGCGCGCTCTGGTTCCGCTCCACCGCCTTCGGCGACGAAAAGGATCGAGTGGTGGTGCGCGACAACGGCCAGACCACCTATTTCGCGTCCGATATCGCTTATCACATGGACAAGCTGGAACGCGGCTTCGAGCGCGTCGTCGACGTCTGGGGCGCCGACCACCACGGCTACATCCCGCGCGTCAAGGCGGCGCTGACGGCACTCGGCGACGACGCCGACCGGCTCGACGTGTTGTTGGTGCAGTTCGCCGTGCTGTACCGCGGTGGCGAGAAGGTACAGATGTCGACCCGCTCCGGCGACTTCGTCACGCTACGTGAGTTACGCAAGGAGGTTGGCCGCGATGCTGCCCGCTTCTTCTACGTCATGCGTCGCTGCGAGCAGCACATGGACTTCGATCTGGACCTGGCCAAGAGTCAGTCCGCCGACAATCCGGTCTACTATGTGCAGTACGCCCACGCTCGGGTGGAGAGCGTGCTGCGGCAGGCCGCGGAGCGCGGCATCGCGCTGGAACCAAGCAGCGGCACCACCAACCTGGAACGCCTGATGGAGGACCACGAGCAGGCCCTGTTGAGCAGTCTGTCACGCTACCCGGAGGTCGTCGAGGCCGCGGCCCTTAACGAAGAGCCGCATCTGCTCACGACCTACCTGCGCGAACTGGCCAACGACTTCCACACTTACTACAACGCGCATCAGTTCTTGGTTGACGATACCGCGCTGCGCGATGCCCGCATCAAGCTGATCCTCGCGGTGCGGCAAGTGCTGCGCAATGGCCTCGACCTCATCGGCGTTTCGGCGCCCACCAAGATGTGACCTATCGTGCTCGGTGAACTGCCCCAATCAAGCCGCCATGAAGAGCACGCTACACCGCCCGAATCGGGTGACAGACACGGCCCGCAGTGCCATGCACAGCGCAGCCCGACAGCAGCGACCGGAGACGAACTGACATGACGACCAGGGACTACCGCAAAGGCGCGCCGCCGCGCACCCGCAAACGTCAGGAGCCACGCGGCACCTGCGCATTTTGGTTCTTGGTCGGCAGTCTATTGGGCGGTTTCGGCGTTGGCATCGCCTGGATGATGTCGGATCAGCCGGCAGCAACGCTGACCGCCGAGCAGACCGACGCCGCCCAGTCGCCGGACGCGCAAAGGCCCGATTACGACTTCTACAGCATGCTGCCCGAAGAGCAGGTCGTGGTGCCCGCCGAACGTCAGGCCGAGCCGGTGGCACTGCCGGCGCCGGGCCAAGATCCCGCCATTCCGCCGGCGGCCCGGCAGCAGTCGCCGGCACAGGTTGCCAAGGCAACACCGCCGGCGCCGACTCCGAGCACCGGCGCGAATACCTACATCCTGCAGGTCGCCTCGTTCCGCAAATCCGGCGACGCCGAGCGCCTGAAGGCACAGCTCGCGATGCTCGGCATCCAGACCAGCATTCAGACCGTCACCATCGCCAGCGGCCAAACCTATCATCGCGTCCGCACCAGCAGTTATACCAAGGCCGATGCCAACGCCCTGAAGTCGCGGCTCAAGGGCAATGGCCACGACGCGATGATGATGAGGGCGCGGTGAGATGCCCGATTTTCCCGACCGACACGAACAGATCCGTCTGACCCATGCCGAGTTCATCGGCCAGGTAGCCAGGACGTGCGGCAATGCCGAGCGTCGACAAGAATTCGACGCGCTCATGCAGACCGCGACTCAAAGCGGCTGGGGGGAACTGGTCAGCGCACTCCGCCGCATGGCCGTCGGCGAGCAAGGTCCGGGTCTATTCGCCGGCCTCGACGAAGAGGATCAGATCATCGCCGACGCCATCCTGCGGGGCATGCAGAACCCATCCACCCTGCCTGATCCGAAGCGCCGGCAAGACCCGACCCTGGCCGCGCCGGGTCTGGCCCACATGATTCACGCCGCCGCCACCGGCAATGCGCAGGCACTGATGCTGGTCGGCAATATGGCGGAGCAGATGAGCAACGTCGGCGGCCCCATGGCGCGGCTCGCCGGCATCATTCGCCCGCTTATCAACGGTGAGCGCGACCCGGATCGATTGTGCAAGGGGATGGATAGCCAGGGCGAACGCCTGGTGCTGGATATCCTCGCGGAGTTGGGCAAGCTTGAGGTGCATTGACCGAGACCCGGTGGCCAGCGCCGCGAACGGGAGACATTGGCGGGGCGAATAAATTCGCCCCTACAGCCGGTCTGACTACAGCAGTCGCTCGATGGCGTTGACCATCTTTTTACTGTCCGGCGCCGTAATGCTGGAGAAGTAGTCGACGACATTACCGTCACGATCGATCAGATACTTGTAAAAGTTCCACTTCGGATAGGCGCCAGCCTGTTCCGAAAGATATTTGAAGAACGGATCGGCACTGCCCTTTTTGACGGTCGTCTTCTCGAACATTGGAAACTGCACCGAATAGGTCAGCCGGCAGAACTTCTGAATCTCTTCCTCACTGCCCGGTTCCTGATTCGCAAAGTCGTTGGACGGGAAGCCGAGCACCACCAGCCCGCGCTCACCGTACTTGTCGTAGAGCGCCTCCAGCCCCTCGTACTGGCCGGTAAAGCCGCACTTGCTGGCGGTATTCACCACCAGCACCACTTTGCCTTGGTAGGCCTCGCAAAGTCGCACGGTCTCGTCGCCCGCCAGGCGTCGCTTTTCGAAATCCAGCGCCGGGGCGCAGGCGGCGGTAGCTGTCTCGGTCATCAAAAGCCCTCCGAGTAGACACAAGGTCAGGTTAAAAAGTCGCATGATCTTACCTCTTGGGGTCTGTTGGGTCCGTCGCTACAGCTGGACCTTGCGGTTCGAATAAGTGGTCGACCCGATCGGCCCTACTGAGACAGCGGCCTCGACCGGTGAGCAAAACTTGGACAGACGACTACATGGTGCGGCAACACCGCAATCACAACGCCCAAAACTCGACCCCGGAGACCCACTAATTCTAAGACGAACAACTTTTGACCAGACTTTTAATCCCGACGCCTGGAACCACCTTTCAGCCTACGAAATTCAACGAGGAGACAGTTCATGAGCGATTGGATCGAAGGCACGATAGCCGGCAAACGGCACTGGTCCGAGGCCCTCTACAGCCTACAGATCGACGCGCCACTGGCGGACTTTGCCGCCGGGCAATACATCAAAGTCGCCCTAGAGGTGGACGGCGAGCGGGTCGGCCGCCCCTACTCCCTGGTCAATTCCCCCGCGGAACGTCCGCTGGAGATCTACTTCAACGAGATCCCGGAAGGCCCACTGACGCCCAAGTTGTCCGACCTGGAGGTCGGCGACCGCATCTGGGTCGCGGACAAGGCCAGCGGCGTGTTCACCCTCGACAACGTCGTCTCCCGCCGCCACCTGTGGATGCTCGCCACCGGCACCGCGCTCGGCGTCTACCTATCGATGCTCAAGACCGCTGCCCCCTGGGAACGCTTCGAACGCGTGATACTGGTCCACGGCGCGCGCAATGGCGGCGAATTATCCTATGGCGAGACCATCGCCGAGATCCAGGCCGCCCACGAAGGAGCGTTCACCTACGTCACCGCGCTGACCCGTGACGCCAGCGAGAGCTCGCTGCAAGGCCGCATCACCAACCTGTTGGAAAACGGCAGCCTCCAAGACGTCGCCGGCGCCGAGATCACCCCGACCGACAGCCACCTGATGCTGTGCGGCAACTCCGCGATGATCAAAGACGTACGTGCCTGGCTCGAGACCCAGGGCATGCAGCGCCACAAGCGACACGAGCCCGGCCACTACACCACCGAGCAATATCACTGATCGCGGCATTCCCTGATGCGCCTCGCCTCGCTCGCCGAGACCTCCCGGGCACTCGCCGCAACCCGCGCCCGTGGCGCCAAACTCTCGCGCCTGGTCGACCTGTTGCGGGACTGCCCGGCGGATGAGATCGGTACGGCCGCGCTGTGGCTCACCGGGGAGACCGGTCGCGTCAAGCTCGGTGTCGGTCCGGCGCAGGTCGATGCCGCCAAGCACACCCCCGTCAGCCAAGCGCCGACGCTGACGCTCGACGAAACCTACCGACGCCTGGCCGACCTTGCCGCCATCACCGGCAGCGGCAGCAAGGCGCGCCGCGCCGACGCCCTGGCCGCGCTATTCGGCGCCGCCACCGATGACGAGCAGCAGTTCCTGTCCCGACTCATCCTGGGCGAATTGCGCCAGGGGGCGTTGTCGGCACTGGTGATCGATGCCATCGCGCTGGCCTTCGACATCCCGGCCGCCTCGGTTCGCCGCGCCTGGATGCTGCGGGGCGACGTCGCCGAGGTCGCCGGCATCGCCCGTGAGCGCGGACGCACGGGCATCGAGGCGCTTGGGCTGACGCTGTTTCGGCCCATCCAGCCGATGCTCGCGCAGCCGGCCGATGACATCGACGAGGCGCTGGAGCGCATCGATCGGCCAATTCTTGAATACAAGCTCGACGGTGCCCGGGTCCAGATCCACAAACGCGGCGACGAGGTGCGCGTGTTCAGTCGGCAAGGCAACGATGTGACCGCCGCGCTACCGGAGATCGTCGCCGACATCGCCGCGCTGCCCGCATCCCAATTGGTGCTGGACGGCGAGACCCTGGCCCTGGCGAGCGACGGCAGCCCGCTGCCGTTCCAGACGACCATGCGACGGTTCGGCCGACACAGCGACGATGCCGAGCTACGGGCGCGTCTGCCGCTGTCGCTGTATTGCTTCGACTGCCTGGTGTGCGACGGCGAGACCCTGATCGACGCGCCAACGCTTCGACGCCACGCCGCACTGACCGAGGCGCTGCCGCCCGCGCTGATCATCCCGCGCAGTCCGGATGCGGATGCCGATCGCGCCAAGGCGTTCCTCGCCGCCGCGCTCGCGGCCGGGCACGAGGGCCTGATGGCCAAGCACCCGGAGGCCCCCTACGCCGCCGGCGGTCGCGGCAGTCATTGGCTCAAGATCAAGCAGACACACACGCTGGACCTGGTGGTGCTGGCCGCCGAATGGGGCAGCGGTCGCCGCGCCGGCTGGCTCAGCAACCTGCATCTCGGAGCCCGCGACGGCGACGGCGGCTACCTAATGCTGGGCAAGACCTTCAAGGGCCTCACCGACCAGCTGCTCGCGTGGCAGACCGAGCAACTGCTGGCCCGCGAGATCGGCCGCGACGAGCTCGCGGTGCACGTGCGCCCGGAACTGGTGGTCGAGATCGCCTTCAACGAACTGCAGCAGAGCCGTCACTATCCGGCCGGCCTCGCGCTGCGCTTTGCCCGCGTCAAGCGCTATCGCAACGACAAGGGCGCCGGGGATGCGGATCATATCGACACCGTTCGCGCGCTGTTCGCTGGGCAGATTGCCTACCAGCGGGGCCGCGCCGACTGGAAAGTCAGCCCTCCGAATGGCGCTGCAAATGAGGCTGCCAATGATCCATCCATTGACGCCGCTTCGAACCGATGACAGACGTACGCCGGCTGCTGATCGTCCTCGGTGACCAGCTCAGCCTGGACAACCCGGTGCTGCGCGACTGCGATCCCGACAAGGATCTGGTCTGGATGTGCGAGGCGGCCGAAGAGGCGACCCACGTCCCGTCGCACAAGGCACGCACGCTACTCTTTCTGTCCGCGATGCGCCATTTTCGCGACCGGCTGGTCGCGACCGGTGCGCGGGTGCGCTATCTGGCCCTCGACGACCACGCGCACCCGAGCCTCGCGGCCGCCTTGCGCGCCGATCTTGCCGCGCTGCGGCCACAACGGGTGTGCCTGACCCAGCCCGGCGAGCACCGCGTCCTGACCGAACTGACCCAGGTCTGCACCGACGCGGGCATCGCGCTGGAACGCCTGGAGGACGACCACTTCCTCTGCACCCCGGGCGCATTCGCCGACTGGGCCAAGGGCCGCAAGGAATTGCGCCAAGAACACTTCTACCGCTGGATACGCAAACGCGACGGCGTGCTGATGGACGGCGCGGAGCCCGCCGGCGGCGCCTGGAACTTCGACAAGGAAAACCGCAAGAGCTTTGGCAAACGCGGCCCGGGCAGCGTGCCGGAGCCCCTCGGTTTCGCGCCGGACGCGATCACGCGCGACCTGATTGCACTGGTGCAGGCGCGTTTCCCGAACGCACCCGGTCGGCTCGACCGCTTCGATTGGCCGGTCACCGCGGAGCAGGCCCAGGCGGCCCTGGACGACTTCATCGCCCACCGATTGCCCGCCTTCGGCCCCTTTCAGGACGCGATGTGGACCGACCAGCCCTACCTCTATCACGCGCGTCTGTCGGCGGCGATGAATCTCAAACTGCTGCACCCGCGGCAGGTGGTCGATGCGGCGGTAGCCGCCTACCGCCAGGGCCGCGCACCGATCGCATCGGTGGAGGGCTTCGTGCGCCAGGTCATCGGCTGGCGCGAGTATGTGCACGGCATCTACTGGCGCGAGATGCCCGGCTATCTCGATCACAACGCCCTCGATGCCCACCAGCCGCTACCGGACTTCTACTGGAGCGGCGACACCGACTATGCCTGCCTGCGCGCCGCCATCGGCCAGGTGCTGGAGCATGGTTACGGTCACCACATCCACCGCCTGATGGTCACGGGCCTGTTCGCGCTGCTGCTCGGGGTCGAACCAACGCAGGTGCATCGCTGGTATCTGGCCATGTTCGTCGACGCGGTGGAATGGGTAGAGGCGCCCAACACCCTCGGCATGAGCCAGTTCGCCGACGGTGGTCTGCTGGCAAGCAAACCCTACGCCGCCAGCGGTGCCTACATTCAGCGCATGGGTAACTATTGCAGTCAGTGCCGGTATGATCCCAAGTTGTCCGTCGGCGACACCGCCTGCCCGTTCACGACCCTCTTCTGGGACTTCCTGGACCGGCATCGCGCGCGGTTTGCGTCGCATCCGCGCACGGCGCTGATGTGGCGCAACCTGCAACGCTTGGAGGCGCCAAAACTGGCGGCCATTCGCGAACGCGCGGAGTCGTTGCGGCAACAGCTCATGTGACCAGTCGCCGACCGCCAAGCCAGGCGCGCGACTGCACGCGTCCTAACGTCCTCCGCATGCCAAGAGGAGCATCATCTTGCACCCAGACGTCATAGTCATCGGCGCCGGCCTCTCCGGGTTGGCTTGCGCGCTGCGTCTGCAACAGGCCGGACTGCGGCCGCACATCATCGAGGCGGGGGACCGCCCCGGCGGGCGCATCGCCACCGACGAGCGCGACGGCTTCCTGCTCGACCGCGGCTTCCAGGTGTTGCAGACCTGGTACCCGGAGGCCCATCACCTGCTCGACTACGATGCGCTGGACCTACGCCCGTTCTACCCCGGCGCCACGGTGCGCATCGACCAGCGGTTTCATCGCGTCAGCGATGTCTGGCGGCATCCGGAGCGGATGCCGGAGATGCTGACCTCTCCGGTCGGCAGCCTCGGCGACAAGCTGAAACTGCTCAAGCTGCGCCAGCAGGCGTTGAAGGGCGACCTGGCGGCCCTGTACGCCCGCCCGGAAACGACCGCGCTCGACTACCTGCAGGCACTTGGGTTTTCCCAGCGCATCATCGATCGCTTCTTCCGGCCCTTTTTCGCCGGTGTCTTCTTCGACCCCGACCTGGCCGTCTCCAGCCGCGCCTTCGAGTTCGTCTTCCGCGCCTTCGCGCTGGGCGACACCGCGTTGCCGGCCCACGGCATGGAGCGCATCCCGCAACAGCTGGCCGGACGCCTGATCCCCGACAGCATCCAGTGCGAGCGTCGCGTGGAGCGCCTGCTCGACGGCCAGGCGGTGCTTGAGAACGGTGAGCGCCTGCGCGCCCGCGCCATCGTCATCGCCACCGACGGCGGCGAGGCGGCGCGGCTGCTCGGTGCCCAACCGAGGCCCAATCGCGGCACCACCTGCTTCTACTTCGCGGCACCGCGGGCGCCGTTCGACGGCCCCTATCTGGTGCTCAACGGCAACGGCGACCGCGACGGGCCGATCAACAGCCTGCTGTGCCCAAGCAACCTGTCCTCGGCCTATGCCCCCGGGGGCAACGCGTTGGTCTGCATCAACGTCTTCGGCGCCGGGCACAATCCGGATGCCCTGGAAACCGCCGTCCGCAAACAACTCAACACCTGGTACGGCGACCAGGTACGGCATTGGCAGCGACTCGCCGTGTATCGGTTACCCGCGGCACTGCCGGCGCAAACGCCGCCGGTCAATGCCCCGGCCCGGCCCCGGCAGGTCAGCGACTGGCTCTGGGTGTGCGGCGAATACGCGGCACCGCCGTCCATCCACTGGGCACTGAGCAGCGGCAATGCCGTTGCCGACGCGGTGATCGACTCGCTGCGCTCCGCCAGCGCAGTGCGAGCGCCGTCGACGACACCTTAGACGTTCCGAGAAATCCCATGATCTCGGACGCGGTTGCAGCAATGCGCGCGATCTTCTATGTTACCGGCGCAATAACAAGCGACGGCTCCGCCGGACCGTCACCAAAAGCGAGAGAGAAATGGAGCGACACATGCCATTGATGCGTTTACTGCTTGCCGCGCTGCTGGCGGCACCACTCGGTCTGCTGGCCGCCTCTGACGACGACGAAAAGGACTATGAGGCGGACCCCGCCGCCGGTGAGGTCATGTTCCGGCAATGCGCGCTCTGCCATGGCCAACGCGGCCAGGGCATCCTGGGAGGCAAGTACCCGCGCATCGCCAGCATGCCGGAATACTATTTGC
The DNA here is from genome assembly GCA_963698775.1 of uncultured Gammaproteobacteria bacterium. Lineage (GTDB taxonomy): Bacteria > Pseudomonadota > Gammaproteobacteria > Chromatiales > Chromatiaceae > Thiohalocapsa. The sequence continues at coordinate 75,545 of CAVOSE010000004.1, forward strand.
TGAACGCACTGCACGACTATCAGAACGGCGAGCGCGGCTATGACGCCATGGTCGTCGTCGGCGCCCTGCAGACGGCCCAAGAGCAAGACCTGGTCAACCTGGCCGCCTACATCTCAGACCTGGATATCACGCTCGACGTGCCCGGACCCGAGGACGGCGACCCGCGCAGTGGCAAGCGCATGTACAAGAGCGACTGCAAGACCTGCCATGGCCGCAAGGGCGAGGGAAAATCCCGCAAGGAGTCGCCGCCGCTGCGTGGTCAATACCACGAGTACCTGCAACGCCAAATTGCCCTATTCAAGACGAAGGAGCGCATCCACGCCGACGACCCGGAAGACGAGACCTTCGTCGACTACGAAGACGAAGACCTGACCGACATCCTCGCCTTCGTCGCCTCCCTGGACGACCAGGAGGCAGACCAGGATGACAACGAAGACAAAGACGAAAAAGACTGATCGTCGGACAACGGTCCCGACGTCCATACGAGGAGTCAACACCAATGCGTAAATACACCACCCGCCCCGCGGCTGCGCTGCTGATCGCGGCAACGCTCGTTGCAGCCGGTACCTGTGCCGTCGCCGACGACGCGGCACCGCCAGAAGTCAACATGTACGAGATCGGCCAGACGGTGCTCAAGATGAGCCTGGCCGAGGGTGTCACCCCGGACGCCGCCATCGAGGCCATGAACTCGAAGGCGGTCGAGCTCAACATGAAACTGGTGGGCCATCAAAACGTCGGCGCTGAGTTGGAGGCACGCGGCATCGAGTCCCCGCGACTGGAGATCTTTCAATACTGCCGACCTGAGGACGCCGTCAAGATGGTGCGCTTCAACACCATCTACGCCGCCTACATGCCCTGCCGTATCGCGCTGGTGCAGGACAATGAAGGCAAACACTGGCTGGAGATGCTAAACCTTGACATGATCATCAATGCCTACGAGCTACCCGCCGAGCTCCAGGCCATCGCGATCACGATCAACGGCGAGATGTTGTCGATCATCACAGCGGGTTCGACCGGGGCCTTCTAAGGCGATTGCCGGAAAATCTTGTACCAGATGCCGCCGGATTGAGGTTCGCCTTCAAGGAGCACCGGCAGGAGCATGGCCAAGCTATGTGACTGCCGGTACGACACGGAAGGCGGGCGTCAAGACAAGTCAGCTGGTATGAATTTTGACAGAAATCGCCTAACGCAGGCTCGAACCCGCGGCAGGCATGGTGATTCGAGACGGCGATCGCCCACGCGGCATCGTTCCGGCGGCATCTCGGCTTGGCCGCGGCGCACGCCGGGCACTCCTTCAGGCAATGGCGCGGAGATTCAGTGTTGAACGCAACCAACGCCTTTGTCTTATCAGACTTCAACCGATACCGCGTTCTGTTGGTGTCGTCGCTGCTCTGCGGGTCGACGGTCGTGGCAGCTCAGCAAGTTTATAAGAGTGTCGATGCCGATGGCGTCGTGACTTACTCGTCGTCGCCACCACGCGACGCGCCGCAAGATCGGATCGAGACGGTCAGGGTCGATCCCGCGCCCCCAGAGGCCGACCGCGCCGCCGCTGAACGACGTGTTTCCGAGGCGCAACGGCAGCCTCCGCAGTCGGCGTCCGATCCCAACCAGCCTAGCCGCCAAGGGTCACCTCAGAAGGGCGAAAAATCGGGCAATGCCCCCGCCAATGAGTGGGACACGTGGAGCGCTGGCGTAATCGAACGCTCCCGCTCGAACGGCCGCGTTGCGCGTCCCGCCGGCGGCGTCGGCGGTGCCGGTGGCGGACGTGCCCAGAGCCCACCCACGAGCGAACGAACCAGCCGCTAGCGCGCCGTTGCGAAAATGCCAAGACCAGCCGCCGCTGTGGGAGCGATTTGCAATCGCGACCTCCGCGACGGGGATGGTCGCGACTGCAAGTCGCTCCAACGGCGCCGAGGGCCACTCCAACGGGCTCGGAACTTCGGCAGCGGCGCACTCGATTCGACACCGCGGGCCAATCATCAAAGAAGGGGTAACGCGTGTTGCTGAATCATCAATAGCGGATGCGCCCGTTCTCGCATCACGATACGCCAAGCGCGGCAGAACCATCCTCCGCGCCATCGGCGTCCATGCCGCCCTGGCTGCTCGCCGGCGCACTGCTGTTCTGGGGTTGGAACACCGGGATTTGGTGGTTGGCTGCACCATTGGCGATCCTCGCCGAACTGCCCCGCATCAAGCACTGGCAGTGGGAGCTGGAACTCAAGGAGCGCCAGCGCGTCGCGGACCTCTGCAGCGTGCTCATCGTCCTGACCGGCGCCTATCTGTATCTGAACCAGCCGCGGCTGGGCGTCGCACTAATCCTACTGATCCAATGGTTGCCCGCGCTGGTGTTCCCGCTGCTGGCGGTCCAGCTCTATGGCCGCCACGGTGGACTGGAGCTGTCGGTCCTCTTCCTCAGCCTGCGCGGTGACAAACCCCATGGCCACGACACCCTGGATCTTCGCTGGGCCTATCTGTTGCTGTGCGTGATCGCGGCGTCGATGATCCCACCCGAGACGGTCTGGTACTACCCGTCCCTGGTGCTGCTCGCACTCTGGGCGCTATTCTCATCGCCACTGCCTGGACAGGCCGCAGGGGCCGGCCCAACCAGAGCAACAGCCGGTCGGCGTCACTGGCTCCAGCGCCTTGGAGCGCTGGCATTGGCCGCGCTCATCGGGATCGGTCTGAGCACCGCACTCCGCTGGGGCCATGATGAAGTCGAACGACTGGTGATGGGCTGGATCGATGACCGGCTCGGCACTAACCTCGATCCCTACCGCGCCAGCACGGCCATCGGCGAGGTGGGCACGCTCAAGGGCTCCGATCGCATCCGCCTGCGCATCTATCCACAGGGAACCTTTGACGGTGAGCTGCTGCGCACCGCCAGCTACGACCGCTACATAGACGGCACCTGGTTCACCAGTGGCTCGCCGTTCGAGGCGCTACCGACACGGGATGGACGAGGCATCATTCAAGCATCGAATACGCCCACCCGTGAGCTGCGCATCCTGATGCAGCTGCAACGTCCGGAGGGGCTGCTGCCATTGCCGTCGGACGCTGTCGCCGTTGCTGGCCTCGACTTAACCCAACTACACCGAAACGGCTTCGGCACCGTTCGGTTCAGGGCCGCCGGCGGTGAGTCCCTGTTCGGCTATCGCGTGCAGCAACCCATTGCAGCGGACCCCGTCACTCAGTCGGAACCTGAGCCCAGCTTGGCACCGCCGGACGCGGTGGATCTGCGCGTCGTCGGACCGGTGGCCGAAATGCTGACCCAGGTCGCCGCCGAGCTGAAACTGACGCAGGTCTCGCCGGCGGAGGCAGTGCGGCGTCTACAACGCCACTTCAACACCCATTTTCGGTACACGCTCAATCTTCCACGGATACCACCCGACCAACGCCCACTGAGCCATTTTCTGCTGCAGGGGCGCGCCGGACATTGCGAGTACTTCGCCACCGCCGCGGCCATGCTGCTGCGCAAGGCGGGCATCCCGGCACGCTATGCCCGCGGCTGGTCGGTACAGGAGTACAGCCCGCTGGAGGATGCCTGGATTAGCCGCGACAGCCATGCCCACGCCTGGGTGCTCGTTTGGATCGACGGCGCCTGGCGCAACTTCGACCCAACCCCGCCGGATTGGGGCGCGCTCGAGGCCGCAGATCGCCCTTGGACCATTGTCATCGGCGACTGGGTCTCCTGGCTGCGGCTCAGTTTGTCCGGCGCGGGCGACGAAGATCACGCCAGTCGCAATTGGTTGCTGCTGCCCCTGACGGTGCTGATCCTGATCCTCGCCTGGCGCATCGCCCGCCGAGCCCGCCGCGGCGCTCGACATCAACAGCTCGCAACCCGTACGGACAACAGCGATTCCGGCGTCTTCACGGCCATCGAACTGGCCGCCGGTCGGCAAGGTCTCCCGCGCCGATCCGGCGAAACCTTATGGGATTGGGCGCAACGCATCGCGCCACGGTTCAGCACCGGCCGCGAACTGCGTGAGGCAGTTTGTTTGCACTACCGCAACCGCTTCGACCCCAACGGACTCGATGCCGGTTCCCGAACACGCCTAGCGGCATTGCTCGCGGTCTGTTTGAAAGGAAGACGCTGAAGGACCGACGCAACCTAACCAATCCACACCGAGAAGCTTGAACGGGAGGAACTGATGAAGACCTTCGAAGGCAAAGTGGCGATTGTGACCGGCGGGAGCAGTGGCATCGGCGCTGCCTGCGCGATTCAGTTGGCGCGGGAAGGGGCCAAGGTCGTGATTGCCGCCCGCGACGAAGATCAAAGCGCGTCCGTGCTGCACGAAATCGAGGCGGCCGGAAGTGATGGCTTTTTTGTCAAGACGGACGTTTCGGAAAATGACCAGGTCGAGGCTATGGTGATGGCCACGATGGACCGCTTCGGCCGACTCGATTGCGCGGTCAACAGCGCGGGTATCCTCGGCCCGGTGAAGACACCCATAGCGGAAATCGAGCAAGCGGGGTGGGAGCAGGTCATTGGCGTGAATCTCACCGGCGTTTGGCTCAGCATGAAGCACGAGATCCCGCCTATGTTGGCGCAGGGCCGCGGTGCCATCGTGAATATTTCATCCATCTACGGGCTGAAGCCCAGCGATGCAGGACATGCGGGCTATTGCGCCAGCAAGTTCGGCGTGATCGGGTTATCCAAGACCGCCGCAATCGACTACGGCCAGTTGGGCCTGCGAATCAATGTCGTCGCGCCCGGCTTTACGGTGTCGGGGATCGTCGATCCCACTGCCGACGGTGCGACCGAGAAGTACCGAATGCTTGCCGCGAAGTACTCGGCAATGAATCGCCTCGGGCAAGCATCAGAGACAGCAGCCGCGGTCACTTGGCTCTGCTCCGACGCCGCGAGTTTCGTCAACGGCGCGGTGCTCACCGTCGATGGCGGAGACACCACACGCCTCTATTGATTCCAATGTGTCGCCGATCCGGCCGAGCCTCCCATTGGGCCAGGGATCAGCCTAAGCCCGGCAGTTGCTCTAGCCGTGGGGCGAATTTATTCGCCCAGTCAATGCCTCCCGTGCGACTGAAGTCGCACCTACCCTTTGGCCGGGGGGGGGCGCAATCCATTGATCTACTTGAGTGATCGATGCGAACGACCGGATTCCGAATCAGTCATCTGGGCGCCGAGACTACCCAGCCAACGTCGTCGCAGCGGGCCGCGGCCAACGCCTGCAGCGAGTCGATCTCGGGCACCTGCTGGTGCAGGATGCCATCGCCGAGGCTATAGGTCCAACCATGCACAACAAGTCTGCGACCCTGTTTCCAGGCATTTTTAACGACGGTGGTGTTGCAGACGTTGGTCACTTGTTCGGTGACGTTGAGTTCGCAGAGGCGATCCAAGCGCTCCGCAGTACTCAGGTTGGCGAGGGCATCGGCATGGAAGCGCCCGACATCGCGGATGTGTCGCAGCCAGTTGTCGATGAGACCATGATCATGCGACTCCAGCGCCGCCTTGACCCCGCCGCAGCCGTAATGGCCGCACACGATGATGTGTTCGACCCGCAGCACCTCGACCGCGTATTGGATCACTGACAGGCAGTTGAGATCCGTATGCACGACCACGTTGGCAATATTGCGGTGCACGAAGACCTCCCCAGGCGGCAGGCCGACGATCTCGTTTGCGGGCACCCGGCTGTCAGCGCAACCGATCCATAGGTAACGCGGTGACTGCTGCTGAGCCAGACGCGAGAAAAAACTCGAATCCTCGCGCTTGATCGCCGCGGCCCAGGCGCGGTTGTTGTCGAAAAGGTGAGGCAGGGTCTTCATGCGTATGGATTGCCAGGTCGATTGGTACTGGCCACCTATCCTATTCGATATCGACAGCGGTCATGTCGCGAAACCGGCCAATCTGGCACGGCGCCGAACACAAGCCTCGTCCCGACCTGCGCTCCGCTCGCAACCCGTCGTTCAGCATCCGCCGGCCAGGGTCGGCGCTTGGCGCGCCGACGTGGGCGCTGACGTCGCGGCGGGAGCGGCTGACCGACCCGCTGCCAGGCGCGACGACGCCGACCGGCGAACAGGACTTGCGCCGCTTCCAGCACCCACGTGACCAGACCGAGCACGATGCAGAGTGCTGACGTAAACAGGAGCAATACGAACAAATTGACGATGGGTTCCATAGCTGTCTCCGGCGCTGTTGCTGATGACGCCGTCAGAATGCTCCCATCGGTGACTCAGAAGCTGAGCCCGCCACCGACATGGGACGGTTCGGCCCAGAGGTCGGGTCGACCGCTCGCGACCCGGAACTGCCATTGGCTCTCTGAACGGCAATGGCAGGAATGTGGCCAGCAGCGGACACCGAGCCGAGCGTGGCGTTCGTCACCGATGCCGCTCCCGTCGAGCGGATTCTTACCTATATCGGTGAGCCCCCCACGTCCGTCTCCGATTGCCTCGCCCGCAAACCGCAGGCCTGCCGATGTTCCCGAGCCGATACCGGACTAGAACCTCCTGGGGCAGCCAGAGCCCAACTTCGAGTGCGATCAGCGCTTTTCTTGATAGCCGGCGTCCCCTGCGCGAGCCGGTGGTGTCGCCGTCGTCCTGCGTCTTCCCGCAGCGCCGCTGAATCCCGCCCCTTGGCACCACTCGGTGCCCGTTTGTACGGCCGGAGAATTTCCTAAGCCCTGTGGTAGGGTATTGACCGATCTTACAACCCCCACCAGACTCGCGCTATCGTCGTCTCTGAATCCGCAAGGCCGCTTGGACTTCCGATCTGTCAGCGCCATTCGTGCGGGTTGCGTTGCGCGCCAAGCAGAAGACCTCAGTCTTTCCCATATCCACCCTCTCCAGCCGCATCCAATATGAAAACCAGCGCTAAAGCTGAAAAAGCGTTCTTCCACCGACTTAAATCGGCATTCGTAAACCCGGCACACTGCCCTGAAAAATCACTCGCGCAATCATTTCAACTCAAAAATGAATGCGCCAGAATCCCGATTGAAAACTGCTCCAATGGAGTTTCCTTGGTGGCCTTCGGCGAAAAGACGCTCAGCCTTCTCCGAGAGCAGTTTGTCGGCGAGGCACGGGGCGGTGACGGGCCGGCATTTCTCTTGCTGGACCCGAAGCACTTTAAGACCCGAATCAATGGTTTTATACGAATCTCCGCGGGCGATCATCTGATCGTCGGCGCGGAGGATGAACAACAGCGAACCATGCTCGACCTTCCGGCATCGGCGCCCTCGCGCCTATTCCCAATTGCACACGAAGGCGATGCCCTCGTACATGGTGATTCTCGGCGATGCCGTCCACTCGGAAATAGATGGATGCATGGAAGAGATGGAAACTTCTCTTTTGATGATGAATCTGCTCCTGCGCCTCAAACTCTGGTTTCCGCAGCGGATATTTTATGTCCGCGGAAACCATGACAGTTTTTCGGAAGAGATCGGCAAGAGCGGGGTTCCCCAGGGACTCCTATGGGCCCAAGCGTTACGCGATGCCCGTGGCGATGCCTATAAAGAGGCGATGGATAGATTTTACGAACTGCTGCCCTTTGTCGTCCTGTCCAATACCTACGCGGCATGCCATGCCGCACCACCAACGGGGAAGATGGACATGGATATGCTGATCAACATTTGTAAGTACCCCCGTCTCATCGAAGAGATCACCAGCAACAGATTGAGTCGACCCCACCGGCCGGCGGGTTATACCAAGGGGGATGTAAAGCGCTTCCGGAATTCCCTCAAGCTTGGTGGAAAAGCGGAGTTGCTCGTCGGCCATACTCCCCTGACGAGGCACGACACACTGTGGTCCAATGTGGGGGACAGCAAGCACCATGACGTGGTGTTCAGCGGAAATGTTCCTTGGATCGGCGTCTATACCAGCACGAAGGGCGAGATGATCCCGCTCCGCTACCGCGCTGAGTCTCTACTACGAGTCATCAATGGAATGACCGATGTCGAATTTTATGACGAACTAGAGCAATAGCGCTATGATGAAAAATATCGTCGGAGAGAGTTCGACAACGGGAAAATCACTCAAGGAAGGACCCGTAATTCTCCAAATGGAAGATTTCTTCATCGAGGAGCCGAGAGAAAAGAAAGATCTCACGTTAGCCGAACTCAATCATTTATTTAAGATATTCCTGAAAAGCAAGGGCACAAAAAAGAAGAACATAACTATCATAAACCAGTTTTCTTTGCTATTTAACGACCCTGCATTTTCTGAATGGCATAATTTGACCAAAGTTGAGCAGAGTGAATCGCTTTCTGATCAGGTGGTGTTCCCACAAGCCTACGATGAACTAATCACCGAGCTTGGTGCAACGGCAGGTGACAGCCAAACAATAAGCGGCGTTGTCAAAGATGCATTACAGAACGCGATTGACAGCTTTTCTCATGCCGCATTTTTGCAGCGAAAATTCGAAACCAGGTTTCCCGGAGTAAAGGTCATCTTATTCACGGACCAGATGGACGACAAAATGATCCTTGCGGTGGTCGACAATGGGTACGGGGCAAAGATCACTAAACCCAAGAAATCGTATTTGGGAGAAGAGTATGGCGATGATTTTTCCTCGCGACTCGTCGATTGGATAATCAGGCGCTTCGTAGAAAAGGATGCAAGCGATATCAGACGAGATATCGCCTATACCGGCGGCCAAGGAATGGCGATGAAGAAGCTCCGAATCGAGTTGCAGCTGGACGTGCATGTCCATTTCTTGGCGTCAGGCGCAGTATTCGAGTTGCGGTTGGCCGCGGGGCCACAAGATCTGGCCTCGTGACCCAGCACGGGTTGCTGACCTCCCGACGCCGACCATCCTTGAGTCTGGCTTTCCTAACCCTTTCCACGGCTGACAGTTCCATGAAGAAGATCGTTGCATTTTTGCTCGCGTCCCTGCTGGCCGCGACGGTATGTGCGGGACAGCGGTTGGCGGATATTCATCCTGGGTTTCCTTGCGATCGGATCGCGCAGGTTGAAGAGCGGTTAGGATCCGTGGAGGTGGCCGTGCAAGGCCCGAAGGGTATCAGGCAGTACCGGGGGACTGAGGGAGGGGCCGAGGTCACTGTCGTTTATCACTGCGAGCAGGGTCGGTTGGTCGAGCAGGAAATCATCTTCAAACGCCCTACCCGAAGCGAGATCTACGGAATCGCTAATGAGCAAAGCAAGGAACTGGTCAAACACTTGGGCGAGCCCCTTCATGATGGCCTGAATCTGGGAGCCTGGAGCAAACTGATGTTCAGTTTTCTGGGAGCGGACCTGGATTACCTTACCTCGGTCGTCGTCTGGGGTAGGGCTAAAGACGACGTGATGCTGTTGATTCGGGAAATAGAGGGCCACCGCTGGGAAGTCGTCATTTCTCAGGGCAGTTCAAAAATGGAATACATACTCAATTCATAGTCCGGGGTCGTAAGGCTCGCTTTAAACAAAATACGGCAGTTCACATCGATAGCCTTGCAGATCAATGGATTTCGCTCTCGGTAGGTGCGTCTTCAGTCGCACGGAAGGCGTTGACTGGGAGAATAGTTTCGCCCGTTACGCGCGGAGCAACTGCCGGATTTAGGTTTAACGTCTTAGCGCGAGTGCGCTAGAGCCGCTTGCACGGCGTCTCGTCGAGCGCAGCGCGCAGAATCTCCTGCTCCAGCGCCGCGGACGGATGCCAGATTGCTCCTCGTTCGACGAGGCGGCTACCGGCGTCAACCACCACGGCCTTTTCCTCTTCCTCCAACCTAGGGATCAGTGGATCGATGGCCAGTTCCGCCAGCGCCGCATTCTGGCGTATGAACGTGGCGCGGTCCAGGTGTCCTTCGGCATCGAACCCGAGCATCTCGTAGACGACGCGGACGACGGCACAGGGTGCCCGATTACGCACCTCCACGATCACCTCGGCCATCCGCATGCGTTGACCCATGAACCGCTAGAGTCGGTGGCTCTCAGGGTCATCGACCATGCGGTGTCCTTCGCGTCGACCATGCTTCGGCGGACCAGGTCAGCGTCGCAGACGTCACCGACATGCACGGTCCACGGCCGATCGATGCGGGGGCTCGCAACGTCGAGCCCGACGACGCCGATTCCCTACGACTGCAGCGCCAAGGCGATGCGAGTCTCCAAGAACGCGGTTGATTCCTGGGATGAAGACAGTCATATCGAATCCGGCTCACCCTTCTTATAGAGCCGCGTACCGGCGATCCAGGTTTCATCGATGTTGCGGTCGTCGCCGCACGCCATGACGCCGAACAGGAGCTGGGCGGCCTCCTCCATCGTCTTGGGACCCGACTCGGCGGCGAGCGACTGATGCCACGCCATGGCGTCCTGACCGGCGGTCCAATCGATCGCGACGAAGTCCGCTTCTTTGCCCTTGTCGAAGTTGCCCAAGACGTCGTCGAGATACAGCGACTGGGCGCCGCCGAGGGTGGCGAGGTAGAAGGCCCGGTAGGAAGACAGCTTGTTGCGTTCCGCTTCGGCCTCGTCCTGTTCGCGGGGATTGACGGAGCCGTCGAGCATCGTGTTATTGCACATGCCGACCTTGTAGGCCTCTTCGAGGACGCGGATCATCGAGATCGCGTTACCGCCGCCCATGTCGCATCCAAGCGAGAGGCGGACGCGGTGCTCGGGGTCGGTCGCGCGGCCGATGCGGAACAGGCCGCTGCCGAGAAAGAGGTTGGACAACGGACAAAAGCAAACCGCGGCGCCCGCCTTCGAGAACCGTCGAAATTCGTCGTTGTTAAGCCAGACGCCGTGGCCCGCAGTGAATTTCGGTCCGAGCAGGCCGTGCTTTTCGTGAACCTCGGTGTAGTCGCGGCAGTCGGGATAGTACTCTTTCGCCTGACGGACTTCCGTCGGGTTTTCGGAAATGTGCGTGTTGATCCAGAGATCGCTGTGCTCTCTCTTGAGTTGACCGCAGCGATCCATCATCGCCTCGGTGCAGCCGACGGCGAAGCGCGGCGTGATCGCGTAGAGGTTCCGCCCCTTGCGATGGTACTTTTCGATCAACGCCTTGGAGTGCTTGTAAAAGTCGTCGGCGCTGATGATGTAATCATCGGGCGCAAACCGGTCGATACCGGTGAGGCCGGCGATCACGCGCATGTTCCGCTTGGCTGCCTCGTCGAAGAAGACCTCGGTCGTCACGGGGAAACTCGTCGTGAAGGCCTGGCAGGTCGTCGTTCCGCCGGCAAGCAGCGCTCGAAAAAATTTCTGCGCGGCTTCGGTGGCGTAGTCCCGGTCGCGGTACTTGGTCTCTTCGGGGAAGATCCAGGTTTGCAGCCAATCGAGAAGCTGATGCCCATAGGCACCGAGCACGCGAATCTGCGGGAAGTGGATGTGGCCATCGATGAATCCCGGCATGATCAGCCGGTCCTTGATGTGGGTCACGTCAACGCCGGGATGGCGTTTCGAGACCTCCTCATACGGACCGAAGTCCGCAACGATTCCGTCCTTGACGACGAGCATCCCGTCGGCGAAGAAACGCGATGCCTCCTGCTCCTTTCCGGTATGCCGCCACGGATCGTCGACGAAATCGAAGAACGCACCGCGGATCGCACAATTGCCGCCAGCCATCTGCAAGCTTCCTATTCAGTTTTCGCGCCGTAGGTGCGACCAACGAATCGGCGGCGCACTATCCGATCGTTTCGAATACCCAGACCATCGCGGCGAGCAGTCCCGCGATGACGACGAATCCCGCGATCGTGACGGCCAGTCCCACGCTGCGCGTCGGTTGCAGCCAGAACGAAAGGGCTCGCGTCACGGCGGGCATCAGAACCCATTGCAGGATGCTGACGCTGGCGATGTTGCCGATGAGCATCGATGCCGCGAACGGGAACGAGGCCAGATGCGGCGCCACGTAAAGCGTCCACAGCATCACCGTGGGATAGAGCGCGAGGACGACCGCCGTCACGATGCGCCAGTCGGGAGTGGGGGCAGATCCTTTGACGCTCGAAAACCAGGCGTCGAATCCACCTAATTCTTGGAAGTCGTAGGCGCCGAAGTCCTGGTGGAATTTCTCCGTCCAGTCCTTGCGGTCGTCGGAGGTGATCGCGTTTACCAAGAAAGGCGCTGTTCAACCTCAAAGTCAGACTCGGGCTGGTCCAGAAATTCAGCCGTTCCCCGACCACTCACTCTCCAACCCGGCTGCCAATATTCCGCTGGCCTCCTGCAACGTCACTGTTCTTGCAACAGGCCCATGCTTCTCTTTCCCCTTCACGTCGTTGACATACCGCTCTTTTTTCCCCGAGTAACGCTGCCTTACCGCGTACAACGCGGGGTTCCCCTCGGCGTCTGTCGATACAGCAAACGCATAGCGAATCTTGCCTTTCGGGATCTTATTCCGGATCTTTTTCTTCTTCATAGTCACGCTACCTCTTTTAGGTTTGATGTTTCATCGCGGATTCCCGAACGTGGGATTTTTCCTACAACTCCATTTGGTTGCAGAGTTCTAAGATTCGCCCCTCACTCTGGCTGGATGCCGACAAGATTAGGCAAGGGCCCCACCCGCCCGCGGCCCGCTGCTGTGGGAAGCTACCGATGCCGAGCACGATCGATCCCCCGCCGATCCGCTGCTACCGCCCGCCGCGGCCTTCACGTTCAACCAGCGCGTCGCCTGGAAGCAGCGGCCGTGACTGCGCTGCTGAAGCACAGCTTTTCCGGGCGTCAGAGCATTCCGACCCGCCGAGAAGGTTTGACTCGCAGGCGCTGGAAGACAACGCCCGCGATCAGCAGTCCCAACAGCAGCAGCGCCCATTGCGACAGCGCCGGGATGGGACGAGGCGGCGCATCCGGTACGAAGGTCCCGGCGACATGCTCGACGTTGCCCATCCACACGGTGCAGGCGCCCACGCCGGTACAGGCGCCGCTCCAGCCAGCGAAGCGTTGACCAGGGGCGGGCGTTGGTGTCAGCGTGACTTCCGCTCCCGCAACGAAGGCAGCGCTGCAGGTGTGGCCGCAGTTGATTCCGGGCGGCAGGCTTGTGATCGTGCCGTCGCCGTTGTCGTGTACGGTCAACGTGTGATGTCCCGGCGCAACCGCGGCGAAACTGGCCTGCACGGCCTTGTTCGCGTTCATCGTCAGGTCGCAGGTGCGGGTACCGGTGCAGGCGCCGGTCCAGCCAGCGAACCGGTATCCGGAGTTGGGCCGGGCGATCGCGTTCACCGTCGTGCCGGCGGCGAAGCCGGCGGTGCAGCGCGTCCCGCAGTCGATGCCGCCTGGCGTGCTGGTCACAATGCCGCCGTTGCCGCCGGTGACGGTCAGGGAGAAATGCGCGTTGTCGACGAACGCTGCGCCGACGTTGCGCGCCTCGGACATGGTCACCGTGCATGGCGAAGCCGCGCCCGAACACGCGCCCGACCAGCCGGCGAACGACCAGCCGGCGGCCGAAACGGCACTCAGCATGACCGATGAGTTGGCCGCGAACGCCGCGCTGCAGGTCGAGCCGCAGCTAATGCCCGACGGCGTGCTGGTGACGGTGCCGCCGCCGGCATTTACCACCGATAGCGTCGGCGTCGCGGCCGCAGCAACCCAGGGCCCGAAGGTGATGGTGTAGGGGCCAGCGCCGCCGTACAAGATGGTCTGGTCCATCTTCGACGGCACTGTTGGCTGTGCCGGGGTCGTTGCCGAGGGCGTAGGGTCTTCATCGTCGGCAAAACCGTAGGCCATGCCCATGATCCTGCCGGTCCCTGCCGTACCACTGGCGGATTTCACGGCACCCGGCGGTCGCTTGAACATCGGCGTGCCGCCAATGGTCGCAATGTGCATCCACTGCGAGAACAGGTTCTGCGTGATATCCGGAAAGATCGACGTCGGGTCCGAAGCGGTCGTCTTTGTGGGATACCAGTAGGTCTCATCCTGCCAGCATTGCCAGGTGTATGTCTGGCTGCAGGTCACCAGCGCGACGCCGCGATTCATGGCGGCGGAAATGAGGAATGCCAGCCGGCCGACGACGTTGATATAACCGACGCTCCCGTATTTCGTCGTCGCCAGCGGCAAGGAACTCGCGAAGTTGTTGTAGGTGGCGGCCGACGGCGTTCCGAGCGCCCCTGCGCCCCCGAATACCTGATAGCCACTCGATGCCGGGATCGGACAGTCGGTGGGGATCGCGCCAAGCTTGCAGCCGGTCTCGAAGCCCTTCGGGCTGAAGACGTAGGCGACATATCCTGTTGACGCACCGGTGAACTTCATCGCCGCGATCGAGAACGGCGGACTCGATCCGGGATAGGTGAGCGTCACGATGGAACTCGTGAACGTATCCTGCGGGACGCCGGCGAGTGTGCCGCCCGTGTCGATGGTCAGCGTCGGCGCGCCGGTCGTCGCCCACAGCGTGTCGATCACGCCGTCGAAGACCGTGTTGAGCCGGCTGGCCTGCGTGGCCGCAGTGTTCGCGCCGAGAAAGCCGCCGGGATTCTGAATGACGTACTGGGGCACCGCGCTGCCGGTCGTTGAGATGCCCTGCAAGAGATCGAGGTAGGCGCACACTACGGGAGTGGGGTCCGTGCTGCAGGGCTTATTGCCGTTGCCGGCCTGTGCAAGCCCATTGATGAACGCCGAGTAATTGTCGCGCATGCTCAGGTGATTGACGACGTCGCCCGGGTTGTCCGCCGCGCCGACCGGATTCCCGATCACAGGCGGGTTGTCGGGCGGTTTGGGCGGTGCGGAGGGGACCGCCGACACAGTCGCGGTGGTACTCATCGGAAAGGCGAGGAAATCGACCTGCGAGAGATCCGTGGTGCCCCTGGTCGAGCTGGCGCCGATCTCGGAAAACGCCCACGCGGGAATGGACTTGTCTGTGACGAGCGACGCTGACGGTGTCGCGAGATTGAGGTCGGCGGCTGACGTGTAGGTAAACACGTTCGGCACGTTGAACAGACCGGGTGGTATCGGTGACGACGAAGTAATAGACGCGCGCGCTGATCGAGTCCAGCGCACCGGTGATCTGGACTTGCGAGATTTCCTGCGGGAAGCGGTAGCAGGGTAGCGTCGCCGTCGTGGCCGGAGGCGTTGGCGCGGCGGGCGCTCCCCAGGACCCGTCGGACTGCAGCACGTAGGGTCCCGCGGTCGAGTACCCGGTGACGTAGATCTGATAGGTTCCGGGCGTCAGGTTGGTGCTGTCCTGGAGCGTGAACGTCGCGGTCTGCGCGTGAACTACCGTCGAAGCGAGCGCTGCGACCAGCAGCAAGGGCAACAGCTTCGATGCCTGCCAGAGTTGCCGGAGGATGGATGCCGGGCCGGACAGCGTTCGGTCGTAGGACATTCCGTATACGCTCCTGCCTTCGGGATCGGTCAGTGCAGCTTATAACAGCTTGCGTTCGCATTCGCCAAGCCGCTTCCGAGGAATACGGAGTGCGATGCTGGCGGTACAGCGTCGGCCGAATCCCGACATCAAGCACCCCGGCAATCGAGGTCGGCTGCTGATCGGTTGCCGCGGACAGGACTATCGTGCGACCCGAAGGAGTTTGAACTTGCGGGCACCGCCAGCTATTTTCGGCTGTGGACGCATCCGGAGGTGTTGGTAGGAATCGTTCTGAGACAATCCGCTGAGATACAGCAAGCGGCAGCAGCATGCGACAATAACGCGGTCGCGATCCTCGCGATCATCCGACGAGCGCCCCATCCGCGTGCGACGGCGCTGCAACGCAAACCGGAGAATCCATCATGAAATGGTCGACGACACTGAGTTCCATTCTGTTTCTGACCGCCGCTGTGAACCCCCTCGCCGGCACCTTTGACGGCGTCGGCGGCGCAATCGCCGGCTCGGCGCCGGTGGTGCGTCTACTGAGTTGCGATCTGGTGAAGACCTCCTTCAAGGGCGACAACGAGGGTTGGATTAGCAGCGCCGAGAAGTCCGTGGAGTCCAGCTGTTTTGCAGGAGACACGCCATTCAAGTTCTCGGCAAGCGCCGATCAGTGGCCAAAGCTGCTTGAGCTGGCGGGCGAGCCGGTGTTGGTGAAGCTGGCCGAGAACAAAGGCCTAGTCAAGGACGCAAAGACGGACTTGGCCATGGTCGGCATCGTCTCCCGAAGCAGCACTACGCCCAAGTTCACCAAACTCTGCGGCGATGACAAGGCACCTAAGGAGTTCAAAAAGGTCTGGTCCCACGGCTATCGCGTCGGCCAAGCGGTGGATCTTTGGCAGGGCAACCAGCGCGACAAGGACGAGCATTGGGACGGCCCACAGAAGGGCCACAAGGACGCTTGGTATCTGGATGTGCGGATGTCCAAGCCGGGCAACTGGCAGTGGGCACCCCGCGGCTCGGTGCGTTTAGGGGCGGTCTGCGCCGATCAAAATGAGACCATCGCCGCGGCCATGGAACCGCTGATTTTCGTCTACGACCAGGGCGACGATGACCCACACTACGCAGTCATCGAAGTTTACCGCATCGACTAACGCTATTGCGACAGCAGCCTCGGCGCCGGAGTCTGCCGATCAGATCCGGTGGTCACCGTCTCGAGGGGCAATAGCAGGACCGTCTCAGTTCCGCCAACATCCCCTGGGCGCGAATCCAAAGTCGATGTCTCGGATAGCCCCGGCAGCAGCGCTGGCGCGAGTTCTAGCTTCTCGTCGGACAACTCACGGTCGGTGGCCACCGAGGGGCTCAAAGAGCCGCCCGCGGCACCCCGTTGCAACTCTGGGGAAATCGACATGGACAGGGGAGAGATCGATACGTCGACGGACGCCGCCGTTGCGGTCGCGCTCGGTGTAGGTTCAGCATTCGATTCTGAATTTGGGCTGCCATTGCCCTCGGCAAGGACCCCGGTCGCAGCTTCAGTCGGGTGCTCAGCGACGGACTCTGATTCCGATGCCGGTTCCGGCTTTGTCGCTGGCTCCAGCTCTGGTTCAGGTTCGGGCTCAAGGAAGGCGATGCGGTCGCCGTGTGCGGGCTTATCGAGCACGGCGAGCAGGCGCCTGTCGCGGTTGTAGACATCACGCCTGAACCCGACCCGTCCCTGGTCGTCGGCGACGGCGGTCAGGTAGTACAGCAGTACCGGTAGGTGGTCGTCGAGATGCACGTACCGGGTCTTGCCGCGCTTGACCACGCGGTTGATCTCGGATTGGTCCCAATTCGGCTTGTTCAGCACTTGCTGGGCCAGGGTTAAAGGATCCTTGACCCGAATACAGCCGTGACTATAGGCGCGTTCTCGGCGAGAGAACAGGTGCCGCGAGGGCGTGTCATGTAGATAGATGGCATGGCCGTTCGGAAACATGAACTTCACCCGCCCGAGCGCGTTCGACGGACCAGCGGGCTGTACGATGCGGTACCGCTTGTAGTTGCTGGTGTCGACACCCGACACTTTGCGCCCGGTTCGACGGTCAACCACCTGATAGCGGCTGGAAACGCCGCCCATCTTTTTCTGGATCGATACCGGCACGGACCAGGTTGGGTTGAAAACGATATGTTCCATCTCGTCGCGGAACATTGGCGTCTGGGCGTCGGTGGTGCCGATGACCACCGGTGTCGTCCAGACCTCCTCGTGATTGCGTAGCAGTTGGAGCCGATATGCCGTGATGTCGACGAGCAGGTAATCGGCGGGCAGATCGTTGTAGAGCCAGCGCATCCGCTCCAGATTGGCGCGAATGGTCAACAGCCTGTCGTCCAAGGGTTGATTCAGCGCGCGCAGCGTGGCTGGCCCCACTACACCGTCGGCGCCCAGGCCTGAACGTTTTTGAAAGCCCTTCACGGCGGCTGCCAAGCCCTCATCGAAGGACTCAGGATCGGCCATCGCCGAAGGCTGATAGCCATCGATAACCTCCAGGTGCTGGCGAACCAACGCCACCCGTGGGCTCTTGCTGCCGATGGACAAGTTCGCCCCGGCGGGAATGTCACTCCAACCGCCGCGGTCGGCGATCGCGAGGTAGCGCTGATAGCCGAGTTTCAAATTGCGGTAAAAGGGTGCATCCGGCACCAGTGCGGAGATCTCGGCGGCTAGGTCCGGCGCCGCCAAAACCCTTTCCAGGTCCGCCTTGAGCAACTCCGCGTCGGCCTTGTCGACGAAGATTTGGCCGGAATTGACCATGCGCGGATTGTATTTGCCGAAACGGAAATGGTGGACATAGCGCAGCAAGGCGTCGCTCAGCAGGATGTCCGCGGCGGCGCGGCTTGCCTCCGAGTCAGCGCGAAGCTGATCGCTGTCGAGGACCTGGGCGATGGCGTCCGCGTGGAAGTCCTCGGGGTCGAAGCCGTCTGCACGGCTCGACCGCGCCAGCCCCAGCAGCGCACGTGCACGGGCGTCGTCCCAGGCATGGGTGTATTCGCGCTCGGCGTAGAACTCCGCCAAGAAACGGCCGGAGAACAACGGCACGTCGGCGATAGACGGCTCCTCTCGGTCGCGCAGCGCGTCGGCTTGTTGCTGCAGGGTCTCCGATGCCGCCGGCAGGGAAAAAACCATTGCGATGGGCAACAGCAGGCCCAGCACCCATGCGGGCGTCGATATCGGTACAAGGGGGAAGCGGCGCATCACGTCGGAGCCTCGGGAGGTCAGTGGATGTCCCGCGGCCTCGGCCAACGCGGATGCGTCTGGAGGTGGGACTGTTTGGGTTTGTAAACTGATCAGACCTGTCAGAAACGTTCGGTGGCAACCACGAGCCTACGCCAAAGTTGCGAGCTTCCGATTGCCGCCGAACGCACAATTATGGGCGCAAACTCAAGCTTCGCCAATCAATTGCACTCGGCCCTCTTCGTCAACCGACTCCAGCCGTACGTCGAAACCCCAGAGACGACGAATATGTAACAGCATCTCGTCTGCGGAGTCGCCAAGGGGACGCCGGTTGTGGCGGTAGTGCCGCAAGGTCATAGAACGATCGCCGCGCAAGTCGATATTGTAGACCTGAATATTGGGTTCGCGACTGCCAAGATTGTATTGCTCAGCCAATTGCTGACGCAGGTTCCGATAGCCGGCCTCGTCATGGATGGCGGTGATTTCCAGGGTGTCTTCGCGATCGTCGTCGCGAACGCCGAAGAGTCGAAAATCGCGCATGAGCTGGGGCGAGAGGAATTGCGCAATGAAGCTCTCATCCTTGAAATTGCGCATCGCAAAATCGAGCGTCTTGCGCCAATCTTGCCCGGCGATGTCCGGAAACCAGTAGCGATCTTCATCGGTGGGCTCTTCGCAGATGCGGCGAATGTCGCGCATCATCGCAAAGCCAAGCGCATAGGGGTTGATGCCGTTGTAGTAAGGCAGGTCGAAGCTCGGCTGAAACACGACGTTGGTGTGCGACTGTAGCACCTCCATCATGAACCCGTCGTTGACAAAGCCGTCATCATACAGGCGGTTCAGCAAGGTGTAATGCCAGAACGTCGCCCATCCCTCATTCATGACCTGTGTCTGCCGCTGGGGATAGAAGTACTGACCCACCTTGCGCACGATGCGCACGATCTCACGCTGCCAGGGCTCCAGCAGCGGCGCGTTCTTCTCGATGAAGTAGAGCAGATTTTCCTGCGGCTCTTCCGGGAAGCGACGCTCGCCTTGGGAAGTCCGCCCAGCGCCTTGATCCACCGGCAAGGTCCGCCACAGGTCGTTGACCTGGAATTGCAGGTACTCCTCACGTTCGTGCTGGCGCTTTTTCTCCTCGGCCAGCGACAGCGGCGACGGGCGCTTGTAGCGGTCGACCCCGTAGTTCATCAACGCATGGCAGGAGTCGAGCAGCAACTCGACTTCCTGATACCCGTGCCGCTCTTCGCACTCGGCGATGTAGGCGCGGGCAAAGACCAGATAGTCAATGATGGCGTCGGCACTTGTCCAGGACCGGAACAAATAGTTGCCCTTGAAGAAGCTGTTGTGGCCGTAGCAGGCATGCGCTATCACCAGCGCCTGCATCGGCAGCGTGTTCTCCTCCATCAGGTAGGCGATACAGGGATCGGAGTTGATGACGATCTCGTAGGCGAGCCCCATCTGTCCGCGTCGGTAGGTCTGCTCAGTGGCGACGAACTGTTTGCCAAACGACCAGTGGTGGTAGTTGATCGGCAGGCCGACTGACGAATAGGCGTCGATCATCTGCTCGGAAGAGATCACCTCGATCTGATTCGCGTAGGTGTCGAGACCGAACTCCTCGTGGGCGATGCGACCGATCTCCTTGTCGAAGCGCTTCAGCAGCGGAAAGCTCCATTCGGAGGAATCGGAGATAAGGTTTCTTTTTGCCATGGGCTGTTGAGTGGAACTGACCTGAATGCCTGTCACGCGTTGCCGCTGCCATCGGAGCCGTTTCCGGTCATACGCAGGGCAAGGCCCGAGTTGCACGTATCGGTGTACAAGTTGTTAGGCGTCCTGCCGCTTAAACAACTCGCGGAATACCGGATAGATGTCGTCGGCGCCACCAATCTCCTCCATCGCGAAGTGCGGATGCGCCGCCTTCACGTCCTGGTAGGCAAACCAAAGGCTCTGGTGCTGCCGCGGCGTAATCTCGACATAGGCGTAGTACCGCATCAGCGGCATCAGCTTGTTGATCAGCAGCTCGCGGCAAATGGTGGAATCAGAATCCCAGTTGTCGCCATCGGAAGCCTGGGCGGCGTAGATGTTCCAGGTGTCGGAGTCGTAGCGTTCGGAGATGACGTCGTAGGCCAGGTTCAACGCGCTGGAGACCACGGTACCGCCGGTTTCACGGGAGTAGAAGAACTCCTGCTCGTCCACCTCCTGGGCGATGGTGTGGTGGCGGATGAAGACGACGTCGATCTTGTCGTAATTGCGCTGCAGGAAGAGATACAGCAGGATGAAGAAGCGCTTGGCCAGATTCTTGCGCACCTGGTCCATGGAGCCGGAGACGTCCATGATGCACACCATCACCGCCTTGCTGGTGGGCTCCGGCAGCTTGGTAAAGGACTGATAGCGTAGGTCGAACGTATCGATGAACGGCAACGCAGCGAGACGCGTCTTCAGCCGGTCGATTTCTTCGCGCAGGGCTACAATGCGGCCATCGGTCTCCGCCACGCCCGCCGCCGCCAGCTCCGCAAGTTCCTGCTCAAGCGCGCGAATGCGGCCGCGGTAGGGCGCGCCCAACGCGGTGCGCCGGGCGATGGCACCCTTAAGCGAACGCACCACATCGATGTTGCTGGGCGCACCCTCCGTACTGTAGCCGGCTCGCACGCTTTTGAACTCGGTTGTACCGATCAGCTGATTGCGCACCAGGTTGGGCAGTTCGAGGTCGTCGAACAGCAAGTCGAGGAACTCTTCCCGCGACAACTGGAAGACGAAGTCGTCTTCGCCCTTGCCGCCCTTACCCGCCTTTCCCTGGCCGGACCCGCCACCGCCGCCGCCCTCGGGTCGCTGCACGCGATCGCCGGCCTCGAACTCCTTGTTGCCGGGATGGATCATGTCACGGCTGCCGCCGGGTCCGTGATGGAACACGGGCTCGGAGATGTCCTTAGATGGAATGCCGACCTGCTCGCCGCCGTCGATATCGGTGATGCTGCGCCGGTTGACAGCATCCGACACCGCGCGCTTAAGCTGCGACTTATAGCGCTTGAGAAAGCGCTGCCGGTTAACGGTGCTCTTGTTCTTGGAGCTGATACGGCGGTCGATGAAATGAGACATAAAGGGCTAGCGGTACTCCGTCAGCGGCGTGCTCACACCAGAACTCTGGCGACGTTGTCGATATCGGCTGATGCACAGCGAGTGCCGGCACCGAAGGGCCCCACGGCAGCCGCTCCGGGTGCCCCCAAGCTCGACCTCTTGGGACCTCGGCGCTGGAGCCTTACTGCGACTTGCGCACCCGCAAGTACCACTCTGACAGCAGGCGCACCTGTTTCGGCGTATAGCCCTTCTCGACCATGCGATCGACAAACTGCTCATGCTTTTTCTTGTCGTCAGCGGACGACTTGGCGTTGAAGGAGATGACCGGTAACAGCTCCTCGGTGTTCGAGAACATCTTCTTCTCGATGACCACGCGCAGCTTCTCATAGCTGGTCCAGCGCGGATTGGCACCGTTGTTGTTGGCGCGGGCACGCAGCACGAAGTTGACGATCTCGTTCCGGAAGTCCTTGGGGTTGGAGATGCCGGCGGGCTTTTCGATCTTTTCCAGCTCCTCGTTCAATCCACCACGATGCATCATCTCGCCGGTGTCCGGATCGCGGTATTCCTGATCCTGAATCCAATAGTCCGCATAGGTGACGTAACGGTCGAAGATGTTTTGCCCGTACTCCGCGTAGGACTCAAGGTAGGCCGTCTGCAATTCCTTGCCGATAAACTCCGCATAGCGCGGTGCCAGGTACTGCTTCAGGAAGGCCAAGTAGCGATCCTGCACCTCTTGCGGCAGATGTTCGCGGATGATCTGCTTTTCTAGGATGTAGAGCAGGTGAACAGGGTTAGCGGCAACCTCGGTGTGGTCGAAATTGAACACCTGCGACAGGATCTTGAACGCGAAACGCGTAGAAATGCCCGACATGCCCTCGTCAACGCCGGCGTAGTCTCGGTACTCCTGGACCGATTTGGCCTTTGGGTCGGTGTCCTTCAGATTTTCGCCGTCGTAGACGCGCATTTTGGAGAAGATGCTGGAGTTCTCCGGCTCCTTCATCCGCGTCAGCACCGAGAACTGCGCCATCATTTCAAGCGTGCCCGGTGCGCACGGTGCCTTGTTCAACGAGCTGTTGCGTAGCAGCTTGTCATAGATGTGCTTTTCCTCGGTGACACGCATGCAATACGGCACCTTGACGATGAAGACGCGGTCGAGGAACGCCTCGTTGTTCTTGTTGTTGCGGAATGACTGCCATTCCGACTCGTTGCTGTGCGCCAGGATGATGCCCTGGAACGGGATCGCGGACAGGCCCTCGGTCGCGTTGTAGTTGCCTTCCTGGGTGGCCGTCAGCAGCGGATGCAGCACCTTGATGGGCGCCTTGAACATCTCGACGAATTCCATCACGCCCTGGTTAGCCCGGCACAGAGCGCCGGAGTAACTGTAGGCGTCGGCATCGTTCTGAGCGTAGTGCTCAAGCTGTCGGATGTCGACCTTGCCGACCAGTGACGAGATGTCTTGGTTGTTCTCGTCACCAGGCTCGGTCTTGGCGATGGCGACCTGTTCGAGAATGGACGGATACAGCTTGACCACGCGAAACTTGGTGATGTCGCCGTTGTACTCCTGCAAGCGTTTGACCGCCCAGGGCGACATGATGGTGCGCAGGTAGCGATTGGGAATGCCGTAGTCTTCTTCCAGAATCGGCCCGTCCTCGTCCGGCGAGAACAGACTCAACGGCGACTCGAACACCGGCGAATCCTTGATGGCGTAGAACGGGACGTTCTGCATCAGGTCCTTGAGCTTTTCCGCCAGCGACGACTTACCGCCACCGACCGGCCCCAGCAGGTACAGGATCTGTTTCTTTTCCTCCAGACCCTGAGCCGCGTGCTTCAGGTAGGAGACCAGGTGCTCGATGGCCTCCTCCATGCCGTAAAACTCGGCGAAGGCCGGATAGCGTTTGATGACCTTGTTCTGGAAGATCCGGCTCAAACGCGGGTCATCATGGGTGTCGGTGAGTTCGGGCTCACCGATAGCGGCGAGTAGGCGTTCCGCGGCCCCAGCATAGGCCATGGGGTCGACTTTGCACAGCTCCAGGTATTCGTCCAGGCTCATGTCCTCCTCGCGGGAGGACTCGTATCTGGCCTGGTAGCGCTCGAAGATCGACATTCAGGATACCTCGCTCAATGGTCGCGTTCTTTGCGCCGCGTTGGCCGGGCGACGCTGAGAAAAATTCGTGTCTTGCCGGAGCCTAACATTGTCTCTCCGAAAAGACTCTGCAAGCTCCACGCCATCCTTGAAACCGACGCGCACCGGCGTCGAGGCTCGGTTGATGATGCCAGGATTCCGTGGCCCGTGCGTGGCGTAATGCTCCAAAACTATGCACAGCGAACTAGGCCCCTCGGCCGCTGAGCAGCGTCTTTTCGGTCTAGCGAAGTCAAGCCCCGACAACCCCGTGCGCCTCAGGACGGCGCAAGTTCAT
This sequence comes from uncultured Gammaproteobacteria bacterium, assembly GCA_963698775.1. Taxonomy (GTDB): domain Bacteria; phylum Pseudomonadota; class Gammaproteobacteria; order Chromatiales; family Chromatiaceae; genus Thiohalocapsa. Next base: position 99,393 of record CAVOSE010000004.1, read on the forward strand.
CAACATTCCCTCCTGCGCGGGGACATGCCCGCCAGCTTCAAGCGCCCGAGCATGTAGAGTAAGGGGAAGCTCGGAAACCGCGTTTCCGAGTTCCGCCTGATGTGCGTCCAGGATGGCCCGCGAAACAGCAACCCATTTGACTCCGCCCGTCAATCCAGGTTCAGCCCTGCGATCAGGTCCGCCGAATCTTCATGGTGCGGCGCTCCTGTGGCCCACCCGATCCACGATAAGCTAGTTGCGTGGTTTCCGGGGCAGCAAAGTCGCTCAGATACGCTGGCCATCGCATGCGCGGCCCGCCGTTCCACCCGCTAATAACGTCAATCTGGGTCGAGTATCGCAAAGCATAAGAGTGTGGCGATTAGCCCGAGCGTAACTAAACAGCCCGCGCTTCCACAAACAGCGAGCAGGGCTGCCGCTCCCGCCCAAATTAAGACACAAGTGGTCCGATTTGCGCGATACGTCCGCGTCCCCTTGCGCTGCTGGAAGGCCTGATAGTCGGCACGACCTTCGCAGAGCCAGTCCAGAATTCGTCGCGGCCATGCTGCCAGTCGGGTTCGCATCCGGAGCATTGGAAATCGTCTCGCATCGAGGCGCCCGCGCCACTGTTTGGAGAAAATCAATAACGGCCGCTGCGAGGCAAGTACGACGCGGCCGGCTCACTCGGTGATGGCGATTGCAACCGCGACAAACAGCTCGCCGTGTCACAGAAGCACCAGGTTGGGGCGGGAATCGGAGCCTGCTTGGTCCCCGCGTTATCTTGGTGCGAACCGATCATTTGCGCCCCACCTGCGAGGCCGTCCGCGCCAGTCCCTAGCCTGCGGCGGAGGGCACGGCCAGCACCCGAGCGCAGTCGTGACTGAAAGTTTCCGCCGAAAGGGGTAGCTATGGCGGCGGTTTGCCGCTTGGTCAAGACCCAAGATTGCCCCATCTCGCAACGCACGGGACGAAACCGATCAGACAACACCAGACACGCCATGCTCAAACCACGTATCGACATCCGCGTACAGGAGGCGCCGTTCGACCCCCCGGCGGAGCAGGACGAGTTGCGACGCGGGCGCACCGACATCGGCGCCTTGGTCGCTTTCGTCGGGCTCATGCGGGACATCAACGAAGACCGGGATGTGACAGCGATGACGCTAGAGCACTATCCCGGCATGACAGAGCGCGCGTTAACACAGATCGCAGAGGAGGCCGCCGGGCGCTGGCGGATCGATGGCATTCGCATCATCCATCGGGTCGGACGCGTGCTGCCCGAGGAACCGATCGTGTTGGTCGCCGTCGTCAGCCGACATCGCACCGAGGCGTTTCGCGCCTGCGAATTCCTGATCGACTACCTGAAGACCCGTGCACCGTTCTGGAAGAGAGAGGACACCCACTCGGGGACGCAGTGGGTGGAGGCTCGACAGACCGACACCGAGTCGGCCGACCGATGGGCCGCCGGCGACGACCAAGGCCAGACGACAAGAGCCAACGGATCCGAACGCTGACTCCATACCAAACCGACTGATACGGACGTCAAGTTTCAGAACGTCGAACAGATCGCGTGGTTGTCGCGACAGACGGCGAACAGCTTGTCGGTCGCCAGTCGTACCGGCAGAATCAGGTCATGGCGATCGCCATCAACGCCCTGAATGGGGACGCTGCGTGCGACGTGAGCGACCCTACTCACGCGTAACCGTCTGGATTGCCACTTTGCCAGCGCCAGCCATCGCGCACCATGTCATCGATGCCGAGCTCAGCCTGCCAGCCGAGTTCGGCGCGGGCGAGGCTCGGATCGGCATAGCAGCGGGCAATATCGCCGGCGCGCCGCGCGACCACCCGATAGGGCACCGGCCGGCCAGACGCCTGCTCAAAGGCACGCGCCATCTCCAGCACGCTGTAGCCTTGGCCCGTGCCCAGGTTGTAAGTCACCACACCGGGCCGCTCCAACAGCCGACCCAAGGCCGCCAAATGGCCGCGGGCCAGGTCGACCACGTGGATATAGTCACGCACGCCCGTACCATCCGGGGTGTCGTAATCGTCGCCGAACACCTTTAGCTCCGGTTGCTTCCCGATGGCGACCTGGGCAACGAATGGCATCAGGTTATTCGGGATACCGTTTGGGTCTTCGCCGATACGCCCGCTCGCATGCGCGCCGACCGGGTTGAAGTAGCGCAACAACGCGACCTGCCAGCCCGCATCCGAACGCTGCAGATCGCGCAGGATTTCCTCGACGAACAGCTTGGTGCGGCCGTACGCATTGGTGGCCGAGAGTGGAAAGTCCTCGCGGATCGGCACCGAGGCCGGGTCGCCGTAGACGGTTGCCGAGGAGCTGAACACCAGGGTCTTGACGCCGGCATCGCCCATGGCACGACACAGGCTCAGCGTCCCGCTAACGTTATTGTCGTAATAGTCCAGCGGGATCTCGGCAGACTCACCGACTGCCTTGAGGCCGGCGAAATGGATCACCGCATCGAACGCATACTCGCGAAAGAGGGAATCCAGGGCCTTGCGGTCGCGCAAATCCGCCTTAACGAACGCGAGGGGCCGGCTGGCGATCTCCTGCACGCGCTCCAGCGCCGTCTCCTTGCTATTGGCTAGGTTGTCGATGACGACAACGTCATGGCCAGCGGCGAGCAACTCGACGCAGGTATGGCTGCCGATATAACCGGCACCGCCGGTGACCAGGACTCTCATGATCAATATCGCTCGCTGCTGCCTGAGAAAGCTTTCTATTGTACGCGACTCGGCGGCGACCGGCCGACGGCCGAACGAGCAGGATTCCTAGAGCCGCCCGTCGGAACAGGGCATCATACAAAACATGAACGCACGCGCCGGAGCGATCAGCTCGATGCCAGGCGCAGCCGGGCGCGCAGGCGCCGCAGATGATCGGGATCGATGTTGTCGGGTGTCAGCACCAGTGACCGCCGCCGGAACATACCGGCGCTCAGATTAACGATGACGAGATTGACGCCGATGTAGGTCGAGGGAGCCAAATGGAATTGCTGAGTGCGTCCGCTCTTGGTGGTCAGCGTCCAGCCCGTATCGCTCCAGGTCGCCTGAACGACGGACCAGGGCGCACGGCCCAGGGTGCGAGCCCAGACGACATAGCTCAGGTCGCCGACGATCAGCACGACGAGCGCAAGCTTTAGCCCCCAGGGCAGCGGCAACGGCAACAACGCGGTGAATGCGATGGCGTGGATCAGGCTGACAAAAACCAAGAGGCGCATCGATGCGACCGGACGGATGGTCAGCGGGGGTTGGCGGTGGTGGTCGCTCATGGACAAGCGAACGGTCCGAGATCGGCGATGCCGATCGATAGGGCATCCCCTCCCCTTGGGAGAGGACACCCCTCAAGCCCGGCCTCAGCCGAGCAATTCGCCGGAGTACTCGGCCAGACCGGGGTTGCCCTTGACACCCTTAAGCTTGGGCGTGTTGAGTTTCTCGAGCTTCACGGTCTTGACGTCCCGCAGATAGGTGGCAACAGTCTCCCAGATCGGCTCACCGGGGGACTGGCTGCCCACCGTGGCCCAGCCGGCGACCACGTAGTTCTTGTCTGCCTCAATCTTAGTGCCGTCGTCGAGCTGCATGTCGGTGATGCGCTCGTTCATGCCGGCCGCCGGATCGCAGACATAGTCGAGACCACCCAGGCGCACCATATCACCGCCCTGCTGCACGTAGGGATCGACGTTGAACAGATTGTCGCAGACGTCCTCAAGAATGGCCTTGATCTCGGCACCGCTCATCTCACGCCGGTAGGTCTCGGGGTAGGTGATGCAGGTCTGGTCCATGACGTTGTCCATGGTGATCGTCTGACCCGGCAACACGGTGGTGCCCCAACGGAAGCCCGGCGACAGACTGATCTGGGCATCATTGACCTTGCGCAGCGCATCGCAGATGACCTGATCGAAGGTGCCGTTGAAGTTGCCGCGGCGATACAGCAGCCCTTCGGTGGAGGCCAACTCCTCGGTGAGCTTGTCCTGGTACGGGGCGCGCACCTCCGCGATGTACTTGGCCATGTCGGCGTCCGCCGGCAACAGGTTCGAGAACACCGGCAGCAGTCGATAGCGATAATCGCGCAGCTTGCCGTCCTTCACGTCCAGGTCCATAACGCCGAGGAACTTGCCGTTGGAACCGGCATTGGTCACCAGCGTCTTGCCCGACGGGTTGTCGACCACGGTCGGCGCCGGCATGCCGTCGTGGGTATGGCCGCCGAAAATGACATCGATGCCGGTGACCTTAGACGCCATCTTCAGGTCCACGTCCATGCCGTTGTGAGAGATCACCACCACCAGGTCCGGCGATTCGTCCTCGCGCACCTGATCGACGATCTCCTGCATGCGTGCGTCCTGAATGCCGAAGGTCCAATCCGGGATGAAACGCTGCGGGTTGGCAATGGGCGTATAGGGGAAGGCCTGGCCGATCACGGCCACCTTGACCCCACCGACCTCCTTGATGGTGTAAGGCTTGAAGGCAAGTCCGGCGTCTTCGTCGAAGCCGCCGAAGTCGGAGAACTTGTAGTCGAACAGGGCCTCCTCACGCACCTTGACGTTTTGCGCGACGAAGTCGCCCTTGAAGGCGCCGATGTTCTTGATCACCTCGTCGTCCATGTAGGTGAATTCCCAGTGACCGGTCATGACGTCGACACCGAGTCGGTTGCAGGCGCCGACCATGTCCATGCCGCGGGTCCAGAAGGCGGTGCCGGAGCCCTGCCAGGTGTCGCCGCCGTCCATCAACAGAGAGTTACCGTCACCACGCTCGGCACGGATGCGATCGACCAGGGTCTTGAGATGCGCGAAGCCGCCCACCGCGCCGAACTTCTCGGCCGCCTCCGGGTAATTAAGGTACGAGAACGCATGCGCCTCGATGCCGCCGGGCTGGATACCGAAGTGCTTCAGCAGCGCTTCGCCGACCAGATGCGGCGCCTTGCCGTAGGCAGGACCGATGCCGATGTTGACGTTGGGTTCACGGAAGTAGATCGGGTTCAGTTGCGCGTGGGTGTCGGTGATGTGCAGCAGCGTCACGTTGCCGAACTTCGGCACCTCGTACAAATCGCTCGGCTGCCTGGCCTGTGCAAACACCGATGCCGGCAACATGCCGGCAGCGCCCGCCAGCCCCATTAAGCGCATGAACTCGCGTCGTGAAATCGTCATTGGGGTATGATCTCCTCTGGATTTTTGGTTATCGAGCCGTCTGGTCGTCTGAAGGCCGAAACACAGGACCGAGTACCGTCGACGTCGTCGGCACCTCTCCATGATGTTCCGGATATGAATTTCAGGGGCGATAGTATGCACAGGTCACCGCGCATTTTTCCATCACTGCCCAGCCATGCCAATCGCCGCGGTCATCAGTGACTGCGCAAACCGACGTCGCCCCGCTCCATGCTCAGCGCCCCACCCCAACAGTCTTCGCACCTTGCGTTTCTGCTGATAATGCTCGTGTTCGCGCTGTTCGTAGCGACACCATCGGCGGCGCTGACCAGCGACACGCGCGAGATCCGCATCGGCGTGCTAAGCCATCGCGGTGATACACGCGTCGAACAAGCCTGGACTCCCACCGCGAACTATCTGAGCGAGGCACTGCCCGGCAATCGGTTCGTCGTCATACCACTGCGTTTCGACGCGGTCGAGAACGCGGTAGCGGACCAGACTGTTGATTTCTTGCTGGTCAACCCCGCCATTTATGTGAATCTCGAACTCCGGCACGGCGTCTCGCGTATCGCGACCCTGCGCAACCGTAGCGGTGACATTCAGAGCAACGTCTTCGGCGGTGTGATTTTCACGCGCGCTGACCAAGACGCGATCGACAGCCTAGCGGATCTGGCGGGCAAACGCTTCATGGCCGTCGCCCCGACCTCCCTCGGTGGCTTCGAAATGGCCTGGGCGGAACTCGCGCGTGCCGGGGTCGACCCGCATCGCGACCTTGCTACGCTACGTTTTAGCGAGAGCCATGATGCCGTCGTCACCGCCGTGCTGGACGGCGAGGTCGATGCAGGCACCGTACGAAGCGGCATCATCGAGGCCATGGCGGCAGCAGGCGAAATGCGCCGCGACGCCGTGAAGATCCTGAATCCTCAATCGGACCCGGCCCTTCCGTTGCTGCACAGCACCCCGCTGTATCCCGAGTGGGCCTTCAGCAAACTCGCACACACCCCGACCGAGCTGGCGCTGGACGTCGCCGTCGCGTTGTTAGGCATGCCGAGAGACGGTCCCGCCGCCCGCGCCGGCGATTACGCCGGCTGGACCGTGCCCCTAGACTATCAACCAGTGCACGAACTGCTGCGCCAACTCCATCAGGCGCCCTACGAGCAGGATGCCTCGTTCACGCTCGGCGACGCGCTGGCGCGTTATTGGACGGGCGTGGTGGCAGGCATCGGCGTGCTGCTGCTGCTGCTGGCGCTGACCAGTCGCGTGTTGCAGCTGAACCAGCGCCTGAGCCGCGCCAATACCCGCCTGGAGCGGCGCCAGCAACTGATCCTAGACTCCGTGGCAGAAGGCATCTATGGGGTCGATCTGAACGGCAGGGCGACCTTCGTCAACAAAGCCATGGAGCGCATGACCGGCTGGCGTGCCGAGGAACTGATCGGCAAGGATCAGCATGAGATCATTCATCACACCCGTGCCGACGGTGAGCCGCACCCACGAGACGAGTGCCCGGTGCATGCCACGTTCCGCGACAGCGTGCCGCGCTTCATCGACGAAGACCTGTTCTGGCGCCGCGACGGCAGCAGCTTTCCGGTGGAGTACAGCGCCACGCCAATTCGCGACGAGGTCGGCGAGACCATTGGCAGCGTCGTGGTATTCCGCGACATTACGGAGCGACGCAGGGCCGCTGAACGCATCAGCCAACACGAGGCGGAGCAGGCCCATTTCGGGCGCCTAAGCACAATTGGAGAAATGGCCTCAGGTATCGCCCACGAACTCAACCAACCCTTGACCGCCATCACAACCAATGCCCGGGCCTGCGTCCGGCTGATCCAGAACAACCGTGCCAGCATGGAATCCTGCGCCAACGTCATGACAAAGATTGCGGAGCAAGCGGAACGCGCCGGCGAGGTCATCCGCCACATCCGGCGTTTCGTTCGCAAGGAGCAACCGGAGACCGCCCCGGTGGCGGTCGCCGATATGTTCCACACCGTCATGGTGCTGCTGCGTCAGGATGCGCGGCGCGCCAACGTGCTGTTGCATCAGCAGGTCGGTGCCAGTGCGGACCGCGTCATGGCCCAGCGCACGCAGATTGAGCAGGTGCTGCTGAACCTGACCCGCAACGCCATCGAGGCCATGTCCGATCAGCAGCGCGAGCGCCGCGTATTGCTGATTGCACGCCGCCGCGACGACGACGTCGAGATCCGCGTCGTCGATACCGGCCCTGGCCTTGGCAGTGTCTCACCGGAGCACTTGTTCGAGGCCTTCGTAACGACCAAGGCACAAGGGCTCGGGGTGGGGCTATCGATTAGCACTGGCATCGTCGAGGCGCATGGCGGCCGCCTCAGGGTCGACTCAACGGCCGGAATCGGTGCAACCTTCTACTTCAGCCTCCCCTGCGCGACGGAAGCACCGCACAGTGCGCCGGCGCTTGCGTCCGTCCAACCGCACGCAGGGCTCAATCCGCACCTAGGAGACCATGCATGACTAGCGAGCCGACGGTATTCATCGTCGACGACGACAACGAAGTCCGTGAAGCCATCGGGCTGTTGATGGACTCCGTTGGACTGCCAAACGAGACCTTCGACTCCGCCTGGGCCTATCTGGCTTGTTTCGAGCCCACGCGACCGGGATGCCTGGTCCTGGACGTGCGCATGCGCCAGATGAGCGGCCTGGAGTTGCAGGAACGCCTGGCGGAGGAACCCATTCACCCGCCGGTGATCATCATCACCGGCCACGGCGACGTTCCCATGGCAGTGCGCGCGGTCAAGAACGGCGCCATTGACTTCATTGAGAAGCCGTTCAACGATCAGGCCCTACTCGACGCCGTGCACCGCGCGATCGAACTCGACGCCGAGCAGCGGGGGCACGCCATGGAGATTGCGAGCGTCCAGGAACGGATGGAACGCCTCACCAAACGCGAGCGCGAGGTGCTCGATCAAATCGTGGCCGGCAAGCGCAACAAGGTCATCGCGGCGGACCTCGGCATCAGCCAATCGACGGTAGAGGCACATCGGGCCAAGGTCATGGAAAAGCTCGAGGTCCGGTCCTTGTCCGAATTGATGCGGGCGATGCTGATGCTCGAGCCGGGCGGCGCGAAAGCCAAAGAAACCCCTTGAATACAGCGTGAATAGGGCATTCGACGCGTGACGCGGCACGGGAATTTTTCGCCAAATGGGACGTCTCACCAGGGGTTCAGTGCCGATTGATGATTGTCAATCTTGCGTTCTTCGCGGCAAACGGTCACCATCTGCCGCCAACTAGTGGCCAGTCAAAAAAGGTCGACGGCGATTTCTAGCCTCGTCGGGCCCTAGGCAACGGCGCTAGATGGCGTAATTGCCCGCCCCAAAAGAGCGCAACAGCTGCCAATCGACGGCAACTGACTAGACGCTCGGCGCCGCCACCCAGGACGACGCCGCGATCAGATCCACCCAGAAGAACCAACCTAATCAGGAGGAAACCATGCTGCGATTCAGCAAACACATGATCAGCCCGACTGCGGCCCTGACCCTGGCCCTCATGACTTCGGCGGCACACGCGGAAATGCCCCAGATGGAACTCAACGGCAACGTCGAAGCCGGAAAAGAGGTCGCAATGAATCGTTCCAAGGGCAACTGCATCGCCTGTCACATGATCCCCGGCGGCGAAGCCCCTGGGGCGATCGGCCCGGCATTGATCGCAATGCAGGCCCGTTACCCCGACAAGCAGGATGTCGCTCAACAGATCTGGGATCCCACCATCAAAAACCCAGAAGCCGTCATGCCGCCGTTTGGCAAGCACGGCGTCCTGACCAACCAAGAGTTCGTTGACGTCGTCGAATACATCTGGTCGCTCTGACACTGCGCATGTATCGACCGGGCTGAACGGAGACACAGGTCTCCTCGGCTGACCAGCGACCAACCGAACCTCATCCGGAGGATTTGCACGCAATGAAAAAGATACTGACCACGATCACCGCGCTCGGCGTCGGCTGCCTGATGGCAGCGCCACTCGTCGCCAGCACGCCAGAGGAAGACCTTGCCACCTGGAAGGCCTATTTCCAGAAGCGATTCCCCCAAGTACCAGCGGAAGAGTTCGCTAACGGCGTCTATTCCATCGACCCCGTAGGCCGCGAGAACTGGGAGGCCATCGAGGAGTTTCCACCCTACGAGGCCGCCATCGAAAACGGCGAGGAGATGTGGAACACACCCTTTGCCAATGGTAAGACCTATGCCGAGTGCTTCCCGGATGGCCCTGGAGTGGCCGGCCAGTATCCGCACTGGGACAAGGAGAAGGGCATGGTCATGACCCTACCCCTAGCGATCAACAACTGTCGCGAGGCCAACGGCGAGGAGCCGCTGAAGTACAAGAAGGGAGCGATCGCCGACGTGCTCGCCTACATGACCTACGCATCCCGAGGGCAAGTCATCAATGTCGAGATTCCCGCCGACGATCCTCGTGCGCTCGAGGCCTACGAGGAGGGCAAACATTTCTACTTCGCCCGCCGTGGTCAACTGAACTTCTCTTGCGCCAGCTGCCATGTCGGCAACTCCGGCACCACGCTACGCACCGAGATCCTGAGCCCGGCCTTGGGCCACACCACGCACTTCCCAGTCTATCGATCCAAGTGGGGCGAAATGGGCACGCTGCATCGCCGGTATTCCGGTTGCAATAAGCAGGTCCGCGCGAAGGATTTCGCCGCCCAGGGCGAGGAGTACCGCAATCTGGAATATTTCATGACCTACATGAACAACGGCATGGAGCTGAATGGGCCGGGCGCACGCAAATAAGAACCCGAACAACGGCCTCGCATCCGCCAACCTCGGCTGCGAGGCGCGTCCTGAGCACGAGAGGAGTTTCCGACAAATGAAGACACAAACACTTGCCATCCGGCTGTTCATTGCCGTCCTGTTGATCGCGATCCCGGCCACTTCGGCCTGGGCCACCACCAGGCAAGAGGCGGAAACGGCAATCGCCGAGGCCAAGGCAGAGCATGAGAAGGCCATGACGGCGGGCGCCACCGACAGCCAGGCGGCGCAGATGATCGAAGAAGCCACCGCACTGCTGGCAACGCGGCAGTACACCAAAGCGAAGATGATCGCCTACTGGGCCATCCGGCAAACTGAGTACGCCTTGCAGGTCCAAAGCGGCGCTGTAGTCGTCGAAGAGGATAAGGCGGCGATGGCCGACTCCCTGATTGCCGCGGCCGAAGAAGCGCGCGAGAAAGCGGCATCGGTCGGCGGAGAATGGGTCGCCGTTGGCGACATGATCAAGAACGCGCAGACACTGGCCGGTGCCGGCGAATTCGACCAGGCGATCGACGAGGCCAACACGGCGAGATTCCAGGCAGAACGGGGCTATGAGCAGGCCATGGACGAAAAGGACGCCGGCTTCCCGCAATTCATGCTCGACTTCGTCAACAAATAGCGCCCTGTGGCCCCGTCATGAACGGCAGGGCTGTCGTTACTAGCCCGTCCCATCGCCTGCGAGAGGAGACTCAATCACCATGAACATCAAACACGCCTACCCTGCCCCCCGCCTCGTGCTGGCCGGCTTGTTCGCCACCGCCAGCATCCTGAGCCTCGGCGCCATCGCCGCTGACAACAAGATCTCGTCGTTGATCACAACGGTGGAGGTCAAGCACGATGGCGAAACCGTCGTCATCAGCCGCGGCCATGACCAGGACGCCACGCTCCCAGCGATCTTCCAAAAGACCGATCGCGGTTGCCCACCCTTCTGTGTTCAACCGATCGTCGCCGTACCCGGCGTCGATACCGTCGGCGAGCTGGAAGTGCTCGACTATCTGAGCCGTATGTCGCAGGGTGACGATCGCATTATGGTGGTCGATTCGCGAACTCCCGACTGGGTCATGCGTGGCACCATCCCCGGCTCCGTCAATATCCCGTGGAATAAGATCAACACCGACGTCTCTGGCACCTTCGAGACGCCCACCGAGGTCGATGGCCTGGTGCACATCCTCGCCGACGAGTTCGGCGCCAACTATGATGCGGCGAACGACACCTGGGATTTCAGCAAGGCCAAGACCCTAGTGCTGTTCTGCAACGGCATCTGGTGCCCGCAGTCCACTGCCAACCTGAAGACCCTGGTCAAGCTCGGCTATCCGGTCCATAAGCTCAAGTGGTATCGAGGCGGCATGCAGGATTGGGTCAGCGTTGGGCTGACGTCTGTCAAACCCTGATCACCAAGTAAAGCATCCAAGCGACGCAAGCGCATGGAGCTTGCTCGGTCGACGTATGCCAAAGGCGCCCTTGGGGCGCCTTTTTTTTGGGCCTTGCGCCGGACGGATCGCGTCGTCGGGAGCCCGTCGCCGGTCGGCAGAGGCATCCTCGCAGCCACGAAGCAGTGGCATCAACGCCTGTCCGATCAACCTATGCTCACCATTGATGCGCCTGCCACCGCCTTATGCCCACATAAGGTATATTGCAGAAATTTTGCGGAACGCCAAAACCTCGATGACCGTTCCGCTCCCCTGCCACCCGGAGGCGACGACAAATGACCGACTATGTACGCTGGCTGAACGAACTGGGCATGGACGACGTCCCCGTGGTCGGGGGCAAGAACGCATCGCTGGGCGAAATGATCCAGCATCTGACCCAGGTCGGCGTGCAGGTGCCGGGCGGCTTCGCGACCACTGCTCAGGCCTATCGGGATTTTCTCGCCGAGAGCGGGCTTGACGCACGCATCGCCGCCGAGTTGGAGGGGCTGGATATTGAGGACATCGCCGCCCTGAGCGAGGCCGGCCCCAAGATCCGCGGCTGGATCATTGACCAGCCATTTCAGCCGGAACTGGACCAAGCCATCGAGGCCGCCTATCGACAGCTCACCGAGCAGGCCGGCAATGCAGATTGTTCCTGGGCCGTCCGCTCGTCGGCCACAGCCGAGGATCTGCCGGACGCCTCCTTCGCCGGCCAACAGGAAACCTTCCTGAACGTCCATGGCCTGGACAACATCAAGCGCTCCATCAAAGAAGTGTTCGCGTCGCTGTACAACGACCGCGCCATTTCCTACCGCGTGCACCAGGGCTTCACCCACGCCGAGGTGGCCCTGTCCGCCGGCATCCAGCGCATGGTGCGCAGCGATCTGGCCGCCAGCGGCGTCATGTTCACCCTGGACACCGAGTCTGGTTATCGCGACGCGGTCTTCATCACGGCCAGTTACGGTCTCGGTGAAATGGTGGTGCAGGGCGCCGTCAACCCGGACGAGTTCTATGTACACAAACCGACCCTCGCCGCGGGCAGGCCGGCCATCCTCAGACGCGGCATCGGCGACAAGGCCATCCGCATGGTCTACGCCGATCCGGGCAGCAAAGAACCTGTGCGCACCGAAGAGGTACCGGAGGCAGATCGCCACCAGTTCAGCATCACCGATGCAGAGATCGAAAACCTCGCCCGCCAAGCCGTGCTGATCGAACAGCACTACGGCCGGCCGATGGACATCGAATGGGCCAAGGACGGCAACGACGGCAAGCTGTACGTGGTGCAGGCCCGCCCCGAAACGGTACAGAGCCGCAGCGGCAAGGTCATCGAGCGCTATCATCTGCAGGGTAAGGGTGAGGTGCTGGCCACCGGGCGTAGCATCGGCCATCGCATCGGTGCCGGCAAGGCCCGCATCGTTGCATCGATCAAGGACATGGAACATGTGCAGCCAGGTGACGTTTTGATCACCGACATGACCGACCCGGACTGGGAACCGATCATGAAGCGCTCCGCGGCCATCGTTACCAATCGCGGTGGGCGCACCTGCCATGCCGCCATCATCGCCCGCGAGCTCGGCGTCCCCGCGGTGGTCGGCTGCAACGATGCCACTGATAAGATCGTCGATGGCGCCGAAGTGACCGTCTCCTGCGCCGAGGGCGACACCGGCTATATCTACGCCGGCATCCTGCCCTTCGAGCACAAGACCGTCGAACTCGAGAAGATGCCCGATGTGCCAGTCAAGGTGATGATGAACGTCGGCAATCCGGAGCGCGCCTTCGCCTTCTCCGCCACCCCGAACGCCGGCATCGGCCTGGCGCGGCTGGAGTTCATCATCAACAACACCATCGGCATCCACCCGAAGGCGTTGCTGGAGTTCGACAGCCTGCCCGCGGACCTGCGCGCCGAGATCGCCCCGCGCATCGCCGCTTATCCAAGCCCGCGCGACTTCTATGTCATGCGTCTGATCGAGGGCATCGCCACGCTGACCGCGGCCTTCGCGCCAAACCCCGTCATCGTGCGCATGTCCGACTTCAAGTCCAACGAATACGCCAACCTCATCGCCGGGCCACGCTACGAGCCTGACGAGGAAAACCCGATGATTGGGTTCCGTGGTGCCGGGCGCTATGTCGCCCCAGACTTCCGCGAATGCTTCCAGATGGAATGCGAGGCGCTGAAGTACGTCCGCGAGGACATGGGTCTGACCAACCTGCAGATTATGATCCCGTTCGTGCGCACCCTCGGCCAGGCCAAGGCAGTGACCGAGGCCCTGGCCGAGCAGGGCCTAAAACGCGGCGAGAACGGCCTGAAGCTAATCATGATGTGCGAGATCCCGTCCAACGCCGTGCTGGCGGAGGAGTTCCTGGAATACTTCGACGGCTTCTCCATCGGCTCCAACGACATGACCCAACTGACCCTGGGCCTGGACCGCGACTCCAGCCTCGTCGCCGAGCACTTCGACGAGCGCGACCCGGCAGTCAAGAAGATGTTGTCCATGGCCATCCGCGCCTGCCGCGCCCAGGGTAAGTATGTCGGTATTTGCGGCCAAGGACCGTCGGATCATGCCGACTTCGCCGACTGGCTGGTCAAGGAAGGCATCGAGAGCGTATCGCTGAACCCCGATACAGTCATCGACACCTGGCTTTATCTGGCGGAGCATGCCCCCAAGCTTCCCGAATAGGACGTCAAGAGCCCGCTCCTCACTATAGACCCGATGACCAATTAGCCCCATGCCAGTGACTCCGAATCCGCGCGACGACCAGCCCGCCCCCGTCCATACGGAGGCCGATATGCTGCGCGTGGCGCTCACGGAGATGCGCGACAAGCGCGCCCGTCGCCTGATCAAGGCAATGCACCCCGCGAAACTGGCGAGCCTGTTGGAGACGCTGACGCCCGAGCAGCGCATCGCGGCCTGGCATCAGGTCGATGCGAGGACAGAGCCCAAGGTGCTGTCGTATCTCTCCGCGGCAATGCGGGCGCAGTTGGTGCGCGATCTAGATGCCGACGCGGCCGCGGATGACAGCGAGGCACCGGCACCAATCGGTGCCGAGACGACCATCGACGACGAGCCGGAGACCCAACTGCGGCTGGTGCTGGATGCGCTGGACAAAGGCAAGCTGAAACGGATCGCGCGGTTGTTCCGCAAACTGCATCCAGCGCGCATCGCGGGGCTACTGGAATCGCTGCCGGCCACCGAGCGGGCCGCGGCCTGGGACATGGTGGACCGCGAGCGGACCGGCAAGGTGCTGCGGCACCTGCACGAGGAGGTGCGCCGGCGCCTGGCGGCTGAGATGGACCTCGACGACCTGGTGAACGCCGCACGGCGTCTGGAACCGGATGACTTGGTCGACCTGATCCAGGACCTGCCCGGGGCCACCGGCCGACAGATCCTACAGGCCATGAACCAGCGCGAACGCGCGCGACTGGAATCGATGCTGTCCTACCCCGAGGACAGTGCCGGCGGCCTGATGAATATGGACCAGATCGCGGTACGCGCCAACGTCAGGATCGGCACCGTACTGCGCTATCTGCGGCTACTCGAGGACCTGCCGCCGAACACCGACAAGTTCTTCGTCATCGACCGTAAGAACAGGTATCAGGGCATTCTGCGGGCACGTCGCGTTTTGACCGCCCATCCCGACGCGATGGTCTCGGACCTGATGGAGTCCGATTTCGAGCCGGTACCAGCGGCTCAGCCGAGCGACGAGGTAGCGCGCCGTTTCGAAGAGCAAGACCTGATCTCCGTGCCGGTGGTGGACCCGAACGGCCTGCTGCTTGGGCGCGTCACCATCGATGACGTGGTGGACGTCATCCGCGAGCAGGCCGAGCACTCGATACTGAGCATGGCGGGCCTGGACGACGAGACCGACATGTTCGCGCCGGTGCTCGCCAGCAGCCGACGGCGCGCGGTCTGGCTCGGTATCAATCTGGTCACCGCCTTCCTGGCCGCCTGGGTCATCGGTCTGTTCGAGGGCACCCTGCAGCAGGTGGTCGCACTGGCGGTGCTGATGCCCATCGTCGCCAGCATGGGCGGCATCGCCGGCAGTCAGACCCTGACCTTGGTCATCCGCGGCCTGGCGACCGGACAACTCGGCAATGGCAATACGCGCATTCTGCTGCTGAAAGAGGCCGGCATCGGCCTGCTCAACGGCATGCTGTGGGCGCTGGTGGTGGCGGCGCTGGCCATCGTCTGGTTCGGCAACTGGGCCATCGGCGGCATCATCGCCGTGGCGATTCTGCTCAACCTGATCTGCGCGGCGGTCTCCGGCGTTGCCATTCCACTGATTATGCGGCGCTTCGGCATCGATCCGGCGCTCGCCGGCAGTGTTGTACTGACCACCGTGACCGACGTGGTCGGTTTCTTCGCTTTTCTGGGGCTGGCGACGCTGATCCTGCTTTGACGGCATCATTGCGCGCGGGTTTCGGTCTGCCGGCCGAGGTCAGCGGTGACCTCATTGCCTTCCGTGGGCATTGTTGGCCCTCTTCAGTGCGAAGCGGCGATGAACTCGGCGATGGCTCGACCTGCGACAGCGTGTCCCGCGGCGTTCCAGTGGTTGTCACTCCTGAACTCGAAATGTTCGTGGTCCTTCTGCCACGCGTCGGCGAAGTGTCCATGCAGGTCGAGGAAATCGATGCCTTTCTGGTTGGCAAGCTGTTGAGCCATGCGGTTTAGGTCGAGGGCTTTGGAGTCCTGGCTCGTACCGCGATAAATGGCCTGACGATCTCCATCAATCACCAACAGAAGACGGCTACTCCCGGCCATGGTGAGTCGATGCAGGCGGTCGAAGAGGTAGCTGGTCGCGGCCTGAACATCGGCCCATTCCCTTTCGATTCGGATGGTATCGACATTGGCCTGAAATCGAGGCGTTCCAGCGGCGGTGTCAGCAGCCGCCGACGCATTAGCGACCGTGGGTTCGACCGCCGACAGGACGCTTGTAAGCCCTTTAACGATGCGGTCTGGCGTGATCTGTTGGCGGAAATAGAGATAGCGGGCGGTGGCCGTTTGTCTCAGGCTATCGCGCCAAGTCCGGACATAGGGCTCGGGCATAACTTCACCCAGCACCCGGCCATGCTTCACGCGAAGTTTCAGGAACGCGGAGGTATAACGACCTGGATGAAACCGAAACGACTCGTCGAAGTCATTGTGAATAAGGAGTACGACTACCCAGTCGGGTCTGTAGTGCAACGCCGCGCGCTCCAGCATGAGCACGTACTGGCTCAGCGGTGCGCCGCTGATGCCGAAGCGATAGACCCTATTACTGCGTCCGCGATCTAGGAGATCGCCGGCCACAACCTCTGCAAGACTGGCCGTTGACGGAACCTGCAACGCCTCGACATAGGAATCGCCGATGATCGCGATACCTGTCCCGGAAAACGCTGGGCTCAATTCGTAGTCGCCTGCGCCACTGTTCCATCCTTGGGCGTTGATACTGAAGGGGGCGGCAATTTCGTCGCGAATTCTCCAAACCCCCTTCGCGCCCGGTTGCAGTCGAACGAGGCCGTTCGAGTAGAAATTTGCGGGGACGTCCGACGGTAGCAAGACGACGCGAAACACAACGAATTCGCAAAGCAGAGCAAACGCCGCGAGAGTGACCGCACCAAGCAACAGGTTTGCGGCCATAGCAGGCACTCGGCCAACCGCCTCAGACGCCATTTCGTTTTGTCGCTTTGGTCAATTGCGGCGCATTCCCAAGACTATCAGGCAGTCGAACTCTGCAAATGGGACCAAGGTGGCTTGGATCATAAAGTTGGCGCGGGTTCGAGCGTCGGTCAACGCCCCACCGAAGACATTCGCGGATCTCTCGGCGACGCCGAGCGGGCTTCGGTGAGACCTACAGGCGGCCCCTCGGGCTTTTGGAATCCTTCGGGTCGTCGGCATTGGCGGCAGCACTGCTGCGGCCGGACAGGAACAGCGCCGCGAGACCGAGTCCAGCGAACAGCAGCAGCGAGCCGGCGATCAGGGTTCCAACAAGACTCATGGGCAATTTCTCCAGGTATCAATGACGCCCAACGCGGTGGGGGCGTCGTTTCGGTGTGCATGAAAGTCCAAAGTCGCACCAAGGTCGCGGTAAGCATACAATCCTCAGGTTGCGACTTTGAAGCAAGACCATGACAAGCGATCTCAAGACCAGCGTCGCACGCCAGCGTTTGGCCCTGTTCAACCTACTGGTGGAGCCGATGGCCTTCATCGCCAAGGGCTGCGCGTCAGTTTGGCCGGATCGCGAAGCACTGCAAGCGGTGTTGACCGACGGCCTGCGCACCGTGCCGCACTGCCGTTATCTGTACGCGATGAACCCTGATGCAGTCCAGGTTACGGCCAATGTCGCCGCCGACGGACTGATCGAAGCCGACTTCGGCCGTGATCGCGCCAAGCGCCCCTACATGCGCGAGCCGATCCCAGATCACGGTCTGCTGCTGTCGGAGGCCTACATCAGCCTGCGGGCCAAGCGCCCGTCGCTAACCGCGGTGCGACGCATCGACGCCGGCGAGCAACAGGTCGGCCTGCTGGGCGCGGACTTCGACCTGCGTGATCTGCCGCTGACGCGCGAGGTCTACCGCGAGCCCAATCGCTGGCAGCAGCTCAAGGGCGACCCGGCCATCCGCGGGTCTCTGTTTGAGCAGCAGCGGGTCGAGAGCCTGCTCGACCGCAACATCGACGCGGTCCTGTCCGTGATCGAGGAACTGATCACGGAATACGGCGTATTCCATTGCAAGATCCATTTTTCCAGCAGCCGCGCCACCATCTGGCTGGTCACCGATCCCTTCCGCTACCGCATCCTCGGCTATGACGCCCTCGCGGACCCGGATATCTGCCTCGCCTACCCGCTGCGCGACTATCCCGACGACGCCGCGATCCCTCGCGCGCTAATCGGCCCGGTGCTCGACGGCTTTCGCCGCCTGCGCTACGCGGACGACATCATCTACCTCCGGTCGGGATCGCTGAACATCTTCAACGGCATGATCAGCCTCAATTTCTCCTGCGACGGGTCGCATTACCTGCCCTACGACGAGTTTCTCGCCCAGGACTCACCCTTCTGGCAGAGCATCGGCTAGGCTGAGAGCTTGCACCTGTTCACGTAACACGCCGACACGTATTGGACCATAGCCGCGGCAGGCACCGGCTGTTTTCGCCCAATTCCCGAGTTTTGCGCTTTGTCATTGGCGCACCCGAGACCGGCGCAGGACCATAGTCGGCATGAACGCAAAAACACCAATCCGATTCCGACGCGGGCTGCCACGCCTGCTGCCCCTCATCCTCGCCGTTGCCGTGGCGCAGACCGGCTGCGGCGACGCGGCGCAGGATGCGCAAGAGCAAGGTCTCGAACTGCTGCAAATCGCCGAACGCGGCGATGTCTCGGCCCTGGACGCGCTGCTCAAGCGCGACACTGACGCCAATTACCGCGACAGCTGCCACTGGACCCCGCTGATGAAGGCGGCGCTGAACGGCCACACCGATGCCGTGCAACGCCTGCTCGCGGCGGGCGCCGACATCGATGCCAAAGACAAGGGCGGCTACACCGCCCCGATGCTCGCGGCCTCCAATAACCATGCGGATATCGTCGCCCTGCTGCTCGACCGCGGCGCGATGATCGACGCCCAGGAACTCACTCAAGGCTTCACCGCGCTGACCTGGGCGGCGCAACGCGGTCACCGCGAAACCGTCGAGCTGTTGCTGGCCCGCGGGGCTGATGCGACGCTGCCGGATTTCGAGGGTAAGACCGCGGCGGAGCGCGCCGCCGAGCAGGGACACGCAGCATTGCAGGCCCTGCTCTCAAACGGATCATCGCCAACCGCGCAGGTTGCCCCGGCCGGGTGAGGCCGCTGCTCAAGGCTACAAGCCGCTCCCCCGGAACCGTGGGAGCGATTTGCAATCGCGACGGCAACAACCAATGTGCGCGCTGCCTAATCGCGGCTGCAAGCCGCTCCCACAGATGTGACGACCGCTCAGTGTGGGAAGCCGCGGCGACCCATCGACAAGGCATCGGCCCGCCCGGCAGCGACATCGACCCGCCACAACAGCACCGCGCCGAGCAGAAACAGCAGCAGAATCGGCAGCAGCGACAGACGCGGATTGCCGGTCAGCGCCGCGGCGCTACCCACCAGAAACGGCCCGAGCACGGCGGCGAACTTGCCGATCATGTTGTAGAAGCCGAACAGCTCAGCGGTCTCCCCGGGCGGAATCAGGCTCGCGAACAACGCTCGGCTCAATGCCTGGATGCCGCCTTGTACCAGGCCGATGGCCACCGCCAGCGCATAGAAGTGTTCGATCCGGTTCATCTGCGTCGCCGCCAACACCACCAGGGTATAGACACCGATGGCGAGCAGGATGCTGGGCTTGGCGCCCCAACGCACGCCAAGTCGGCCGAAACCGATCGCGGCGGGGAAGCCGACGAACTGCGTGATCAGCAACGCCACCATCAGGCTCGAATCGGGAAAGCCCAGGTCCAGTCCAAACTTGACCGCCATGAAGACGATGGTGTCGACACCGTCGATATAGAACCAGTAGGCGATCAGGAACAGGAAGGTATTCGGCAGACGGCGGATTTGCCGGAAGGTGGTAGCCAATTCCACGAACGCCCCGCGGATCGCCCGCGATAGGGTTTGCCGCCCTGCCCCGGCGCTCTCGGGCACCCAAATCGCCAGCGGGATGGTGAACAGCGCCCACCACAGCGCACAGCTCAGAAATGCCAGCCGCACGGCGTCTGATTTGTCGGCCAGGCCGAAGCTCTCGGGCGTCAGAACCATCACGACGTTGAGCGCGAACAGGAGCCCAGCGCCGAGGTAGCCGAGGCCATAGGCCAGCGACGACGCACGCTCGTAGTCCTCGGGGGCGGCGACGTCGGTGATCAGCGCATCATTGAAGACGTTGCCGCCGAAAAAGCCCAGCAGACCGGCCAGATACAGCGCCAGGGCCGCGCCCCAATGGCCGGCGCCGAGCCAGTACAGGGCCGCGGTGGCGAGCACCCCGAGCAGTGTGAAACCGAGCAGAAACCGCTTCTTGGCACCCAGTTGATCCGCCAGGGCACCCAGCACCGGGGCGCTCAGCACCAGGATGAGGCTGGCCGCGCTGCTGACATAACCGAGCAGTTGCGTGCTGCGCGCCGGCGCCAGGTCCGCGGCCCAATACTGGGCGAAAAATACCGGGAAGAAACCGGCGATAACGACGGTGGCGAAGGCCGAGTTGGCCCAGTCGTAACAGGCCCAGGCGAGAGTCTGGCGACGCGGCGGCTTGGCGACGGTCACGGGCGGATCAAATCGGCTCGCCGCTCGCCAGCATCACCATGCGCACCAGCTCGGCCAGCGAGTCGGCGCGCATCTTGTCCATCATCCGCGCCCGATGCACCTCGACGGTCTTGGCGCTGACGCCGAGTGCGGCGGCGATCTCTTTGTTGGATTTGCCGTCGGTGACCATCGTCATCACCTCATGCTCGCGTGGGGTCAGCTCGGCCACGCGCGCGGAGATGTCGCTGCGCTGGGCGCGCAGGGCGCGCTGTTTTTGATCATGCTGCAGCGCATTGCGGATGCTGTTCAGCAGTTCCTCGTCGTCGAAGGGCTTTTCGATAAAGTCGACGGCGCCGACCTTCATGGCCCTGACCGCCATCGCCACATCGCCGTGACCGGTGATGATGATGACCGGGATACCGATCTCGCGACGCGTCAAATAGGCCTGCAACTCCAGACCGCTCATGCCGGGCATGCGCACGTCGACCAACAGGCAACCGCCGCGGACCGGCGCATAGCCGTCGAGAAAGGCCTGCGCCGAGTCGAAGGTCTCGACCTGCATGCCGACCGACTCGATCAGCCATTTCAACGAATTGCGCATGGCTTGGTCGTCATCGACGACAAACACGGTGAGTTCGCGTGACATCAGCGCATCCCCGCCGCCAGCGGCGGCTCTGGTTCGGTATGGATTTCGGTGTCGCCGATAGCGCTCGCCTGCGCCGCGATCGGTAGCCGCACATGAAACGTGGTGCCGGCACCGGGCTCGGACTCCGCCCAGATGCTGCCGTCGTGGTTTTCGAGGATGGTCTGACTGATTGGCAAGCCCATGCCCATGCCGGTCTCCTTGGTGGTGAAAAATGGGTCGAACAGGTGCAGCATCCGATCCGGCGGAATCCCCTGACCATTGTCGCTCACGCTGATTAGCGCGCGACCGTCCTGCGCGCTGGTGGCGATGACCAGTTCGCGCTCACCGGCGGGCCGTTCCTCGAGGGCATCGAGGGCATTGCGCACCAGGTTCAGCAGCACTTGCTCGATCTGTACCAGGTCGACGTTGACCGGGATCTCGCCGTCGGCCAGCTCGAGCCGGACCTGCAGCTCAAGCTTGCCGGTCTCGAACTCAACGAAACTGCACACCTCGCGCACCAGGTAGTTGAGATCCACCGCCGAGCGGATCGGTGGCTGTTTACCCACCAGCGCGCGCAGCCGGCGAATGATCTCGCTGGCGCGCTGGGCCTGGTTGGAGATGTGGCGCATGGCGTCCACCAGTGCATCGCTGTCGCCGATGCCGCCCTGCAGTCGCCGGCTTGCGCCGTTGGCATAGTTGACGATGGCCGACAAGGGTTGATTCAGCTCATGGGCCATGCCGGTAGCCACCTCACCCATGGTGCTGAGGCGACACACGTGCACCAACTCGGACTGGTGCTGTCGCGACTCCTGCTCGGCGCGGCGCACCGCGGTGATGTCGCGGGCGTAGATGTTGACATAGCCAAGGTCTTGGATCGGCACGAACAACAGCGAGTAGATCTGACTGCCTTGATCGTCCTCGTGCTCACGGTTTTGCCCCTCATCCAGGGCCGCGCGCACCTCCTCGATCCAGACCTCCGGCAACAGCTGCCCCGGCCCCGTCAGCCAGGCCTCCAGCAGCGGCAGACTGGCGGCGTTGGCATAGGCAATCAGGCCGTCGCCGCTGACGCGCAGGATCGGGTTTGGACTCTCGCTGGCGAACCGCGCCAGGCTCTTGATCTCCCGCTCGGCCTGTTTGCGTTTGGTGGCGTCGTGGATATAGAGGGTGTACACGCGTTCGGCATCGATGTCGATCGGGACAATGGAGATCTCCACCGGAAAGCGACTACCGTCAGCGCGCCGCGCCCAGAGTTCACCGCGGGCGTGGGGCTGCATATCCTGCCGATGCCGCCACACCGAATCCTGCAGCATGCCGACGAAAGCGGCATGGTCCGCCGGGTCGAGAAAGCGTCGGGTGAAGTCGTGACCGATGATATCGCTACGCTCGAAGCGCAGCATCGACTCGGCCATCGGGTTGAAGTCGACGATCTCGCCGGCCCGGTTGAGGGTCACGATGGCATCCAGCGACGCCTCCATGATGGCCGCCTTCAGCGCCTCGGTCTCACGCATCTCGTGCTCATGCTTGCGGCTCATCTCCTCGCGCGCCTTCAGCACCAGATGCGTAAAGTGTTGAATCCAGTCCTCCAACAGCAACAACTGGTTGCCGCCGCGTTTGAACCCCGGCTGCTCGATATTGAGCGCCCGCTGGGAGAAGCGCGACATGCGCTTGAGCACCTTGTTCAGCCGCGCCGAAACCAGGTAGATGACCAGCGTAAACACGGCGATGAACACCAGCGCGGCAATCACCCGCTGGTTGCGCTCGAACTGCACCACCCGTTCTGACATCTTCGCCACGCTGCTGTTGGGGATGAAGGTCGCGAACAGCATGTTCCAGTTGGAGCCCTCGTACTCCGGCAAGGATTGCGAGGTGACCAGAAAGTCGTCCGTCCACTGATCGAGTTGGGTGCCGGGAATCAGCTCCTGAGGTTCATTGCTGGCAAGGATGCGCTGCTCGTCCGCATCCACCAGCGCCACCGCGGAACTGTCGGCGGAAATGGCGCCCTCCGACGCCGTTAAGAAGGCCTCGTCGATGGGCACGACCACCACCAGATGCCCCATGGCATAGCCGCCGGCGTCCTCGACCCGATCGCTGACCACCAGATAGGGCTGATCGTCGACCCGCGCCAGCACGGTGCGCACATCGTCGCCGGCGCCAACCCACTGCTGGGCGTCCGCCAGCATCTCGTCCGGCAATTTCAGGTCGCCGGCCTGATACACCTCACGCACGCGCCCGCGGGAGTCGATCAGCAACACGTGACTCGGCGTCAGCAAGGCGTTGCGGCCGAAGAAATCCGGCAGCCAGAAGGGTCGGAAGCCTTCGTAGACGATCGGATCGACTTGCTCCTCGGGAAACCAGAATAAAGGCTCCAAATACTGTGCCAGGCGGCGATGGTTGGCGAGCAGCCGCGCGGTGGCGGCATAATTGGCCATGTACTGGTCGAAACGCAGCAGGCTCTCGCGGGAACGAAGATCGAGCCGCGCCCGTAGTTCTTTGTCGAAGATACGACCGACAGCCCGACTCTGGACCTGATCCAGCACCATCCATACCCCAAGACCGGCAATCAGCCCGACCATGATCGCAATGACGGGCATCGGCAGCAGACGCAGCAGCCGATAGAGCGAGGGTTTGACACTGAGGAGCGATAGATTCACGAAAGCACTCAAGCGCTTGGAAGGGTGGTCAGTCTAGCGGATATCCGTCCGCGACAAAAACGCCGCCGTCGGCCACCGCAGCCGAGACAGCCCTGTCACGGTGGAAGCGCGTGCACCAAATCAATGACGCCCCGCGAACGATCGCGCAGAATGACCCTATGACCAACTCACCGACCCGACTCACCGCCGACGAAGTCTCCCGTGCCAAGGTCCCCGGCCTGCTGCGACGCCTCGCCACCATGGTCTACGACCTCATGCTGGTATTCGGGGTGATCGTCGTCGCCGCCGCGCTGTTCGTGATTCCCGCGCAGGCCCTCACCGGCGCCACCGACATCGACGGTCCGGCACAGCTTGCCCTGCAGATCTGGGTGGCGGCGGTGATCCTGCTGTATTACGGCTATTTCTGGAGCCAAGGGCGCCAAACCCTGGCCATGCGCGCCTGGCGCACCCGCCTAGTGCGCGACGACGGTGCCGACCTGACCGGCACGGACGCGCTGCGGCGCCTGGCCTTTGCCGGCCTCACACTGTTGCCGCTGGGGGCCGGCGTACTGTGGGTGCTCTTCGACCGCGACGGGCTCGCCTGGTACGACCGCCTGTCCCGAACCCGCCCGGTGCTGCTGGCCAAGCCCGGCGGCAAGTCATCCAGTTCCCGCGGAAAATAACGCCCATGCGCTACGAGATCATCCCGGTCACGCCGTTTCAACAGAACTGCACGCTGTTGATCTGTCCGGACACCGCGGCTACGGCCATCGTCGACCCCGGTGGCGAGCCGCAGCGCATCATCGCCGCGCTCGAACGTCTGGGCGCGCGTCCCGAACTGATTCTGCTCACCCATGGCCACCTCGACCACGTCGGCGCGGCCCGGGAATTGGCGGCAGAACTGGACCTCCGCATCGTCGGACCGCACCGCGATGACGCCTTTTGGCTGGACGCGCTGCCCCAGCAGGCGCAGATGTTCGGATTCCCGCCGCAACAGGCCTTTGCACCGGACCGCTGGCTGCAGGCCGGCGATGAAGTCGCCGTCGGCAACCAGCGGCTCGAGGTATTGCACTGCCCGGGGCATACGCCGGGGCATCTGGTGTTCTTCCATCGTCCCTCCGCCCTGGCCCAGGTGGGCGACGTGCTGTTTCGCGGCAGCATTGGCCGCACGGACTTCCCGCGCGGCAACCACGCCGACCTACTCCGGTCCATCCGCGAGGGGCTCTTCCCGCTCGGTGACGAGGTGCGCTTCATCCCAGGCCATGGCCCCATGGGCACCCTCGGCGAAGAGCGCCGCAGCAATCCCTTTTTGACCTGAGGGCGGATACGCCCATCCGCGCGGACACCAACCGTCTCGCGTGCTTTAATTGAGTCAGCAAGCATCGCTCGGATGCCAGGGTATGCCAGGCCATGTTAGACGGTGGGCACCCCGCGATTGCCGGAATGATCACCAGACCGAACGACGGAGACCATCATGCGCAAGTCCGGGCGGACATGCGACGAAGGCGAACGGCCCACCCGCCGCTGGATACGCGGCCCGATCGCGGCGCCGGCCAACGGCCCGGCACCAACAAAGCCCGCAAAACCGACGCCTGGAGCGGGGCCCAGAACGGCCAAGCGTTTCGTCGAACCCTATCCATACACCGAAGACCAGCGCGCCGCGATCACCGCGACGCTCGCCGCCGATGGAGTCGGCGACACCACCGCGCGCGAGATCTTCATAGGCGCCATCGCCTACGACCTGGCCTTGCTGCAGGCCGCCTGCGCGGAGTCGTCGTCAACCACGTCGGCGTTGACCGACCAGGCCCATGACCAGGCGCCAGGCTCGATGGCCGAATCCAAGGCAACCGCTGGAGCGTCATCGGAGCCGGATTTGTCTACGGAAGCAACGCGGGATGCCGCGAGCACCGATGCAAGACCGCCCGCGTCGGCGGCCTCCCTGTCGGACGCCGCACGCCGCCTCGCCATCGCGCTCAACGGACTCGACAAGGATCAACGGCATCTGCTCGGTGTCGCGCTGCAGGCATCCGATCGCTTCGGTCGCGTCCACGATGACGGCTACCTCGGCGCCATCGCAAGGGAGCTCGAACGCATCGCCGAGGCAACTGCCAGCCTCGCCGTTATGCAGCCTGTCGAAGACCGGGACCAGCATCCGCCATCGCCGCGCACGCAGGCATCCGGAGCCTCGCCGACAGCCACAGCCGCCACCGCTCCAAGGCAACAGGCTCGACCCGCGCAAAGGCAACCTCCGGCCCAAACGCACACAGCGGCACTGGCGTTCATCCGTCACGCGGCCAATGTCTACGAGCAGTGTTTTGACGCACCACCATCACTGAAGGCACAGGGACCCTTCGCGCACGTGCTGCAAGCGATCGCGCACACGACGGGCGTTTGGGTACCAAGCCAGGCGCGGATACTCAAGCAGGCCATGGGAGGCGACTGAAAGCCCATCGTCCGCATGTGCCTCAGGACCGCACGCGGAACGCTCGATGTTCGCAGGCTGCTGGCAGAGTACGCGACAAAAGCCAACGCAAGGGCGTCTGCTTGCTGCCAGTCGGTTACAATCGCGGGTCTTCGCTCCGCAACATCTCAGGCTCTCATGTTCCTAAAGCGACTGTTCGGCCGGCGCACCGAAGCCCGCGCTCTCACCCACGACCGCGAGCAACTGATCGAGACCGCGCTCAACGCCCCCGACAGCACCGCCCGGCGAGACGCCTGCCATGCCCTAGCCGACCTGCCCACACTGCGGCGTATAGCAATTGACGACAGTAGCGCGGGCATCCGGGACCTCGCCGCCGCCCGTTACCGCAAACTGCTCTGCGGCATCGACACGCAGTCACCACCGCTGCCGGAGCGACTCGCGGAGCTTGCGCAGGTTGAGGATCAATTGTTGATCGCGCAGGTGGCGCTCCAGGCCAGCGACGCTGAGCTGCGCCACGCGGCTATCGTCAAGCTGACGACACCGGCGGCACTGGCGGACTGTGCCGTCGACGACGCCCTCGCCGCCAACAGACTCAGCGCCGCCGAACGCCTGTTCGACAAGCCGGCTTTGGAGCAGGTCGCGCCGCGCGCGGCCAAGCGCGACAAGCGCGTCTATCGCCTGGTGCGACAGCGGCTGAAGGACATCAACGATCGCGAGGAACGCCCGCGGCTGGTCCGCGCCCAATGCGAGGCCCTGTGCGAAAAGCTCGAACGCCTCGGCCGCTTCGACAACTGGGTCCAAGACCACGCCCTGCTAGGGCACCTCGAACACCAGTGGGCGGAACTGGAGCCGGAGGCCGACGCGCACGCGAAAAAGCGCTACCAGGCTCTGCGTCAGGCATTCCTCGACGCCTACGCGACCTACGCCGAACACCACGCCACGCAAATCGCCGAAGAACAGGCACGCGCGGCAGCGGCACACCAGCGCCAAGCGCTCATTATGGAGCTGGGCGAGCTGTGCCGGCAGAGCGACTTGGACCCCCTGAACCTGCGCCTATCGGAGATCGAGCAGGCCTGGGCGCAACTCGAGCAAGACGACGCCGCCGACAACAGCGTGACGCGGGCCTATCGCGAGGCCCTGACCGCGGTACGCGCGCAGAGCGAGCGGCTTGAGCTGGCAGCCCGCCGAGCCCAGGCCGCCAAGTCCTTGCAGCGAGACGCCCAGACCATGGTGGAGCGCGGCGGTGAAGTCGTCCCCGAGCAGGTCAGGCGCCTGCGCAAGCGGCTCGACCTTATCGTCCAGGATGGCGGCACCGACAACGACCTCAGCCCCTGCAAAGAGCTTCTGGACAAGCTGCAACAACGCATCGATAAGCATCGTGCCCATGTGTCCCGTAAGTTGGCCGCACTGCCCGAGCGTCTAGCGGAATTGGACCAACACTTCGAACAGGGCCGGCTCAAGAAAGCCGAACCCCTGTACCAAAGCATCACCGCCACGCTGGAGCAGGCGCGTTCGGCGGGTCTACCACGCCAGGAGCTGGCTCCGGCGGAGGCGCACCTGAAGGGGATCGCACCACAGCTACGCGAGTTACAACGCTGGCGCCGCTGGGGTGCGGATACCAAGCGAGACGACCTGTGCACCGAGATCGAGGCCCTGGCCGACGATGCCGAACACGAGCTGGAGCCCATGAGCAACCGGCTGCTGGAGTTGCGCGATGCCTGGCGCCAGCTCGACCGTAACGGCGCACCTGCCGACGACGCCCTCTGGCACCGATTCAAAGCCGCGGCGGAGCGCGTGCACGAACGCTGCCGGCCCTTCCTCGAAGCCCAGGCCAAGATCCGCGCCGCCAATCAGACCCAGCGCGAGGCGCTGTGCGCACAACTGGAGACCTTTCTCGACCAAGCGGACTGGGAGCGCATGGACTGGAAGAAGGCCGCCCGCGCGGAACGTGAGATGCGCCAGGCCTGGGGCGCGCTGGGCCGGGCGCAGGGACCGCTGTCCGGGCCAGACATACGCAAGCACAAGGCACTGGAGGGGCATTTCCACAAACTGCTGCGCAGCCTCGATAAGACCTTGGATGCGGAACGCGAGCGGAATCGGTCATTCCGGCAAGACCTGATCACACGCATGCAGACCCTGGTCGACGAGCCCGACCTGCGCCGCGCCACCGACGCTGCCAAGGAGTTGCAACAGCAGTGGCACACAACGGTGACCGGGCGCCAGCGCGAGGAAAACGCCCTTTGGCAGAGCTTCCGCGCCGCCAGCGACGCGGTGTTTTCTCGCCGCGCCGCGCAGCATGAGGCGAAGACCGCCGAACTGCGCGAAAACCAGGCCACGCGGGAGGCCCTGTGCGACGAACTGCTGGCGTTGGCGGAACAGGCCAGCGATAGCGACGCCCTACGTTCCAGCCTGCGCGCGATCGAGACCCGCTGGAATGACACCGAGGGTCTGCCGCTGCCGCGTCAGGCGGCGCAGTCCCTGCAACGTCGCTGGCGAGAGGCCGGAGATATCGCCACGGAACGGCTGCGCGCGTTGGAGCAGGCTCACTACTGGACAGCCATCGAGCACTTGGAGCAGCGTTCCGCCTTTTGCGATGCCGCCGCGCGGGATCTGCTTTCCGCGCCTGACGTTGTCGAGACGACGATGTTGCGCGAGCAATGGGCAGCGCTGCCCATCGTCGCCGATGAGCCCGCCGCGGCACGGCTCGATGATACCTTCTCGCAAATCATTGAAGCGGCTACTGCGGCAGACGCACGCAGTCGGCTGGAACAGCAGATGGCCGACAATGCAGCGCGCCGGCTAGACCTCTGTCTGCATCTGGAAATCACCGCCGGCGCCGAGTCCCCCAAAGAACTCCAACAACAACGCATGGAACTGCAGGTGAGCCGTTTGCGCGACAGCATGGGGGGCCGCAGCAGCGACGATGCAGACCCGCTTGCGGACGCGTCGAGCTTGTTACAGGACTGGTATCTGTGCGTCCCGTCCGCCGCCATCGAGGGACTGCATGAGCGCTTCGTCCGCGCCAAGCAGGCGTTGACAGGGGCGCATCACGAGACCGGAGACGCCTAAGGTGCCACACGCGGCAACGAGACTAGGAGCGCCGGTTTTCCAACCGGCGCGTGTCGGGTGGCTAGGTCGACTGAATCCGTAGATTTCGACCCCCACGCACGCCTGACCGCGGTCAGTATTTGACCGAACAACCATAAGGCCGCGTCACCGCGAGTTGCACCGGCTTACCCGCCGCACGATCCGCCATGGCCAGGCGCACGTAGTTCTCCGCGCCGGCGATATCGGCCTGGTTGGTGGAAGGCTTGTCGTCGATGCCGCCCACGTAGGCCAGGATCCCGTTCTCGTCGATCAGGTACATGTGCGGCGTCGTCCGGGCACCATAGGCCGTGCCGACGGCACCGTTGGTATCCAGCAATACCGCACTCGGCGCCGCATCGCGTGTCGCCGTCAGTTCGTCCGCCTGGGCAGGAGAGACCTGGCCCTGCTTACCCGGTGCCGACGAGATCACCGACAGCCAGATGTACCCGGCCTCCGTCGCCTCCCGCTGCAGCGCCTGCATGTTGCCGGACCCGTAGTGTTTCACGACGTAGGGGCAATCATGGTTGGTCCATTCCAGGATCACGGGGCTGCCCTTCAACGACTCCAGGGACCACTCCTTGCCCTTCGTGTCGGTCGCGCTGAACGCGGGTGCCGGTTGGCCGACCTCTGGTGCCGCGCTAGCGACCCCCGCGGTGCACAGGGCCGCGAACGCGGCGACCGCCAGAATGCGGAGCTTGTAATTGAACATTGCGTTTTTCCTCAAGGTTGTTGCGGATGGGTGGATGATCGATGTCAGTTCGGCTGCATGCCGCTGCTGCGCCCCAGATCTCCTACAGGGGCGCAAGACTCAGGCGTCGTCCAGGGCGGCCAACACCATCGACTCGGTGAGTATCTGCGGCAACACACGCGGCTGGCCGTGCGTCGGATAAAACACATAGATGGGTACACCATTGCGCCCAAAACCCGCCAAATACTCGGTGATATTTGGGTCGCGATTGGTCCAGTCACCCTTGAGGTAGAGGATGTCTCGCTCGGCGAACGCCCGCCCAATGGCGCCGCCGCTGAGCGCGACGCGCTCGTTCACCAAGCACGTGATGCACCAGGCCGCGGTCATGTTGACGAACACCGGCCGACCCGCTGCGCGAGCGTCGGCCAGCGCTTGCGCGGAATAGGGCTTGCTGCTAAGCGCGGAGTCCGATCCGGCTTCGGCGCCCGAGGCACCGACCCCCGATGCAACAACCCCCGTTGCCAACGCCGGGGCGTCGAATCGCGCCATGGTGGCGCCCAGCCAAAAGGCTCCAGCGAGGCCGAGCACCGCACTGCCAACTCCCACCCAACGCCATGCCCCGGTGCTGTTGCGGGTGCGTTCCAACAGCCACAACGCCAGCGACAACGCGAGCATCCCAGTCAGTACCGCCCCAACACCAGCGGGGCCGATTTGCACGCTGAGCACCCAGATCAACCAGGCGGCAGTGGCGAACATGGGAAAGGCGAGTAACTGCTTTAGATGCTCCATCCAAGGGCCGGGCCGCGGTAACCGCGCGTTCAATCGCGGTACCAGCGCCAACAGCATAAAGGGCAGCGCCATACCGACCCCCAGCATCAGCATGATCGACAGGGCCGGCAACCACGGCAACGTCGCCGCATAGCCGAGCGCCGCGCCCATGAATGGCGCCGTGCAGGGCGCCGCCACCAACGCCGCCAGGGCGCCCGTCACAAAGGCGCCGAGATGGCGCCGCTCGGAATCTGCAACGCCGCCCTCACCCGGCAGCGAACCACCGAGCCCAGCCGAAGCGCCAATGCCCATCAATCGCGTACCGATGGTCACCGCACCCGCAAGGCTGAGCCCGAGCACCAGGAACAGATAGGCCATGAAGGCCACGAACACCGGGGACTGGAGTTGAAAGCCCCACCCCACCGCAGCGCCGCTCGCGCGCAGCGTGAGCAGCAGCAATGCGGTCAGCGCAAAGAACAATAGTACGCCGCTGCCGTAGGCGAGCGCATGCAGCAGGCGCTCGTGCACCGGCGCCCCAGCCTGCCGGGCCAGCCCTAGCGCCTTGATCGCCAACACCGGAAAGACACAGGGCATCAGGTTCAGCGCCAGCCCGCCGAGCAGCGCAAACAACAGCGCCAACGGCAGACCGAGCGCGGCCGCAGAGGCTGGCTCGGCGCCGCCGCCAGCAACGCTAACCCACTCGGTGCTGGAATCGCCCCTAACCACGTACTCGACGCTGGTCCCTGCAACCGCCTGCAGCGCATCGCCGGAGATCCCAGCATCCACCTCGAAGCCGACGCGGCCATCGGCGGTTTCGACCACCAGCAGGCCGGCGGCAGGCACCGCACCCGGCGTTTCTCCCGGCGCGAGGTCCAGCACCAGTGCGTCGTCTTCCAAGCGCCAACGCTGCGGCGCCGCATGATCGATCAGCCCCCAGGAACCGGCAAAGAACTGGGCATCGGTCACACCAGATGGTAACGACGCCACGGGCACCTGCAGCCGCATCCCGTCGGTTCGGTCGAGCCGTGCCGGCAACGTGCCGGGGAGAGGCAGCGCGGCGCGGGCATCGGCAATCGGCCCGTTCACCTCCGATTGCTCGTCCGCGGGAACATCCGGAGCGGTGTCCAGCGACAATGCGAAGCTGCCTTGCTCGGGCACGCATTCCTCTTCGCAGACCAACCAGGTCACGTCCGCACTGATCGACACCGGCGTACCAACCGGCCACTGCTGGGGCACACGCAACTCGACCAAGTGCGTCGCGCGCCCGGAGTAGCCGTAGTTGGCCAACGGGCCCACGCGAATCAACTCCGGTAAAGGCCAGCGAATCGGGCCAGCTTCCACTCCTTCAGGCAGATGCCACTGGATGTGTGGCGGTTCGCCGGAGTCTCCTGGGTTGCGCCAATAGGTGTGCCAATGGGGCCGGATATCGAGCAACAATGCCAGATCGACGGCGCCGCCGGGCGTCACCTGCTCAGACTCGGCAACGAGACGTGCCATGACGTTGTCGGTTGTTACTGTTTCCGACACCACCCCAGCAAGCGCCGTTCGTGGCAGGGCACCGCTTAAGCTGGCGATCAGGGCCAGGAGCCAGACCAAACGCAACAGCACGAGCCTGCCGACGCCTTGCCGAGTGGTGCCAGCAGCGCAAGAAGCCGGAAGCCGCCCGGCAGCCCGGGGCGCCAGTTGAACAGGCTCCGCGACAACACGAAGTGTCCTCCAGATTATTCACCTTGGTCTTGCAATGAGAATCCGCAGAGATTCCGACGATTTCCATTGTATTTAGCTATGCTTAGTGTTGGATTTCTTGCGTTTCGACGCGATTTGACCCAGAGTGGCCAACTTCGGGACTTAGGTGGCTCAAAATGATGGTTTCCCCGCCGAATCCAAATCGGGGCGGTCAGATCAGGCCAAGCCCCGAGACGGCAAGCCTGGGCTAGCACCAAAGATCGGTCGCCACGTGAGCATCGCGTGCAAAATCGGCAAACCCACAGCTCAGTAGACAACGCGACCCGCGCGCCAAACTCGCCATGGCGCGACCGCGGTTTCGCCTGATCGGCGCCCGCCTTTAGCCGGACCGGTTGGTTCTGAGTTTCAAAGATTTCAAAAACAAAACCTTCGGAGGACTCGACAATGCAAAGCACTGCAACCGCCGACGATGTTCGGCCAAAAGAGATTCGCGTCAATCACGTCAGCCTGGCACAGCCCTGGCAGTGGATCGAAAAGGGCTGGCAGGATCTGCTGGCCGCGAGGAAGTACAGTTTGACCTACGGCGCCGTCGTGGTCCTGATCAGCGGGCTGATCACGATGGGCCTGGTCAACGAGGGATACGCCTTCCTGGTGCCGTTCCTGATCGCCGGATTCTACCTCCTCGCGCCGGTGATCGGCCTTGGCCTCTACCAGATGAGCGCGCATCTGGAGCGCAAAGAACCCCTGCATTTCTGCCACTTCCTGGAGGCGTGGAAGGGCAATCAAGGCCAGCTCGGCGTCATCACGGCCGGCTTGCTGATCATCATGCAGCTCTGGATGATGTCCAATTTCGTCCTGTTCGCGCTGCTCTTCACCGGCCTGCATCCGCCGCTAGAGAACTTCTTCAGTACCGTCTTCCTGTCGGGGAAGAAC
The DNA here is from genome assembly GCA_963698775.1 of uncultured Gammaproteobacteria bacterium. Taxonomy (GTDB): domain Bacteria; phylum Pseudomonadota; class Gammaproteobacteria; order Chromatiales; family Chromatiaceae; genus Thiohalocapsa. The sequence goes on from CAVOSE010000004.1 coordinate 132,771, forward strand.
AATCTGTTTGCGTTCGCCAGCATCGGCGTCGGCTTTCTGCTCGCGTGGGTCGCCTACGCCATCAGCGCCATTTCCGTCCCCATGCTGATGGACCGCGATGTCGACGGGTTTACGGCAATCCGCACCAGCGTCAAGGCCGTCACTGAGAATTGGCCGGCCATGACCCTGTGGGCGATCCTGATCGTGCTGTTCATCGGTGTCGGTTTGCTGACTTTCTACGTCGGCCTGTTCATCGCCATGCCGCTGGTTGGACATGCCACCTGGCACGCCTATCGCGATATCGTGCCGGCGGACTGACAACGCGGCTCGCGTCGGCGGAGAACGGCGGCGACCACGAGTCCTGATCCGGAATCGAGCCCTGGTCCTGCGCGACGCCAGCCGACCGAGCCTGCTGGGCCGGTCCATGCCCTCGGACCGCGTCGTCAGCCTCCGCTTCGATCAGCTCGATGGCACCGCCGTCAGCGATGCCGACAGCTTTCGAATTTCCAGCGCATCGTCGGAACCTGGCTAGGAGATCTGAGGCCAATGCCGGTGGACGGATTAGCCTAAGTCCGGCAATTGCTTCAGCTGTAGGGGCGAATTTATTCGCCCAGTCAATGTCTTCCGCGCGGCTGAAGTCGCACCTACCCTGGGGGCGCAATCCATTGATCTGCTTCAGTGATCGATGCGAACTACCGGATCTAGGATTAACCTTCCACGTTGTCGAGACCACGAGCGGCGCCACCGCCGTGACCGGCGAAATAACGCTGCGCGTCGCGGACGATCCGCAAAGCAGCGAAGACGTCTACGCGGACGTCTACCGCGCCACGACGCGCGTGTTCTACCGCAAGCGCGACACGACCCTGACCGCGCCCTATGCCGATCCCGGTTTTGAGCGCAGCGGCATCGGCGACCTGCTGGACGCCGTCTTCCATCCGGTACTGGGAGACTATCCGCTGACCCGCGGCGAACAGCCGTTCGCGTTCAAGGCTATCAGCAAGGGCTGGTACGACGCCGGCGACTACGGCCAATACACCCATAACGCGGCCTCGGTCTGGCCGACCATCGTATTGGCGCTGGCCCTGGCACCGGCGTGCCTACTCACGGACGGCGAGCTCGGCATCCCGGAGAGCGGAAACGGTATTCCGGACATCGTCGACGAACTGCGCTGGGGCATTCAGTGGGCGCTGTCGATGCAAGACGACGACGGCAGTGTCTACTGGTGGATCGGCACCGGCTGTTGGGACACCGGCATGCCGGCAGACGTCAGCGAGGCGCGGTTCGTCTATGAGAAGACCACCCGCAGTCACAGGTCTACCTGGCCGCCATCAGCGCCGAGCAGCGCGCGGCCGTGACCGAGACACAACACCAGATCATGCAGGCGGCCGGCTATTGACGCTACCCGAGATCGACCCCCTCGTAGACCGCCTCCAGCGGCAGCATCGCCTCCAAGCAGGTCAACGGCACCGCCCCATCATGGAACACCTCGGGATTCCAGCCGTGCTCGCGCCGGAACAGTTCCACTTGACGCCTGTCCTGCGCAACCAATAGATAGCCGCGCAGCGATGGGATCGATGTGTAGGCGAGGAATTTCTCGCGCCGATCGATACGCCGCGTCTTTGGCGACAGGATCTCGACCACCAGACAAGGCGCTTGGCAATAGTCGCTCGCCCGATCGTCCGGATCGCAGGTCATCACCAGATCTGGATAGTAAAAAACGTCATCGCCCGCGATTTGCAAGCGCACCTTCATATCACTGACGAAGGCCTGGCAGTCACCGCCGCGCAGCAGTGGCCGTAAGAAAGCACCAAGATTCAGGGCGATCAGCCCATGCGCACGACTGGCTCCGGTCATCGCATAGACCTCGCCGCCGACATACTCGTTCCGGATCTCACCGATCTCTTCGCCCGCCAGATAATCCTCCACGGACAACCGCGACGACACCGCGAAAGCACCCATAATGGTCACTCGCTCCTGAATGGACACCCAACCAAAGTCTAGCCTACACCTCCCCGCATCCGCCCGAGCCTCTTGGCTGTTCGTTGATCGTGCACACGTAGCCCGGAAGGCCCGCCCCCTGCAGGGCCAAACCCAGGCCGCTCGCGAGGCCCCACTGCTCAATTGCTGATCCATAGTCCCTACTGGATCCGAAGAACGACTACGTCGTCAAGCGTCTGTTCGCCGACGACCCGGCACTGCTGGCGGAGCTGAACAACGCCGTGCGCCCGCACGCGGCACCGGTCACGCAGATCGAAGTCAAGCACCCGACCATTAGTGCGTGATCCTGTGACCGTCACCCTCCGGCAGGAACTGTAACGGAACCTGATCGGACTACTAGCAAAGAAGGCAGGACAGCAGGCTTTGCGACGGCATCGCGAAGGGCGAACAGGGCGGAAGAGACGAGGCGCTGCGCCAGACCGCCGCCAATTCGAGTCAGGCCGCCACGCTGGACGTAACCGTTTACCCCCCATCCGATCCGCTTGAGACACTGACATCAGCGGCAATTCCCGCCGCAAGAATATTTGTCTATAGATCAATATCATACGAGATATCGCAAAAAATTTCTTCGCAAAATCTTTTCTTAAAGTAAGTAAAATAGCGCGCATACTTCAAGCCGTGAGGCAAGTCGTACGCGTGCTCCTGTCCCCCGCAAGCAACTCTGCGCCGAAGGGCGGCTGAAGGAGGCTCGTCGATGCTTCGCGGCGATTGCCGACAAGCCCGGATGCGAGATCCGTTTGGCCGACCATCTGATGTCGGGGCTCGCCGTATTCGGGCTGAAGTATCCGTCGCTGTTGCAGTTCCAGCGCGATGCGCGCGAGGCCACCACCATGGCGGCGAATCTGCGCACGCTCTACGGGATCGAGCGCGCGCCCAGCGACACCTGCTTTCGCGAGCGCCTCGACGAGGTCGAGCCAAGCCGGCTGCGTCCGCTGTACACGCGTCTGCTGGCGCTGCTGCAGCGCGGCAAGGGCCTGGATGGGTTCGCCTGGCTCGACGGCCACTATCTGCTCTCACTCGACGGCAGCGGGTACTTCTCCTCGCAGAAGGTCCATTGCGCGCAGTGTGGGGAGAAGCATCATCGCAACGGCACAGTCACCTACTACCACCGGATGCTGGGTGCAGTGCTGGTGCATCCCGAGTGCAAAGAGGCGATTCCGCTGGCGCCCGAGCCGATCCTCAAGCAAGACGGCGCGAAGAAGAACGATTGCGGCCAATCGCGTAGGGGTCGTGCAAACCCTGCGCGGTTGATCACGGCTTGGTGTGTTCTGGAGTCTTCGGCGACAGGGCCATGTTAAAAGTCGTGCCGTTGCGCCACCGCCCCGCCGGGTCCGCCGACTTCAGTCGGCACCTGGGGAGGCGGACTTTAGTCCGCGGTGACGATACGCATGGGCGACTGAAGTCGCCCCTTCTGACCGAATCAATCGGGCTTACCCGGCAGGCGGCAAACGGATGCCGACGTGAATCACACCTGAGGACCGTGCAGGCGTCGACCGAGACGACCATCAAGGCCCGGCCAGGCATTGCTTCACTTCGCCTTAGACCTCGCGAGCGGAATCGCGGAGCAAGATCGGCTGTGTCGGCGTCGTGGTCGCCCCTACCGTTACCCCCTACCGAGAGTCGACTCAGCATCGATGCACGGAACAAGACCCCGTTGCCTACCTCAAAGAGAACTGACGGCGCGTTACAGGCACAAACACTGCGTTTCGTGGATTATTGACCGAGATCATCGTGCAAGACCGCGAGGACTTTTCGTCGCCTCTTGACCGGGGTCAGCTAAATGGTGACCCCGTTGCCCATGACCGCGGTCGGCCCCGCACCCCTGAGATCGTCGAGGAACGTATCCGAGCAGCTCGCCAGCAAGGAAAGGGCATCAAGAAGATCGCCACCGAGTTGGGTATCGGCGTCGGCACCGCGCAACGCGTCGTGCACGGACCGGCCCCGAACCAGCACCTTGACTCCGCGACTAAATCAGTGACAACCTTGAGCGAAGCCATGACGACCACGACCACGATCACCTTCGACTTCGATGCATCGGCCTTCGGCGCGTTGCGCCTGGCGCCGAGTGAGTTTGCGCGAGAGATGCGCGTTGCCGCAGCGGTTCAGTGGTATGCGCAAGGGATCGTCTCGCAGGGAAAGGCGGCCGAACTGGCCGAGCTGACCCGCGGGGAGTTCTTGGAAGAACTCCACCGCCGCAAAGTTCCGGCTTGCCAAGTCACGGCAGACGAGCTCGCCGACGAAATTCATGGTGCCTGACCGCTGGGTCGTCAACGCCTCGCCGTTGATCTTGCTTGGCAAGGTCGAGCAGATTCAGCTGCTCGGCGCCTTGGCGAGAGAAATTGCGGTGCCCAGAGCAGTGATTCGAGAGGTCAGCGCCAAACCGGACGGCGAACGTACGGTTCAGACGCTGACGACTCTCGAGTCTGCGATCATTGTGGACGACGAAGTCCCGCCGGCGAACATCTTGAGCTGGGATCTCGGCTCTGGCGAAACCCAAGTCATCAGCCGTGCCGTCATGCATTCCGCCGATCGCGTCGTGATCGACGACTTGGAAGCCAGGCGCTGCGCAAAGGCCATGGGGATTGCGATCATCGGCACCCTGGGAATCGTGGGTCGAGCGAAGGTTAGTGGACTAATAGACCAAGCAGAGCCGGTGATTCGGCGACTGCGGGAGACGGGGCTCTACGCTTCCGAGGACTTGGTTCAGCGACTCCTTCGGGAAGTGGGCGAGTAGCACGGCCTCTGGCCAAGATCACTAGAATTCACACGTATCCTGATCAGACCCGTGCAGCGCCCATTGCTTCATGTTGACCTCCGGCACAGCCGGTTTGGCAAGCTGGTCTGACTGGTCAGTTTAGACGTCCAGCCTCGTTACTCCAACAACCAACCAGAGCTTGCCAAAATCCTTGCCGAACGTCTCGCCTTACGCGGAGCTGGGGTGAAAACCCCGCGCGGTTGATGACGGTTCGATGTGTTCTGGAGTCTTCGACGAAATGGCCGTGTTGAAGCTCGTTCCGTTGCGCCACCGCTCCGCCGGGTCCGCCGACTTCAGTCGGCACCTGGGGCGGCGGACTTCAGTCCGCCGTGGAGGTACGCATGGGCGACTGAAGTCACCCCTGCGACCGAGTCAATCGGGCCTACCCGGCAGGCGGAACACGGATGCCGATGAAAACCACACCAGTGAACGGTGCATCCATGGCCGAGACGACCATCAAGACCCGGCCAGGCATGGCTTGGCTTATAGCCCTAGACCCCGCTTGCGGAATCGCGGAGAAGATCGGCTGTATCGGCGTCGTGGTCGCCCCTACCGTTACCTCCTACCGAGGGTCTACTCAGCATCGATGCACGGAACAACACCTGGCCCCGGTTGTTCGCGCCCCGTGCACGTCCTCAAGGGCGCTAGCGCGCCCCAGCCGACCGGAGGTCGGCGTTCCATACGACCGTCGAATTCCGGTCGAACGAAACAACCCTGCCGCACAGCTCACTCCGACCCCGTCCGCTCGACCACCTCCAACCGCTCCAGAATCGCCGGCGCCAGGGTATCGGTGTAGATCCCCGACGCGCCCCAGTTGGCCAGGTAATCCGCCGCGGTGTCGGCATCGTTGACCGTGTGCACATAGACCGGCACGCCGGCACGCTGCAAGGTCAAACCCAGACCGCTTGCGAGGCGCTGCTGATCGATTGTCACCGCCATTGGGGTCACCGCCATCGGCCGGTTCCGGGCCAGCGCGTCGACGACATCCCGAGTCTGGCCAGCGTACTGGTATAGCGTCCAGATGATGTCCCGATAGCCAAGCGCCCGCGCCTGCGCGATCTCATCCGGTTGATACACCTGCGCGACCAAACGCTGGCCATGCTCCGGAATCCGTTCCGCCAGCACCCGCAGGCCCTCGACCGCACGCGACTTGAAATCGGTGACGATGCGCGCGTCCGGGTGTGCATCGAGCCAGCCGCGCAATGGCTCCAGCAGACAGGGCGCGTGGGCACGCCCGGCGACTGCTTGCCGGAATTGCTCCAGCGTCGGCGGCGCGTCCGATGCCAATCCCAACGCGTCCGGCAGCGTCGGTCCCCAGTCATGGCCGCACACCAATTCCCCGTCCGCGGTCCACTGAAAATCCAGCTCGAACCAGCGAAAGCCCAGCTCGAAATTGTGCTCGAGTGCGGCGATCGAGTTGGCATAGGTGCGCCCATCGACGGCACCGCCCGCATGGGCGATCCGCGGCAGCTCAGCCTGTCCCTCAGCCGAGAGGTCGGCATCCCCGGGCGCCCTCAGCGCCGCGACCGCTTGCTCCAGCGCCACGTCCACGGCCAGCGAGAGTTCACGCAAGCGCCACTCGCCCTCGACCTGCCCCTCGACCTTCCCAGGCGAAGGCAACGCCTGCAAACGCAGGCACTGGGTCTCGAACACTTGCGGCACCAAGAACTGGGCGGCGAAATCGGAAGATCGCGCCGGCATCACCACCTCTTGCTGCATCCGCTGCCCATAGCGACCGATGCAATCCCAGAGCAGCAGCCGAAACAGCCGAGCAGCGCCGCCGCTATTGTCGGCGCTGACGCGCAGCACCATCCCTTGCCCTCGCGGCAAGTGGGTCAGGTACCGGCCAAGCAGCATATTCACGCGATCCGACGGGTAGTCGCGTGCCGGCATCGAGGCCAAGAATGGGGAGTCGCCAACGCGCCGCAACTCGTTGCGCGCCAACAGCTCCCTGATGCCGGCGGCGTCGATCGCCGCGCCGTGGGCATCGAAGCACCGCAGCGCCTGATCGCACCGCAGAACCGCTTGCTCGGAGATGGCATAGATCGCCTTCTTGTAGGCATCCGCCCCCAGCAACGTACGGCCGGCGGATGGCCGCCGAAACACCGAGGCACCGCCGAGCCCCGCCCGGGACAGCCCGAGCACGTCCAGCACACTGGCGGCGACATCCACCTGCCCGAACAACGCCATCTGTTTGGCCGGCAGCACACCCGCCCCAATCGCCAACAGATACCCGTGATTGGCCGGCGGAATCCGCAACGGATCATTTGCTGCGGGATGCGTCGCGCTCGACTCGTCCGACGAAATCAACACCAGCGTGTCGTCCAGCAGCCCATCGGTCCGCAACTGCTCGACGAACCAACCGACGCACTTGCTAGCAAAGGCAAACGCTCCCGCCTTGTCGTTGCCCCCTCCGGCGTCTTGTACGGTGGATGGGTGCCGGACGTCAGCACGGTAGTAAAGGTCCGCTCGCCCGCGTACCCGCCCAGATCGTCCAACACCTGTTCCAGCAAGGTACGATCATCGAGCCCCCAAGGCCCGTCCTTGCCGCTGGACGTCAACTCGTGCTGGCCCTTGATCACCTGGAAGCCCGCCGCCTGAGCGAACCGATCCTTGGTCATGTAGCCCAGGTCGGCCGCCTGGAGAAACGCGGTCCGAATCCCGGCATCGCGCAACGCGGCCGGCAAACAGCGTTGCTGCAGGCCGGACAGCGCGACCAGATGCGACTTGGCCTCGGGCACGAGAAGATTCGGATAGGCCTCACACAACACCGCAAACAGCCCGCGGTGCGTCTGACGTTGATGGGTGATGAAGCGCCTTGCGACCAATCCTTCGGACTCAAGGAATCGAATCTCCGGCATCTCACCCCCGCCACCATGGCGGCGCCAGATCTAAATAGGGGTCCTTCGACCAGCAGCAGCACGACATGTCTCGGCGCAGCGATCGCGTGCAGCGGTTCACCGTCCGCGGACGGGATCAACGGGCGGCCGCCGAGCACGGCCATACCCGTCGCCATGTCCACGCCAGCTTCATGAAACTAATGTTCCAAGACATTCTGAGCGGACGAATGCGCACTGATGCCTGGCGTGCGACCAACCGAGATGCAACCCCGAATAGCACGCACATCGCCAACACGGCCCGGGACAGATGCGACAACAGCGATGCCAGCACAGAGCTGTCGCGCGCCCCGACTGGCACGGCCTCAATCAACGTCCGATAACAGCGCCGCTCGGTCCGCCGACTTCAGTCGGCACCAGGGGCGGCGGACTTCAGTCCGCCGTGAAAGCGTGCACAGCCTGCCGAAGTCGCCCGTGCTAAGAGGCAGGATCACCCCGGAAGAACCGATATGGGCTGGACCCAACTGCCGATGGTAACAGGACATGTGTTACAAACGGGCGAGAAAGAAACGACGATCAAGCCCCCCAAACGGCAAACCGCCCAGAAAAAGACGACATGCGAGAGGCTGCCGCGCAACACTGCGGATAACCTCGGCTGCTCCGCCACCAACCTCACGTCGGCCAGAAGCGACAGGCTGGCACCAAGCCCAAAATCACAGCCACCCCAGCAAGGGCTCAACAGACGTGAAAAGGCTATCCGGACCGCTACCACCGATCCCGAGCGAAGCTTCGCTCTCCGCCCAACATGACGAAAAACGTCAGCTTCTGACAATTCCGTCCCCTGAGTTTGCAGACTGCAAATCGCCAAGCCCCAGAACTCCGTCTGACCAGTAGACAAATATCGTCGCGAATACAGGCAGTTCGACTCTTCGCCCAAACCCCACATCAGCATTCACCGACTTGGCCCTGTGTTTGCATCACTAAAGTCGCAAGGTGTTTCCTGGCCGCCACGGCCTCGCCAGGGACAAGGACAACCTTCAGTAGGCTGAGGTGTTCTGAACAACAGTGATTTGGAGAGCAGACATGAAACGCAACCAACAATCCGGCTTCACGCTTATCGAACTGATGATCGTGGTTGCCATTATCGGTATTTTGGCCGCCATCGCCATTCCGTCCTATATGGACTATACGAAGCGCGCCAAAGTATCCGAAATCATCCTTGGGGCCGCCCCCCTTAAAATGGGCGTTTCAGAGTATCGGGTATCAGAAGGCAAGTGGCCATCCACTGCGGCCTTGGTTGGCTGGAACACGAGTCCGGTAACCTCGGTCATCTCCGATATAACTTGGAGCGGCAGCGACACGATTACACTGTCCGGAACAGCCAAGGTTGACAGCATCTCAATCGTCCTGGAACCGACTGTGGCTGACGGCACCGTGAGGTGGGATTGTTGCGCCGGCAATCCGACCGCCTTAGCACCTGCAAACTGCCGCGATGCGTGTGGTGGAGCCACATACGACTAGCGCTTGAACTTCAGTGCCTGCCACTACGTGCAGCCACGGCTAGATTAGAAAGCCGACTGCCGGATCGCAACGACTCAGGCAGCCACTCGACTATATAGAATACCGCGCCAAGGACGGCGCCATATTTGAACTGGACAACTCACCCTGTTCGCGTCGAATCTTGCTTCAAAATCCCTCCCAATCGACGGCGGGAGGTTTGTGGCAATTTGGTAGCAACGGTTCCTCGACATCGCTAAGCGACTCACCCTCAAGGCCGGAAGTCCAGAAGTGTCTACTCAGAACAAACCAAGAACAAGACGCTTCAACGCCAAGTGGATCGCAGCAATCGTCCTCCTCCTCCTAATACCCGTTACCTACCTCGCTTATCAACCAGGCATCGACGGCCCGTTTCTTCTCGACGACCAGGTGGGAATTAAGAACCTGAGCCTCGATGGTCTGTCTACCCCGGAAATGATGGTCAAACTGCTGCGAACACAACGCCTCGGAGGATTGTCGCGAAGCGTAACCAATCTCAGCCTCGGACTAACTCGATACACAAGCGGGTACAGCCCACGCGCCTTCAAGCAGCAGAACCTACTACTCCACATCGCCAATGGGCTCTTGATATTCTGGCTAGTCGCCCTCCTATCCGCTCAGGCAGCCCAACACCGTTTCCCATCAAGCAGTGACTACTTTACTGCTTTAGCCGTCACTGCCGTATGGCTATTACACCCCTTGCACGTCAGCACTGTTCTCTACGCCGTTCAGCGGTTGGTACTGATGTCGGCATTCTTCTCGTTGCTCGCACTCTGCCTTTACGTCGAGGGACGAAGACTCTACCCCTCACGCAGGATTGTCGGTGCACTAACAATGGTAGTGGGCCTTATAGTGTTCTGGCCATTGGCCGTACTCAGTAAAGAGAATGCGGTTCTGATTGTGCTCGTTCTCCCATTATTAGAATATTTTATCTTCGCAAATCAGAATCGCTCAACTGACAATCGCCGCACCGGAATCTATTTCCTAGTCATTTTCTCTGCAGTACCGATTACCCTTGGCCTAGCCTATTTTGCCGTAAACGCGGAGCACCTCCTGCACGGCTATATCGGTCGCCCTTTCGACTTGTGGCAACGCTTGTTCACCGAAACTCACGCCATCTGGTACTATTTGAAGCTGATTCTCGCACCGATTCCTGCCCAAATGTCTTTGTACCAGGATGGGTTCCCGATTCAGAATGTAATCGACATCTCAACGGTAATCGCTGCTCTAGCAATGCTCGCGCTCGTCGCAATAGCCTTCGCTCTTCGTCGCGTCGCCCCATTAGCTGGCTTAGGGATTCTGTGGTTCTTCGCCTGGCATGCGCTTGAGTCAACTATTCTTCCCCTAGAGCTCGTTTTTGAGCATCGCAACTATCTCGCTCTCGGGGGAATAGCCCTTACGTTAGCAGCCATAATCCGTATGCTTATCGTAAACCGGTCCCGCGAACACGTTGTGGCTTTCGGAGTTGCTGCTTTAGTTACTCTGCTTGGGCTTAATACAGCTGCCCGCGCAGTTGTTTGGAGTGACAGCGAACTTCTCACTCGTGTAAGCTACCAAAGCCATCCGGATTCGCCAAGACTCACAGCAAACATGATTTCTGTATCTATAAGGAATGGCGACGTTGGGGATGCTCTGAGATATCTGGAAAAATTTAAGGAGTTGGCAAATTATACCGCTCACCCATACTTTATCGATATTTGGTTACACTGCGGCGACCCATTACTTCCGAAGAACTTATTCGCTACCGCCATGGACCGCGCTAGTAATGGAATCATTACACCCGGCACAATCAATAGCCTCCGAAGTCTCGCGGAACGATTCCACAGGAGTGAATGCACCTCTATCAATGCCAACCAGCTGATTAGCCTTGCCGAAGCTGTGGCAAAAAACCCGCGTGTACATACAGAATCGTCTAGATTCGCCGCTTACGGCGAATATGCTGTGATACTTATTCGCGAGGGCCATTCCGAGCAAGCGAAGGACGCGATATCCAAAGCGCTGCAGATAGCTGCAGGCCTCTCACCGAGCACGTTCAAAAATGCCGTTGATGGGGTCATTTTTGTGGCGTCCCAGTTAAATTCGAAAGAAGCCGGAATTTCCTTCGCACAGGATGCGTTGGCGGACTATGCACAAATGCTGGCACGCAAGGAAATTGAAGTTAGGCTAGAAATACCGACCGTGTCAAAGCCCAAGCGCTGACTGTGTCCAATCTGTGACGCACCGCAGAATCGCAAGCGAAAGAAACGGGAAGCTAATAAATGTATAACAATCAGCAGGTGGCGGTTGTAGTTCCCGCTTTCAATGAGGAGTCCCTTGTCGGAAAAGTCATTGGAACAATGCCCCCGTTTGTCGACCGGATATTCGTAGTTGACGACCGGAGCGCAGACGGCACCATAGGCGTCGTCGAGCATTTGATAACAATAGACCCGATCCGCATTCGACTGCTCGTCCATCACGAGAACCAAGGCGTTGGCGGCGCTATCGCCACCGGTTACAAAGCTGCATTGGCGGAAGGCTTCGATGTGACGGTTGTGATGGCCGGTGATGCGCAGATGGACCCGGCAGAACTGCCGGAGATCGTCGGGCCGGTGGCGCGCGGCGAGTGCGACTACACCAAAGGCAACCGCCTCTTCAGCGGCGAGGCATGGAACATGATTCCTCGTGTGCGCTACCTCGGCAATGCCATGCTATCTCTGCTGACCAAGATGGCCTCCGGCTATTGGCATGTCGCGGACTCTCAGTCCGGCTACACCGCTATTAGCCTGAAAGCACTGGAAACCATCGACTGGGACCAGATGTACAAACGTTACGGCCAGCCTAATGATCTTTTGGTGCGCCTGAACATCCACGGCTTTCGCGTCCGCGATGTGCCGATCCGCCCCATCTACGGTATCGGCGAGAAGTCCGGCATCCGTCCACTACGGATGATCCCGCGGCTGTTTCTGCTCCTGACCTGCCTGTTCTGGTATCGCATGCTACAGAAGTACGTGATCCGCGACTTCCATCCGTTGCTGTTTTTCTATGCTGCCGGCACGGTTCTGTTTCCGACCGGGCTGCTGTTCGGCCTGTACCTATTCCTGCTCCGGGTCTTCCATGGGCCGGTAGCGCCGACCTCCGCACTATTCGCGATGTTTCTGTTCATGAGCGGGCTGCAGTTCCTGCTGTTCGCGATGTGGATGGATATGGAAAACAATCGATCGTTGCGCTAACGGTGAACAGGAGCATTTCTCGGGCTCTACAGCTACACGCATCGCTCAATCGGTTGATCGACTTAACGAGTCACACTAACCGGTACGGCGCGGACAAAGCCAAATGCGAATTTTGGATGGCAATGCAATTGACGCGACCGCTAGATCGCGATTTTTGGCGACTCAAGCAGACGCCCGCTGCTACCACGCTCCGGCCTGGCTCAACGCGCTCACAGAGGGCTTCGGTTATCGAGACAGCACTCGCTATGCTGTATCGAATGGCGATCTGGTCGGCCTGCTGCCTATGGTTCATCGCCGCGGTCTGCGTGGGCGGAGCGAGTGCGTCGCGCTGCCATTTTCGCACCAGGTGCCTTTGCTTGCGCGCGATGCCTCGGTGATCGCACGGTTGGCTGCAGCCGCGCTCGATCTGGCGCCTCGCCTGGTGGTGCGCGATGCGGTCGCTCTAGCCACATCCGGCCAACGCATCGACAGCGGCTCCGTCACCGCTTGGGTGGATCTGCGCGGCGGATACAAAGAGGTATCGCAGCGTTTCAGCAGCATGGCACGGCGCGGTGTTCGGAAGGCCGTTCAAGAACGGATCGAGGTAGCCCTCGCTACTGACCCCGAGGCCGTGGATCAGTTCTATGAACTGCTGATCGAAACCCGCAGGCGGCAGGGGGTGCCAATCTACCCGCGGCGCTTCCTGCACGCAGTCAGGCGACACTTCGGCCCTGATGCGTCCCGTCTGTGGCTTGCTCGTGATCAGGGACAGGTAATCGCAGGGCTTTGGCTGCTACTGTTTCAAGGGCATGTGCTCTATGCCTTCGGTGCGTCCCGCTCAGCATCGGATGCGTTGCGCAAACGACCCAACAATCTGCTCTTCGATCGCGTCATCGCCAGTCTTTGCGACGAGGGATATCCAACTTTGGACCTTGGCAGTGCGCACCGCGACAACGCCGGCTTGATCGCATTCAAACAGGGATGGGGTGCGCGACTAGCTCCGGTTGCTTGGCGGGTATGGCCCGAACACTGTGTGTTTCAACCCATCGCGCGAACCGGAGCACTGGTACGCATAGCCTCCGCCGCACTGCGCAAGATGCCGCTGCCGCTTTACCTGCGACTGTCGGCGCTTTTGATCGGACGCGTCGGGTGATACGGCAGCGACCGGCGACGTACGATCATGTGGCGAATAGCCTGGCTCCGCTCGAACGAAACAGGTCGATGGTGCAATCATGAGCGTCGTCTTTCGGAACGCAGCACTTGCGTTGCAACGACACTTGGGCGGATTTGATGCCAGCGCCGATGCCGAACCGGCATGCGACTTGGACTCTTCGTTGGCGCCGATCTTTGTCATCGGCGCTCCTCGCACCGGCTCCACGCTGCTATTTCAGGCAGTCTTGCAGCACTATCAGGTGGCCTACATTTCAAACCTGATGGCGTTGATGCCACGCTGGATGCTGCGCGTGTGCCGCGCTCGGCGCCGCTGCTGCATTGGCTATCGCTCGTCACCGCGTCAGAGCCGGTTCGGGTATGTGTCTGGGCTTTGTGCTCCAAACGAGGCAGGGGCGGTGCTTCGCCACTGGTTCGGCTCCCCCGGCGACTCATCTCATGCCAACCATGTTCGAGCGACGGTCGCGACCATCACGCGACTCGCCGGTGCGCCTCTGTTCGTGAAAAACCAGGTCAACACCATCCGCGCCGACGCGCTGTTCGCTCTATTTCCCGAAGCACGCTTGCTGTTCCTGACACGCGACCCGTTGTTCACGGCACAATCACTGATCATGAGTCGACGGGCGTTGTCCACGGATGATCGTCAGTGGTGGAGCGTGGCGCCGGTGGGATTCGAGGCGGTGCTGAAGCAAGAGCCTTTGTATCAAGTATTGTGGCAGGTTGATCGCCTAGAAGAACTGGCGTTAGCGGCCTGCCTGGCCCGGCCGCGTCAGGCCCTAGTGGTGAGCTACGAGGTCCTGTGCACGCAGACCGCGTCCACGTTGGCCGACATCGGACAGGCCTTTCAGCTCCAAGCGACTGGAATCAATGCCCCACCGCTAGGCTCCGCCAACCGGCTTCGTCTGCCCGCCGATGAATGGGAGCGGTTAAATGCCCTGCACGCGTATCATTTTGCCGCGAACGCACAAGACCGGACAAGGCGGCGCGGCGCGCTTCGCGTGGCGGGCTGACGCGGCCCCGCGGCAACGCAATCTGGATAATCACTGGAATCTCATGCCATGGCCAAGAGTCCCGTTTCCCGGCTATTGAATTCGATTGCCGGCGAGGTATTGCCACCGACTATCCGTGATTGCTGCCTGTTTGGAGCACTCTTGACGTGGATTTTCGGACCGCGTATTCAGACTTTCGAACGGCTGCGAGCGGCCTCACCAAGGCTGTCGACCAAGGCGCTCATGGCCTTCTATGGCGAGCAACTTTCAGGCCGCACGCGTCGAGTGTCGGACAACACGCCCGAGGTCATCAAACGCATCAACGCCGAAGCGCTGCCAGGTCTTCTCTGCGACGTCGGTTGCGGCACCGGGCATCTGCTGAACGAACTCGTCCAAAACGGCGCGCGCTCTGGCGTTGGCGTCGATATTAACGTCAGCCACGAGGGCGCGGCAGATGGGGTCTTGTTCGTCAAGGCATCGATCGATCGTCTGCCCTTCTCTGATGCGACTTTCGACACGGTGGTCTCGACCCATGCGCTAGAGCACACGCTCGACATCTGCGCCGCTGTCAGCGAGTTGCGCCGGATTGCAAGACGCCGGTTGATCGTAGTCGTGCCGAGGGAGCGCCCCTCGCGCTGGACGCTCAACGCGCATTTGCACTTCTTCGTCTATCCTTGGCAACTGGCGTTGGCGATGCGCCCCGCCGGGGCCTACCGCTGTGAGCGCATCGGCTCCGCCCTGTTGTACATTGAGGATCTGACCTGATGGCCAACCGCGCGAAGGCCCCCGTGCCAACGCCGGGGCGGGATGCCAGCGCCGGGTGAAGCGGTGGACGCAATTGCTGGTGTATGCCTCACTGGGCTTCGTTCTGCTTTGGCTCACACACCAAGATATGCTGGCAGTCCCGCATGTGCGGAACTGGCCAGCGCTTGTAGGCGCAATCCTATTTCTCGGTGTGGGCTTCGCCGGTTCCGCAGCCTCGTGGCGCCGGTTGCTTCGGTTGCACGGCCTTGCTGCATCCCCGGCCCAGTCCTTGGCCTCGGTGGGGCTGACTGTCTTCGGCAAGTATATCCCCGGCAAGCTTTGGGTAGTGATGGGCAGGGCGAGCTATCTCGCTGACATGACCGGCCAGCCTCTTTCGGCGCTGTCACTGCTGTCATTGCATGCCCAGATCATCGCGTTGTGGCTCGGACTTCCCTTAGGGGCGTTGGTCTTTTTCTTCGCCACGGACGCAACCTGGCGCGATCTGGCATTGCCGACCCTGGTGCTATGGACGCTGATGTCGGCCTTCCTATTTTCCGGCGTGCTCGTCCGGAGTCTGAACTGGTTGCTGCAGCGCTTGGGCCGATCCCCGCTTGATATGCCGTCGCTGTCTCCACGACTGGTGCTGCGCGCGGCGCCCTGGTTCCTGCTTGTCTGGCTGGCCTGGTGCCTCGGATTTGCTTTGCTGGTAGCTGCCTTGAGCGGGAAGCCGCCGCAGTTTGCCGATGGGCTCGCCTTTGTATTGGCGGCAACCCTGGCGGTGCTGGCCGTGATCGCGCCGGGCGGGCTCGGGGTGCGTGAGGGATTGCTGGTGTTATTGCTGGTGATGCTTGGCCATCCGGCACAGTTCGCGACTATGGTGTCGGTGATTGCGCGGCTCTGGTTCCTTGGGGGCGAGGTCATGCTGTTCGCGGCGGGGCTTATCGCACAGCGCGGTTTGGGCCGGCTGGCATCTCGGCATGACTGAGGCGCAGCGGTTGACTTGCGCTTGATAACGCCTACATCTTACCAGGTGAAGTTCTCGGGGCATCCTTCCGGCAATGCCGATGACGAGATCAAGAGGCTGTCACTTCGCAGTATCCGACCGGCGAATGGGCTCAGCGGGCGCGGGTTTCGGCGTCGGACGCACGCAGATGTTGGAGCAGCCGTTTCGCGAGATTGGCGACGCTGTCGCGTGCGTTCGCCTCCGCCAGTAGCAGCGTGCCGGCGGGCCAGCGTTCCGAATGGCAGCTCAGCACGATGCGGCGGTGTCCGGTCAATTGCTCGGCGAGGCGGCTCGGATGAACCGGCGCGGTTAGCATCGGGCCTTGTGTCCGATCGCGGAGGTTATGCGGGCTGCCGAATGTCCCTCCCGTATCGGTGACGTAGAGGATGTCTGTAAAGTCGATGCCGGTAGCGTCGCCAAGCAGCGCCAATCGCGCTGGACCAATGCCGGCGGAAAAATCCATATTCGAGGCATTAGAAAGCGGCGCACCGTGAGGCGCAACCGTTACAACCTCAACCACGGCACGACAAGCTGCCAACTCGCGTTCGAATAGCGCAAGCGCAGCCTCGTTATCGCCCTTACAGCGCGACAAACTTTCATAATGAAAGCCGGTCTCATGCCCCAGATCTGCGATATGCCGCATAGCTGCTTCCGGGAAGCGCATGCGCTTGTCGCAGCGAAAATAGTAGGTGGAACGCACACCGAGTTCAGCCTCGGCCTCCGCCATCGCGACGGCTCGCCGCGGCAGCCGGTCCACGTCGTGTCGCAGGTAGACAATTCGGGACTCGGGGCTGGTCTGATCGGTGCTCGCGGTATCACGAGACCGACCGTCAGTGAAATAGTCGCGAATGGGGTGACAGGCGAACCCCGCCACTCGGAGATCGTCGATCAGCGCAACATAGGCGCGTAGTGGATGGGCCATGGACGTTTGGTGGGTTTGTCGAACTCGGTGTCGGACCGCGGCTAGAATGCAGGCAAGTCTAACATCGGCTTGCCATTCGCCGTGTCGAGTGGCGCACAGTTCAGACACCCTGATGCTGGTCTGCACCGACGCATGTAGATGCCCTTGCTGGGCTCGGCATCGGCGAACCGGTTAAGGCCCGCCTAATCGTTCGTCGTCATCGTAGAGTTCGAGAACCTACCAGTCAGATGACTCATCAGAATTTCCGCCGCTTGACCCGTGACCTTTTCTTTCCGAAGAAGACGCTTGCTTATCGCTTGTTTGGACTAGGCAGCTTTTCCAACGCTGCCCGCCAAGCGATGGAGAACGAGGGCATTGTGGTGCTGGATGAAGGCATGGGTGGCTGGTGGGTGACAAAACGCGTTACCGGTCCGGCGAAATACTACCGCCATCGCCGAGAAGGCTTTTCGGGCTGTCTTGCTGTTGTTGCTCTCCGTAATCCGCGAACCACCGGCCACCCAGGGCAGGACTCTGCCACCGGTGATTCAAACACTCGGTGGTACAAAGCGGGCCGGGGTTGGACAGGGATTTCCCGGAGCGTTCACCGGTAGTCATGGGCGCGACGTCCGGGGCACAATGCCGGGACGTTCAGACAACAGAAGGCCCGCCACGGTAGGCGCCGTGCGGGCCAGTGGCCGGTGCAACTTCGCTACGCTTATGAACACACCGGCGCGGAGTACGTTAGCCAACAGGGCTGGTTGAGCGCAAGTCTGCCGCGCTGCCCGCTGCATCCCCTGGGTGGCTGCGGGCTTGCCCGTCACGGCACCTACGCCCGCGTCTCCCCGCCCGGCACCTTGATTGCCCGCTGGTACTGCCCCGAAGGCCATCGCACCTTCAGTCTGCTGCCGGACTGTTTGGCGGCGCGACTGAGCGGGACCTTGGCCGAGGTCGAGGCGGTGGTGCTGGCGTTCGAGCAGGCGCCGAGTCGCGAGGCGGCCTGCGGGGTGGTGCGCCTAGACATCGACTTACCGGGGGCGTTGCGCTGGAGCGCGCGGCGCGTGCAGGGTGTGCACAGCGCCTTGGCGCGGATCAGAGGCCTGCTGCCGGAGGTCTTCGCGGGCTGTGCGCCGACGTTAACGGCGTTCGGTGAGCACCTGGGTGTTGCCGACGTGCTGGTGGCGTTGCGCGGGATGGCCGAAGCGTTTCTCGCGAACTTACCGAAACCGCTCGGATTCGTTCCCCGGCGCCAGCCGGGGGGCGGGCGCTCGAGCGCCCGCCAACACTGTGTGGGGGCGGACCCACCGGGGAGGCCGGCGTAGGGTCGTGCGGGCAGGCAAATCGACCTGCGCCACGCGGAGTCCCGCCCATGACCGACACTGATGATGACCGCCGCCACGACATTGCCCTGTTTCGCTACGGGGTGATCGCCGACCTTGCGCACTGGCCCAAGGAGCGCAAGGGGCTGTATATGCGACTGGCAGAGAAAGCCGCGCAGGACTACACCATCCCCTTCAGCAGCCGCACGCGGGTGGCCGAGGAGACCATGCGCGACTGGCTGCAGGCGTACCGCCAGGGCGGCTTCGATGCCCTGTTGCCGAAACCGCGCGCCGATCGCGGCCAGGTGCGCAAGCTGCCGGCGGCGGTGGCCGAGGCGCTGCTGGCGATCAAGGAGGGCAATCCCGCGCTCTCCGTGCAATTGGTCATCCGCGAAGCACGCGCACTGCCCGAGGTTCCCGACGAACTGCCGCTGCCGCCCTCGACCGTGCATCGACTGCTCGCCCGCCATGGGCTGATGGACAAGCCCGCCGGCGATGGCGGTGATCATGACCGGCGCCGCTTCGCCTTCGCCAACGCGGGCGAGCTGTGGATGAGCGACGTCATGCATGGGCCGAGCGTGGTGGTCGGCGAGCGCGTCAAGCGCAAGACCTACCTGATCGCCTTTATCGATGATGCCACGCGGGTGATCCCGCATGCCGCCTTCGCCCTGTCGGAGAATACGCGCACCTTTCTGCCGGTGCTGAAACTGGCGATCGAGAAGCGCGGGTTGCCGGCACGGTTGTACGTCGACAACGGCGCCAATTACCGCTCCCGCCACTTGGCGCTGGTGTGCGCGAAGCTCGGCATCGCGCTGATCCATGCGCGCCCCTATCGCCCGCAGGGCAAGGGCAAGATCGAGCGCTGGTTCAAGAGCGTGCGCGCGCAACTCCTCACACGCCTGACGGGCGAGGACACGGCCAGTCTGGAGGCCCTCAACCGGCGTCTGGCGGTCTGGCTTGAGGGAGAATATCACCACAGCCCGCACCGCGGTCTGGACGGCGCCACGCCGCTGGAGCAGTGGGCGCAGACCGGGGCGCAGGTGCGCTTTCCCGAGCCGGGGCTGGACTTGGCCGACGTGTTTCTGTTCGAGGCCGAGCGCAAGGTGCAGAAGGACCGCACGGTGAGCCTCAACGGCGTGGTCTACGAGGTCGATGCCGCGTTGGTCGGGGGGAAGGTGACGCTGCGCTTCGATCCTGGGGCACCGCCCGAGCGTCCCGTGCAGGTCTGTCACGCGGGCAAGCTGATCGAGCTGGCCGCTCCGGTACAGACCTATGCCAATTGCTTCGTCAAACGCGATCGCCCGTCGTGGACCTTGACCAGCGACGATCCGGCGCCGCAGCCAGCGCCCTCGGCGCTGCGCCTGCGCGAGTTGCCGGATCAGGCGCTCGACACCGGCTCCGAGCCAGGGGAGGACGGCTGATGTACTGCAAGCACTTTGCCCTGACGGCCTTCCCGTTCGACCTCACCCCGGAACCGGATGCGTTGTTTGCCTCTAGCTCGCTGGCCGAGGCTGAAGCACGGCTCAAGCACCTGTTGGAGCTGCGCGGCATCGGCCTGGTCACCGGTGAGGCCGGCTCCGGTAAGACGACGGTCTGCCGCAAGGTGGCCGCCGCCCTGCATCCGGGGTTGTATCGGGTGTTCTACGTGCCGCTGTCGACCGGCAACGTAATGGATATGTACAAGTCCATCGGCTGGGAGCTGGGCCTGCCGACCGAGCGTAACCGCGCCTCGGCGTTTCGCGTCATCCGCGGGGAGATCACCCGTCTGACGCTGGAGGCGAAGCAGCGCCCGGTGTTGATCGTCGATGAGGCGCATCACCTCAGAAACGAGGTGCTGGAGGATCTACGGCTGCTGACCAACTACCGCATGGATTCGGAGAATCGCCTGTGCCTGTTGTTGGTGGGATTGACGGAACTGCGCCGGCGTCTGGCGATGGCGGTGCACGAGTCGCTCGCCCAGCGCATCGTGGTGCGCCATCACTTGACCGGGCTGACGCGTGAGGAGCTGCCCGAGTACCTGGCTCATCGTCTGCGCTTGGCTGCCTGTGAGCTGGCGTTGTTCGAGCCGCCAGCGATCGAGGCGCTGTTCCAGGCTACCCAAGGCATGCCACGTAAGGTCAATCGCCTGGCCCACTATGCGCTCACCAGCGCCGCCATCGACAAGGCCCGCACTGTTTCCATCGACCATGTCCAGACCGCTCGCGAGGAGGTAGCACCATGACAACGCTCCAGGAACTGTTCTCCTGCCAACTCCCCGATCACTGGACGCCTGAGCAGGCGCTGGCAGTGCATGATGCGCTCGACGCCTTCGGCGATGCGCTCTGGCGTTGCTACGGACCACAGATGCAGGAGTTGCTGCTGGAGGAGCGCCTCACCGAGCACGATACCTCGCAGCTCGATCTGTTCGACCCTGACGATCCCTGTCCCTTCTAAACCACGTGCAGCGGGCGCTACGGCCCGCCGCCGCCGATCCCGCCTCCCCTCAGCGCGCCCTGCGCGGGTGCCCTAAACACGCCCTTCAACGCCCTATCCGCGAACCAACGCGCTCCGCGCTGTTCCACCTGCCCACGTTTGGCCACCGCGGTGGTCAGTGTGGGAAGCCTGAACTATGTCGACGTGGAATCGCGTGGGAATTGGGCGGGGAGCCAATTTTGGAAACA
>CAVOSE010000005.1:0-86001 GCA_963698775.1 uncultured Gammaproteobacteria bacterium
CGTCATCGAACATATTCGTCATCTCCATTTTACTCGCCCAAAACCACGCCGAGGCCTTCTGCGCCAAGTCGAGGCTACGTGTCAGATCCCGGAAGGCAGTATGGCTGTTTCTTGAACAGCTCTGGCTTGAGTTTGTGCCGGTCTTTCATGGTCCGCAACGGCGTCTTGATGCCCAGGGCTGATTGCGGGAGCGGCTGATGCTACAGCACGGATGTCCAATGCGTCTACGACCACGACTTTCGCCACCTCGCCAACGGGTTGTTGGTGTCGCATGGCATCTACGACTACTTCGACAATGTCGGCTTCATGACCTTGGGAACCTCCCGCGAGACCAGCGCCTTCGTCTGCGATGCCATCGCACTGACTTGGGAGGAAGAACTTCATTCCCGTTACGACAACGGCACGGAGATTGTCTTGACATTTGATTGCGGCGGCGCGAACGCGGCTCGTTCCCTGCGCTTCAAGGAGGATCTCGTGGCACTCAGCGCGCGCTTGGGACGGCCACTACGGATCGCCCATTATCCACCCTCCAAATGGCATCCGATCGAGCACCGCTTGTTCAGCCACGTCGAGCGCGCCCTGCGCGGTGTCATCCTCGACTCGCATGAAACGGCGTTGCAAACCATTCAACGCACCCGCACTCAAACCGGCCTGAGGGTCAAGGCCCGCATCCTCGACAAGGTTTATGACATCGGCCGCAAGTGCTCGGACACTTTTCGCGACATCAAAGACGACTTCATTCGTCACGATGACAACCTCGGTCAATGGAACTACGTCGTCGATGCGCGCGGGTATAACTGAGCTTCCGTATTACTTGTTTTTGAATCGATCCTAAGTGGCGGTCGGGCAACGGTACTTGAGGGTGTTGCGATCGGCCTCGAAACCCTGGAAGGCTAAGTCGCGTTGTTCCTTCGTCGCCGGACAGACGCAGTGCAGGGTGTCCTTTTCGGTATGCATGATGGTGTCGGCCCGCTCGGGATCGAGCGGGCGGGTGATGGGCTTGGACGAATCGTAGTCGGGGAGGCTTTTCTCCTCGCGCCACAGCTCGCGGGTGTCGATCAGCGGGCGCTGGCGCTGGTGGACGCAGCGAGCTTCCGGGTGCACGGCTACTTCCGCGAGAGCCTGGTCGGCGACATGCGCGCCGGTGATGCTTCCAGTCTGCTGGAAGCCTCGCCAAGTTGACTTGCTGGTTGACTGCGGGTAGCGTCCTGATCGATAGAATCCGTAAACTACTTGCTACAGACCTTCGGATCTAGGCCCTCAACCATCAATCCCGCTAGTCCTCGATGCCTCGCAAGATCAGGGAACTCATTCAAGACCTCCGGCGGGCCGGTTTTGTCAATCGCGGCGGCAAGGGCAGTCATCGGAATTTCGAGCACACTTCCGGATAGCGCATCACCATCTCCGGTAAGTCGGGCGACGACGCAAGACCCTATCAAGAACGCGAAGTCCAGCGGAAAATCGCAGAGGCCAAGCGGTGAACGAAAGCGCCAATTATCTTAAGATCGTCGAGTGGTCAGACGAAGACCAGTGCTTCGTCGGTCAATGCCCAGGACTCATCGGGCCTTGTTGCCATGGTGACAATGAACTCAAGGTGTATGCAGAGCTTTGCGACATCGTCGATGAGTGGTTGCTCGTGCTCAAAGAGCGGGGTGAACCATTGCCCCCGCCGACCTCGGGGCAGGGTTTCGTCGAGCAGTTAGCCAACATCGCCTAGCGCCTAGCGCCTAGCGCCTAGCGCCTCGCGTCCGCGGACCAGCGTTACCTGTGATGCCCCGCAACCGCGAAGCCTCGTGGACAACGGACTCGGCTTTGGTGCGCTTCCGGAGGCGATGCCAACATGAGCGCTGAGCTAGTCACTCGTTTCAAGGACGTCACGCCAGAGGGCGGTATCATTTAGCTGGTGGTTTGGCGCGTGCCGAGCCCAGTGCCCCCTTGCACGCACGGCTACACATACCGTCTGGTCTACGTCTTGGACGGTCGGCGACTGGTCGGTTTCGACAACGAGCGAGGCAGGGGCGATCATTACGACATCGGGGACAGCGAGCATCCCTATCGGTTTTCGACGCCAGCGCAACTGATCGAGGATTTTTTCGCGGAGGTGGATCGATGCAGCAGCGGACACTAACGATCACGGTCGATGCGAACGCACGCCAAGCGTTGCGGGCGTGCGCCGTCGCGGCCTTCCAAGCCGATGGCTACCTCGGCGAAACGCTGAATTTCGAGACACCTGGCGCCTTCTTTGGTCGGCTCACCGAACGGCGTTGGGCACTGGTGCAAACGCTCATGGGAGCCGGCGAGTTGAGCTTGCGCGAGACCGCGCGGCGGCTCGGGCGTGACATCACGCGAGTGTCCGAGGATGTTGCGGTGCTGGTCGAGTTGGGGCTGCTCGAACGCACGGCCAAAGGCGGCGTTCTGTGCCCGTTCCAGGACATTGCGGTGCACATGCGATTGCAGCGGCAGTCGCGCGCGGCTGCTTGACGAACGCACTCTTGCGGTAGCCAGCCAGCTGTTTGACCCAAGTCACAACCATTCGACTCCCGTCCTGTTTACACTCGCGCTAAGGCAAAAGGCAAAAGGCAAAAGGCAAAAGGCAAAAGGCAAAAGGCAAAAGGCAAGACCAGACCCCATGCGCGCGACGCCCTTCATATCGCCTGCGCGGAAAGAGCAGAAGCCGACGTTTTTTTGTCGACCGATGACAAGCTCGTCCGGGCTGCGAAACGCCGCGAAGCGATAATGAAGGTGAGCATTGAAAACCCCCTCACTTGGTTGCAGGCGACAGTATGCAACTGAATCCGCAATCGATGACGCAAGAAGAGATCCGAATAGCAGGGATACGAGTTCTTGGTGAGCACATGGGGCTCGTTGGCATGATTCGATTTCTGCAGCAGACCGAGACAGGGCATGGAGACTATACAGCGGAGCGAAGTCGCTTGCTCGGCGACCCGACGGTTGATGATCTGTTTGCAGACATTGAAAAGTCCGGCGCTAATAGCAAGGCATAAATTGAGGGGAAGGGATCGATCAGAAAAACAGGAAAACGTGGTCGGGAAGTAAGCCGGGTCCTTGCCGACGTTTAGGCAGACGTTTGCTTTATCTGATTGCCGCCTGGTTTCCCGGCGGTGCCGCAATATCTCCGCCATGCGTCGGTTCGTTCCCGGCTCCTCGCAGAACCGGACTTGGAGTGTTACACCATCCGGCTCCCAGCCCGAGCCTTTCGCAGTGGAACAGGGAAGCGAGTCCTGCGCCCTGTCGACTCCCCACAGACGGCATCCGTCGCAGTGGAGAGCTTCCCGCGCACCGCCCCATGGGCAGCCGCGCCAACTGCGTGAAACGCGCGAGCGTCAGTGTCACGGACAGAGTCCTCTCGGTGTAGGGCCGTGTTTCACTCCCGCGTTATCTCGGGCCGCCACCCCTTTGCTCGACCCGCATTACCAGGCGTCACAGCTCGTATGGGTGGCTCCGACTTCCACGCATCACCGCCCGCGTCCTCGCTTTTACACTTGTTCGCGGGTGCCCGCCTCCAACGGACCGATGCGCGGATCTCCCTGGTTACCGCGTATTCTCAATGTCAAGCTCGACACGGCCTGGGACCCCGGGGAGTACCAGCGCCGCTCGCCATCGCGCAGCGCCGGCTGTTGCCTGCCGGAGGGACAAACCCGTCGGCACTCTCCAACCAAAATTTTCGGGGCTCAACACCTTCAAGGTCGGCTCCACCCGTTACCTTTGCACCTCGCCTGCTTTCGTGCCTACGCATCGACGCGTCTGTTACCAGCCGTGCCGCAAGGCTCGATACTGGGCTCGCGGCTCACGATTACCCAGGCGGGATTCTCACCCGCTAGAACACGCGGTTTTGCCAGGCCGCACTGTCCCTGTTTTCCCTAAAATGGTACGTGATCAGCGTATACTTGTGCGATGAGGCTCACCTTTTTCGAAACCCCAGTGTTCACGCGTCTGGCACCTGGCTATCTGGACGATGCCGACTTCCGGCGGTTGCAGGAGGTGCTGCTGGAAGAGCCAGCGCACGGCGACGTGATTCAGGGAACGGGCGGATTTAGGAAGTTACGATGGGATGATCCGCGGCGCGGCAAAGGGAAACGCGGCGGGCTTCGTATCATCTATTACTGGCTCGAAGGCGATCACCAAATCTGGCTGTTTACCATCTACAGCAAGGGCGAGGTCGCAGATCTGAGCGCCGATGAGAAACGGGCCTTGAAACAGGCCATCCATACCGAGCTGATGCAGCGGAGGTCGACTCGATGACCCAAGAACGCAACCTCTTCGATGAACTGATGGACGGTGTCGGGGCCATGCGTGACGAGCGCGAGGGCAAGTTGACGTTGCGCACCGCGGAGATCGGCGATTTGCCGCCGCTCGCGGTGGACGCCACGCTGATCCGCGAGACGCGCGAGCAGATGAACTGCTCGCGGACCGTCTTCGCTCGCCGGCTGCGCGTTTCGCCGCGAACGCTGGAGGCTTGGGAGCAGGGCCGGGCAAAACCCAACGCACAGGCAGCCGCGCTGATCCTGATGGTTCGAAAGTATCCAGATACGTTGAACAAGCTGGAGACCTTGGATGGGGAAGCAGCCTAAAGTTGCGCGCCCGCCGCTGACAAGTGGCGACGCTAAGCCGGAGCTTGTTCGCGCGGGTGATGCGGCTGGAGCGTTGTCACCAGGAAATTCAGTGTATTGAGTAAAGTGTCACCGTAATTGGCCGGTCCTGTTTACACTCGCGCTAAGGCAAAAGGCAAAAGGCAAAAGGCAAAAGGCAAAAGGCAAAAGGCAAAAGGCAAGACCAGACCCCATGCGCGCGGGCGAACGGTGGGTGTATTTCGCCAGACCGCGCACCGCGGCCAGGTAACTTTGGTGGGTGCGCGGCGAATAACCATGCATCTGCATGGCGGTGATCACGCGTTGGCGCAGCGGCGTCATTGTCCAGTCCTCCGCAAACGACCCAGGTCGGGTCGTCCTCAGTGTGCGCGCTACTGAGCCGCAGAGGACGGAAGAATCAATAGTACAGGCGCGAAGCCCGCCGCAGCGAACGATCAGTCGAAGGGGCGCGCATTGGCGGCGATGGAAGTCCCGCGGAGCGGATTAGTTCAACGACCCTTATGTAAACCTTTACATAACGGCCATCAGCGGTCATTGGCGCCCGGTGGCGAGCCGACTGCAAAGCAATCATAAGCGGACGCTGGAATTGCCGACCTATCCCGACGCCGAGTGTTTCTCCTCTGGGCCTATAGGTGAAGATCCGAACGGGCCAATCTTCGGCGAGCTAAATGGTGGTACGTCCCCTATTCACTCTTTCATCGGTTATGTGGCGTAGATGAACTAAAGCCTTCCTCTTGCAACTACTGGGCCTGACCAACGGCGAGGTCGATGGTGACCCCGCCGAGGTGGCCATGTTAAACGTCGCTATTTCTGCAGTTCGAACTCACCCGGCTTCCAGGTCTTGTCGAACCAGCTCTTCTCGGGCCCATACAGGCGCAGCAGCACACTCCAACCCCTGCCGGGAACGGTCTGGACCCAGTTGTTTTCATGACCCTTGGGGGCCGTCGGGCCGAACCAGACATCCACCGAACCATCGGCATTGATGACGATGTCTTGGTTTTTGCTGCCTATGCTTGGGAACTGCTGGTCCGTCTGCAGCATAGAACGGGACTGGTTGTCATACGCGACGAAAGACCAAAAGTCCTTGGCCGGAATGTTCGGTGGCAGCTGGATCTTGTAGGTCTTGGAACCTTCCAGCGGCCTGCCCTTGGCGTCGGTGGTCGCCATCACGTACTGCGAGCCGATGCCCACCATTTCGATGGCCATCGCCGGCGTGACACCGGTGTAGTTGTATGAGTAGAGGACGCGTGCCGCCAGGTTGCGCACACCCGGTTGCGAGAGGAACTGGTAGCTGCCGCCGACAAAAGGGTGGAACCATGCGCTGCCCGGACTGAGGTATGCTTCCTTCATCCTGGGCTTGAATGCGATGGTGCGCGCGGCGGCATTGCCCACGGCCACGGCTTCGGTGAGCGTCTTTTTGAGTTTTTCGTCCGGATTGAAAGGCTTGCCCTTCTCGATGCCGATGGCGGCGAGCATGCCGAGGATTTCCGGGCTGTAGGCCTCGTTCGGCTCTGCCTGGACGATCTCGTTGATGTCCTCGAAGAAGCTGAAGTCGTTGCCGCCGATGGTATTGAAATACTTGCCGGAAACATCGATGAACTTCATCGGCGGCGGGTTCTTGGCGTCGGCCAGTGAGTAGACTTTGGCGAACTTCTTGGTGTTCTCGACCGCGGTCGCGGTGCTGCCGTCCTTGAGGAATCCACGCCAGAAATACAGATTCTGGAAGGTGGGAGATCGGAACACGAAATAGCCCTCGGGCACCTCGCCCTTGTAGCCGGGTGGCAGCAGCAGGTACTTCCCGCCTTTGCCCTTGTCCGGCCCGGCGTTGCCAACGTCAGCGACGTAGCGGAACCAGTGGTCGTCGATGATGCCCAGGATATCGGGTGGCGACTCGATCACCAACGGGCCGTCCGTCAAGTCCAGCCACATCGCGTTGTAGATGCTTTCGGTGTTCGCGGTGAGGAACAGTGACCTGGAATCCATCAGTTGCTCGAAGATCAACACCGTCTGGTTGTCTCCGCCCTCGCTCTTGATGCCTCTACCAAGCGCGTGCACCGATGCACCCGGCACGGCGTAAAGGAAGGCTTCCACGCCATGCATGAAGTCCAGATACTCATAGAGCTTCTCGGCCGTGCTGTCAGTCGGATAGCCCTGCGGAAATTCGAGGGTGCCAAGCCGGCTTTCGATCCTTGCGGGAGTAGTGATCGACTCCGGGATAAGGGTCGTCATCTTCATCTTCGGGCTGGTCTGCGCCGATGCGCTTGTAGCTCCTGAAACCCTGGTTGAAGCCTGCTCATTCTGTTTCATGGGCTCCCTGGCACTCTCTGTCCCTACATCGGTACCGCCGATGGCCAGCTTGTCGCCGACGTCGATGGTATCCGACGACAGCTTGTTGCGAGCCTTCAGCGCATCCACGGAAAGATCAAAGCGCTCACCGATCGCGATCAGATCATCGCCCTCGACCACGACGTAGGTGGCCGTCACGGTGTCGTACTGGCCCTGGGCGTGGTGACGTGGCCCGTTATCGGCCGCTTGGGCGCTGCCGATCAGAAGACAGCTCGTCAGCGTCAGGACCGAAAGGACGGTCTTGAACCCTGTGTTGCAGGGCATTTTCAGGGGTGGGGATTTCTTGAGTTGCATCCGCAATACCTTCCTCATTTCGCTGGGTCACTGGGGTTTGAATCGAGTCAAGGGGCCTGGCTGCCGCGAGGCCCCTGTGCTCATGGCCGTTGTTTCGCCAAAGTCATGCTCGCGTCGGTTGACGAGTTCGATCTTGCTCGGCTGCCTGGTCTTGTCGAAGCAGGCCGGCAGCGGACTGTAGAGGCATAGGGTCTTGAACCAGCCCTTCTCGGGGTCGGTCTGTGCCCTGAACAGATTTAAATCCCTCCGGCACCCTTTATTCATGGGCCCAGCCATAGAGGCCAGACCGCACGATTCAGAAATGCTACTTCTTAACAAGTTTCGGGGCTTTCCAGGACCCCTCAAGTGCAGCTTCCTTCGGCCAGTAAAGACGCATGTACATGGCGAAAGCTCCCTTGGGTGCGGGCAACCAATTGGACTCCAACTCTTTGCCGGGCGATTCGTTCTGGATGTAGATCGTTAGTCCGCCATCGGCATCTTTCTTCATGTCCGGCAGCATCGGTGAGTTGATGAGGTAGCGGTTGATCGGATTGGCCACCAGCAGGCTTTGCGGCAAGTCATACATGGTCAGCGACCAGAAGGCGTGAACTGGCGGGTACTGGCTGGCGTCAAAGTGCAGCGTGTAACGATTGGTGCCGCTGAGTGGATTGCCTTCGCTGTCCACGCGATAGACCGGATACATTGCCTCCTGTTTGGCATTGCCGTAGATGCCGATGGTTCCGATCCAGCGGTACAAGTAATTGTCCCCCAGATATTCGCGGCTGCCGAAGACGTCACCGGAGGTGATCTTTCCTTCGCTTAGCTCTTTTAAGCCACCCTCAAATGCCTGCCAGGCCTCGGCACGGCCCTGCTCGATGGCGGTCTTCATTTCAGGCGAGAGTTTGGCGGGGTCGAAGGTCTTGCCGCCTGCGACACCGATCTTGGAGAAACTTTCCCTGAGGGCCTTCTCGCTTGGCAACGTCGGACTGTAGCCGAGCACGAAGTTCATGATGTTGAAAAACTCCAGCGAAGTCTTCTCCTCGGGCTTGGTGAGTGGTTTGATGAAATCCACGACCGGTGCGGCTGGTGGTGGAGTTGTTCCAAGAAAAGCGGACAGAGGCTGCATCTTGTACTGCGCCTGGATCTTCTCGACGTTGACGATGTCGGCAGGATCGAATAACTGCGTGCGAAACACGACGTTGCCGAAGTACGTATCGGAGAAGTACACCTTCTTGATGCTCTTGGGCGTCTCGCCCTTCCAGCCCGGCCCGACAATCATGAAATTGCCAGCATCGTTGCCAGTCGTCCTCGAACCAGCGTAGCCGGTGATGTACGTGTAGGCGTCCCAGATCTGGATGTCGTAGTAACGGTTCTTCTCGATCGCCGGCACGGAAATCACAATCGGCTCTGCGCGCAGATCCAGACCCGCCCAGGAATATGGCGTGTCAGAATTGGGCGTCTGCACCGCAGTATCAGCCGGCGTGAAGACCTTGTTAATGTTCTTGATATGGTTCCAGGGCGCCTTATAGTTGGGACTGTTTTTGTCCACGTAATAGGCGTACTGGATGCGGTAGTTGTCCACCAGCGGGTAGCCGTAGGTGTACGCTTCCTTGGCGATGGCGCGGGCGTCAGCCGGCGTGACCGAGTGCGAACTGGTGTTTGCGGAGGAAGCGGCGCCTTCTGAAACCGTGGTTGAAGCCTGCTCATTCTGTTTCTTGGGCTCCCTGGCACTCTCTGTCCCTGCATCGGTACCGCCGATGGCCAGCTTGTCGCCGACGTCGATTGTATCCGACGACAGCTTGTTGCGAGCCTTCAGCGCATCCACGGAAACATCAAAGCGCTCACCGATCGCGATCAGATCATCGCCCTCGACCACGACGTAGGTGGCCGTCACGATGTCGTACTGGCCCTGGGCGTGGTGACGTGGCCCGTTATCGGCCGCTTGGGCGCTGCCGATCAGAAGACAGCTCGTCAGCGTCAGGACCGAAAGAACGGTCTTGAACCCTGTGTTGCAGGGCATTTTCAGGGTTGGAGATTTCTTGGGTTGCATCCGCAATACCTTCCTCATTTCGCTGGGTCGCTGGGGTTTAAATCGAGTCAAGGGGCCTGGCTGCCGCGACGCCCTTGTGCGCATGGCTGTTGTTTCGCCAAAGTCGTGCTCGCGTCGGTTGACGAGTCGATCTTGCTCGGCTTTCGTCGGTGCTTTTTGCGGTCACGCGCGATGCTAGCGCTGGGCCGGCCCAACTGCCGCCCATTTCGCGCCATTCTTCCGCGCCCGATTTCTCCCGTCGCGCGGCCCGCCCATCTGGCGGAGGCGCTTGGCGTCCGGTATGCGATCTGCTTGGCGATCTCGAACCGGTTCTGTTCGACAATCGTTGCGACGCCTGTGCGGCGCTCGCATCACCGCCGCTGCAGCGGCTCTGTCATGCGGACAAAGCGGGGACTGGATTGTCCGACCATGTCGTGTTGTCGCTCACTTTATTCTACGAGAACTCGTCAGAGTAATCCGAGTGAGTGGGGTCAGGTCGCCCATTGCACATCGCCTTCCTGAGTGACTGGGGTCAGCCCGCGTAGTGCGGAACGCGATAGCGGTTCCGCCACCCACCGCGAACGACGTCATCAATTGCTTGTTTCGGTGACACTTGACTTTCTGCCCTCGCTCCGCGTCGATCATATTAGCGCGACCAGCTCCGCTGAGCGGATATCGGGGTCAGCTAACCAGCAACCCCGGTTGTTTTCTGCCACAGAAAGATTTCGGCGCCTGCGGCGAGGCGGCGCCGTCTCAAACGGGTGGCTGCCATGCAGACCGCAAGTTTGCCAAGAACGCGTCGGATAGCCAGAGGCCACCCTGTGTTCGTAGATCATCCAGGAGCGCGAACGGATCACCAATGAATCCACGCTCGGCTGCGGCGAGGACGACACCGACGGTTCCGGTGATCTTCAGCCCCAGGCGCGTCGCGAGGCGCCGGCCCGCCATGTCATCAACGATCAACAACGGGCTGTCGAGCCGGCGCGCGAGGGCGATGGCAGCCGCCTCACCGCGATCCACTTCCGCGGAGAGTAATGCCATAACGGGATCATCCGCCAGCGACTCCGCGATCCGAATGAAACCAAGTTGTCGGCGCCATCCTTGGTGGAGCGAGCCGGCTTGGTCCAGTTCAGCAGCCACCTCGGCTGGGATCGTTAGGGTGACGTAAAGCCGCTGTAGCAGGTCTGCCGCCCCGACCTTGAGCAAGCACGAAAGCGGGGTGGTGTTGGAGACGATCACACCTGATCAGGCGGTACCGCGATGCGCGCGGTCTCAAGGTCACGAAGGGCGTCCTCCACCGAACCGCCCCAGTTCACCTGACGCCTAGCGAGGAGTTCATGGAATGCCAGGCGATCCATATTGGCGACCCTTCGCGCCGCGGCGGGACCGAGCAAGCCTTCCTTAACCAGAAAAACCGCGAACTCCTGCTGCAATTCCTCCTCCGCGCGTCCGGGCGGAAGCCTCAAGGCGTCGTAGGCTTCCTCAGGAATCTCAAGATAACGCATGGTCATTCCGAGCATCCGACGTGATCGACATTGTTCCAAAGCTTAGCATGGAGGTCCGGCACTACCGAACCTCGTCTCTCTAGGTTTCGGGCGCGGTGCAGCCCTAGCAAGGTCGCCTGTTTCCAGGTGATGCGGCTTCAGCCGTGTCACCCACGCGACAATGGCCCAGCCTCGTGTCCTGCGCACTCCGGCAATGTCCGCCCCGCGTTGGATTGCGGCCATCGTTGATCGCGGGTCCAATGTCAGCTCTGGGTCGATTCCGGACCTTATTGCCAGCTTCCGGGCGGTGCGTCAGCGGGCGGTGCCTCAGTGTGGGATAGATAGCCGGTGACACGTTGAGTGAATTTTAGAGGTTAGTGACGAAAAACTCTTGGAAACAACAGTTTCGACCGAACAATCGATGCGCACTCCTACCAAGACCCTCATCCTTGCCCTACGGCGAAGCGCGGGCGCACTCCATGGGCTTCGGCTCCGCCGTCGTCAAACTGGAGTACTCGGTAGGCCACCTGAAAAAGGTCATCACCGGAAGATCGCGCCCTGCGGCTGTCGAAGTTTCTGTTCCGCAGCCAAGAGCGGGTCGGGGAATTGACTCCTGACAAGCTCTCGCCCGCGGCACAGAGCTATTTCGACAAGGTCGGCACCGCGTCACTGCTGCGCGCCCCTCAGCCCGCGTATGACCGCGTGCGCTGCGAGCCAGCGTTGGCACATCGGGCCGACGCGCTATCCCCCGGCAGCCCCTGGCGACCCCTCTGGTGGATAGTCGAGCTTTCCGCTGATGCGTTTGCGGTCATTTTCGGCGATGTCTGGAAACGGCAGCTCATGGGCCGCGGCCCACTCGCGCACGCGTTTCTCTGCTGCTTCGCGGCTGGCATCGTCGAGCCCTTGGTAGCGGGCCATGTAAAGGGTCTGGGCGGGCACCCCAAAACCCGTTCCCGCTTGCTGCACCAGTTTCATCGTTCGCAGCATGATGTCCTCTTGGATGGCGAGGAACTCCGAGTAGACCGTCGTGCGGATGTAGGCACGCATTTCGACAGTGAGTTCATGGTCGCGAAAGCCCAAGAACCTGACCCGAATCGGATCAGCCGCGGTGTGGATGGTTTTGGGATGGCCATGCAGCAGCTCGCGCAGCCTGGCGAGCACATAGCGGAGCTGATCGTCGGTGGTCTCGTAGCGTAACGCGAAGCGCTGCTGAAACAAGAAGGTCTCGCAGGCGCTCAGGTTGACGATGTTGCGCTCGGCAAGGTCGGCGTTCGGAATGTTGATCAGCGAGCGGTCGAACTGGCGGATCTTGGTGGAACGCAACCCGATTGCTTCGACGGTGCCGACCGGATTCCAGCCCTGGCCGTGTCGCTCGTCGAATCGGCACAGGTCGCCGACGCGGATCGGTCGGTCCGCGAACAAATTCAAGGCACCGATAAAGTTCTCGATGGTCGGGCGGGCCGCCAGCGCGATGGTCAAGCCGCCAACGCCGGCGCCTGCGATCAGGCCGTACACGGGTATGCCAAGCTCATGCGCGACAGAAAACCCAAAGGCGATGACCGCCAGCACGGCAATGACCCTCGAGATCAGACGAATCAGGCTCGCGTCCAAGCTCTGCGCGCTGATGCGAGACGAGCCGATGAAGACCTGCGGAATCCAAGCGGCAAACAACAAAACCATCCAGACCAGGGCCACGCCGGTTGCGAACTCCGCGAGATAGTCCGGCAGGACCAGCGCTATGCCAGTCGTTTGGACGTGCTCGTCGAGAAACACTTGCAACAGTCGCATCGACACCAACTCAACAAGAATTCACCGGCCTGTTGGCCTTCGTCAACGCGCTCAAGCACGATACCGGTGCCCGGCAGACGCCATTTCGCTGGTTGGTCTGCGAGCTGGCCACCTTCGGCATAGGCGCGCGCATCGGGTATGTCTTCCAGTCTTGGCAACTCAACGCGAGCAACCACGTCCAACAGCAGCCCGAGGGCCTGCGAGGCCACCTCGCGCCGGCCGGCGGGGGCGACCTGACTCAGGTCCATCAGGTGCTGGCCGCGGTCGACCTGATTAATCAGGGCTCGCAGAGTGTCGCGATTGGGATCGGCCTGATAGGCCGCGTAGCGCTCCGCGAGTTCGTGGCTGAGTTCGCGAAAGCTCTCGAAGGTCGCGCGCGGTGAAGACGTGTCTGGCGGGCCAATTTCAACGGCCCAGCCGATGGACGCAACGATCAAGAGCATCAATGCCACAAGGGCGCGATGGCGAGGGCCTGAATTTCCGCGAAGGCTAGACATGACACATTATAGAGATGGGCTCGGCTACTCGTGGTCGAGTTCTGTGCCGCTGCAGTCGCTGTCGCGCGCTCCTGCCTCGAAGACCAGTTGTGCCAACTCGGCAACGGAGGTGACCTCGAGCTTGCGCATCAGATTGCTGCGATGGCGCTTGACCGAGCGCTCGTCGATACCCAGGGCCGCGGCAATCTGCTTGTTCTTACTCCCATTCATAACATGGGATATCACCTGCTCTTCGCGTGATGTCAGCGTGTCGAGGCGCGCATGCAGCGCACGGCGATGCGCACGAAATACACGCTCCTTGGCGCCGCGGGCAAGCGCCCGTTCCACCGCGGCGATGATGGCCTCTTTCGGTGCGGTCTTGACCAGGAAATCCTCGGCCCCTTGCCGCATCGCCTCAACGCTGGTGGGAATGTCGCCGTGACCGGTGAGGAAAACCACCGGCAGCGGATTCCCAGACCTCGCCAAGTGCGCCTGCAAGGCGATGCCGTCCATGTCGGGCATGCGCAGGTCGGCCAACACGCAGCCCACGCGATCTGGTGCCTGTTGCGCGATGAAATCGACCGCGGAGCTGTAACACTGGGTCACGAAGCCGGTGCTGCGCAGCAGACGTTCAATGCTTTTGAGAAAGGAGGCGTCATCGTCCACGATGAACACCGTTGGCAACCGGTCAGTCACGTCGATTCATCCCCTGCCGCGACCGGCAGCAACACCTCGACGCGAGCGCCTCCGCTCGCGCGGTTGACCGCGCTGATTCGCCCGCCGTGGGCATCGACGATGGTCTTGCAAAGCGACAACCCAAGTCCGATCCCATCGGGTTTGGTGGTGTAAAGGGGCTCAAACAGGTCCGCAAGTCGCGCCGGGTCGAAACCGGGCCCGCTGTCCTCGACGACCAATGAGAGCATTGCGTCCCTGGCTTGAGCGGCGTGCACATCGATTTGGCGCTGCCCCTGATTCACTGTCTTCACGGCATCAAGGCTGTTAAGCAACAGGTTGACGAGGACTTGTTGGAGATGGATGCGATCTCCCCGAATTTCGGGCAGATCAGCCGGCACCGCAATACCCAGTGCCACATGCTGCGTACCCATCTCCGCTTCGAGCAACGCCGCGGCTTGTTGGATGAGTTCCAGCGGTGCGATCACCTCGAAGCACAGCTCTCCCTGCTGGAGCAACGAGCGCATCCGTTGGATGACCGCCGCCGCCCTTTGATCGTCCTTCTGGATATCGGCCAGGATCTCCCTCACCTCCCCAAGGTCCGGAGGATCCTGTCGCAGGAAGGCTTCGCCCGCCTCGGCGTTGCGCAGAATCGCCCCCAGCGGTTGATTGAGTTCGTGTGCCACTGCCGAGGAGAGCTGGCCCAGAACGAAGCCACGCTGCACGCGTGTAAGCTGGTTGCGATGTCGCTGTGCCTCGGTTTCGAGCTGCTTTCGCGCCGTGATGTCGACGGACACGCCGCGAATGCGTAGCGGTTGCCGCCTCTCGCCGTATTCGACCTTGCCCCAGGCGACGATCCAACGCCCGGTGCTATCCGCGCCGATCATCCGGTACTCCACCTGAAGAAGCTCCCGCGCTTGCGCCATCGTTCGGCGGATCGTTGTTTCAAGGCGGTCACGATCATCGGGATGGACCAGCTCCAGGTAATCCGTCAGGCCGATCCGCTTGCCGCCAAAGACCCCGGCAATGGTATGGTCGACATCGTTGGACCAGATCTCATCCCTCACGACGTCCCACTCCCACAACCCCAGGTCCGCCGCCTGGGCGGCCAGGCGCATGCGCTCGCGGCTGTCCCGCAGCTCGCCGGTAACCTGTCTCGCCCGGAGCAGGTCCACGCTCAGCTCGAAGGCCATGGCGAGCACGAGCAGCAAATAGACAAAGATGACGAACGGACCCGGCAGTATCCCGCGCGCCATCAGCCCTGAAAGCGTCGCGGAAAGCACGATGGCGATCGCGATCGAAGCGCCCAGCACCAGGGCCTGACGACCACGGCCCAGCTTGCGCGCGGCAAGGGCGGCGTCCACGACAAAAATGCACAGCAACACCATGCTCAGGTGAATGAGAGAACGCCACGGATTCATCTCGCCCATTGGCACCGACAGTGTCTCGCCCAGGAAAGACGCCCTGTTGAGGGCATGGATCTCAGCGAAGGTCGCGTTGGGATAAAGGGCGAAGTTTGGTATCAGCACCAGTAGACGCAGGCCGGTGATGAGCCACGCCAACCAACGCCGTCCGGCGCCCAGATAGAGATGCGTGAACCAGACCACGGCGATCACGATCATTGCCGCGGAGACATGCATCCAACGCAAGATGGCGCCGAACTCGGCAGGGGTCTGCGCCCGCATCACGGCGAGCTCCTGCATGGCGAGGACCGCGGCCGCCACGGCGCTGACCGAGAACAGGGCGTTGGCAACCGCATCACGATCGCGCAGCCAGACGAGCAGATTTACGGCTGCCAGCGTCAAGGAGATGCCGGCGGCCATGGACCAAATGACGGTGATCCAGCTCATTGATGAGTCAGCCTATCGGCCCCCCCCCCGGTCAATGAGCAAATACGCCGGCCCGCAGTGCCGCAGGTAGGCACCAACCCCATGGCGCGATGCCCGTTGAACTCGCGAAGGCGCATAAACAGGTGCTTGCCGATGACCATCGATTCTGATTCGAATGCGGATACCTGTTGGACTAGCGCTGAATTGATCGGCAGGCTTGGAGCAACCGTGCGAGTCGGCAAAGGTTGTGCTCCGACCGCCGAGAAGTTGGGATGAGCTGCCAGCAACACCACAGTCTGTGCGATCCGCGTGGTCAGAAAATCGCCGGGCAGGAGTCGCTAGTCACGAGTCGGCCGCTGATCCGCAGCAACAAGATCAAGGTCACTTGGATGTTGCCGGATATCAGAGCACTTTGAAAGCGGCTCCCGGCATCCAGGAGTCTTCCCAGACGAACGCCAATGGGCGAATCTGTTGGCAAATACCCGACCCCAGCCAGAATAGTCCTCAGCGTCAGCTCTTCGTCGAAGACCGGGCACTCCCACCGATCACGCCGAAAGACCGCAACTCGGACTCAGCGAAAATCTGAGCACTCGGGCGTCGTGCGCTCACCTGAGGCGGCCTGCGATTATTCTCCCGAGCCAAGTGGAAAGTACTCTCCCCCTGACTGGAAACTTTGCTTCACAGTCGGCTTTGGGTCGAGAGGGGACAGTCGCCGCCCCAAGCTTCGATGTCACCGGTGGGTTGTAATCTGTCTGCCCCGCCGCCCAGTGCGTGCGCTCTCCGTTCCCGACCTCTCCAGGAACTTTACAACGTAGCCGCCGCCCGGAGCAGTTGACCCGCGAACTAACGGGCGAGTCTCAGAGATCTCCCGGCTTTCGTGCGATCCGCCAGGGCACGTTTTTTGAGATCTACTGGCACCGCGGCCAGTGCGCGGCTTCGATCATTCCGCACCCAGAGCCCCGCGAATCACGAAGATTTTGAGCAGCTTCCGCCGTTGCGACCCGGGGCGACCGTCTCTGAAACAAAACGGGGACCCAGAAAGCGCGGGCGTACCGCGACTCCGAGTGCGTAAGTGACAGAAAATGGCGGATACCACCGTTAAAACTTGGATTCACTCCCCATCACCTACCCCATGTTCACTCAAGGATACGCATCTCCTTACTCAGCGGGGCATTGGTTTGGGCCTTCTGCCGGCTCGGCTCGGTGCCCCGCGGCATCCCGCGACGCAAGCGCGCTTCTACGCGCAAGGCGGCCATGCGGTTGTCGTCGTTGACGTCCGGATACAGCGGGAAAAGCTCGTCAACCTCGATGGGTCTCAGTATGCCGTTGACTTCGCGGGCAGGGGTTCACCGACTATGCCTGGCCAGATGCTCTACCCGTTTCCATGCGTAGTCCCAGCCGATCCTTTCTTGCTCCAGCCTGACCCGATCGCCCCATCGGTCGTTTTGCAATCCTTGGTAGACGCCCTGCTCGGCGTCGTTGAGGCGGTCGAGCAGTCCCAGTGCGGGTTTGTCTTCTTGTTGCCAGAGGGGCTCGTGCGCGAACAGGGTCTGCTGATCCATCAGCAGCGAGCGGACATCGGGTAGGTGGTGGCGCAGGCGGTTTAGGATCGCGAATCCATGGGTGTCGAGATCGCCCCAGTAATGACAGGGACGTGTGCGCAACCAGGGGATCTCGGCGAAGGCCTCCACGGCGTAACCGCGGGCCATGAAGCAGACGCTGCCGGGGAGGTCCGCCATGGCCAGCCCCGTCTGCAGGTTCTCGACGATGAAGACGCGCTCGGGTTGCAGCGGCAGCGCGGCGATCTCGTCGATGCGCGCGCTGAGGTCGGAGAACCCGGCGACGGCGGCACGCAGCGCCGGATCGAGGATACGCAGGCGCAGCAGGTCGGGCTCGCGGCGCAGGCCGGCCAGCGCGTGTAGATCGCCGTCGCGGCCTTGGAGCTGTCGTAGCAGGTCGAGGACGCGCGCGCGATGGGTCGCGATCCATTTTGTGTCGACGCCGGGGATCGGGAGTTGCCGGAGGTAGAGACCGGATGCGGGATGGTCCGCGAACCAACGCAGGACGGACAACAGACGCTCGAAATCCGTTTCGGCGGCGTTCGCCAGCCAGTCGACGTGTCGACCGAGCGACAGCTCCGCTCGTCCCCGCTCGGTGCGTAGGTGCATTGCGCGTTGGCTGGCAATGTCCCATGCCGACTGTTCGCCGACCCAGCCGGCAACGGCCGCCGGGTCCGGCAGCAACAGGCGTTCCGGCAGCCGTTGTCGGCCTAGCCCGGGCCATTGGCGCTCAGTCCAGATCAGCTCACCCGGTTGTCGGGTCTGCTGCCATTGCTCGATCCAGGCGCGCACGCCGGCCAGGTCGAGGCTGGTGTCGCGTTCGGTGGGGACGCCCAGCAGCAGTTGCAGCGGCCAACTGCCGCCGCCGTCCAGCCAGGCGCCGCGGCCGTTGCGCCAGCGCCGCGTCAGTTGCGCGCTGACCGCCGCCGGGTTAAGCCGTCGCGATGCGGGCATCGTGCTGGGTATCGCGCCCGTTCGTGCTCTGGCGATCGCGCCGTGTATCAGGCTCGCCATCGCGCCCGGCGTCATTAGGCCCACGCTCGGGCCGGCCAACGCGCTCAGGCAACGCGAGGCGGCGGCGGTCCTGGTCGTAGGCGATCTGCAGCGTGGTGGAACACTTGCGGTCTTCGATGGCGACGAAGCAGGCGCCGCCGATGAAGGGCTCCAGGGTCATCACCGATTTGAGCGGCGTGGCGACGATCATCTGGAAGCCGAAGCGCTCGAAGATGCGCATGGCCAGTTCGGTGAATTCGTTGTCGGCCTTGCCGAAGGCCTCATCCAGGATCACCGGGGCATACTGCGGCAGGCCGCCCTCGCGCCCGCCGAGCTGGTAGCGTAGCGCCGCGGCTAGGCAGGTGGTGGCGAGCTTTTCGCGTTGGCCGCCGGACTTGCCGGCGCCGGAGCGGTAGACCTCCACCTCGTTGCCGTCGGTGTCCAGCTCGCGGCCGATGAACTCCACGTGCAGGCGCACGTCGAGCACCTGCTGGCGCCAACGCTTGTCGTCCGGTTCGTCGCCGGAGAGGCGCTTGACGATGCCGGATAGCAGCGCGAAGCGCGCCTCGGCCTCGGCGGCGTCCAGCGTGCTGCTGTAGGCATGCTCCAGCACCTCGCGCACCTGCTCGCGGAACACCAACACGTCCGGCAATTGGCGCTCCGTGACCTGGATCTGCAGGTGCGTGCCGGTGTTGAACTCGGCCTCGGCCAGGCCCTCGTTGACCAGCGCCATGCGCTCGCGGATCTGTTTGCGCGCCTCGTCGACGTGGCGGTTCAGGGCCGCCAGGTTCTCGGTGCTCTGCTCCTTCAGTAGCGCCGAGAAGCGCTCCTCGAAGCGCGGCAGGCCGTCCTGCTCGATGCGGGTCAGCAACGTCAGATACTCGGCGGCGGAGGCCAGGGTCTCGTCCAGGTCCACCGCCTCCATCGGCCAGCCGCGCTTGAAGGCGCCGAACTGGCGCTCGATCAGGGTCTTGAGCTCGTTGCGCTCCTCGACCTGTGCGTCGCGTTCGACGCGCAGCTCGCGCTCCACCTGGCGGCCGCGCGCGTCCAGATTGGCCAGCGTCAGTGGTGGACGCGCAGCGGCGGATGGGCTGGCATCGAAGCGGTCGGCCAGTGCCCGCGCCGGTTCCGGCTCCACCGCAATCTCGGCCAGCTCCTGATCCAGCTCGTTGAGCGTGACGCTGTATTGGTTGCGCTTGGCCTGGATGTCCCGGCGCCGGCCCTGGGTCTCGCTCAACGCCTCCCGCGCTCGGCGCAGGGCGACCTTGGCCGCGTCGATGCGCCGACCCAGCTCGGCCAGGTCGCGGTTGTCGTCGCGCAGGGTGCGCAACTGCGCCTCCAGCCCGGCGATCAGATCGAGCTGGGTCGCGACGTCGATGTCCTCCCAGCGCAGATTCATCAGTTGCCGGCAGGATAGGGCATGCTGATTGGACTGATTGCGTCGCGCGGTCAGTTGTGCCAGCTCGGCATCCAGCTCCGTCAGCGCGGCGCGCAGCTCGCCGACGCGCCGTTGGAACAGCGCCAGCTTGTCGCGGTTGTCGAAGCCGAGCACCCAGCGCTCGCGGTCGTCGATGCGGTGGCGGTCGTCCTTCTCATGGCGGCCGCGCCCGTGCTTGATCTGGCCCTCGCGGGTCACCGCGCGCTCGGCGTCCTGGAACGCGCGCAGGTTTTGGGTGCAGCTGTAGTCGAAGCGTCGGCTCAGTTCGTCGAACAGCCAGTCGCGGTAGGGCGAGTCCTTGAGTTCCAGCTTGGCGACCAATGACTCCGCACCGATCCGCGCCGTGGTGCGGGCCTGGCCCAGGCCGACGCGGTGATAGACCAGACGTTGTCCCAGGTGGGTGTCGTTGACGTAGCGCGACACCGCCGGGTAGCGGGGTTCCTGCACCAGCAGCGAGGTGGCGAAGTTGTGCAGCACGCGCTCGATGGCGCCGCTCCATTCCGCCGCCTCAGGCCGCACCTGTACCAGCTCGCCGACAAAGGGCAGCGCCACCTCCGGGATGCCGAGGCCGTCGCTGATCCGTGCTCGCAACGCCAGCATGCGCGCCGGGATGTTGGAGGGCTGGCGCAGCAAGGCCTGCAATTCCGCCTCGGCCTCGCCCAGCTCGGCGGCGACCGCCTTGTGCCGATCGCGGATCGCGTCGCGCTGCTGCTCGGTGCGTTCCTGCTCCTGCTGCCAGCGCTCGACGACGTCGCGGGCGCGGTCGGTCAGCTCGGCCAGGGCCTC
This sequence comes from uncultured Gammaproteobacteria bacterium, assembly GCA_963698775.1. GTDB lineage: Bacteria > Pseudomonadota > Gammaproteobacteria > Chromatiales > Chromatiaceae > Thiohalocapsa. Next base: position 20,284 of record CAVOSE010000005.1, read on the forward strand.
GGGACGGTCCGGCAGGGTCCAGTCCATACCTTGGCACAGCCGCTCGGCGTCTTTGCGATTGCCGAGGCGCTTGTCGCGCTCGCGGCCGGCCTGTTCGATATCGCGTTCCAGCGCCTCGATGCGCCCGCCGCCCTGGGCGCGGTGGGCCTCCTCGAGCCGCTGCAGTCCGTCGTAGTCCTGATCGACGTGGGCCTGCTGCTCGGACTCGTGACCGGCCAGGCTGTTGTCGTCGGTGACCAGCCGTGCCAGCTCCGCCTCCAGCAGCGCGCGGCGGCGCAGCTTCAGATAGGGGTCGATGGCGTTGAGCTGGCGGTCCAGCCCCAGCAGGGCCTGCTCGGTCTGCTGGTGCGCGGCATAGGCGTCGCGGGCCGGCGCCAATACCTCGATCTGCCGGCGGGCGGTGACCACGGCGCGGTGCGCCTGGTCCAGTTCGACGAACTCCTCCACCAGCCGGTCGGCCACCTCGAAGGTGCGCGGCGGGTCGAGCATGAACTCGCGCAGGAAGGCGTTCAGGTCGCCCAGGTTCTTGGCCGATTGGGTCTTGTGCAGCAGCTTTAGGGCCATGCTGGAGTCGATGCGCAGCAACAGCCGCAGCCGCTCGCCGTAGCGTTCGTATTCGCTGAAGTGGTGCAGGTCGGGCAGGTCCTTCTTCAGGCCGCGCAGGTCCAGGTCCTCGGCGAAGCCGGCCAGCTCGCGCTGGATGCAGAACGGGCGGTCCGCGATCATGTAGTGCCGGCGCAGGTCGGTGGTCGCGTTGCTGGTGCCGCGTATCCAGAACACCTGCACTAGGGTGACGACCTTGCCGAAGCCGTCGGCGTATTCGGCGCTCAGCGCCGACCAGGTGGTCTTGGGGCGTAGGGTCTGGCTGGCGATCTCGCCGGTGTCGGCGCTGGACTGATCGGCCCAGGCGCCGCGCACATAGGTCACCAGGTTGCGGTCGGCGCGGGCACGCTCGCCCTCGCGGGCGGCGGCGTTGAAGCTGGTCCAGCGCGGCGGGATCAATAACGCCGTGAAGGCGTCCAGCAGCGTTGACTTGCCGGAGCCGGAGCGGCCTACGAACAGGAAGCCGTCGGCTGAGATTGGGATCTGGTGCAGGCCGGCGAAGGTGCCCCAGTTGAACAGGCTGAGCTTGGTCAGGCGGAATTGCTCGGCGCGGTCCGTGTTCGCGTTGAGCCGATCGCCGAGGTCCAGTGCGTGCTGACTGATCATGGGGTGTGCTCGGGGCTTGAGTCGTCGGTTGCCGAGGTCGCCAGCGCCGTATACAGCCGGGTCAGCTGCTCCACCTGCTCGGTGCCGAAGATCAGCTTCAGGCTGGCGGAGACCTCGAACCGGTCCGGATTGCCGCGCACCGCGGACAGCAGGCTGTTCTTCTTCGCCTTCTCGATGGCGTTGTTGATGCGCTTGTCGAAACCGGCGCGGTCGGTGTTATCGGCGGCCTCGTACAGGCGCAGTTGTTCGGCCAACTCATCGCGGTCCACCAGCGCCGGTTGCGCGCGCATGTCCGCCTCCACCAGCACCTGGCGCAGATACAGCAGCAGCACCGAGTCGAGAAAGGTCAACGGCGAGCGGCGCAGTAGGATCGGCGTCTCCAGCTCGCCAGTGTCGGCCTGCCGGGTGAAAGCGATGCCGCGGTCGGCATCCAGGATCAGCTCCAGGAACAGATCCGCGAGGCGCGATTCGATCAACTCCTGATGTTGCAGCAGGGCCGGCCAAAGCCGCGAATGCCGACGCTGTTCCAGCGACGGGCCGGACAGCAGTTGCACCAGCGCGCGGCGTGCCATCTCGGGCAGCAGGCCGGTGTCGCCGGGGTAGAGTTGGGCGTCATCACGGGCCTGGCCCGGATCATCGTCGGGGCCGTTCGGCTGCGCGTCGTCTCGGATGTCCGCGTCACCCGCATTGGCGGCGACCGATGCCGCTGTCGCGGTGAATGCGTCATGCTCTGCCATGTTGTCCACCCCCGTCGATAGATTGGTTGACGAAATAGATGCGCGGGATGCGCGCCCGGCGCTCGACGCCGTCCAGGCCGCGCCAACTGACCTGATCACTGTGCTCGGCGACGATGCCGTCGCGCACGCCAAGCGCCAGATAACCAACCAGGGTGCCGAGCCCCTGCTCGGCCGGAAACGCGTGCAACAGGTCGGCGATGGTGATCTGACCGTGGGTGGCGAGCAACTCCGCGATGTGCTCCTCCAGGGTACGGAAGTCGATCTCGGATTGGGACACCAGTTCGGCAATGCCCTCCAGCGCGATCTCCGCCGACTCCGCCAGATCGATGCGGCCATCGACGGCATCCAGGCTCGGGTCGTGCAGCCGGAACTGCGACAACGAACGCAACGCAGCGCTAGTCAGGGTTAGGTCATGCTCCATCGGTCGCTGTGGCCGGATGCAGCCCTTCAGCGCCAGCGAGCGGCGCTGGGCGGTCTTCACCAGCGTGCTCATGCGCCGCTGCTCGCGAAACTCGCGGCTCTGCACGAACTGCTTCAGGCCGCGGGCGAACTGATACAGCACGTCGTGTACCTCGCCACCGCGCTCCAGCAGGGTGCCGGTGAGGCCGGACAGGTTGCGCCGCTCGCGCCGTTCCAGACCGGTCGCGAAGCCCCGCTCCAACACCTGTTCCAGCGCCGCCTCCAGCTCCGCACTCTGTTGCGGGTCGGTGAGCAGGCGCCAGAAGGCGCGGAAGGTCTTGCCGGCGTCGCTGTCGGCGATCAGATCGACATCGGCGAACACCGCGTCGAGCACGTCGCAGCGGTTGCCGTCGCTGTCGACGATGCGCTCGCGCAGATCGCGGTTCAGGCCGCGGAAGTCGTCGCGCACGCGCCGAAAATCGCCGGCCAGCTCATCGCTCAGCGCAATGATCTCGCGCACGCGCTCCAGCGCGCGGTCGTCCTCGAGTGGTTCGAGCCGACCGCTTTGCACCGCCTCAATGCGGGCATCGATGCGCTCGCGCTCCCGCAGCAGTCGCTGCACGCGGATGTGTGGGTCGGTCTCGGTCTCGTCCGCGAGCTGGATCAACTGCGAGATCACCAGCCCGAGCCGGCTCTCGGTAGCCACCGTGCGCTGCTCCGACAGGCCCTGGGCAAAGCGGATCGCCTGGGTCGCGGCGGCGCTGATCTCGTATTCCTCCTCGCCGTCCGCCGACAGGCTGCGCTCGAGCCAGCCCGCCGCTAGCCAGTCCGCCAAATAGGCGCTGGCCGCCTGCGGCAGCTCCCAACCCTCGGCGCGAAAGCGTTCCAGATCGCGGCCGATGCGCTCAACCAGCAGCGATGCCGGCAGCTTGCGCGATTGCTCCAGCAGGTGCGTCTCCAGCAGTGCCATGATCGCCGGCGCGTTCTCCGCCGACAGCAAGCGCCAGGTCGGCTGCTGGCGCTGCTGCTTCAAGGCGAGGGCGTGAGTGGTTGGATGCATGATGTCAAGCGCTGACGGCGGGTGCGGGCTGTCTTCGCTTAGTATCGGCAGGGCGGTAGCTCATTTCGTGAGCTTGTGGACGTCTGATACGAATACCTACGGCAGTCGCCCGGGCGCCCGTCGATCGGTCTACGGGAGCGTTTTCGCATGGCTCGAGATCTTGTGGGCGGTGATCCATGCATGTGCGAAACGGCCGTCTTGTCGGACGCCGATCACCAATGCTCGAGTCGGGTCAGGTCGGTCCGCGCCCTGCGCAGGTGCCTAACGAGGGTATGTGCGAGCCGGAGCAGCAGGGCAAGTGCCGCGGCATGCGATGCCTCATGATCCAGACTCCCGATGTCCGCGCGGCGGAGCATGAAGAGTTCCGCGTCGCGGGTCACCACCGCGTTGGCCGATCGCGGACCGGGGTCGATGAATCCGACCTCGCCGAAATAGCCTCCGGGGCCGACGCTGTTCAGGCGCTTGTAGTGATAGGTGCCGCTCGGCAGACGTAAGTCCACCACGCCCTGCAGCACAAAATAGAGAGCGTCGCCCTCATCGCCGATACTGAACGGACGCGCCTTGCGCGGCAGTGTCAGCCGTTGCATTAGCGGGAGCAACGTGGCCAGCGCCGTTGGATCGATACCGACGAAGAGCTCGTTGTCTTCGATGCTCACCCGATTCTCGATCGGCGCCGGCGCATGGCCAAGCGCGCTGAGCAGCAGGTCTTCGGCACGCTCGAGGGCCTTATCCGTGCTCTTGAAGCTGGTCTTGAAATCGGGTTGCGTGTAGCCGGTCGCGAATGATCGCAACAGACTCTCCATTTTGTGGCCGCGTGCCGCACCCTTGTGGATGTTGGCGAACAACATCTGGCCGCCATGGGAGCGCAGGCGCAAGGTCATCTGGCGGAAGAGGTCGAGCGCGGTGAGATCGACCGACTGTACGCGCTGGAGATTGACGACGATCCACACGGGCCGTTGTAACAGTGTCGCTAGTTCGGTGAACAGGCGGTCGACGGTGCCGAAGAATAGATGGCCGCGCAGCTCGAGATAGATGATGCGCTCGCCGTGCTGATCGAGCAGCACATGCTCTTCGGCGCTGCGCAGCCGCAACGAGCGCAGCGAGCGCCCATCGCCGCGTGCATGGATCGTCGGTGCGCGAACCTGGCTTCGAATGAACAACAGCATAGCCCCGATGGCACCGACACCGACGCCGACGAGGAGATCGAAATAGAGCGTTGCCGCCACTACTACCAGCGCGAACACTGCATCGACCCGGGTCCTGGCATCGCGCAGCCAAAGCAGCAGGCGCCACTCCAGCATGGTGAACCCGACATAGATGATGACGCCGGCGAGCACGCTGATCGGCAAGTAGCGGCCGATGGGACCGGCTACCACCACCAGTGCAACAAAGCCCAGTCCAGCGATCACGGCGGGCCAGCGGCGGCCACCCGCGTTGATGGCGACCAACGTGGACCCTTTGGTACCACCACCACCGATGCCGCCGAACAGGCCGGCCAGCATCTGACCGATGCCTTGGCAGACCAGTTCGCCGCGGGCATCGTGCCGATCCCCCGTCGACGAATCGGCTACCACCGCCGTGACCAGACAGTCGATCGAAGCCAACACCGCGAGCGCAGCGGCGGCCGGCAACAGCAGGGTCCAATTCAGATCGCCGAGCATCGCCCAGCTGACGTCGAGATGCAGGTTGTTCAGTTCGGGGATCGTACCGACCACCCAGGCATCGGGCATCGGCATTGGCGCTACTGCGGCAGCCAGATGGAAGCCGATCAGCCCCACGACCAGCCCACCGATAACACCCGGGACTGCGGGCAGCAGACGCGGTATCAGCTTGATGGCCCCGAAGGTGAGAGCCGCGGTTGCCGCCGGTACCCAGGCCCAAGCCGCTGGAATGCCCTGATCGAGCAATGGGAACAGTGGCGCCAACTGCGAACGCATCATCAGAATGCCAATCGCCGTCACCAGACCCGCGACCATGGGATACGGGATGAACTTGACCAGCTGCCCGCCACCACTGAGTCCGATGCCCAGCTGGATGATCCCGGCGAGCATCACCAGTACGGCAACCGCGACGACCAGATCGTCGCCCCGCATGCCCTGGGCACTAAACGCAGCCACGGAGGCGATCAGCAGCATGGTTACCGGGCCGTTCGGCGCGCTGATCATGCCCCGGGTGTAACCGCCGATGCCCGATGTCAGCGACAACGTGGCGGCACCGATCAGCCCCGCGAGCGCCCCAGCGGAGGCGCTCAAGCCCATACCGGTAAACAGCCCGATACCCAATCCCATCGATTGTGGCAGAGCCACGGCCGCGCCGGCCAAGCCGCCGAGCACATCACCAAGTCCGAACCGGCTCCCAGTCGCGTTTCTCAAGTGGCGGATCTCCATGGATGCGTCAGCCGTGACAAAATTTTGACCGAAAGATTACCGTTTCATTACGCATTCGCCTAGCTTGTTGTTCGGGTCCGAGAGCGTGGATGCGTGTCGGGCAGGCCTAAGGCGGCCGACACCGACCCGGGAATGCCTTGCACGGCATTCGCCGGTTTCCGGTTGTGACCGCGGTAAAGTCGGAAAAGGGTCGGGCGGGTGGCGGCGCAACAGCACTGGCAGCACCGGACGTAGAGACCAACCTCGCCCCGGCAGGTCAGATGACGGTCGACGGGTCTGGGCAGGTACGGCGCGCCTCTCCGGCCCCGAGCGCGTCGATGGCTTGCATCTCGTCGTCGCTGAGCGCGAAGTTGTAGATGTCGCGATTCTCGACCATGCGCTGTGCCTTCGAGGTTTTTGGCAGCGCGGTTCGCCCGCTCTGCACGTGCCAGCGCAGCACCACCTGGCCGGGGGTTTTGCCATGGCGTTCGGCCATGGTAACGAGCACAGGGTCCTGCAACATGCCGAAGGCGCCGCTGGCGAAGGGTGCGTAGGCGGTGACCACGATGCCCTGTTCGCGGCAAAAGGATTCCAACTCGGGGTCCCGGCAGTAGGGATGGATCTCCAACTGGTTGACCGTGGGCCGACGCTCCGGTTCGGGCACGTCCTCCATCAGCTGGCGCAGGTGGGTGATGGTGAAGTTGGAGACGCCGATGGCGCGCGCGGCGCCCTTGTCCGCGAGCCTGCAGAAGGCGCGCCAGATGGTGGCGCGGGCCTTGCGCGAGAAGTCCGGGTCGCTGCTGGTGTGCTGCCCGAAGCCGCCGGGCCAGTGCATCAGCAGTAGGTCGACGTAGCCGATGCCCAGGTCGTCCAGCGTGTCGACCATGTCGTCGCGGACCTTCTGGGCGATGTCATCCACCTTATCGGCGTCCCAGGTGCGCCGGTGCGAGATGTTGATGTGCGGGGGTGCCGCGGGGTGCGCGAGCTTGGTGGTAATGAACAGCTCGTCTCGGCGCAGTTCGCCGCTGGCGAAGCGCTGGCCGAGGAGCGTACCCACGATGCGCTCGGTGCCGTAGGCGCGGGCACCGTCGAATGCGCGGTAGCCGTTGTCGAGGGCCAGCGAGACCGCCCGCCACGCCTGTTCCGGCAGGAAGCCTTGGAAATCAGTAGCACCCACCCAGTCGCCGAAGGCACAGCCAAAGGCGATACTGGGCATGGTTACCCCATTGTGCAGAGTGACCTCATGTGCGCTTTCAGCGGTGTGGTTCATGGCTCGCGATCCTGTTGGTGGCTGCCGTTGATTAAGAAGGTGCTTCTCGCGGTGGCTCTTAGCTTTAGGGAAAAAATCGAGCAGGAGCGTCGCAAGGCAAGCGATCGGTGATCCAATGACGTCTCTCCATTGACCCTTGGCGCGCCGTCCTACGCCCCCTCACCGCAGGGCTCGAAGGCGAAGTCCATGCTGATTGAAGGCGCCTGAATAAAAGTTCCGGCAACGAGGTCGACGCCGCATTGTCGGACCCTGGCGAGTGTTTCCTCATCGTCGATGTCGCTGGCGATCAAAGGGACATGCTGTGCGTGTGCGGCGTCGACAAGCTTGATCAGGGGCGTCCGAGACTCCTTCGCTTGGAGGAGCGCGGGGTCGACCGCGGCATAGGCGAGCGGAAAGCTTGTCAGCAGCGACAAGGTGGCTGGCTCGGTGTTCAGCCGTTCCAGGCAAACCTCCACCTGCAGCTGTTCCAGCAGCCGAAACAACGCGCTCGCAACCCCGAGATGGGCCAACAGGTCCTCGGCGCGCAGGACGACCAGGGGCGCGTAGCCAAGCAGTTGTCGTTCCAGCAGGCGGTCGCGCATCCATAGCACCCACTCTCGATGAATGACGGTGGCGACCAGGTTCTGCGGGCTCACCGGCTTAGACAAAAACTCATCGGCGCCCAGACGCATGGCCTCCCGCTGGGCGGCCGCATCCTGCTCGCCCGACAGGAAGACGATCGGCGTCAGCAGCATGTCGGCGTGGTCGCGGATGATGGCGGTCAGCTCGGAGCCGCTCGCATTCGGCATATTGAGATCCATCAGGATCAGGTCTGGATGGAACGAGCGGATCCTGTCGATGATCTCCAGCTCATTGCACAGCTCCAGCACGTCGTATCCGGCCTTACGCAGTATTTGGCCGGAGATCATGGCCTCGACCTTGACGTCGTCGACCACCAGAACCCGCTCTTGGGAAAGCCTGTCGTCCCCGGAAAACGGGGCCAGGATTTCCGCGAGGTCGCTGTCTGAGATCGGCAGCAGGTGAAAACCGATGCAACCGGCGCGCCGCGCCGCGAGGCGCATCTGCAGGTCATCCTCGGTTGCCAGCACCAGCGTTGGGATCCGCCGCTCAGCCACCCAGGCGAAATAGTCGAGCACCTCGGCAAGATCTTTATCCGTTGGTAAGGCCGCGGTATGCAGGATCACCGGCGCCGGTGGGGAGCCGCCGAGACGGCTTCCGATGTCCGATACTGTTGCACCGACGATAGGGCTGAACCCCTGTGCTCGACAGGCGCGCTCTAGCCCGTCGCCGATGCGTTGATCGCTGACGAGCAAGAAGATCGTTTGGCTGCGCCCAGGGACCATGATGGTCGTCCTCAAGGATGTCGGTCGGTTGAGCAGTATAGCGAGAGTCTAATCGCGCGGGCCTCCAATCCGCGGCCTGCCGCTGCCGCAATGCCCGTTGAGACTGCCCTTGTCGCGCGTAAGCTGAGCACGACAGGCTGTCGCGGTCCGGCTATGTACCCGCGAAGCATGAAGCCATGCCTGGATGCCGCGTCGCTCAATCCCGCGACTTCAGCGCCCATCCATGCGCCGGCCCCGCATCGAAACAGCGGCGATGACGACCGCGAGCGTTACCAACGCGACGATGATGGTGGCGAGCGCGTTGATCTGGGGCGAGACACCCATGCGCACGCTGGAATAGATCACCATCGGCAGGGTGGTGGAACCGGGGCCGGCGACAAAGCTGGCGATGACCAGGTCATCGAGCGACAGCGTGAAGGCGAGCAGCCAGCCGGACATCAGCGCTGGCGCGATCAGCGGCAGCGTGATGCTGAGGTAGACCGTCAGCGGGCGGGCGCCGAGGTCCATGGCCGCCTCTTCCAGCGAGCGGTCCATCTGGTTCAGCCGCGCCCGCACCACCACCGCGACGTAGGCCATGCTGAAGGTGATGTGGGCGATGGTGATGGTGGTAAAGCCGCGCCCGTCCGGCCAGCCGATGAGCTGCTGCATCGCGACGAACAGCAGTAGCAGCGACAGACCGATGATGACATCCGGCATCACCAGCGGCGCGGTCAACAGCAATTCGAAGCCGGTACGTCCGCGAAAACGTCCATGGCGCACAAGGGCATTAGCGGCCAGCGTTCCCAAGACGACCGCCAGCGTGGCGTTGACGGCGGCGATGCGGATGCTGAGCCAGGCGGCATCGAGCAATTGCCGGTTTTGCAACAGCTCGCCATACCATTTGGTGGAGAAGCCGGACCAGACGGTGACCAGCCGCGACTCATTGAACGAATAGACGATCAACAGCAGCACTGGCACATACAGAAAGGCGTAGCCGAACAGCAGCACCGTGATCAGCGGCCAGCGGCGCCTGTTCATTGTGGCTTCATCGCGCTGGCGCCTCCGCCGAGTCGTCGAGCCGTTGTTCGAAGCGCTGCATCAGCACGAAGGGCACCACCAGTAGCCCCAACAGCACGATGGCGAGCGCCGAGGCCAGCGGCCAGTCCTGGTTGGAGAAGAACTCGGTCCAGAGCATCTTGCCGACCATCAGGCTCTGCGGACCGCCGAGCAGGTCCGGGATGACGAACTCACCCACCACCGGAATAAACACCAGCATGCTGCCGGCGACGATGCCCGACAGCGACAAAGGCAGCGTGATCTTGACGAATGCCCGCCAGGGCCGGCAGCCCAGGTCCGCGGCGGCCTCCAGCAGGCTGAAGTCGAGTCGCGTCAGGTTGGCGTACAGCGGCAGGATCATGAACGGCAGATAGGAATAGACCACGCCGATGTAGACCGCGAGCTGGGTGTGCAGGATGGCCAAGGGTTCATCGATGACACCGAGCCAGAGCAGGAAATTGTTCAGCAGGCCGTTCTGTTTCAGGATGCCGATCCAGGCATAGACGCGGATCAGGAACGAGGTCCAGAACGGCAGTACGATTAGCAATAGCAGCAGCGCCCGATAGCGCTCGGACGTGGTGGCGATGGCGTAGGCCATCGGGTAACCGATCAGCAGGCAGAGCAGGGTGCAGACCAGCGCCACCCACAGCGAGTTCAAGAACGCGGCCAGATACAGCTCGTCCTGAAAGACCAGCAGGAAGTTCTGCAGATTGATCTGGACGGCCAGCACACCGTCGTCGATCCATTCCCACAGCGCCGTGTAGGGCGGCTGCGCCAGCGCCGGCTCACTGATGCTGATGCGCAGCACGATGACGAACGGCAGCAGGAAGAACAGCCCGAGCCACAGATACGGAACGCCGATGTTGGTGAACCGGCTCAGACGACGCCTGGTTGCAGGCTTAGCGCTCATCACGAGCCGGCGTCGGCGGCCGGCGGCTGCTCCGCATCGGGCCAACGAATGACGAGACCGTCGATGGCGGTCACTGCCGTCTCGCCCTCGAGTGGCAGCACGTCGGGCTTACCATAGCCGGCGGGGCCGATGGCGGTAGATCATCAGCATGTCATCGATGGGGTGCAGCAGCCAGTATTCGCGCACGCCGTGGCGCTCGTAGAGGTCGCGCTTCTCGCGCTGGTCTTTGCGCGCGGTGCTGGGTGAGAGGACCTCGACAATCCAGTCCGGGGCGCCGCGGCAACCCTTGTCGTCGAGCTTCGACGGATCGCAGATCACGGCGACGTCTGGCTGCACAACGGTGTCCACCTGCTCGTCGGCCTCATCGGCGCGTGGCAGGCGCACGTCGAATGGGGCGACGTAGGTGCTGCAGGCGCTATCAAGTAAATGATTCGCGGTTTGTCGGACCAATTCGACAACAAAATCCTGATGTCGGCGACTCGGAGCGGGGCTCATGTCGTAGGCGACGCCGTCGATCAACTCCCAGCGCTCGTCGTCCGGCCAGTGCAGATAGTCGCCGTAGGTGAGGCGCTCATTTGCCCGGTTGCGTTGTGGATGTGGCATGTTCTATGGCCTAGATTGCTTGGGGGCGACAAATGTTTGCAGATGAATCAAGTTTCGACGCAGCCTAGGACCGGCGGGGGGCCGCGAAATCGGGATCGGGGTCGCGATCGGATCGCCTGCCACTCGTTTCGATTCCGATTTCGATTTCGATGCCGATACCGATACCGATCCGATGCCGATGCCGATACCGATGCCGATGCCGATACCGATACCGATGCCGATGACCGATACCGATACCGATACGGAATGATCATGACTCGTCGGTCTGAGGCGAATCCTCGCTAGGTCAACAATGAAGCAACTGACGCTGCGGCAGTATAGCTCTTGCTTGGTGTCCAGCCGCGTCACCAGAGCCGTGCATACCTGTATACTGAGCATGGAATCTCTGTTCGGGCCCGATCGCTCTGGATACCATCGCATGACCATCGCCGTTGCGTCTGTCGCATACTTGGCGGTCCGTCGTTTCGCTAGGCGAGCCGTTTGCAGCGTTGCCGCATGTGCTTTCGTGGTGTCGGCGGTCGTTGATGCCGTCGCCGACGCGGCCGCCCATCCGGGCGGGTCGGCGGCGGCGGAATGGACCGAAGACGAACTCCTGGCATTGTCGCCGATGCAGTTGGCGGAGATCTCGGTGGTCTCGGCCTCGCTCACGCCCCAGCGCCTGGCGGATTCCCCCGCCAGCGTGTCGGTCATCACGGCCAAGCAGATCGCGCGGATGGGCGCGCGCACCCTGTACGACGTGCTGCGACATGTGCCGGGAATGCGGGTAGACGTGACCAATCGCGGCCGACCGGTGATCTCGGTGCGCGGTGTCCGCCGCGACAGCAGCAACCAGCTGTTGTTCCTGCTCGACGGGCATCGACGGCACCGAGACCACCTTTCGCATGGAAGCAGAGCAGGGAGGCTTCGTCGGCAGCCAGGTCAACCTGCTCTACGGCCGCGCCTTCGAGCCGGATCGGGCGCTCAGCGTCGATCTCAATCTGGTCGATCAAGACGGACCGCGCATACCGGTCTCCGCGGACATCGCCGGGCGCTCCGGCTTTGCCGACCGGGACTTCGAGCAGCTGGACCTGCAGGCACGCGGCGAAGTCGGTCCGTTCGGATTGCAGGCACGGTATACCCAGCAGGATCGCGGTGAATCCCATGGCGCCCTGTTTCAGCTCAGCCCAGACGATCAGTCTCGGTTTCGAGGTGGCTTTGTCGAACTGGATGCGGACTTCGATGCTGGCGAGCATACCCGGTTGTTGGTCAAGCGGCTACTGTCGATTACGTCGAAGGTGAGGCGAAGATCTTCGAAATGCCCCGCGGGACCATTGCGCCAGATTCCCCATTTTTCCCCTTCAACGACATCGGCCGCGGCGGTCAAGTGAGCCTGAATACGAGCCGGGTCGGTCTTGAATTGCAAGCGAGCAACAGCCGCTTCGCAAACCACGCGATTACCTATGGGCTGCTGTGGGAGTATCAGGCGCAGGACGACTTAAAGACCTTGACCAGCGACATCGGCATCGGCCGGCCGGTCTATCCGCTAGTGGATGTCAGTGATACCGAGGAACTTCGGGCGCGACGCCAACCGAACCCTGGTCGCCCCCTACATTGAGGATATCTGGCAGGTCACGCAGGCCGTGACCGTTAATGCGGGCGTGCGGCTGGACTACTACAGCGATTCCGGCGACTCGCTCAATCCGCGACTCGGCTCGTGCGACGACAGTCGCGGCTGGAAGCCGCTCCCACGGCTTAACTTAACGGCATTGACCTTCGAACTGGGCCTGACGGCCCATCCGATCGAACGACTTTTTACCCGCATCACGCTGTTCAACAACCAACTCGAAGACCTGATCGACGTGCCGGCTGGTGTTGGTCAATTCGAGAACATCGGCTCACTGACCAGCCGCGGGGTCGAACTCGAGGCGCGTTGGGAATGGGATAGCGGTGCCTCGATCAGCGGCAACTACAGCTACGTAGACGCCAAGCTGGAGGATGGCCGGCCAGCGCCAGACGAACCGCGCAACATCGCCAGTCTGATTGCCTGGACGCCGATGACAGCGCGTCTCGGGGGCGGCTTGAGCCTCTATTGGCAGGATGCGAGCCCGCGCGCCGCCGGTGACCCGCGGAGCGACCTGTCGGGCTGTACGGTTCTGGACCTGAATCTGATCTATCGATGGAGCGAGCAGGTTCAACTAGGCCTCGCGGCCTACAACCTGCTTGACGAAGACTACGCGCTGCCGGCCCCCGTCGGTACCATTGCGGAGGACTACGGGGTCCCGGGGCGCAGTGTCCGGGCCGAGCTGCGCATGGCCTTCTGAGCCGGCTACCCAGGATGACTAACACCACGGACAAGTCCCCGGCACGCCGGAGCCCGCGCGCAAAGCCCGCGCGAATGGGGCTCGCAGTCGCTCTGCTGGCGGTGGTCTCGACCGGACTCTGCGCCAATGCGCTGGAGTATCGGGTCAAGGCTGCCTAACTCTACAACTTCTTCCTATTCGTCGATCGGCCGAAGCAGGCGTTCGTCCAGGATAACGATCGTTTCGAGCTTTGCATCGTCGGGCGCGACTCGTTCGGCGCGAGTTTGGCGCCGCTGGCGAAAAAGACTGCGCAGCGGCGCTCCATCGCGCTGCGTCGGCTTGGGCCGGGCGCCGATGCGAGCACTTGTCACGTACTCTTTATCGGCGACTCCGAGGGCGATCGCGTGCCGGCGATCCTGCGTCGGCTACGTGGCTCGCATGTCCTGACGGCGAGTGAGCTGCCGAATTTCGCCCGGCAGGGCGGCATGGTCGGCTTTACTACCGAGGTCGACGGCGGCGCGACGGAGGTAGACGGCAGCGTGACCACCCTCTACATCAGTCCGCAGGTCGAGGGCATTCTGGGCTATGCGCCAGAGGCATGGCTGCAGTGGCCCGAGCTGTTCCAGGAGCGTCTGCACGACGATGATCGGCAGCGGGTCCTTCAGATGATTTCAGCGTGCCGTCAGAGCGGGCTGGACTTCGTCTGCGAGTACCGCATGCTGCACCGCGATGGGCATACGGTCCACATCCGCGACGAGGGCAAGCTGCTCCGCGAGGGCGACCATGGCCGGATGGTGATGCAGGGGTTGCGCTATGACATCAGCGAGCGTCGGCGGGCGGAGGCCAAGGTCGAGCATCTCGCCTACCATGATGCGTTGACGGCGCTGCCCAATCGGCTCCTGTTCAAGAGCCATTTGGCCGCCGCCATCGAGCGCGCGGAACGCTATGGCCACCGCTTTGCGGTCCACTTTCTCGATCTCGATCGTTTCAAGGGGGTCTTGCGCTGCCCTGCACGGCGGTCAACGTCTCGTCGGTGCAGTTCCGTTCGTCTGATTTCGCCGATTTCGTGCTGGAGCGGATCGCGATCCACGGCATCCCCGCCGAGTCCGTCGAGCATGAATTCACTGAGAGTGTTTTTTTGGATGCGTCGGACGAAAACCTCGGCGTGATCTCTAGGCTCTCGGAGCAGGGCATCCGGTTCTCCATCGACGACTTCGGCACGGGCTTCTCGTCGCTGGCCTATCTGCGCAAATTCCAAGTCGATAAGCTGAAGATCGATCGAACCTTTGTGCAGCACATGGTCGAACGCCCCAACGACGTCGAGATTGTCCGGGCGACACTGGCGCTTGGCCGTGCGCTCGGTCTCACGACCCTTGCCGAGGGCGTCGAGACTCCGGCCCAGGCCGAGCTTCTGCTCGAGCTTGGTTGCGCCCAGGCCCAGGGCTACTATTTTGGCCGGCCCATGTCCGCCGAGGTTATCTCCGAGCGCCTGATTGAGCAACGGCGCGACGGCGTTGGCGGGGCCGCCGACACGGCCGAGTCGTCCGGCCGGTCAACAGCGCAGTTGCGCGACCGCGCTTCAGGCCCGCGATCCGTGGTTCCGATCTGACGCGTGCTCCCGTTCCACGAGCCATCGAGGACATCCGGATGGAGGTCGTCGACGACAGTCGCGATGCCCGCGACCGCGAGGGGCCGCTTGCCTGTTGGCGCCTTGGGCCGTTATCGGAGTCGCGACTCCCTGCTATTCGGTCAGCAAGACTCCGCTGCTGGTCTGCCACTCCATCGCTACCGTCTGCTCCCAGGTCAGCGCCTGTTCGGTGCGGGGCTCGACGTTGGTCAGGGTCATCTCGACGATGCGCGACTCGCCATTGTCCTGGTCGCCGACGCGCACGCGATAGATGGACACGTCCCCCAGGTAGGCGATGTCCTCGACCACGCCCTTGAGCTGGTTCACGCCGTCGTCGCGATAGTCCGTGCAGGGGTGGATCTTTTCCGGGCGCACCGCCACCGTGACCGGGCTGCCGATGGCCAGCGGGTACAGACTGCGGATGCGCATATTGCGCCCGAGCCTGGTCTTGACCTGTACCTGATCGGCCTCGATGGCCGTGACCTTGCCCTCGAAAAGGTTCACCGAGCCGATGAAGCCAGCGACGAAGCGGGTGTCG
This sequence comes from uncultured Gammaproteobacteria bacterium, assembly GCA_963698775.1. Lineage (GTDB taxonomy): Bacteria > Pseudomonadota > Gammaproteobacteria > Chromatiales > Chromatiaceae > Thiohalocapsa. The sequence goes on from CAVOSE010000005.1 coordinate 35,660, forward strand.
GGGTATTCGTAGATCGCTGTCGGTGTATCCACCTGCATGATGCGGCCCGCGTCCATCACCGCGATGCGGCTGGACATGGTCATGGCCTCTTCCTGGTCGTGGGTGACGGTGACGAAGGTGGTACCGAGGCGCTCCTGCAGATTCACCAACTCGAACTGGGTGTTCTCGCGCAGGCGCTTGTCGAGGGCGCCGAGGGGCTCGTCGAGCAGCAACAGCTTGGGGTGTCGGGCCAGGCTGCGGGCCAGCGCGACGCGCTGGCGCTGGCCGCCGGAGAGCTGGTCCGGTCGGCGCTTGCGCTGCTCGGTGATCTGCAACAGCGACAGCATCTCGTCGACACGCTCGGCGCGCTGTTTGCGCGGCATGCGATCCTGCTTCAGGCCGAAGGCGATGTTCTGCTCCACGCTCATGTGCGGAAACAACGCGTAGGACTGGAACATCATGTTCACCGGCCGCGCATAGGGCGGGATGTCCGTCACGTCGGCGCCGTCGATGAAGATGCGCCCCAGCGTTGGCCGCTCGAACCCACCCAGCAGCCGCAGCAAGGTCGACTTGCCGCAACCGGAGCTGCCGAGCAGCGAGAAGAACTCCCCCTTGTAGATGTTCAGGTTGACGTCGTCGACGGCGTAGACGTCGCCAAACTTCTTGGTGACCCGCTCGATGCGCACGTAGGGCTCCGTCTGGGGGTCCTGCCAGGGTTCTAGGGTGCGGCGTTGGTCGGGAGCGGGCATTGGGAAAGTCGAAGGGTGAAGGTCAACGTTGCGCCTTGATGCGCGTCCAGCGGCGGTTGAGGTCGCGGATTTGGCGTTCCGTGCGCTCGTTGGGCACGAACAGCCGTGCCTTGACCTTGGCGGGGGGGTAGATACCGGCATCGTCGCGCAGTTCCGCGTCCAGGTATTCGGTGGCGGCGAGGTTGGGGTTGGCGTAGAAGACGTAGTTGGAGGCGTCGGCGATGACCTTGGGCTGCAACAGGTAGGCAATGAAGGCGTGCGCGGCGTCCGGGTTCGGCGCGTCCTTCGGGATCGCCATCACGTCGGTCCATAGGGCGGCGCCCTCGCGCGGAATCAGGTAGCTGATCTCGACGCCGTTGCCGGCCTCTTCGGCGCGCGTCTGCGCTTGCAGCACGTCGCCGGAGTAGCCGTGGGCCACGCACAGGTCGCCGTTGGCGAGGTCGCTCTGATACTGGGACGAATGGAAGTAGCGGATGGAAGGGTGCACCGTGTTCAGCAGCTCCGTCGCCGTGTCCAGGTCCGCCTTGTCGAGGCTGTTGGGGTCCTTGCCCAGATAGGCCAACGCGGCGGAGAACACCTCGGTCGGGTCGTCCAGCAGGCTGATGCCGCAGTCGGCGAGCTTGGCGGCCTTTGCCGGATCGAACACCAGTGCCCAGGTGTTGAGCTCCGCGTCGTCACCCCCGCTTTCTCCCAGCGCGGCCTTGACCTTCTCCGCGTTGATGCCGAGCCCGGACGTGCCCCACATGTACGGAACCAGATGCGCATTGTCCGGGTCGATGTCGGCCAGGCTTTGCATGATGTCCGGGTCCAGCTTGTCCAGCCCCGGCAGCTTCGCCTTGTCCAACGGCAGGTAGAGTCCGGCCTTGATGTGTCGGGCGGCGAACGGTCGCGCGGTTGGATAGATCAGATCGTAGCCGCTGCTGCCGGCCAGTAGCTTGGCCTCCAGCACCTCGTTGGCGTCATAGACGTCCAATACCGGACGAATGTCGGTCGCCTTCTGGAACCCGGGCAGGGTGTCTTCCGCGAAGTAGTCATTCCAGTTGTAGATGTGGACGGTTTGCTCGGCAGCGCCAGCGAGACCGGTGACGACGGCGAGCGAGGCAAGGGCAAGGTGTAGGCGAAACGGCTGGCGCACGGGACGAGACTCCAAGACGAGACGGGACGACTGGACCGTTGCAGGCCCGCTAAAACACCAATCCTAAAGCATCGTCCCCGCGCGGCGAAGCCGATGGGGCGAATAAATTCGCCCCTACAGACCTGCGTGGTGCGATTGTAGGGGCGAATTTATTCGCCCCGTTTCGGCCATGGCGACGGTGTAATGGGCGCCTTGCTTGAGCTTGTCGTAATTGCCGAAGACCTCGGTCAGGTTGCGCTTCATGAACTGCCGCAGGCCGTTGATGGTGACCAGGTAGAGCCGGCCGCCTGGGCGCAGCCGGGCATGCGCGTCGTGCAATAGCAGCGCCAGCAGTTCCTTGCCGACCTTGGCGGGGATGTTGCTCGCGATCAGATCGAAGCGTAGCGCGGGGTCGATCTGATCGAAGCCGTTGCTGAGCAGCGCGCTGGCGTTGTCGAGCTGGTTCAGCGCCGCGTTGCGGTTGGCGTAGTCGATGGCGACGAAGTCCTTGTCCACCATCAGCGTCCGGCCCCGCGGCGCCCTTGTCGCCAAACTCAAACCGATCGGGCCGTAGCCGCAACCGAGGTCCAGGCAGTCGGCGTCCGCTGCCACCTCGACGTGGTCCAGAAGCAAGCGCGTCCCCTCGTCTACCTCGCGTGGCGAGAACAATCCCCATGTCGACTCCAGTCGTAGCCGATGGCCGGCCAATTCGGCCTCGAAACGGATGGGTCGGCGGAGATCGGAGAGTTGCTGGGACGACAGCATGGAATGATGGAATGGTGGCGCTGGCTGGTAGAAGGCCTGTAGTTTACATGGGCATCGAGCGAGCCGTCCTCCTTTAGACTACAGCTTGCCCGCAGGAACTGTTTCCGACCGCTAATCTCGCCCAATTGGCCGCCGTCCCATGCCCGACCTCTCCGGCAGTCTCGACATCGCGTTGCGACGCAACGGTGACCGCATTGCCCCGACCATTCGGTCCAGCCGTCCAGTCACCGCGGCACGGGTGTTTGCCGGCAAGCCCGTGCTGGAGGTTGCGCGGCAATTGCCGATGCTGTTCAGCATCTGCGCGACGGCGCAGGCCCAGGCCTGCGCGGGTGCCTGCGAGCAGGCGCTCGGGCTGACGCCATCGCCGGAGGTCCGGCGGCAACGCGCACTGTTGCTGCGGGCCGAGACGGTCAAGGAGCACCTATGGCGCCTGCTGTTGGATTGGCCCCAGGCGTTGGATCTGCCTCCCGCGCAGGTGCCCATGGCGACCGCAATGCGTGCCTACCTTGCGCTGCGCCATCGCTACACCAAGGACGCGGACCCCTTCGCACTCGGCGCCGATCTGCCACCCATCGAGGCTGCGCGCGCTGCGGACCAAGCGCGGGCATTGGCCGAGGTCGCCATGGGCTCTGTCTTCGGGATGCCGCCCGCGCGCTGGCTTGCGCAGATCGGTGATCGCGGCGCATTGGCCGCTTGGGCACGAAATGCCACGACGCTCGCCGCTGATCTTGTACGCAGGGTGGCAATTGCCGACCTTGCCGGTCTGGGACGCAACGCGATCGATGCGTTGCCGGCATCGGTGGTACCGGACCTCGCGGAAGCGCTATCCAGCGCCGATGCCGATGGATTTGTAGCCACGCCGATTTGGCGGTGCCGCGCCCACGAGACCACGCCCTTCGCGCGCTGTCTCGACCGTCCTTTGGTCGCGGACTTGGCCGCCGAGTACGGCAACGGACTGCTGCCGCGGCTGGCCGCGCTGCTGATGGAACTGGCCGACGCCCTAGTGATGCTTGCCGACGCCCCAGAGGTGGCCGGACGCTCGGACCCGGCGAGCCCCGAGGCCGCTGGGGTTGGCTCAGGTGTCGGCTGGGCTGACGCCGCCCGCGGTCTGCTGGTTCATCGCGTCGAACTGGTCGAGGCACGGGTGACGAGTTATCGCATCCTGGCCCCCACCGAATGGAACTTCCATCCCGCCGGTGTCGTCGCCGCCGGTCTCGTCGGCAGCGCCCTGGGCCGTATTGAAGACGATACGGAGCTCAAGCGCCGCGCCGCGCTCTATGTCACCGCCGTTGACCCCTGCGTCGCCTATCGGCTTTCGGTATGCTGAGGGCCGCGCATCGACCTCCCCGCGTCTACTCAGTAACGACTCAACAACCAATCGGTAAATCTTCTTTGAACTACGAAACACGCGAAAAGCGCGAAAAATCATGAAATATAAGTGAATAGTTGCCTTTTTTCGTGTATTTCGCGCTTTTCGTAGTTTGTACCTGTCCGCGGTGATGTTCATGTTGTTTTTGGAACTGTCCCCGACCAACTCGCCCATCTCACCCACTCGGAGCCTGCCAGCATGTGTCTCGCCATCCCCGCGCAGATCCTCGAGATCGACGCCGCTACCGACACCGCCATCGTCTCACTGGGCGGCGTGCGCAAGCCCGTCTCGCTGGCGCTGGTGGACGACGCCGCGATCGGCGACTATGTCCTGATTCATGTCGGCTATGCGCTGAACCGGATCAGCCCGGAGGAGGCCGAGCGCACCCTGGCGATGATCCAAGCAATGGGTGAGCTGGAGCCGATCGACTTTGCAGCCGGAACCGAGGCGGCGCCATGAGCATGAAGTCCGCGATGAAGTACGTCGACGAATTCCGTGACGGCGGGCTGGCCCGCGGGCTCGCCCGCACCATCGCCGCCGAGGCCGATCCGGCGCGCGACTATCGGCTGATGGAGTTCTGCGGCGGCCACACCCACGCCATCTTCCGCTACGGCGTGCAGGATCTGATGCCGCCGAACCTGCGCTTCGTGCACGGCCCCGGATGCCCGGTCTGCGTGTTGCCGATGGCCCGCATCGACCAAGCCATCGCCATGGCCGTCGAACATGGCGTCACGCTGTGCACCTACGGTGACCTGATGCGCGTCCCCGCAAGCGAGCGCAATAGCCTGCTCAAGGCGAAGGCCGACGGCGCCGACATCCGCATGATCTACTCGACGCAGGACGCGCTGGCCATCGCCCGCGCCGACCCGGACCGCCAGGTGGTGCTGTTCGCGATCGGCTTCGAGACCACCACGCCGCCGACCGCGGTGGCGCTCAAGGTCGCCCGGGCCGAGGGCATGGCGAACTTTTCGGTGTTCTGCAATCACGTGCTGACGCCATCGGCGCTGTCGACCATTCTGGCGACCGCCGGCCCGGACGGTGTGCAACTGGACGGCATCCTCGGGCCTTCGCACGTCAGCACCATCATCGGTAGCCGGCCCTATGAATTCGTGCCGCGGAAGTTCGGTAAGCCCGTCGTCATCGCCGGCTTCGAGCCGTTGGACGTGATGCAGAGCGCATTGATGCTGGTGCGCCAGATCAACCAGGGCCGCTGCACGGTCGAGAATCAATATACCCGCGCGGTCAGCCGCGACGGCAACGCCAAGGCGCAGGCGTTGATGGCCGAGGTCTTCGCGCCGCGCGACAGCTTCGAGTGGCGCGGGCTCGGTCATCTGCCCCACAGCGCGCTGCGCATCGCCGACGGCTATGCCGAGTTCGATGCCGAGCTGCGCTTCCCGGTGGCCGCGAGCGTGGGTAAGGAGATCAAAGGCTGTGAATGCCCGAGCGTGCTGCGCGGCGTCATGGAGCCCGTCGACTGCAAGCTGTTCGGCGTCGTCTGCACGCCGGAGAACCCGATGGGCGCCTGCATGGTCTCGTCCGAGGGGGCCTGTGCCGCCTACTGGAGCTACGGTCGTTTTCGCCAACCGGTCGGGCGCGAGCCGGCGACCGCGCAAGTGGCGAGTCCCCGGTAGTCCGATGACTACGCACGACACCCCAAGACGTCGCTTCGGCGGTCAGCTCGACCTCAAACGTGGCGCCGTCGACATGAGCCACGGCAGCGGCGGACGCGCGATGGCGCAGCTGATCGACGAGCTGTTTCGCAAGCACCTCGACAACCCATTGCTGGCGCAGGGCAACGATCAGGCCCTGTTCCAGCCGCCGCCGGGTCGGCTGGCCATCAGCACCGATGGCCACGTCATCTCGCCGCTGTTCTTCCCCGGCGGCGACATCGGCTGTCTGGCCGTGCACGGCACTGTCAATGACGTCGCCATGTCCGGCGCGCGGCCGCTGTATCTGGCCGCCGGCTTCATCCTGGAGGAAGGGCTGCCGCTCGCCGATCTTGCGCGTATCGTCGAGAGCATGGCCCGTGCCGCCAACGAGGCCGGCGTCGCGGTGGTGACTGGCGACACGAAGGTGGTCGAGCGCGGTAAGGGCGACGGCTGTTTCATCACCACCACCGGCGTCGGTGTGGTGCCTGACGGCATCGACATCTCCGGCGATCGGGCCGTACCCGGCGACGCCATCCTGGTCAGCGGCACCATGGGCGATCATGGCGTCGCGATCATGTCCAAGCGCGAAAACCTGGGCTTCGAGACCGAGATCACCTCCGATACCGCCGCGCTGCATAGCCTGGTCGCGGCCATGATCGAGGCGGTGCCGGATGTCCATTGTCTGCGCGATCCCACCCGCGGCGGTCTGGCCACCAGCCTGAACGAGTTGGCCCAGCAGTCCGGCGTCGGCATGCAGATCCGCGAGGAGGCTGTTCCCGTCCGCCCGGCGGTCGCCGCCGCCTGCGAACTGTTGGGCCTCGACCCGCTCTACGTTGCCAACGAGGGCAAGCTGATCGCCATCTGTCCGGGAGATCGGGCCGACGAGCTGCTCGCGGTCATGCGCGCCCACGCACAGGGCCGGGATGCCGCGATCATCGGCAGCGTGGTGGATGATCCGCATCAGTTCGTGCAAATGCAGACCAGCTTTGGCGGCAGCCGCATCGTCGACTGGCTGGCTGGTGAGCAACTGCCGCGGATTTGCTGAGCAAATGGTCGAGGGCGCTGACAGTATCGCGAGCCGGCCTGTTAAGCCTGGCCTGGCCTTGGGCGATCTCGATGCCTTGGCGCGGCGCTACCGTTGGCGTCTGTTGGTGTTGTTCGGCTCTGTCGCGCGCGCAGGGGATGGCCGTGATATCGACCTGGCGGTGTTACCCGCCGCGATGCCGAGTTTATTGGAACAAGGACGCTGGCAAGCCGACCTGGAACAGGTTGTGGCACCGCGCCCGGCGGATTTGCTGTTGCTAAGCGCCGACACCTCGCCCGTGACCCGATTCGAGGTGTTTCGCGCGGGCCGTTGTCTGTTCGAGGCCGAGCCGGGGCTGTTCGACGCCGAACGGGATCGCGCGTTCTTCCTCTACGCCGACAGCGAATGGTTCCGACGACAACAACGCGTGCATCTCTATGGCCGATCGTACCACTGAGACTTTGGAGCGTAAGCTCGGTTTCTTGCATCGCTATATCAGCGATCTCTCGGGCTACGCGGCACTCGACAGCGAGGGTCGGCTGCGAGAGCACTACGCCATCGAGCGCCTGTTGCAGTTGTTGTGCGAATCGGCGGCTGATTTAGGGTTGCAATTTCTCAAGGCGCGTGGCGATACCTTGCCGACGAGCTATCGGGAAATCTTCAATGCACTCGCCCGCTCGGGGCAATTGCCTCCGGATTTGGCGGCCGATCTCGTCGCAGCCTGTGGTATGCGTAATGTTCTTACCCACCTCTATGATCAGATCGATCTGCAACGCGTGATCGCCGCGGTCGACCCCGCCATCGCGTTGTATCGATCCTTCGCTGACTGGAGTCTGCAACAGTTCAGGGACGGCACGGAACAGCGCGAATGACTGCGCCCTGTCCGCTTTCCGGCTTCGCGCTATGCTAGGGAGGTTGGTGTCGAACGCGGACCCGTGCGGAAATTCTGATTGATGGGCCATCCTGGTCAGCAATCAGACGTCCTGCCCCGCACGGGAAACGCTGATAAATCAGCGTTTCCCTAGTGCTTGTCGACCAGCATCTGATCGCACCGAAGTCCCTGGGAGTCCGCCGTGGATATTGCTGAGCTACTCGCCTTCAGCGTCAAGAACAAGGCATCCGACCTGCATCTGTCCGCCGGTCTGCCACCCATGATCCGCGTCGACGGCGACATGCGCCGCATCAACGTGCCGCCGTTGGAGCATCGCACGGTGCATGCGCTGATCTACGAGATCATGAACGACAAACAGCGTAAGGATTACGAGGAGTTCCTAGAGACGGATTTTTCGTTCGAGATCCCGGGCGTCGCGCGGTTTCGTGTCAACGCCTACAACCAGAAGCGCGGCGCGGCGGGGGTGTTCCGAACCATCCCGTCGAAGGTGCTGACGCTGGAGGATTTGAACGCCCCGGAGATGTTCAAGGACATCGTCAACGTACCCCGTGGCCTGGTGCTGGTGACCGGCCCGACCGGTTCCGGCAAGTCGACCACGCTGGCGGCGATGATCGACTACCTCAACGACAACGAATACGCCCACATCCTCACCATCGAGGACCCGATCGAGTTCGTCCACACCAGCAAGAAGTGCCTGATCAATCAGCGCGAGGTGCACAAGGACACTTTGGGTTTCAGCGAGGCGCTGCGCTCCGCGCTGCGGCAGGACCCGGATATTATTTTGGTGGGCGAGATGCGCGACCTGGAGACCATTCGCCTGGCGCTGACCGCTGCCGAGACTGGCCACCTGGTGTTCGGCACCCTGCACACCAGTTCCGCGGCCAAGACCATCGACCGCATCGTTGACGTGTTTCCGGCGGCGGAGAAGACCATGGTGCGCTCGATGCTGTCGGAGTCCCTGCGCTCGGTGATCTCGCAGTCGTTGTTGAAAAAGATCAGCGGCGGGCGCATCGCCGCGCATGAGGTGATGATCGGCACCCCGGCAATTCGCAACCTGATCCGCGAGGACAAGGTGGCGCAGATGTATTCCGCGATCCAGACCGGCCAGGCACACGGCATGCAGACCCTCGATCAATGCCTCTCCGAACTGGTCAAGCGCGGGCAGATCACCAAGGCGGATGCCCGCATGAAGGCGCATAGCAAAGAGACCTTCATGTAACCTCAGCTGTTCTCGGACAAACGGCTTGACTGGTGCGCCATCACCAGTCCGGTGCCGCAGCAGCTGGCGTTTCGGAGCATCTTGGTGGCGGAACTCGCCGTCACGACACTCTGCCTGTGGGTCGGTGTCCGGTTGCTGCTCGGGGCGGGCGCCACGGCGATCCGGTTCAACCTAGAAAGAGCAGTTGACCGCTTAGCCTCACATGCAAACGTCTGAGTTTGTTCGGGTTCTGGAGACATCGGAGAGTCACCCGCCAGGTGAAGGGCGCTACGGCCGCCAGGGCACGCCCCGCGCGGCGCCCAGCTGCGTTACAACTCGTTGGAATAGAATGACTATTCCGCCTCGTTGTGCCTTGCTGGACACCACGCGGGACGCACCCTGACGACCGTCCAACTGCCCTTTCTAGGTTCAACGCCGCTAACGGACAACTCGGCGTTGACTAGATTGCTTGAGGGCGACAAATGCTTGCAGATGGATCAAGTTTCGATGCGGCATCGGACCGGGGCGGCCCCTCGAAATCGAAATCGGGATCGGGATCCGGTCACTCGCCACGCGCTGCGATTTCGATACCGATAGCGATAGCGATAGCGATGATCACGACTCGTGGGTCTGAGGCAAAGCCTCGCTAGGAGCGCGTTCGACAGCGACTGAGCTGTTTGGCGTAGGTCCGTGCGTGCCTGTCGACTTGCTGGGCATATCGCTGCAGCCAGGCCTTTCTTCGGTAGCTACCGCGTCGAAAGCCGGTGTGACCCTCGTGATAAGCGAGGTACTGATTGTAGGCATCCCCCTGCGAGATGCCCAGCATCTGCCGACTGCGGTTCGTATACCAGCCGATGAAATCGGCGGCGTCCGCAAAATCGGTTCGCTTTGCCCGATGCTTACCCGTTTCGTCCCGGTACCATTCCCATGTCCGGTCGATGGCCTGCGGATAGCCGTATGCGCTTGAGGCGTACCCGCCTGACGGCGACCTCGGCCGCGCGTCGTGCCGAAACGATGACTCGTTGCGAATGATGGCGAGCTGGACCTCTACGGGGACACCCCAGCGGCGTTTCACTTTGCGCATTGCCCGGTCCCATTTCGGCTTTTCCGCCAGGATCGCACAGGCATCGTCCGGTTGTTGCGGAGGCTCTGGCGCGGTTGCGCATCCGGCGGCCAGCAGCGCGTTTAGGGTGAGAAACCCGCATAGAAACGCCGCTCGGGATCGCCCTTTCTGATCGAAACGGTGTCTCACGCTGCCCCCTCTTCGAAAGTTCCAAAGCCAACCATAACTCCAAGTGGTCCGCCAATGCAGCCGCGAGGGAACTATCGCCGCTCGACTCCTGGATTAGCGGCCAATGATGCCTTCCCGCTAGGCCGACCCAGACGTTAAAGTGGGCGCGGTGCGAAGGGGCGTTCAGTCTCTTTTTTCGATCGTTGCGCAATGGTCGAGATGATGCAAAGTTTCCTTCCTGGAGTGAGCACGGAGGCAGGAAGCGGTCAACAGTTCATCGCCTGCTACATTCGGCGTTCTCGTCTATCAGCCTGGAGTCGATCATGCGTCATTTTTTGGCGACCCTTTACCTCCTTCCCGTTGTGGCGCTGGCCGCAGATGCAGTGCCAGCAACTGGGGAAGGCCTTGGTGAAGCCGGCGCTGCCGTTGAGAAAGGCTGTACCACCTCTGCCGTGCGCACAAGCAGCGCTATCCTCTGCGGGCTCGACCAGGAGGTTGCGGGCCACCCGAACGGCAGGCTGGGCAAACGGGTCAGCGCCTTTCTGGGGATTCCATATGGCGAATCGACCGCGGGGAAGCATCGTTGGGCGGCGCCTGTGCCCTTCAAGCGCCAGCCGGTTGACCCTGATGCTGCCCCTTGGCCCGCGACCCGATTCGGGCCCAGTTGCCCGCAAGCTCGAGTACGAACTCATGCTGGACCTGATGTTCCCGCTAGACACGGCAAGGCGCATCGAGGCTCATCCGCGTTACAGACCACAGGCCGGTGATAACACCGAGGTCATGTCCCACCTGATCACCGACTATCTGTTCACTTGCGCCAACCGCCACGTACTGTCCCAAGCCGGGGCGCCGGTCTGGGCGTACCAATTCACCCATCCGCCGTCCTTCAACATTTGGCCGGACACCGCGCTCTGTTCGCCGGCGACCAATATGGCCTGCCATGCAGCGGAGCTGCCATTCGTTTTCGGGAACGCGAACACCGCAGAGATGTACGCAGACTCGCAGCGGCATGTGCTGGAACCCGATGAACAGCGACTGAGTCGCTCGATGATTAACTACTGGGCGCGGTTCGCGAAGCACCAGGACCCGAACGGCGACGGCCAGCCGGAATGGGTGCCATTCACTACGGCTTCACCTACGCGCTTTATCCTTGATCTAAAGACTGAGAGCAAGACCGATCTCGATGCCAATTGCTCGTTCTGGGATGAGATCGGCTACAACAGCCCCGGCTTCCTTGAGCGCGTCCGCAGGCTTTGAGACGAGAGGATTTGACAGAAATCGCCTCAGTTTCTGTAGCGACGGTGAGACTTGCGACGGCGTTCGTCCGGTCTTGGATAGGTTTCGGTCGCAAGGATTGATCCGGCCGCTGCACCGAGTCCGCCCCCGATGACGGCACCGGTTTGACCGCTGACCTCGGAACCTACGTATGCGCCGAGCGCACCGCCTGCGCCGCTTCCCACCGCGGCGCGTGTGCTGTACGTGTCCATACAGCCAGAAGCCGTGATGGCGAGAAACGCAATCGATACCGCGAGCACCAGCCGCCTAATCTTCTGTCTCGGGGCGCCGTTGAATCCGTCTTGACAGGGTGCCTCGCGTCCGTTCGATGGTCCTAAGGTCGGGATTTGCTCGTATTCGTAGGGGCTAGGGGCCGGCGAATCCGGTCGAACTGCCAGGGTCGTCGTCATGTGTGATCTCCAAATGCTTGGCAAGCAGGGTGTTCGCGCCTGTAGTGATGGCGGCAATCATTTCGTCTAACCCGATGTACGAGATAGCCACACTGATACATACGGACACTCGGTAGTGAGACTACCAGCCGTTCCCTGAACGAAACCTGAACGGGCGGATACTTGCGGCTAGGGAGCCAATGATCCCCTGTCGCAGGCGGACGCAGGATGCACCCTGGCACCATCGGAGTATTTCCCGAAGGCCATGGGGCGGTGACATTCAGCGATAGCAACGGCGCTCCGTGCGTTGCGAAAGAAGGTCCGGAATCTCGGAGAGCAGGGGCAGCCTGCGGCAACTCCTTAATTGGCGGTTTCCGGCCAGCTGTCGCTCAGGCCCGATTCCCCCGGCGTCCGCTTGGTGGCCGTAAACTGCCGGTCGCTCTGCAACCGTCGCGAACCCTTTATGCGTCCATCAGGAAGTATCCATACACGCCTTGAACGTGCCGCAATGTGGCAAGAATAGCCGGTAGCAAGGTGGGCGAATGTTGGAAGTTCGTGACGAAACGTTCTTGAAAACAACAGATGCGAGCACAGCGGACAGATACCCTCAGCCGAGAGAGCAGGGAGAACGAGCGCTACCGCTCAGTCATCGAGACTGCCGATGGTGTCTAGTTCGTGGACATCGAGGCATGGCTGTTGTAAATGAACGACGCTGAATACCACCAGTCCGGTTACAGCCGCGATGAGTTGTGCTGAGCACGAGTATTTGCGATGCGGAAGCGGAAGAGAGGCCCCAAAGTCATCGAACGGCGCATAGAGTCCGCTTCAGAAGGGCATGCCCGCGAAAAGAGCAACCGAAGTCGGTCCTACCGCGGGTGTGGCCCCAGAACGGCGGCATCACCACTACGCAGGGGTAATGCAGTCGACACTCAGGGAACCGACGCCTGGTCCAGCAGAGCCTTGGCCTGCTCCACCCAGGCTTCACGTCCGATGCGTCCAGAGAATCGGATCACGCTCTTTTCCAGATCCGCGATCTGCGCCTCGGTCAACGTAGCAATCTGCCTGAGGTTGGTGAAACCATTGTCCTTGAGCTTTTTCTCCAATCCCGGTCCGATTCCCGAAATCTGCGTGAGGTCCTCCTCGGCAGGGCTACTCGACGACACCGTCTTGGGCGCGACGGGCGATTTGGCCGCCGGGGCCGCGACGGATTTCTCCGGCTTCCCGGGCGCGGCAGCCGCGGTCGACGGGCCCACGTGGCCGCGGGCGTCGTTGAACCAAAGCCCCCAAAGCTGCTGCTGGGTCTCGATCGATTTCTGCATCGACTTGGCGATCTGGCTGCTGAGCTTACTCAATTCTTTCGCCGACAAGGACTCGAACTTAGACATGGCGGACCAGTCCTCCAGCAGCTTGATCTGCTTGCGCATGGACTCCTGGACAGTCTTTTCCATCTCGTCGAAGTCGGGAGTGGCCTTGCCGCCGCCGCTGTCCTCTAGCAAGCGCATCCACTGGTCCCACAACTCGTGTTGATTGTCCAGCCAATGCCGGGTTGCGCGCAGCGCTTCGGCGTTCAGCTCGGCGAAACTCTTGGGCTTCAGATTCTTGCCGCTGGCCCGTTCCATCCAGCGCTCCAGCCATTCGCGCTGCAACTCCGTTGACTGCTGAACCGCCTGGCCGGCCCAGGCATTGAGGTTCTCCAGGGTCTTCTGCTGCCACTGGTTGAGCCCGCTTGGATAGAACGAACCCGGCGCTTTTCCGAGGGTCGCGTTCCACATCTCCTCCTGCGCGTCGCGCAGATTCTTGAATATCGCCTTGTAGTTCTTAAACATTGATCGCTCTCCAAGTCTCGACTGCCCAACAGCTTGCACCGGCAGAAATGAAAGAAAAGTGCACGATCCTCGCACACCGCACCGTTTGATTGCCGTGACCGCTCGGCCAGAACAGTAGCGGTCAGATCAGCCGTGTCAAGCACGATTCGTCTCCCGACCTCGGCCGGAGCAGTCGAATGACGTTGTCGGGTGGCGATCGGATAGGCAACGAGACTAGGCGAATATTCATTCGGCGGCCAGAATTGGGCCTGATTATCATTTTTTCGAGATACCCGAGAAGAGGAGGAATCAATGCGTTCTCCTCTTCCATTAAGGTACGCAGAGGAGTCCGCGCCCCATACGCGCCCGTTCAGCGCCTAGATTGCTTGGGGGCGACAAATGTTTGCAGATGAATCAAGTTTCGACGCAGCCTAGGACCGGCGGGGGGCCTCGAAATCGGGATCGGGATCGGGATCGGGGTCGCGATCGGATCGCCTGCCACTCGTTTCGATTCCGATTCCGATTCCGATTTCGATACCGATACCGATACCGATACCGATACCGATACCGATACCGAATGATCATGACTCGTCGGTCTGAGGCGCAGCCTCGCTAGTAGTCGCCCGGGAAAGGGCGGCCTAGCCAGTGTCGCGCCGAAAGACGATCCGCCCGCCCAGCAGCGTCCATTGCACCCGCCCCATCATCTCGACGCCCATGAACGGTGTATTGAGTCCGCGGCTGAGCAGCGTCGTCGGGCTCGGCAGCCAGCGTGCCTCGGGATCGAAGATGCAGATATCGGCCGGCGCGTTGGGCTTCAGGCGGCCCAGGGGTAACCCGAGGATGCGGGCCGGGTTACAGGTCAGGCAGGCGAGGGCGGCGGGCAGTTCCAACAGGCCCTCGCGCACCAATCGCAGGGTAAGCGGCAACAGGGTTTCGAGCGCTGAGATGCCGGGTTCGGTCTGCGGGAACGGGTCGAGCTTGGCGTCGGGTTCATGCGGCCGATGATCGGAGCAGATTGCCGTGATCTCGCCCGCGGCCACCGCCAGGCGCAGCGCATCGCGGTCTGCGAGCGTGCGCAGTGGCGGGATCACATGGGCATTGGCGTTGAAGCCGGTGAGGTCGTGCTCGGTCAGGAATAGCTGATGCGCGCTGACGTCGGCGGTGACCGGAATCCCGCGTCCGCGGGCCTCGGCCAGCATCTCGGTGGCGCGTGCCGTAGACAGGCCGCGAAAATGGACACGTGCCCCGGTCTGTTCCGCCAGCGCCAGGTCGCGGGCCACGGCCACGGTCTCTGCCGCGGCCGGGATGCCCGGTAGGCCCAGCCGGGTGCTGAGCAGCCCCTCGTGCACCAGACCGCCCTCGCTCAGATAGTCGTCGGCAGGGTGCAGGAAGGTGGTCAGGCCGTAGGTGGATGCATACTCCAGCGCGCGTCGCTGCACGCGGGTGTTGCGGATCGGGCGGTCGGCATTGCTCATGACGGGGCAGCCGGCCCGCTGCAACGCCGCCATCTCGCTGATCTGTTTCCCCTCCAGGTGTTGGGTCAGCGCGCCCGCGGGGAGCACGCGGGCGTGACCGCGTTCGTCCGCGATCTGCATGATCAATTGCGCCACGGCCGGCGTATCGACCGGCGGCAGCGTGTCCGGCGGACAGCAGAGGGTGGTGATGCCGGCGGCGGCGGCGGCCTGCGTCTCGCTGGCGATGGTGGCCTTTTGTTCGAAGCCCGGCTCGCCCAGGCGCGCGCACAGGTCCACCAGTCCGGGGCAGACCACGAGTCCGCTGACGTCCATGACCTGTTTGGCCTCGAAACCCGGTGGCGGCTCGCCGATGGCGACGATTCGGCCGGCGGCGACGTGCAGATCGGCGATGCCGTCGAGGCCGGTGGCCGGGTCGATGAGACGGCCCGCGCGGATGGTGAGGGTCTTGGGTTTTTTCATCCTGTGGGAAGCCGAGCTGTCGTGGTGAGTGGCCTTGGCCTGAGCAGCATGCCCATTTGGTCCCTTGCTCCGCGGCTATTGAACAAACTTTCGACGAGAATTCGTTGTCGTTGTCGCGCGGATACTCGATTACCGACAACGACAACGACAACGAGCGGATCCTGGCGCAGGTTTTTGGTTCTGGCTCCTCGGCGCTAAGGAGCGACCTCCGTCGGAAGAGCGCTCGGCGACAGGTGTTGGGCGCCCAGGCACATGGACATCACCGCCATGCGCACGGCCAGACCGTTGCTGACCTGTTCCAGAATCACCGAGCGCTTGCCGTCGGCCACCTGGGAGTCCATCTCGACGCCGCGATTGATCGGGCCGGGGTGCATGACGATGGCGTCCGGCTTGGCCCCCTGTAGCCGTTTTTCGGTGAGCCCGAACAGATAGAAATACTCGTGCTCGCTAGGCAGGAAGCCGCCGCCCATGCGCTCGCGCTGGAGCCGTAGCAGGATGATCACGTCGGCGTCTCGCAGCCCCGCGCGCAGGTCGTGGAAGACGCGCACTCCCAGTGCCTCTTCGGCGCGTGTCGGAACCAGGGTGCTGGGGGCGATGATCCGGATTTCGCCCGCCCCGAGGGTGTTCAACGCGGAGATCTGGGAGCGCGCCACGCGCGAGTGCAGCACGTCGCCGACGATGGCGACGGTCAGTCCGTCGAAACTACCCTTATGCCGACGGATGGTGAACATGTCGAGCATGCCCTGGGTAGGATGCGCATGCCGGCCGTCGCCGGCGTTGATGACGCTGACATGGGGTGCGGTATGGGTGGCGATGAAATGCGCGGCGCCGCTGTCGGCGTGACGCACGACGAACATGTCCACGTGCATCGCCTCGAGATTGCGCAAGGTGTCCAGCAGCGTTTCGCCCTTGGCGGTGGCCGAGGTGCTGATGTTGAGATTGAGTACGTCCGCCGACAGTCGCTTGGCGGCCAACTCAAAGGTGGTGCGGGTGCGCGTGCTGTTCTCGAAGAACAGGTTGGCGACGATCTTGCCGCGGCACAGCGGCACCTTCTTGACGGCCTGTTGGGCGACGCTGAGGAACCCCTCTGCGCGGTCCAGGATCTCGGTCAGCAGGGCCTGATCGAGGCCGTCGATAGTCAGGAAATGCTTGAGGTTGCCCTGGGCGTCGAGTTGGAGGTTGCCGTTGTGCATGTCAGCCCTCGTTGCCACCCTGACCGCCGCGGCGCCGCTCCTTAGGCGTCAAGCCACGCTCCAGCACGAGCGGGTCGGGGCCGGTGAGCCGGATCTGTTCGTCGGGGCCGAGCCGAGCCTGCATGCCCACGACGGCGGGCTCGATGGGCAACTCGCGGCCGTCGCGCTCCACCAGGATGGCCAGCGTCACCGACGCCGGGCGGCCGTAGTCGAACAGGACGTTCAGCGCCGCTCGGATGGTACGACCGGATTGCAGCACGTCGTCCACCAGGCAGATCGGGCGGTCGTCCACCGGCAGGGGCAGGTGGGACGGGCGCACCTGCGGGTGCAGGCCGACACGGGTGAAGTCGTCGCGGTAAAACGAGATGTCGAGATGGCCGAGGGGGTCCGGCAGGGCCAGCAGCGCATGCAGTCGCTCGGCCACCCAGACACCACCGGTGTGGATGCCGACCATCAGCGGGCGTTCGATCTTGCGCTCGGCGAAGAGGCGTTGCAGCCGTTCGGCCATGCCGTTGATGGCGGCATCGACGGCCGCCGCGTCCTTAAAGATGCCGCTGTTGCTCATGCGGGGCTGCTCATTCAGTGCTGCTCATTGAGCCAGGTTTCCAGAATCAGCTTGGCGGCATAGGCGTCCAAGAGGCCGCCGTTGCCGGTGCGCCGGTGGGGGCTGACGGCGAAGCCTGCGCGTTCCGCGGCGGCCAGGTCGCGTTCCGCTTCGATGGTGGTCAGGCGCTCGTCTACCAGATGGACCGTCAGTCCGAAACGGCCTTCGAGTTGGCGTGCAAAGCGGCGCACGCGCTCGCTCCAGTCCTCCTCGGTGTCGTCCATGCGATAGGGCAGACCGAGCACCGCGGCATCGGGCTGCCAATCGCGGATGATGGCCTCGAGGCGTGTCCAGTCCGGCTTCTGGCCGCGATTGACGACCGTCGCGAGCGGTGTGGCGGTGGCGGAGACGGTCTGGCCGACCGCCACGCCGATCTTGCGGGTGCCGTAGTCGAAGCCGAGCAGGGTCGCCAAGGCGGTGGGTCCGTTCGTTGCGTAGGTGTCGGTTGCGGGCCGGGCACGCTCAGGCGTGGCCGGCTTCGCCGCTCAGCAGATTCATGTCGACGCCGAGCAACTGTGCCGCCGCCAGCCAGCGCTGAGCCGGTGACATCGCGAACATGATATTGCTGTCGGCCGGACCGTTCAGCCAGGCGTTGGCGCTGAGTTCGGCCTCCAACTGGCCGCCGCTCCAGCCCGCGTAGCCGAGCGCGACCAGGCGCTGCTCAGGGCCGCGGCCCTCGGCGATGGATTCGAGTACGTCGCGGGAGGTGGTCACCCGAATATCCGGCGTGACGCTCAGCGTGGCATCGAACTCGCTCGGTCCGGTATGGATGACGAAGCCGCGATCGGTTTGCACCGGCCCCCCCAAATAGACCTGGGCATCGGCGACACCGGGTGCCAGGGGTTCGATGTCGAGTTGGTCCAGCACTTCACCGAGGCGGATCTCCATGGGCCGGTTGATGACAATGCCCATGGCGCCCTGATCCGTGTGTTCGCAGATATAGGTCACCGTTCGCGAAAAATTCGGGTCTTTCAGACCCGGCATCGCGATCAGGAAATGGTTGGTCAGCGAGGTGGAGAAACTCATGGCCATAGTATCCAGACCGTCCCGCCTTGAGGCAAGCGCCGCAGTGCCGAACGGTCGCCGAACGGTCAATTGTCCCAACCCAATTGGTTGTTGCGCTCGAATTGCCAGGTGCGCGTGATGTCGAGCAGGTCGGTCTCGGCGGCGATGTCGGGCGGGAAGGGGGCGAAGGGTGCCGCCAGTTCGACGATGCGCATGGCGGCTTGGTCGAGCACCTCCTGCCCGGACGAACGCACCACGCGGATGCCTTCGAGGCTGCCGTCGGCGCGTACCGAGACATGCAGGAGCAAATTGCCGTAGAGGCCCTGGCGACGCGCCTCTTCCGGGTAATTCAGGTTGCCGATGCGCTCCACCTTGCGCCGCCATGCCTCCATGTAGGCTGCGTAGCGGTATTCGCGCGTGCTGGTGCTGATGGCCTTACGTCGGGCGCGGCTCTGGTAGGCGCGGGTCTTGGCGTTGATGCGTTCGGTCAGACGCGCGATCTCGGCGCCGCGGCTGGCGAGAATATCGGCCGCCGTGATCGGCGGCGCTGACTCCAAGGCCATCGGCGAGTCGTCGGCGCTCAACATATCTGGTGGTTGAGGGTCGGGTGCTGGCTCGGGTTCTGGTTCCGGCTCTGGCTCTGGCTCTGGCTCTGGCTCTGGCTCTGGCTCTGGCTCCGCTTCCGGCTCCGGCGTTGGTTCGGATTCCGGTTCCGGCAGGGGCTCCGGCTCGGGCGGTGGTGCGACCTCGAGCTCCTCTGGGGGCGCCTCAAGTAGTGGCTGTATCGGCTCGGCTGTCTGCGGCGCGAGTTCAGCGGCATCGTCGATGATCGGATCGGGCAGGGGGTCTTCAAGTTCCGGCAGCGGGAGCAGCGTCTCACCGGCGCGGTCCGCCTGAGCGTCGATGGACGCGGGGTCCAGCGCATCTGTGACGGGGGCCGCCTGGGTGATCAGCATGATCTCGATGTTGCTGCGATCGGCAACGTTTGGCTCAGGAAGTTCGAAGCCGACGCCGAACAGCAACAATGCATGCAACAGACAAGCGCCGGTCAGCGCCAGCAGCATGGGGCGATTGCCGGTGCCGGACTCGGCACCGAAGGATGGGATGGCGCTCGGTGTGTCGATTGTGCTCATCGCACGGCGTCAACGCGCGACGGATTCCTCTGCTGGGGCATGGGTCGTTGTTGGAGTGGTCTCCAGTGTCGCGCTTGGGTCCGATGCCGGCTGGGCCGCTGGCGTCGGACTGGGGGTCACGGCTTGGCTCGGGTCCTTGATCGGGCTCAGGGCGACATCGGAATCGTTGTCGAGCAGTTCGACGCGCTCGGCCATGGCCGGGGTCATGTGGATGGTGCCGGCATCGTCGATCAGCAGCACATAGTCAACCCCCATACGTCCGGCGATCTCCTGCCATCGATCGAGCCCCGCGACCATCAGGGCGCTGGCGGCGGCACCGGCAAAGGCAGCGGAGCCGGCGTGAAAGACGGTGACGGCGTGCACGCCCTCGGCCGGAGAGCCGGTACGCGGGTCGATCACGCTGTGGTAGGTCTTGCCCTCGTAGAGGAAGTTGTGGCGGTAGTCGCTGCGCGTGACGACACTGGCATCGCCGCTGACGTTGATGGTGCCCAGCACCCGGGTGCCGCTGGCACGACGGATGGGCACCCGCCAGGCCCGTCCGGCCCGGTCACCGATCGCCCGCACGTCGCCGCCGGCATTGATCATGGCGCTGCGCACGCCCTGGGAGCGCAGGTTGTCGATGGCTAAGTCCATGGCGTAGCCGCTGGCGAGGGCCGCGAAATCCAGCTTCACCGCCGGGTTGTCGCTCTGCAGCATGATGCCGTCCAGGTACAGGTCCGCCATGGTTGGTGCGGCCTTGACCAGGCGCGCGATATCCCTGGATGCCGGTGGTGGGCGGCATTCCGGCTCGTCGGTGTGGAAACCCCATAGCCGCATGAGATGGCCGATGGCCGGGTTGAACAGGTTGTCACTTTGCTGCGCGAAGACCTGGCTTTGGCGCAGCAGTGGCAATAGGGAAGGTGGCGCGGCGAAGGGTTCGCCGGTCGCCAGTAGTTCGTTGACGCGCACCATGGGCCCAGGCTTCCACGGGTGCACCGCACGGTCGATGAACAGGAAATCTTGTTCGACCTCCGCCGCGGCGGCCACCGCGTCCTGCTTCAGCATGCCCACGATGCTCAGATCGACGGCGGACTGGAAGGCGATGAACTGAGTTGTGTAGACCGGCGTTTCAGTGCCGCCGCAACCCGCAACGAGTGCCGCCAGCAACAGGCTAGCCAGCAGCAGGGGTCGACGTCGATCGGCGGCATGGGCCGCGTTCGGTTGTGTGATATGGGCTTGCGTTCGGCGCCACCGGGCCGGATGCCGACCAGGATCAGCGTGCATCGAGGCGATCGCCGATGGTCTGCATCAGGTCGCCCGCGATGTCGGTGCCGCGGTCACGATCGATCTCCCGGATACAGGTGGGGCTGGTGATGTTGATCTCGGTAAGCCAGTCGCCGATCACGTCCAGCCCGGCGAACAGTACGCCGCGTTTGCGCAACGTCGGGCCAACCTGATTGGCGATCCAACGATCGCGTTCCGACAACGGCCGGGTCTCGGCGCGGGCACCAGCAGCTAGGTTGCCGCGCGGGTCGTCGCCGGCGGGAATGCGTGCCAGCACGTAGGGGACCGGCTCGCCGTTCACGAGCAGTACGCGCTTGTCGCCCTGTTCGATCTCCGGGATGTAGCGCTGGGCCATGCAAAAACGCCGACCGTGGTCGGTGAGGGTTTCGATAATGACGCCGGTGTTCTGGTCGCCTTGGCGCACGCGAAAGATGGAGCGCCCGCCCATGCCGTCCAGCGGCTTGAGGATAACGTCGGCGTGGTCGGCGAGGAATTGCCTGAGCTGGTCAGCGCGCCGGGTGACGGTAAGCGGCGGACAGCATTGCGGGAAGTGGGCCGCGTAGACCTTCTCGTTGGCATCGCGCAGCATCTGCGGATCGTTCACCACCAGGCAGCCGGCGTCTTGAGCCAACTCCAGCAGGTAGGTGGTGTATACGTACTCCATGTCGAAGGGGGGGTCCTTGCGCATCAGCACCGCGTCCAGGCTCCTAAGCGGGCGGATCTGCGGTTCCCCTAGGCTGTACCAGTCGCCCACGTCGTCGCGCACCTCAACAGCACGCACGTTGGCCCGAATCTCACCGTCCATCAGGAACAGATCGCCGGGTTCCAGGTACGCAAGCGACCATCCCATGCGCTGCGCGGACAGCATCATGGCAAAGGTGCTGTCCTTTTTTGTGTTGATGGACCCGATGGGATCCATGACGAAACCGACTTCACGCTTCATCCCGGCAGTGTAACCCAGCCGTTGAAGGCTGTCAGCGAGATGGCGGATGACCATGTCAACAAAACCGGCTCGCGCCGAGGCTCGCGAACATAGACGCTCGAAAAGCGAGCGTTGAAGCAGCGACCTGCGCGGCAGTTTCAGCGACAAACGCTTGCTGAGCCGTCCCGACCTCAGTCCAGCGTTCGATCGCCTTTGCCTGCTCTAATGAATCTGTCTGGGCGCCGCTGTTCGGGCGATCCGCGAGGCGTCGTCTTGCCACAACGCCACCCATGCAGCTACCTCGTCGCCGGGCATTGGGGCAGCCAGCTTGAAGCCCTGGCCGTACTCGCAACCCATCGACGACAGCGTATGCAGTTGCTGGTCGGTCTCAATACCCTCTGCAACCACCATGCAACCCAGCTCGTTCCCCAGGGCAACGATACCGCGCGCGAGGTTCTGCGCCTTGACCAGATTGGCGATGCCGTCGATCACCGAGGCGTCGATCTTGATCATCGCCGGCTCGAACACCTTGTAGCGACCGCCACCATCGCGTTTGGCGACATACAGCGCGGTATCCGCATCCCGCACTACCTGATCGACATCCAAATGCGCCGGGCTGATGGCGACGACCCCAACGCTGGCACGCACCGGCACGAGCTGTCCGTCTACCAGCAGCGGCTCCTTGAAGCGCTCCACCAAGGCCGATGCGGAGCCGATGGTGACGGACCAATGCGCATCGTGCTCCATCAGCATCAGGAATTCGTCGCCGCCAAAACGGCCGATGGCACGGCTGTTCAGGTCCAAGCCGACCAGGGTGCGAGCAACCTCTGCCAAGACGCGATCGCCCATCGCGTGCCCGAGACTGTCGTTGATCAGCTTGAAACCGTCTAGGTCCAAGAACAGCAGGCCGAAACGACGCCTCGGTTCGGCGCGGACCAGATTTAGCGCGGTCTGAATCTCCTCGCGCAGGTAGGCCCGATTGAAGGTGCCGGTGAGCGGATCGTGGACGGCGTCGTGCCGCAGTTGTTTGAGCATGGCGCTGCGTTCATTGCTGAAGCGCACGGTCAAGGCGATGAGCCAGCAGGTGGACTCGATCAGGTTACCGACCGGAAAGGCGAAGCCGAGCAGGCCGTTCATGCCGCCGCCCTGCGCGGCGACACCGACCGAGCGGATTCCCGCACCGAGCATCATGGCCGCGATGCCCAACGCAAACCAACGCGTGGCCGATTCGCCGTCGCGCAAGCGTTGGATAAGCAGGGCCAGCACCAGCACGACCAAGAGAATCGTCAGGATGCCGCCGATTCGGTAGGCGACCGGTAGCCATAGCGCAACCAGGGGTCCGGCCGCCGCCAACGTCAGGACCAGCAGCAACAAGCGCCGCGACCATCCGGTGGGCTGCACGAAGGCGGTGACGATGGTGCCGATACCGGTCACGAGCAACGCGATGCCCAATGCCTGCATCAGGTTGGCATGCTCTGGACCTGGCCAGAAGGGCACCCAAGCGGGGCCAAGCCCAAAGCTCTGGAGCTGATAGACCTGGAAGGTCGCAACGTAAAAGACATAGGCCCAGGCCAGCCGGTTGCCCTGCCACAGGGCAAGACCAAGCCCCACCAGCAAGAGCATCGACAGCAGTCCGGTGTAGACGCCGAGCAGCACCCAGAGCAATCCGCCGGTGCCTGCAGGGCGCGTTGTCGATAGGTCTCGAGCCACTGCTCGGGCGAGTTGGCGCCCTTGCTGTCAGCGATGTCGGGGCTAGCCAGGTTGCGCCGCGTTGGGACCGGCTGTTCTGGGGTGGCGTCCGCGGTGTTGGCGTCAGCGGGCGACTGTTGCACCTCGGACGCATCGGATATCCGGGGGGTCGCCGCGCAAATACTGACGACGAAACACAACAGGCAGCCCACAGTACGCAAGACGCGGTGGTGGAACCTAGAGCGGGATTGATACATCGCGATCGGCGTGCGTCATTCTTGTTGCTTATCCGTTCGCGCGTCGGCCGAGCCAAAACTAAGCTGGGCTGTCGCTGAGGGTGAAACAGCCGCCTCGTTCCGCGGGTTGGCAACGCACTGCGATTGTTGGCACGGTGCCCGAATCCACCTGAGGACAGCGCAAAGCGATTCACGCGTGGATTTTGTGGGGGAAGTGTATACCCGGGAGCCACTGGAGCGCCCTGGCGGATGCACCAAGAATGCAAAAAGAAGCCCCGGCGCTGGGGGAGAACGCCGGGGCAACCATCTCCCGGTTCGGAGACCGGGTAGAGAGCCCGGCGGGAGGGGGAGCCCGCCGAACCCGCGCCTGTCGGCGCTTGTAACTTAAGAGTATAGAAGAGGATTTGAGTTCCGCAGAAAAAAAGTGCGGTATCGGGCACAGCAGTCGATTCGGCGTCTCCGAGCGCTGGATGCAGCGCTCGAGGCATGCTTAGGGTAAGGTCACCTGCACGAACTCCGATGGGCGCAGGATTTCATCCGGCTGGCTGTCGAAGACCAGGTCGAGTTCGTAGACGGCGCCTTCCGGGTCGATACGTACCGCCTCGACGCCGAGGCTGTAGATTTGTGCGTTGCGGTCGCGACCGCGGACCTTGACCGTGGCGGGCTGGCCAGGACTGTAGCGGCGCAGTACGTCAGACGTGACCAGCACACGCGCGAGCATGCGATCCGTTGGAGCCACGGCCACCAAGGGTGCCTGTTGCAGGGTCTTGTAGATCACCGCACCGTCGTAGGCGTTGCGCGCGACGACGATGCCGTCGAACGGTGCGCGCAGCTCGGTGTATTCCAGCATCACATCAGCGGCGGCCTGCGTGGCCTTGGCGGATTCCTGTTCCGCCACGGCGGCGGCATAGTTGAGTTCAGCGTCCTTCAGCTCTTCGATGGCGATTAGGCCGCGGTCGAAGAGTTCGTTGGTGCGGTCCAGTTCGCGCTGGGCATCTTCGACCGCGATCACACCGCGGGCGGTGCGTGCTTTGGCCTCCAGCGTGTCGGCCTTGGCCTGGCGTTGATCCATCTTCAGCAACAGCTCGCCTTGCTTGACGTGTTGCCCGGGCGTCACCAGCACCTGTTCGACGATGCCGTTCTCCATGGCCCGCATCTCGACTTTGTGCAGCCATTCCAGCCGGCCACTCATCTGCGTGGCGGCCTGGGTGCCGGTCGCGAACAGCAGCAGCGCGATGATAGCGACAACGCGTTGGGGAGGATGGAGCGGGTGGTTAGATTTCATGGGTGACGTGTTTTGTGTGTGTTGTCGCGGAAACGGGGGGCCGCGGATGCTGGGGCTCGTGCCTCACCCAGGCCAATGGTGACTTGGATCATGATCGCGTTAGGCACACATGGCCTCACTTGCTCGGTTGCAGAGCGAATGTTAGCGAGGCTTCGCCTCAGACCGACGAGTCGTGACCATCGGTATCGGTATCGGTATCGGTATCGGTATCGGTATCGAAATCGTAGCGCGTGGCGAGTGACGCGATCCCGATCCCGATCCCGATCCCGAGGAGCCGCGCCAGGCCGATACCACATCGAAACTTGACTCATCCGCAAACATTTGACGCCGTTACGCAATCCAGTGATCGGTCTATCGGACCGGCCGCCCTTGCAGTGCCTCCAATTCGGCCAAGGCCAGCGCGGCGCATAGCGCCACCTGTTCCTGGTCGCGTCGCGCCTTGGTCTGCTGGCTCATGGAAAACCCTAGATCGGCCTTGGCCTCCAGCTCATAGAGGGTTCGGCTCTCGTCCAACTTGAGATCTCGCCAGTTGGACTCGGCGCGGGTCTGCTCGGCGATCACCTCCAGCAGGCTCAGCCTTGCCAGTAGCTCCACCGCCTGCTGCCGCAACTCCATCTCGATTAGCACCTGTTCGGCGTCGGTGCGTTCGGCCAGTAACTGCGTAATCCGAGGGTTCTTGTTCATGGCCTCGGCAATCACGTTGTCGAGTTCCGGTAGCGGAGCCTTTTGTCCGTCCAAGTCGGGTGTGATCAGGTCACGCGGCAGGTCTTCGGGGTGCGCCAGGGCTTGAGCCAGCAGCGAGCGGGTGATCAGCTGAGCCGACTCGCTGGCTGCTCTCTGGCGGCGGATCAATTGAAAGGCCGCCTCCAGTTCCGCGACCTTGAGGGGAGAGAACTGGCCCAACTCAGCGCGCGCGGCGGCGCGGTCGAACTGGATGTAGGCGACGGCCATGGCCTCGTTGTCGCGGCTGAAGCTGAGGTCGGCCAGCAAGACGTCGAAGAAGCGCTGCATGATCTCCAGGCGTTGCTGGTCCTTTGGCGTCAGCAACGGCGACCACGCGACATCGCGGGTTTGATCGCCCCCCCGCGTGCCGCCAAATGTGAACGCGTGGCAGGCCAAGAAGAGCGGTTGGCGCCGGGGGAACAGCATTGCCCCGTCGCTGATCCGGGTGCGCGGGTGCGACTCGGCAAAGCTGAGCGCCCGCTGCAGCGCCAGCGGCTTCGATGGGTCGATGCCTTGTTCGGTTTCGCTGTCTGCGATGGCGCTCGACGTGGCGGCCGCGCCGAATAGCCAGAACAGGAGCAGCAGGTGCGCAAGGCGTCGCCGGGATCGACGCGGTGGCGGATCGCGGCGCGCATCGGCGCCGACACTGCTCGTGAGGACGGCCCGCTGTTCGCGGCCTTGGTGCGTGTCGATTTCTCTGTTCATGGCGATGCGTGCGGCTCTGGTGGGCGTGCCATTAGGTACGGCGAGCGCATCAAAGCATTGGCTCGCTGGCGATGCAAGCGTCTCGCGCGGGGGGGGCGATTGAGGGCGAGGTCGCGGTGGGCAGGCGCACGCGCACCTCGAGGCCGCCCGCGTCGGCGCCGCGGAATTGGAGTTCGCCGCCATACGCATCGACCACATCGCGGGCGATCGCGAGTCCGAGTCCGCTGCCCTCTTTGCGCTGGTCCAGACGCAGCCCCCGCTCGCCAAGGCGATGGAGTTGGTCGGGCGCGACACCGGGTCCGTCGTCGGCGATGCAGATCAATAGGTCGTTGCCTGGCCGCACGCCGATGTCGACCCGTTGTCGCGCCCATTTTGCAGCGTTTTCTAGCAGGTTGCCGAGTAGCTCCAGCAGGTCGTCGGGCATTAGTGCGACCGCGGCGGTCG
This sequence comes from uncultured Gammaproteobacteria bacterium, assembly GCA_963698775.1. Taxonomy (GTDB): domain Bacteria; phylum Pseudomonadota; class Gammaproteobacteria; order Chromatiales; family Chromatiaceae; genus Thiohalocapsa. The sequence goes on from CAVOSE010000005.1 coordinate 62,235, forward strand.
CGGGTGCGTCCAGCTGCCAGTGCACGCGTTCACCGTCGGGCGTGCGTACCAGTGTGTTGATTAGGCGTTGCAGCGCAGCAACGACGTCGGCATGGGCCTGACTGGTATCGGCGCCGGAGCGCACGCGCGCCCGGATCAGTTCTCGATCCACCCGCCGACGCATGCCCAGGGCCAATTGTTCCAGGTCCGCGGCCAGCGTTGGGTTGCCCTGCGCGCGGAGCCGCTCGGCATCGGCGGCGAGCGCGCTGAGCGGGGTCTTGAGACCGTGAGCCAGGTCCGCGGTCCAGGCACGGGCGCGCTCGACCGCTTGTTCGCGAGCGGCGAGGAGGGCGTTTACCTCTGTCACCAGCGGCATGACCTCGTCGGGAAAACCGTCCGCGAGCCGTCGCTGCTGACCGGAACGCACCGCGTTGACGCCGACGCGTAACGACTCCAATGGCGCCAAACCGGCGCGGATCTGTATCCAGGTCGCGAGTCCGAGCATGAGCGCGATGATGCTGACATAGGGCAGCAGGTCGGCGGCGAAGGCGTCGCGGGCGCGGGTCAATTCGTCGCGATCCATGGCCACCGTCAGTCGCAGCGCGCGTGGGGAGTCGCCGCCGTCGAGCAGAATGCTGCGCTCGCGCACCAGCAGCGTCTGGCCTCCTGGCCCTGCCAGCGTATGGGCGTGCACCGCGCCGGCGACGAGCCGATCGGTTGGCAGCTCAAGCGGCGTGTCCCATAAGGAGCGGGAGCGTAACAGGCCGATCCCCGCCGCGCCGGCCGAGGCGTCGTCCACTTGCCAGTAGAGCCCGCTCAGCGGTGTGTGAAAGCGCGGGTCGGGCGGTTCTGGTTGCAGCGTCGGTTGGCCATCCGAGTCAATCTGCACCGTGGCGGCGAGCTGGTTGAGCTGACTCACGAGCTCCGTGCCGATTCGCCGCTCGACGTGGCGCTCGAACAGGGCCACCAGCGCGATCGCCGCGATCAGCAGCGCCAGGGCGATGGACAGCGCCGCGGCGACGGCGAGCCTTGCGCGCAGCGAGCGGCGGGTCACTTGGCCTTGGGCTCCGTTGGTGCTTGGTTCGCGCCCGTCTCCGGAGACTGCTCCGCCAGATTTGGCTCGATCAGATAGCCGAAGCCTCGCCGGGTTTGGATCAGCTGCGAGCCGAGTTTGCGGCGCACCCTGCCCACCAGCACCTCGACGGCGTTGGACTCGCGCTCGAAGTCCTGTGCGTAGAGCTGCTCGGTCAGCTCCAGCTGGGGTACGACGCGTCCCGCATGCTGCATCAAGTAGGCGACCAGGCGGTACTCCTGGGGCGACAGGTGAACGGGCAGGCCGTCGCGGCTAAGCTGCATGCGGCGGGTGTCCAGTTGCAGATCACCGATGCGCAGTACCGGCGATGCCTGGCCGGCCGCGCGGCGGACCAGTGCCCGCAGTCGCGCCAGTAGTTCCTCCATACGAAAGGGTTTGGGCAGATAGTCGTCGGCGCCGGCATCGATCCCCTCGACGCGCTCGTGCCAGTCGCCACGGGCCGTCAGGATCAAGACCGGAAACCGCTGTCCGGCATCGCGCCAGCGCCGCAGCACCGACAGCCCGTCCATGCCCGGCAGACCCAGGTCCAGGATCACCGCGGCCCAGCTTTCGGTGTCGCCGCGGAACCAGGCGTCCTCGCCGTCACCGACGTGCTCGACGACGAAGCCCGCAGAGTCGAGTGCGGAGACCACGCCCGCGGCGACGCGCTCGTCGTCTTCCACCAACAGAATGCGCATCAATCTTGCTCCGTTTTGATGACGGTTGCGGTTGCCGCGTCAACCAGCACCTCCAGTATCCGTCCGTTCGGGGCGATGACCTTGAGTTCATAGGCCCAGCGGCCGTGCTCGCGCTCCAGTTCAACTTCCACCACGTCGCCTGGTACCTGCTGCGCCACGGTTGCCAGCACCTCGGCGATCGGACGCACCTCACCCCGCTCCAGCGCGGCGCGGGCGCGGTCGTGGTCGTGCTCGTCTGTGTCAGGCCCAGCGGCGATGCCGGTTGCCCCCAACATCAGCGTGGCAAGGACCATGGCCTTGGGGACGCGGCCGGGACTCATCTTGGTGCTGCTCATCACATAGACCAAAGTGTAGATCTGGTGCGCGCTCGGGCATCGCGCGGGTCGCCGGGTGACCCGATCGCCCGCCGATGGATCATGCCCCGATCATGCTCCGGTCAAGCTGACAAAAGGCTGACAGTGGGGCACAGGGTTTGGTCAGCGGGTGCTTGCTAGTGTTTGCGACAAGTGACGCGACGGTCGAGCCGGATCACCTCGATAACAGATCTACGTCAAGCCCGTCCGTCGCGTACCGAGACCACTGTCTTACCAATCACGGGAGCCGACTCATCATGACAACGCAGACTTTACCTTCCGATGCCCTCGCCGCGGAACCCGCTGTCGCCACCGGCAGCAGCGACCAGACCCAAACATGGGTGCGGGTCTGGGACCCGCTGGTGCGGGTGTTTCATTGGTCGCTGGTGGGCGCCTTTGCCACCGCCTATATCGTCGAGGATGACCTGCTTGGGGTGCACGTTTGGGCCGGCTATCTCGTGCTGGTGCTGATCGCGGTGCGTCTGGTGTGGGGCGTTATAGGCACCCGCCATGCACGTTTCTCTGACTTCGTCCGCGGGCCGCGGCAGGTGCTCGGCTATCTCGCCGATGCCGCGCGCTTCAACGCAAAGCGCTATCTCGGGCACAACCCCGCCGGCGGCGCGATGGCGATTGCCTTGCTGTTGCTGGTCAGTGCTACCGGTCTGAGTGGGATGGCGCTGTATGGCGCGGAGGAACTGTCCGGACCGATGGCGCCGCTGATGGGCGGACTGTCGGGATTCTGGGGCGGAGCGCTGGAAGAGGCGCACGAGGTGCTGGCCAATCTGACGCTAGTGTTCATCGTTGCCCACGTCGCCGGAGTGATTTTCTCGAGCCTGTCGCATCACGAGAATTTGGTCCGCTCGATGTTCACTGGCCTAAAGCGCCGCGGTTAAAGCAGGAGTCCTTCCCATGTCGAGAGCATTGATCATCACCTCCATTGTCGTCGGCCTGACGGGCGTGTCCTCACTACCCGCGGCCGCGGCCGCGGGTAGCGGTGCCGCCGCCTGGAACCAGGAGTATCCACAGTCGGATGGCTCGCCGGCGCGCAGTTGCGCCAGCTGCCACACCGCGGATCTGACCAAGAGCGGACAGCACGCGACCACGGGTAAGTCGATCGAGCCGCTGGCGCCGTCGGTGAACCCGCAACGGCTGACCGACCAGAAAAAGGTCGAGAAATGGCTGCGGCGCAACTGCCGTTGGACCCTGGGTCGCGAATGTAGCAGCGCCGAGAAGGCGGACTTCATCAGCTACATCAAGAGCCAATAACACTCAATGATCACTGGAGCAACGAGCATGAAACCTTCACTCCGTACCTTAGGTCTGGTCACCGCCGCGCTGCTCGCCTGTGGCGCGGCCGGGCTCGCCATCGGCGATTCAGACGACCACGACGATGACGATGACGACCGCCGCGGCGGCTGGATCGAGTCTGGTCGCGATGTGGCGCCGATCACTAATGCCACCTACGCCGAGGAATGCGGCGTCTGTCATATGGCCTATCAGCCGGGCTTGCTGCCGGTTGCGGCCTGGCAACGGATCATGAGCACGGAGGGGCTGGCTGACCACTACGGCGATGACGCGTCCCTGTCCGAGGACCTGAGCGCTGAGATCGCGGCGTACCTCAGTACGAACAGCGCGGACCAGGCCAGCCGCTCTCGCTCACGGGCCTTCGCCGTGGGCGACACGGGTGGCGTCAACCTGCCGCGCATCACCGAGACTCGCTACTTCGTCAAAGAGCACGACGAGATCCCGGCACGCATGGTTGCGGACAACGCGGACGTGGGCAGTTTCAGTAACTGCAATGCCTGCCATCAGGGCGCCGCCGAGGGGGTATACAACGAACATCGCGTCAAGATCCCCGGCTTCGGTCGCTGGGAGGATTGAGCGAGTTTCCGCGCGCCGACAGCGCGCGGGCGGAGCTCGGACGCTCTCGGCCGAGACGCTAGGTCTGGACGGCCACTCTCAGTGGTCCGTTAGCGCGGACGCATGCGCTTGAAGTGTTTGGCATCGTCCGCGGGCGAGCGATGGGAGCCCGGCCGAGCATGCGTCGGTGCGCCCGTGGACCGTTCGGATCAGCTTGGTAATGTGAGCACCCGGATGGCATCGGTACCGCCCGCGGATGCGGTATGTCCCCAGGTGCCGATCAACAGGTCCCCCGGCTGCACTAGTCCGCGTTCACGGGCAACCCGGAGCGCGAGCGCAATCTTGTCGTCGTCGCCGATACCCGCCTGGTACAGTACCGGCAGCACGCCCCAGTTCAACGACAGTCGCCGCGCCACCGTCGGTGACGCCGTGACGGCGAGGATCGGGCATTCCGGGCGATGCTTGGAGATGAGTCGCGACGTAAAGCCGGTCTCGGTCAGGCTCAGGATGACACGGGCCCCCAACTGCTCGGCCATGCGCACCGCGGCATGGGCAACCGCCTCGGTGACGATGTTGGACGGGTGCGGCAGTGTTTGCTGCAACCAGCCGTACTCGCGCAGCGACGCCTCGGCGCGCACCGCGAGTTCCGCCATGATGCGTACCGACTCCACCGGATAGGCGCCGGCCGCGGTCTCACCGGAGAGCATCACTGCCGAGCTGCCGTCCAGAATCGCATTGGCCACGTCGCTGGCCTCGGCCCGAGTCGGCTTCGGGTTGCGTTCCATCGACGCCAGCATCTGCGTGGCGGTGATGACGGGTTTGCCGTTGCTGACGGTGCTGCGGATGATCTTCTTCTGCGTGCTCGGCACGTCCGCCAGCGGCAGTTCCACGCCGAGGTCGCCGCGGGCGACCATAACGCCGTCGGCGGCCTGCACGATGGAGTCCAGGTTGGCCACCCCAGCGCGGTTCTCGATCTTGGCGATGATCGGGATCTCGACCCCGGCCTCGGCCAACATCTCGCGCATGCGGCGCACCTCATCGGCGCTCTGGATAAAGGAGGCGGCGATGTACTCGACGTCATTGTCGGCGGCGAAGGACAGCTCGCGCAGCACATCGTCGCGATGCTCCGGGTCCACCGCGGTCACCGACAGCTGCGTACCCGGCAGGTTGACGCCCTTGCTGGCGCCGAGTCGACCACCGACCACCACCCGGCACCGCACCTCGCGGTCCGTGGTCGCCAGCACCTGAAGCTCCATCGCGCCATCATCGAGCAGGACCGTCTCGCCTGGATTCACCTCTCGTGGCAGGTGCCGGTAAGACACCGAGACGCCGTGCCGATCGCCGGCACGGCCATCGGTGAACAGCGAAAAAAGCTCGCCGGAGACCAACTCGACGATGCCGTCGGCGAGCGCGCCGGTGCGGATCTCGATACCGCGGGTGTCGATCATGATCGCCACCGGCACCCCGACCGCATCGGCCGCCGCGCGGATGCGTAGCAGCCGCGCCTTGTGCTCGTCGAAGTTGCCGTGCGACAGGTTCAGGCGCGCCACGTTCATGCCCGCCCGCAGCATGGCCTCCAGCGTCTCTGGCGCATCACTGGCCGGGCCGATGGTGGCAACGATCTTGGTGCGACGGGTGCGGGCTCGATTGGGCATGGGGCCTCCTGGGCCGTGCGATTGTGAAAGAATCCGTGACCGTCCCGTTAGCTGCTGTCGCGGCGACAGGTTCAACAATAAAACTCAACGGGGTGCACACCAGCAACGATGGGTTTCGCTTTGCTCTACCCATCCTACGGGGTACTCGCACGGTCTCCGTTCGTGGGATCGCGTTACCGATTCGCAACAGGACGTTGGGCGGCTTCGTGCCGCTACGTTGAGTCTAACGGCCGTGGCGCGGTGCTATCCGGCAACCAGAGGCGTTTGATTTGTCGGCGTGGGAGCGATTTGCAATCGCGACGGCCACGAAGGCGAGTCCCTGCGCCGCGCGATCGCCACTGCAAGTCGCTGCCAGGGCAAAGTCACGCGACCCGGCTCAATGGATCAATGCGCCTCGTCCCAATTGTCGCCGACGCCGACATCGACGATCAGCGGCACCTTGAGTTCGGCGGCACCTTGCATGATGTCGCGGATGCGCTTGCCGGCGGCTTCGACGGCGTCGGCCTCGATCTCGAACACCAGCTCGTCGTGGACCTGCATGATCATGCGCACCGGCGGGTGTTCGGTCTGAATCCATTGGTCGACCTGGATCATGGCGCGTTTAATGATGTCGGCGGCGGTGCCCTGCATCGGCGCGTTGATGGCGGTGCGCTCGGCGGCGCTGCGCAGCTGGTTGTTGCTGTGGTTGATGTTGGTCAGATACAGCCGGCGGCCGAACAGGGTCTCGACATAGCGATCGGCCCGCGCCTGGCCGCGGATGTTGTCCATGAAGGCGCGCACGCCCGGATAGCGGGCAAAGTACAGGTCGACGTACTCCTGCGCCTCGCCGCGCGCGATGCCGAGCTGGCGGGCCAGGCCGAAGGCGGACATGCCGTAGATGAGGCCGAAGTTGATGGCCTTGGCGGAGCGGCGCTGCTCGCCGGTGACCTGCTCCGGCGGCAGGCCCAGGATCTCGGCGGCGGTGGCGCGGTGAATGTCGGCGCCGGCGGCGAAGGCGGCCAGTAGGCGCTCGTCGCCCGACAGATGCGCCATGATGCGCAGCTCGATCTGGGAGTAGTCCGCGGCCAGCATGCGGCAGCCGGGCTCGGGCACGAAGGCGCGGCGGATGCGCCGGCCCTCGTCGCTGCGGATGGGGATGTTCTGTAGGTTGGGGTCGGACGACGACAAGCGGCCGGTGGCGGCCACCGCCTGGTGATAGCTGGTGTGCACGCGGCCGGTGCCGGGGTTGACCATCTGCGGCAGCTTGTCGGTGTAGGTGGAGCGCAGCTTGGACAGGCCGCGGTGCTCGAGGATGATGCCGGGCAGTTCGTGGCCGTCCTCGGCCAGCTTTTCCAGCACCGCCTCGGACGTGGAGGGCTGGCCCTTGGGCGTCTTGGAGACCACCGGCAGCTTGAGCTCGTCGAAGAAGATCGCACCGATCTGCTTTGGCGAGCCCATGTTGAACTTGCGCCCGGCGCTGTTGTAGGCGCGCTGTTCGAGCTCGGCGCAGCGCTGGGCGAGCTGTTGGCTCTGGGCGTTCAGCTCCGCGCTGTCGATGCGCACGCCGGTGCGCTCGATGCGCGACAGCACCGGCACCAACGGCATCTCGATGTCGCGATAGACCGGCTCCAACGACGGCGTCGCCTCGATCTTGGGCCAGAGTGCTCGGTGCAGCCGCAGCGTCACGTCCGCGTCCTCGGCGGCGTAGGGGCCGGCCTGTTCCAGCGGGATCTGGTTGAAGGTCAGCTGCTTGGCGCCCTTGCCGGCGATGTCTTCGAAGTGGATGGTGTCCTGGTGCAGATACTTCTTGGCCAGCGAGTCCATGTCGTGGCGGGTGGCGGTGCTGTCGAGCACGTAGCTCTCCAGCATGGTGTCCTGGGCGATGCCGGCCATGCGGATGCCGTGGTTGGCACAGACGTTGGTGTCGTATTTGAGGTTTTGGCCCAGCTTGGGCCGGTTCGGGTCTTCCAGCAGCGGTTTCAGCTGGGCCAGGACCTGGTCGCGATCGAGCTGATCCGGGGCGCCGGGATAGTCGTGCGCCAGCGGCACATAGGCCGCTTCACCGGGCTCGATGGCGAAGGAGACGCCCACGATCTCGGCGCGCATGTAGTCGAGGCTGGTGGTCTCGGTGTCGAAGGCGAACAGTTCGGCTTGGGCCAAGCGCTCGATCCAGGCGTCGAGCGACGGCTGGTCGAGGATGACCTGATAGTCCTTGGGGCTGTCGCCGGTTGGCGTGCCCGCATCGCCCGTGGCATCGCCATCGCCGGTCTCGCCGTCCAGGGTCGCCAGCAAGCGCCGTGACTCGATGCGCTCGTACCAGTCGCGCAGGGTGTCGATGTCCGGTGCGTCGGGCGTTAGGTCTTGGGGTTTGAATTCCAGTTCCACGTCGCGCTTGATCGTCGTCAGCGCCCGCGACAGTGGCAGTTGCGCCAGGCTCCCGCGCAGGTGCTCGCCGATCTTGCCCTTGATCTTGTCGGCATTGGCGATGACGCCGTCGAGGCTGCCGTATTCGCCGATCCACTTGACCGCGGTCTTGGGGCCGCATTTGGGCACGCCGGGGACGTTGTCGATGCTGTCGCCCATCAGGCTGAGATAATCGACGATGCGCTCCGGCGGTACGCCGAATTTTTCCTGCACCCCGGCCGGATCGAGCAGGGTGTCGGACATGGTGTTGACCAGCGTGACCTGCGCGTCGACCAGCTGCGCCATGTCCTTGTCGCCGGTGGAGATCAGCGTCGGGATGCCGTCCGCCGCGGCCTGGGTCGCCAGGGTGCCGATGACGTCGTCCGCCTCGACTCCCGGCACCACCAGCAGCGGCAGGCCCATGGCGCGGATGATCTCCTTGAGCGGTTCCAGTTGCTCGCGCAGATCGTCGGGCATCGGCGGTCGGTTGGCCTTGTACTCCTTGTACAGGTCATCACGAAAGGTCGGCCCGGCGGCGTCGAAGACCACGCCGATGTAGTCCGGCCGCTGCTCGTCGATGAGCTTGCGCAGCATGTTCAGCACGCCCACCAGCGCGCCGGTGGCCTCGCCACGGGAGTTGGTCAGCTTGGGCAGGGCGTGGTAGGCGCGGAATAGATAGCCGGAGGCGTCCACCAGGACGAGGGGATACCGGTCTTGCATCAGGAGTGCGACGGTTGGTTCAAAGCGGCAACGTTAGCACGCGTCGGCGCCTGGACGCAGCTTCAGCGCGCTGTCCAGCTCCAGTTCCAGTCGCAGTGGCGTCAGCTCGCGGTAAATCAGTGCCAGCGGTGCTTGCCTGCTCAGGGTCATGATGCGCGTGCCGCTGGGGTAAATCAGATGGTAGGTCTGGAAGAGATGCAGGTCGCGTTGGTCTGCGAGCAGATCGGCGGCGAATTCGAGCGCGCGTTTCTGCGCAGATGCGATCGGGAGCGTCAGGCCGCCCAGTTGCAGTGCTTCGGCGTGCAGTATCAGGGCGGTTGGCGCGGCATCGTTGGTCTGGTCGCCGCTAGTTGCGGGCGTGCCGCCCGCATCATCCGCCCACAGCGCCTCCACGCCCTGCTGGATGGCGGGCGTCAGGATCAGCCCGAGTTGCTCCTCGCCCAGTAGCCAGCGCAGTTCGTGCTTGTCGTCGCTGGCGGGCTCATGGGCGCCAAAGGCCTGTGCCCAACCACGAAAGTAGGCGCCATGGCGCCGGATCAAACGGGTTTCGCTCATCCGCTTCCCTCCTACCGGTACGGTCGTTGTGATTCGGCGTTCGCCTGTCGGTCGCGGTCTGACGCCGGCTCAAACAGGACGGTCGCACGTTAATGAGGCGCGAGCCGGGAATCCCTTGGGATCGATGTTACCATCACAACTTTGGGTCCATCGGCGCCAACAGCGTTCGCGGAGTGTCAAGCGTCTCGCGTTGCAGTCTTGCGTCGCGTGGTCGACTTGGCCTCTGGCAGCAGGCGGCTGCCTTCAGTGACGCTTGACGAGGAACCGTTGACGGTCCGCAGTGCCACGGACAACCTCATCGAGGCCGGTCCGCTGCCGCCGAGCATTGGCCCCGGCAGTCGAGTCCTGCGGGTCGTCGCCGGTGACGACCGCTCGCGTTTTGATGCCTTCAGCGTGGAACTTGGCGGCCAATCATCCGCGCCACCAACGCCGCGCCACGATGTGCCGACCGGTGGTTTCAATCGGCTGAGCATTCTCGATGACGCGGGCGATGTCGGCTGGTCGCCGTCGATTGCAATTGGCGCCGATGGCCTGCCAGTGGTGGCCTATCTGGACTACACCAACCTCGATCTGAAAGTGGCCCACTGCAGCGATGCGGCCTGCGACCGCGTGAATCACGCGTTGGTCGACGCAGACGGCGACATCGGCTGGTCCATCGATCTGGCAATCGGCGCCAACGGTCTACCCATCATTGCCTATTTCGACAGCGCCAAGGGCCTGCTCAAGGTGGCGCGCTGTAAGGATGCCGGCTGTTTCGCGTCGACCACCTCCGTGCTCGACGACTCGGGCGATGTCGGCAAATTCGTCAGCATAGCGGTACCGGCCGACGGGCTGCCAGTCATCAGCTACTATGATCGTCGACACCGTGATCTCTTGATGGCCCTATGCCGCAATGCGAGCTGCGACGATGCCGCATTGCGGTCGCTCGACAGCGCCGGCGACGTCGGATGGCACAATGCCATCGCGATCGGGGCGAGGGGTGAGCCGGTGGTGACCTACTTCGATTCCAGCCGGCGCGATCTGAAAGTGGCCCTGTGCCAAGATCGCGGCTGCGCCGAGGTGAGCAGGGCGGCGCTGGATACGGGCGGCGTCGGCATGGGGGCCGACATCGTCATCGGCGCGGATGGGCTGCCGTTTGTTGCCTACTGGGACTTCCTTAACGACGAGACCAATGGGAATCTCAAGCTGGCCCGCTGCGGTGATCTCGCCTGCAGTCGGCGCGAGCCGCCACCGAGCCGATTCTGACCTATCGTCGCGACTGGCCCCGGATCTGTCCAGAATCAAATCGGTAGCGGCTCAGTATCGAAAGTCTCCCCAGAGGGTCTGAATGGCGGCGATTGCCGCTAGCGGCGCCGTCTCGGTACGCATCACCCGGGGTCCGAGGCGCACGCCAATAAAGCCGCGGGCGCAGGCGGAGTCCCGTTCGTGTGGTGCCAAACCGCCCTCGGGGCCGACCAGCAGCGTCACGGCGTCGTTGGTCGGGGCGGCCAGAGCGGTTAGCGGCTGATCGGCGCGGTGATCGAGCAACAGGCGGTCGCCGGCCGTGCCAGCCAGCCAGTCGGCCAATCGGCGCGGTTCCGCCAGCACGGGCAACCGGCGCCGGCCACTCTGCTCGCAGGCCGATACGACCACGCCTTGCCAGTGGCGCATTCGTTTGTCGAGCCTGTCGTCGCTCAGCCGAACCACGCTGCGTTCGGTGAAGACGGGCTGTAGTGCCGAAACCCCAAGTTCGACGGCCTTTTGCAGCGACAAGTCCATGCGTTCACCCTTGGAGACGCCAAGCGCTAGCGTGACGCGCAACGGGGCTGACGCCTCGGGCTCACTCTGATCGCCGACGCGGACCAGGGCGCCGTCCCTGAGCGGGGTCTCGATGCGTCCGCGGAAATCGAAACCGTCGCCGTTGAACAGCGTCAGTTCGTCTCCGGTACCCAGACGCAACACCTGCGTCAGATGCCGCGAAGCCTGCGCCTCCAGCGTCAACAATGCACCGGTTGCCAGCTCTTGAGGGGTGTAGAAGCGTGGAATACGCATGTGTGCGCCGAGTTCGAAAGCTGGCTGCTGCCAGGATCAGTCGCCGGTGGCCGGCGGCACTTCAGCGCGCCAGATGGCCACCGCGAGCAGGCCCCAGCCAAGCGCTAGCAGTACGCCGCCGATTGGCGTTACCGCACCCCAAGCGCCCTGTCCGGAGAGTACAAGCGTGTAGAGGCTACCGCTGAAGATCAGGATGCCGAGGGTGAGGGACCAAGCGGCGCTCAAGGTCAATCGCGTTGCCGTCAGTCTTGCGCCGGCCAAACCCAGTGCCAACAGCGTTGTTGCATGCCAGCCCAGGTAGTGAGATGCGGTTTCCCAAATGGCGAGGCGGTTACTGTCAACCCGGCCCTCGAGTCCATGCGCCCCGAAGGCGCCGAGCACGACCGCCGCCAGGCCGAGTAGGGCGCCGATTGCGGCGAAGCGTCGCATTCGCGAAGATCTTGCGGGTTGCTTGGGCATTTTCACGATATCGGTATAAGAATTCTCTAATAGAGCGCGTTTATGCGTGAGGCGCCAATACTGTTTTGACAGACTTTAGGACCGACGCCTATGCTTCTCACCCCACAAACCCGGCTAAAACCGCAGGTTTATGGCGGGGTCTGTAGGCGGCCCGGTAAGCATGGATGCCCTAGCACCGACGGTCAACCGGCGCCGATAGTACGGGAAACCGTTCAGCCAGTTTCGACTGAGTCCCTGGTCCCGCGGAAGCGTAAAGCCTCCGTATGAGAGATGCGGCCCATCAGCGCGAAGACCGGGTGCGGAGACCGCTGCCAGAGACAGCTCGAGGAAAACCAGCATCATGCCAACGTTTGTGCACACCGATAAGTGCGACGGCTGCAAGGGCCAGGAGAAGGCGGATTGCATGTACATCTGCCCACATGACCTGATGAAACTGGACGAGGACGGCGCCGAGACCGGCTGGGCGATGAAGGCGTTCAATCAGGAGCCCGAACAGTGCTGGGAATGCTACGCCTGCGTGAAGATCTGCCCGCAGCAGGCGATCGAATGCCGCCACTCGGCCGACGTGGTGCCACTGGGTGCGTCCGTGCAGCCGGTGCGAGGCGCGGAATCCATCGCATGGACGATCACCTTCCGCAATGGCAGGACGAAGCGCTTTGAGTTCCCGACCCGGACCACGCCCGAGGGTTCCATCGACCCCTACGGCAGCAAGCCCGAGGCCGACCTGTCCAAGATCGGCGAACCCGGCTACTTCACCCTCGGCGGTGTGCAAAAGGCTGGCGATCCGTCCGAACTGATTCGCAAATAAGCGTATGCGCTAACGGACTGGGCGGCCCTCGCCGTCCAGGGGCCGATTCGCGACCGCGCGGTTCCTCGTGAGCAAGACGTGCAATGACGGAGTTTCAGAGGCTCGAGAAATGGCAGGAGAGTTCGGTAATCCCGAGATCGTTGTCGAAGAGGTCGATATCCTTATCATCGGCGGCGGCATGGGCGCCTGCGGCGCGGCCTACGAGATCGTCCCATGGTTGGACCAGGCCAAGGCCCAAGGCATCGACCTGAAGGTGAAGCTGGTCGACAAGGCTGCCCTGGACCGCTCCGGCGCCGTGGCCCAGGGCCTGTCCGCTATCAACACCTATCTCGGCGAGCAGGACCCCGCGGACTACGCGCGCATGGTCTCGAACGACCTGATGGGCATCACCCGCGACGATCTGGTGTATGACCTGGGTCGTCATGTCGACGACTCCGTGCACCTGTTCGAGGAATGGGGCCTGCCGGTCTGGAAGCGGCCTGGCGACGAGGGAAAGCAACTGGTCGAGGGCGGCAGGCCGGTCCGTTCCGGTCAGTGGCGGATCATGATCAACGGCGAGTCCTATAAACAAATCGTCGCCGAGGCCGCGAAGCAGGCCCTGGGTGCCGACCGCATCCAGGAGCACGTGTTCATCGCCAAGCTGGTCAACGATAAGAACGACAAGCACCGCGTCGCCGGGGCGGTCGGCTTCTCGGTCCGGGAACACCAGGTGTTCGTCTACAAGTTCAAGGCATGCCTGCTGGTTGCCGGCGGCTGCGCGAACATCTTCCGTCCGCGCTCCGTCGGTGAGGGCGCCGGCCTTACCTGGTCCCCGGGGTGGAACACCGGCAGCACCTACGCCATGGCCGCCGAGGCCGGCGCCGAACTGACCATGATGGAAAGCCGCTTCGTCCCCGTCCGCTTCAAAGACGGCTACGGCCCGGTCGGCGCCTGGTTCATGCTGTTCAAGGCCAATGCGACCAATGCCTTCGGCGAGATTTATCTGGAAACCAACAAGGCGTTGCTGGATGACTTCCCGCCCTATGGTCAGGCCAAAGTGCCAGCGGCCTGCCTGCGTAACCACCTGATGTTGCAGGAGATGCGTGAGGGTCGCGGCCCCATCTACATGGACACCGTGACCGCGCTGGGCAAGCTCGCCGAGAACATGACGCCGAAGGAGATCAAGCATCTGGAGGCCGATGCCTGGGAAGACTTCCTCGACATGTGCATCGGTCAGGCCGGTGTCTGGGCCGGTGAGAACATCGAGCCGGAGAAAAAGAACTCCGAGCTGATGCCCACCGAGCCCTACCTGCTCGGCTCCCACTCTGGCTGCTGCGGCATCTGGGTCTCCGGTCCGGAGGATCTGGGTGCGCCCACTGGCGAGGACCATCCGGAGGCGGACAAGATCCCCGCGCACCTGCCTGAGGGCTGGAGCTGGGGCTACCGCGGCATGACGACCGTGAGCGGTCTCTTCACCGCCGCCGACGGTGTCGGCGCCTCCGGCCACAAATTCTCCTCCGGTTCCCATGCCGAGGGGCGGCTGACCGCCAAGGCCATGGTCAAGTTCTGCATGGACAATCAGGACTGGAACTCCGAGCTGGACGCCACGGTCGAAGAGCTGGTCGAGGAGGTTTACGCGCCGGTACGCAACTACCTGGAGCACAAAGACGCCACCACCGCCATTGACGTGAATCCAAACTACATCACGCCGAAGATGCTGCTGATGCGGCTGCAGAAGACCATGGATGAGTACGTGGCCGGTGCTTCCACCCTGTATCAGACCAACGCGAAGATGATGGGCGTAGCGGAACTGAAACTTGAGACGATCAAGGAAGACGCCGCGAAGATGCGCGCCAAGGACCTGCACGAGCTGCTGCGGGCCTGGGAGAACGACCACCGCATCCTGACCGCTGAGGCCCACATGAAGCATGTCCAGTTCCGTGAGGAGAGCCGCTACCCAGGCTTCTACTACCGGATGGATTACAACTTCGTCGACGACGAGCACTGGAAGTGCTTCGTCAACTCGATCTACAACAAGGACACCAAGACCTGGACCTGCTTCAAGCGCGCCCACGTCGATTTGGTCGACAAATCGAAGCTGTTCAAGTAGCCGCCCAGAAGCCGCCTCACTGCGATCCAGGGTACATGATCAAAGCGCACTCTCAACGTCTCTTGCAGCCTTACTCAGCGCAAGTACAAATCGCTGAATCCGAGCATGCACGCGCACTCTCGATGGATGGCGATTTGTGGGAGTTCCAGTTCATTTATGCAAACAGCCGCGATGGCGGTGCAGGCACCGGTCGCCAGCAGGGCCGATTCACCAGGGCGGCGCACATCAGGCATTGCGATCTGGAAAGGGTGATCGAAAACGCTTCAATGGAAGACGGTCAAGTAGACCGGCGCATACTAGACCTGGCGACGTTTCTGCTTAGCGCGCGGCTGCCGTTTGAGGCTGCCGATCGCTATGAATACTGGCTCCTTGACCCCAAAGACAATTCGCCGCTCGCGTTGATTTTCTCGTGCGTTGACGCGTCGGAGATGGCGTCGTTTCCAAAGCTGACAGACTGGACCGCGCTCCCGGCCGCTGTGATGCCGATCGAAACCAGCGAAGCTGAGCGCAGCAGCTCTTATGGGCCGGTGAACTACCGGTTCGAACGTTCTGTCGCCGAACGCGCGGGTCACAAACCGAGCGCGCGATGGTTCACCCGGAGATACAACGAGGATGAGGATTTTCCGCCTTTCCTCGTGCGCGAAGATTGGGAAAGCGAGGAGCATCACGACCTCTGTCAACGTTATCTGCACCGCCAGGCCCCCCGGTTACTGATGTTGCATGGAGTGA
Source organism: uncultured Gammaproteobacteria bacterium (assembly GCA_963698775.1). Lineage (GTDB taxonomy): Bacteria > Pseudomonadota > Gammaproteobacteria > Chromatiales > Chromatiaceae > Thiohalocapsa. Next base: position 77,625 of record CAVOSE010000005.1, read on the forward strand.
GTTGGGAGCAACGGCAGAGAATGGAATTGGCGGCAACGGCGAACGCGCTGGACGTGGCCCGCTTCTATCCGCTCTACCCGGAAATCGCTGATAACGACGTCATGAATAAGATGCGGATCGAAGCTCGACTGCGAATGGCGGCAGGGGAGACCGCCTATGCGATGGGGCGACGGGATGGTGTCCTGTATCAGTGAGGCCCTCGCTTCCGACTACTCAGCGTTGCTCTGTAGCACTGGCACGGGCCTGCAAACAGACTGACCTCGTCAAACCAACAAGGAGCTGCAGAACGACGTTGCGCCTCGCTGAGAGTGTGCCAGTGGCTGCAATCTTCGAAAATGACTAAATCTGATCACGGCATCGATGCGACAACGATCGAGGAATCGATCTCGATGCTTGAGCAATACGTCGCCGCTGATGAGCTCGCTCCGCTGATAGTCGTTTTGCGCGAGCTGGCAGAAAAGCCGGGAGACGCGGCTTTGTTGGCGCGGCTCTCCGAGGCCGTTGAAGACCTCGGCATTCTGCAGGGCGCTGTGCTGACTTATGCGCCTGCCATTGCGGGTCTGCTGTCGGACGATCCGTTCGGCGACTGAGCTTTCCGCGCGGGACGATGCCTGACCGGCAGGATGATGATGTCCATCGGGGCCAGAATTGCCGGGCGGGGTCTCAGCTGCTGACGATCAGGGCGATGTGCGGGGAGAATTCGGACCAGGCGCAATGTTGGGCGTGTTGTGCGGACGGGCAACGCGCGACCGGATTATCCGCGACGCCTGCGTCTATGCGTTTCCGCGGTCGCGCTATACCGGACCTGTGGAGGTACGTGGGCTGGAAGGTTTCGACCGTTCGCTCAGCTCGCGGACGGCGAGTGCGGCGCTACGGGCCTGAAATCGGGAGAGCTGTGACGTTGCGGGCTAAAAACACAATTACTTGGAGGGATTCCGCCGTCTGCAAGGACATCATTAAAAGCAGTTATGCCGCCCGAAAATGTATGAGTCGCTGAGCATGTACTGAAAAGCTTATACTGCCTTGTCGTCGTCACTGGGAGCTGCTGTCAGCCTGTCGGTGTCCCAGCGGAACGGTCGGATATCCGTTCTTGCGGCATAACCAATCGACCTGATGCGAGGGCGGATCGGGTCGCGTTTCCCTGAGACAATCTCGGGCACCAACTGAAGTGGAGTCACCATCCAATGATCACAAGTAACCCTTTCGCGGCGCTGTCCGCGAACCTTCCGCTCGAGCCGGGGGTCATGCAAGCGTACGTCGTTCTGATGGTCCTGTTGGTCATCGGCGGCACCTTGCTCGACGTTGTGCACAAGAAGAGCGCCAAATACTTCTTCGAGAAGGGGCAGTCGCTGAAAAAGATTGCCAAGCGTCAAGTCGGTGGCGGCCAGAAGGTCGGTATCGCGGTCAACACGATTGCGGGTGAGGTGTTGACCTCGAGCGAGTTCGCGAACCCTGAGCGCCGGATCTCGCACCTGTTCACGATGTACGGCTTCGTCTTCTTCGTAGCGACCACGGCCATCTTGATCTTTGGCCTGCCAGCAGCCGAAGGCGGTGGTTCAGGTCTTGCTGCCTTGTTGTGGCACCTTGGCGCCCTGTCGATCTGCATCGGGGGCTACTGGTTCTGGTTCAAGATCCGCGTCGATGTGCGTTCCGAGGGGAACGAGTGGCACAACGTGCACCAGTCCGACCTGTTCATCGTCTCGCTGCTGCTGATGGCTTCCTTTGCGTTGATCTGGTCGTTCCTGCAGGCGAGCACCGGCTCGACCTCGGTGCTGAGCATGATCGCTTTCATCGTCTTCATCGTCGCGTCCACCACGCTGTTCAGTACGATCCTGTGGTCGAAGTTTGCACACATGTTCTTCAAGCCCGCGGCCGCCTTCCAGAAGAAAGTCGCCGTGGCGGACGGCTCGCGCGACAAGCTGCCCGAGATTCCCGACCTGTCCAGCGCGGAGTGCAAGGAACGCTACCCCGACATCCCGGAGTACATGGGTGAAAACCCGCCGAACATGGGGCTCGGCATCAAGCGCGAAGCGCCCAACCACTACTGATCGTGAGTCGCTGACACAAGTCACCCACTCACGTCGCTAAGAGGAATTCAATATGCCAACTTTCGTCTACATGACTCGCTGTGACGGTTGCGGCCAGTGTGTCGACATCTGCCCGTCGGATATCATGCACATTGATCCGGTGGTGCGTCGCGCCTACAACATCGAGCCGAACATGTGCTGGGAGTGCTACTCCTGCGTCAAGGCTTGCCCGCACAACGCGATCGACGTTCGCGGCTACGCTGATTTTGCGCCGCTCGGTCACTCGGTGCGGGTGCAGCGTGATGAGGAGAAAGGCGTCATCGCCTGGCGGATCATCTTCCGCAACGGCGAGAAGGATATGAACCTGCTGGCGCCGATCACGACCAAGCCCTGGGGCAAGCACATTCCGCAACTGGCCGATGTGCCGCCTCCGAGCGATGAAATGCGCGACAGCCAATACTTGTTCAACGAGCCGAAATACATTCGCTTCGATGATGGCGGTCTGCACACGCTCGAAGCCGGCGGGTTGGCACTGAAAACTGGGGTGTACGAATAATGAGCTACAAGACAATCGTTGAGGATGGCATCGACATCCTGGTGTGCGGCGCAGGCCTAGGCGGCACTGGTGCTGCTTTCGAGGCCCGCTACTGGGGCAAAGACAAGAAGATCGTCGTCGCCGAGAAGGCGAACATCGATCGTTCCGGTGCCGTTGCTCAGGGCCTATATGCCATCAACTGCTACATGGGCACGCGATTCGGCGAGAATAACCCGGAAGACCACGTTCGCTACGCGCGCATCGACCTGATGGGCATGGTCCGGGAGGACCTCCTGTTCGATATGGCCCGTCACGTGGACTCGACTGTGCACCAGTTCGAGGAATGGGGCCTGCCGTTGATGCGTAACCCCAAGACTGGCGCTTACCAGCGCGAAGGGCGCTGGCAGATCATGATTCACGGCGAGTCGTACAAGCCGATCGTCGCCGAGGCGGCCAAGAAGTCCGCTGACAAGGTCTTCAACCGCGTCTGCGTCACCCATCTGTTGATGGATGAATCCAAGGAGAATCGCGTCGCTGGTGCCGTTGGGTTCAATGTCCGCACCGGCAACTACCACGTCTTCAAGTCCAAGGCGGTCGTTGTCGCTGCCGGTGGCGCGTCCAACATCTTCAAGCCGCGGTCGGTTGGTGAAGGTGCTGGTCGTGTCTGGTACGCCCCCTGGTCATCCGGGTCTGCCTATGGCTTGATGATCACGGCCGGCGCCAAGATGACGCAGATGGAGAACAGAATCGTTCTCGCTCGCTTCAAAGACGGCTATGGTCCGGTCGGTGCCTACTTCCTGCATCTGAAGACCTATACCCAGAACGGCATGGGCGAAGAGTACGAGTCCAAGTGGTTCCCGGCTCTGGAGAAGATGGTCGGTAAGCGTTACCTGGATGTCGAGGCCTCGCACCTTTCACATCGCCCGATTCCCACCTGCCTGCGGAATCATGCATTCATCAATGAGGTCGCCGCCGGCCGCGGTCCGATCCACATGGTGACGATGGAGGCGTTCCAGGACCCGCATCTCGAAGAGATCGGCTGGCACAACTTCTTGGGCATGACCGTCGGTCAGGCTGTGTTGTGGGCAGCGACGGACGTCAACCCGAAGTACGAAAACCCCGAGCTGACGACCTCCGAGCCCTACGTCATGGGTTCTCATGCCACCGGTTGTGGGGCTTGGTGTTCCGGTCCCGAGGACGTGTCCCCAGACGAATATTTCTGGGGATACAACCGCATGACCACGGTGGAAGGTCTGTTCGGTGCAGGTGACGCGGTTGGTGGAACGCCCCATGCGTTCTCGTCCGGTTCGTTCACCGAAGGCCGGCTTGCCGCCAAGGCTGCCTGCAAGTACATCGACGACGGTAAGGCCGAGGGAATCCGCGTCTCTGAAACCCAGATCAACCGTCGCAAGGAAGAGATCTACAAGCCGATGGAGCACTACAAGATCTATCGGAACGAGATCACTGCCGGTTCGGTGAACCCGAACTACATCAACCCGCGGCAGGGTCTGGATCGCTTGCAGAAGCTGATGGATGAGTATTGCGGCGGCGTCACGGTCAATTACATGACCAACGAGAAGCTGCTGCACATCGGGATGAAAAAGCTCAAACTCCTGGAAGAGGACCTTGAAAAGGTTGCGGCAGAGAACATCCATGAGTTGCTGCGTGCCTGGGAGCTGAAGCATCGCCATCTCACGTCCGAGTCCGTCATGCATCACACGCTGTTCCGTAAGGAAACGCGCTGGCCGGGTTATTACTACCGCGGTGACGCGATGAAGGTGGACGACGACAATTGGCATGTGCTGACGGTGTCGCGCCGTGACCCTGAGACCGGCGAATACACCATGGAGAAGGCGCCGTGCTACCACCTGATCGAGGACAAGCCCGAGGCTAAGGCGGCTTAAGCCGTCCATGAAGCCGGGGCCCCAACACGGGGGCCCCGGGTTTTTCCTGCTGAAGCTGCGTTTGTGGTGCCAGCGTTTGAGCGCGTGTCCTATGCGGTGACACGATCACCACAGAATAGGGTCGGTGACGATCGAGCTGGTTGCGTCGCTTCGAACTCGCCGGATTAAGCAAGAGCCCGCGGAAAAATTCGTTACGCTTAGCAATGGCGACCTGACATGAACATTATCGAACAATCAGACGAAGAGATTTTGGAGATCGCTAACCCGATGTGGGACGAGCTGATCAAGTTCTCGAACAAAGGGCAATACGGTAAATTTATTCGAAAATTCTCGTACGAGCTGCTACTCGGACTAAACGAGGTTGAGCTCGGGAAACAGTTTGCCCACAGCGAACTGTCTCGGAATCTGGTCGAAGAGCGAGACTTGCTCGGCCTCATCAGACGTGGCCAACATGTGACCGTGCTTTATCGGGTGCGGAGCACGGAGAAGGAAGGGGAGTGGCTGGGAAGAATGGTTCTCGGCTACGAGAAGGGAGAAGTACGTATTTTTGCCGCATCGATTTTTTAGGGATATGACAGAAACAATTCAACACGGTAAGTACGTCGAGCTGACATACAAGGTCATCGACGCCAAGACCGGCGATGTTCTGACGGCGGTCGAGTTCCCCTTGGGCTATGTCCATGGCATCAACGACGTGCTTTCGTCTCAAGTCATGGCAGAACTGGATGGGAAAACGGTTCAGGACAGGATCTCGGTGGAGCTGGATGGCAACAAACTGTTTGGTCCCAGGGATGAGTCCTTGGTCGTTACGGATTACATCGAGAATGTGCCCGAAGCCTACAGAGAAGTGGGCACGACCATCGTTATGGAGAACGACCAGGGGCAGACAAAGACTTTCCTGGTCACGCGGATCGACGAGAAGACGCTGACGATTGATGGAAACAATCCGTTATGTGGTCGACAAGTCCTGTTTGATCTGGAGATACTGACCGTCAGGGATGCAACGGAAGCGGAGACAGCAGCTGGCGGAAAGGTTGAAGCGCGTCCTGATCTTAGAGGCGTTAAGCCTGTACCGCTTTAGCAAACGACCCCATACCACCCGCGCCAAAATCCCCGGGAAAGAGTGCCTCCGGGCAATAGGTCATTAACTATGCAGCTGAACCTTGATTCGACACTCTTCGAAGAACAACAGATGCTGTTGGTCCGTGAGCTGGTCCAGAACATCCGGGTCAAGCTGCAGGAAGCCGGCATCACGGGTAACGAATTGGAAGATGTGACGGCAAGCATCGCTTTCAGCGTTGCCAGCACGATCGATGACACGTCGGCGATCGAAGTCGACGGGACCGAGGTCCACCCGTACCTGACGTTTCGCACGTCGGATGATGACTTGACTCACTGCGGCGAGAATGCGTACACGCATGAGTTCGTCTACGAGGTCTTGCGCAGTATGGCCGAGAACGGGTCCAAGTGATCGTGCGTGCTACGGACTGCTTTGTGATCTCGCTGCAGGGCCATTGACGGCCCCAGGCCACTCGACCGGTTCTCGTTCGGGACTTGGCGAGTGAAGTGTTGAAATGTAGTACCCAAACGGGCGCGCGCCGCGCAATTGGCGCGTTCCCTCCAATCCACAGTGACGAGAAGGTGACTTATGAGCCAGCAACCCAAGAGCAGACCAAAGGTTCCGGAAGGTAAGGCGCGCTATTACAAGACCACGCAAATGGCGCCAAATGAGAAGGGATTCGTTGGTTATCAGACGACCTGGGACACGCTCCAAAAAGAGGTCGAATATAAGACCCCGAAACGGCCCTAAGCGGCGAGACGGGCAGCTCGCCCTGTCGTTACCGTTCACTCTGCCGTTTCAGGTAGCTTGATCGCGATGGGTTTCGTCCCGCCGCCTATCCTACGAGCCGTCCCTATCCCGTAGGATGGGGATAGCGCAGCGAAACCCATCAAACCCCGAAAGGGGCGGAGTCTGAACGCTTACAACTAAGCTCCTCATGTCCGTAAGTTAGACCGTCGCGGAGGTGACTCCGCGAAACAGATATCCCTTAACTCATTGTTTAGGGCTTGGGATAGGGTCGTCCTCGACTGTACCGCCGTACTCCCGCTCTTCAGCGGTTGCATCGCGAACCGACAGAATTGTCACCTGGTAGATTACCTCCCTGCCACAGAGGGGGTTGTTGCCATCAAAGGTGATCGTGTCTCCTTCAATCTTGGTCACCAGAAAGCTCTTCATTCGACCCTGGTTGTTTTCCATCAAGATCTGGCTGCCGAGCTGGCGATAGCTGCGCGGTACGACAGCAGTCTTTTGCGTGATCACGAGCGACTCGTCTCTCGGACCGTATAGCTCGTTGCAGTCGACAAGCAGGTCAGCACGTTCGCCTTGCGCCTTGCCTTCGAGCTCCCGGGTCAGTGTCGGTGCCAAGATCTCATTGACGCCGTGGACGTAGTTGCGTGGGCGAGAGACTTCGGTCAGAACCGCGCCGGTCTTGCTGTCCCGCACGAGGTAAGTGAGTTCGACGTACTTGCCGTCGGAGATGGTGTTTGTGCTGGTTTCCGTCATGGTGGCCTCCGGAAGGCTATGGGTTGTGGGGAGCCAAGGTCCCTGCGGCCCGAGCGCCGCTGGGGCAGAGCTGCCGCGGCCGAGGTGTGATGTTGGGGGCTGTCGGCTATGGACTAAACCTACGAAGCGCGGGGCCGAGATTGTCGATAGACCGCTCCTGCGAGGGATCTTCGCGACATATCACCGTTGAACGAACGGTGAATCATCCCGAGTTTACAAGGCGATACCCGATGCTGATGCCGCCTTACGGGTTGCCAGATTCGATTTCAGTTCATTTTAGCCAGCAGGTGATCCCCCTTGCCGACAAAACTTCTCGTCATCGAGAATAATGCGATCTCCGACCTCGCGTTGGAAGGCGACTCAGGCGGTGCTCGCCAGGAACGAGGAAGCGCAGTCGGTCATGGAAGACCAATCCGGTCCGATCGCCCTGGCGCGGGCGTTGTCTGACTTCTTTCAGATCGCCGGGGTCTTGGAGAGTGGGGCAGCGCAGCTGGAGCCGGAAGAATTGCAAGAATTCTGCGCCTACGGGCTGGACTTGCTTGATCGCCTCGCTTTTCTGGTACGCAAGGTTGAGATCATGGATAAGCGAGACAGGGTTGCGCGCATGTTCGCCTCAATGGGGGTTTGGGTCGCTCGCCGCGGCGCGATCATCGATAACCTCGAGGGAACCGCGGACGGTTTCGGCATGATCGTGAACGCTACGCACGAAACCGATGATCTCCGCTCCCGTGCAACCTCATGGAGGAAGTCATCGAGGCCGCATCGGTGAGGTTGCAACTGGACGAGGATCGTGGTGACGCCGCGTCCTTGGCGCGTGATCAATCTCAATGCAGGCATCGCCGCGACGCGATCCCTCGACGCGGAGCTCATGGAGCGAACGTTCGAAAGAATGGGCCGACGGCTGCCCTACGACATGCCGGAGTTTTCGCCGACGGCATGCGGCAAGCGGCGTTCCAAAACGTCCCGGACGCGGTCAGTGATGCGTAGGCGCAGGAAAAGGTGGCCGACCAGCGGCGCCCACTAGCAGGACCTGCTTCAGGCGCACGCAGGGCGTCGACAAGTCGAGCTGGTTCCAGGAAGTCCAAGGGAACTTCTTGAAATCAGACCCGCTGACTTGATGGCCTGACCACGAGCGTTGATTTCGAGGCCCGGCCACCGCGGCAGCCGGGCCTTTTTCGTCGGGGCAGAGCGAGCACCGCCAATGGCGGCTACACTGTTTGGCAGTGGCCCTTGATGACAGGCAGGTCTCTGCCGGAGGGAGCGAGGCGTTGATGAAGCGATTCGTGCTGCTACTGGTGATCATGCTCTGCGAGCTCGGCATCGCTGTTGGGGCGGAGGTCGAGCGTCC
>CAVOSE010000006.1:0-31675 GCA_963698775.1 uncultured Gammaproteobacteria bacterium
TTCGGGAGGCAGGGGCCGGAGGTTCGAATCCTCTCACCCCGACCAACATGTAAAGCGAAAAGGCCGATCTCGGACGTCCCGGATCGGCCTTTTTTGCTTTGGGCCGAGTCGTTTTCGAATCTGTTCAAGCGGAACTGGCCGCGAACGCCACCAACAGCCCGCCGTCGTCGATACTCCAACGACTGCCGTCGCCGGCCGGGATGCCGGTCTCGGTGCGCCAACGCTCGGGTAGCGGGCGTGGCAGTGCCAACAGCGCGCCGTCGGCGGTCTCTAAGAGCGTGAACTCGAGTCTGCCGCTGACGGTGCCGCTGATGTCGACCAAGGCCTTCCAGCAGCCGTTCCATTCACGATGGAAGTCGTAGCTTAGTTCGACCGGGCCGATCAGCTCGGTCAGCAGATCATGGATCAGCGCGCGTGCTTCGTTGACGCGTTTACTGAGATCGGTGAGGGGGATTGGTGTCGGTGGACTCTTTCCCATATGGTCATGCTCGCGATGGGCTGATCGTTGGTCGGTTGGGGGTGTCAGGTCGCCGTGTTGGCTGCGCTTGGATCGGCGATTTGTTGCAGTTGCCGCCGGTCGTTGCTTTTCTTAGGCGGCCGGCGGGTCCGTTGCGAGACAGACCTGGTTGCGGCCGTTGTTCTTGGCCGCGTAGAGGGCCTCGTCCGCGCGCCGGATGAGTGCCTCCATACTCTCGCTGGGCCGACGCGTTGCGACGCCAATACTCACGGTGACGCGTAGCGCCTGTCCACTGCCAAGGTCGAACGGGTGTGCCTCGATGCCGCTGCGTAGCCGTTCCGCCAGCTCGGCCGCACCGAGGGTGCCGGCGCCCACCACAAAGACGATGAACTCTTCACCGCCGAAACGCACGGGGATGTCGGTGGCGCGGGCGGTATGCATCAGGATGTCTGCGCTCTGACGCAGTACGGCATCGCCGGCGGCGTGGCCGTGCTCGTCGTTGACGCGTTTGAAGTGGTCGAGATCAAGCATGATGGCGGCCAGCGCGGTGGTCTCGGCGCGGTCGTCGATGCTGCATTGGCGGGCGACCACGTCGTGCATGTAGACCCGGGTGAAGAGTCCGGTCAGCGAGTCGCGGATCGAGCGCTGGTAGGCGTTGTGACGTTCCTGCTCGATGCGTCGGTAAATGACCTCGCGCTCCAGGGCGACTTGCAGCGGCGTCATCAGTTGCTGGACCAGCAGATCCATGTCGGGTGGAATCGCCGTCATGGCCTCCACGTGGATGATGGCGACCGCCTCCATGCGTGCGTGCAGAGGCGAAAAGAGCGGCAACGTCAGGACTAAGCTGTCCGCAGCGTCCGGACGGCTGCAGAAGGGGCCAGGGTGCAGCTGATGGCCTTGCATGGCCGGGTCGTGCAGATGCATGGCCTCCCATTCAGCGCGGGTCTTGCCGAGCAGGGAGCGGACCGTCTCTGGTTCGCCCTCGGTCAGTCCGTCAAATCGGGTGTCGCGCGTCAGCGTCAGGATTTGGTCGTCGTCGATCAGTGCGTAGTAATCGATGCGTTTCGCGGGCAGGTTGTTGCGCACCACATCGAACAGCCGTTCGGCGATATCGCGAAAGTCGCGGTACAGCAACATGGTCTGGGTGATGTCGCGCAGCGTCTCGTTGAGCCGTGACAGACGCCGGATGTCGGTGTTTTCACGGGCGAACAGGTAAATGCCGCAGTCCAGATGTCTGAGCTTTTCCAGCATGAAGGGCACCAGCCGCGGCGGGATGATGGAGCCATGCTGCGGTGCGATGATCTGCACCGGGTGCTGCTCGATCTGGCTGATGGCGAAGTCAAGGATGTCGCGGCTGGGCATGTAGTGCTCGTGGAAGGGCCGCAAGACCTCGAAGTGGGATTCGTCCTTGGCCAACAGCGTCGGCTTTTCGGTGAAGCCGCCGAATAGGTCGCTGGAGAAGAGCACGCTTGTGCTCGGGTCGAAGCTGCAAATGGCGCCGGGAAAATGGGCGTAGGGCGTGAACACGAAGCGCAGTTCCCGGTCGACCAGCGGGAGCCGCCAGTCGTGCTCGTCTACCAGCCAAAACGGTAGCCGTAGTCCGTAATGCTTGAGCAGGGCCTGGGCGCGCCAGTGCGTGACCACCACCGCGTCTTCTCGCTCCACCATCTGGTCGATCAGCGGCAACGCGGCGGCAATGTCCGGGTCCTGATGGTGGCAGACGAAGTAGCGGATATGGGTGAACGGGATCACCTCTTCGATCTTGCGCAGCGTGCCGGCAAAGGTCAGGCGTGAGCCGGGATCGAATAGGACGGATTGATCGCCCTGCTCAAGCAGATAGACGTGGCACTGAAAGATGTCGTCGTCGAGGACGTGACCCACCCACCAGATCCGATCGGCGATCTGAACGGCATGGTTGGTATCGGCTTCGAGGAGATGGCTGAGGTCGGGGGACATAGCGTCATTATCCTGCAAATCTCTTATTGCCGCGCACCGAGGCAAGCATGAATGGGCAGGCCGCCGCTTCCGCAATGGCCCATGCATGCTGGGGATTTGTCATTTTCCTGGTGGGCAACATCGCAAGGACAGATCGCTGGCGAGATCTCAGTATAGGCGCCAATGGGGGCGGCTGCGATGCGTTCGAAGCATGCCTGGCCGCGGCCCATCCCAAGCGCGTCGCGCCGGCCTCAATTCAGTTGGCCAAATCCAGCTAAACGCCAAATGCCGTTGCTGCTGCGGACCGAATGGCCTGCCTACACGTCCGAGCCGGAGTCCGCAGCCAATGCCGACGCTTGCCCAACGCGTTGATCTGCATGTTGCCGGCCCAACCTGCGCCGGTATGCGCGTTTGGCGAGTGCTCCCGACCTTCGTAGCGCATCGTCTCCCGCAAGCTGAAGTGGCTGTTTCAAGGTACCCTTGGTGCTTCTGTCCCGTGCCACGCATTACCACCGGAAGTCGCCCGATGCCGTCACCGCTGTTTGCAGGACTGCCCATCCATTTGCGCGAGCGCCTACACCCAATCGTCGAGCGTCCGCTGCCCGTCACCGGTGAGCTGGTCCTGTATTGGATGCATCATGCCGTGCGCGCTCACGAAAACCCGGCGCTGGACGCAGCGCTGCACGCAGCGGTTGAACTCGGCTTGCCGTTGTTGGTGTATCAAGGGTTGGCGGGTCGGCACCGGTTTAACGCCGATCGGCATCACGCCTTTATCCTGGAAGGCGCGAGGGATGCCCATGCCGAGCTGGCGGCTCGCGGTGTGCGGGCGGTGTTTCATTTGCCGACCGATCCATCCGCGCCGTCCCCGCTACCGGTGCTTGCCGCACGCGCTGCGCTGATCGTGACCGAGGACTTTCCCGCGCCGCCGTTTCCGGCTTGGACCCGACGGCTGGCATCGCGCACCGAGGCCCCGGTCTGGGCGCTCGACTGTGCCTGCATCGCGCCGATGCGGTCGCAGCCGCGGCGCTTCGAGCGTGCCTTCGAGCTGCGCCGGCATAACCAGCTCGCCTATACGGAACGGGTGCCGCGGGCCTGGCCGGAGACGGACGCGATGGCGGCCGCCTACGACGGTGCGTTACCGTTTCAGCCGCTGGACCTGGCGGTTGCGGACATCCCGGCCCTCTGCGCGAGCTGCGACATCGACCACAGTCTGCCACCGGTTGCGCATACTCCCGGCGGCTCCGTTGCCGGCTACGCCCGTTGGCAGCGCTTCAAGCAGGACGGCTTGCCCAGCTACCATCGGCGTCGCAACGACGCCGCGCAGCCGTGGCCGCTGGGTGTCAGTCGGTTGTCGCCGTACCTGCACCATGGTCAGGTGTCGCCATTTCGTATCGCCCGCGAGGCCCATGAGCGCGGCGGGGATGGCGCTGAGAAGTTTCTCGACGAACTGCTGATCTGGCGCGAGCTGGCGCACAACTTCTGCGCCTTTACCGAGGACCCGGAGGCCTGGGATGTGCTGCCCGCCTGGGCGCGGGAGACCCTCGACGCCCATGCCGTCGATCCGCGCGAGGGCGTGCTCGACCACGAGCGCCTGGCCCGCGGGCGCAGCGGCGACCGGCTCTGGGACCTGGCCCAGCGCTCGCTGCTGGCCCATGGTGAACTGCACAACAACCTGCGTATGACCTGGGCCAAGGCCATTCCGCGCTGGACCGAGTCACCACGGCGGGCGCTGCTGGAGTTGATCGACCTGAATCATCGTCACGCGCTGGATGGCTCCGACCCGAACTCCTACGGCGGCCTGCTGTGGGCGCTGGGCCTGTTCGACCGGCCATTCAGCCCGGAGCGTCCGGTCACCGGCACCCTGCGCGATCGCGACACGGCCGGCCATGCGCGCCGGCTCGATGTCGATGCCTACGCCCGTCGGGTGCAGGCCCCCGCGTCTGGCGAGCGCCTGCGCATTGCCGTCATCGGTGCCGGCCTCTCCGGACTGGCCGCGGCCCGCGCCCTGGCGGATCAGAATCACCAGGTCAGCGTCTTCGAAAAGTCGCGCGGCCTGGGCGGGCGCGCCGCGACCCGGCGCGTGACCGAATTCGAGCAACAGGCCGATCACGGCGCGCAGTACTTCACCGCCCGCGACGACCGCTTTCGCCGCCGCGTGCTGAGCTGGGCGCAGCGCGGCGTTGTGGCGTCTTGGCAGGGTCGTTTTGGTGCCTACGACGGTGGCGAGATCGTGCCGGCCGGCACCGACGATCAGCGCTGGGTCGGCGTGCCCGGCATGAGCAGCCTCGGGCGGATGTTGGCGGAAGATCTCGATGTCAGCCTGCGGACGCGGGTCGCCCCACCGGAGCGCGCCGGCGACGCCTGGTTGTTGGCGGACGATCAGGGTAACGCGCTGGGCCGTTTCGACCGCGTGCTGATCGCCGCGCCCGCCCCGCAAGCCGTGGAACTGCTGCGGGCAGCACCCGAGCTGGCGGCAACGGCCGCGGCAGTGCGCTATGGTCCCTGCTGGACCGTCATGCTCGGCCTCGACGCCCCGCTGGACCTGCCCTGGGAGGGCCTGTTCGTGAACCAGGGGCCACTCCGCTGGGCCGCCGACAACGGCAGCAAGCCCGACCGGCAGGGTCCGGTCTGGGTGCTGCATGCAACTGCCGACTGGACCGGAGCATGCTTGCACGCGGACACGCAAACGGTGGTGGCTGCACTGGTGGACGCCTTCGCCAAGGTGGTCGGCAGCGCCGGCGTCGCATTGCCCGCGCTCCGCTGGTCTCAGGCCCATCGTTGGCTCTATTCGCTGGTCGACGCGCCGCTGGACCTCGGTTGCCTGTGGGACCCCGCGCTGGGCATCGGTGCCTGCGGCGACTGGTGCAACGGTGCGCGGGTCGAGGGCGCCTGGCTCAGTGGCGAGGCCTTGGCGGGGCGCGTGATGGCCTCGGCCTAAAGCCGGCGGTTGTTCCGTGGGTAGGTGCGGCTTCAGCCGCACGAGTCAGAAATGCATGCGGCTAAAGCCGCACCTACAATGCGCGCACAACCTGTTGAGCCGTTTCGCGGCTTCTGCTGAAGTGTCTACGCTTACAGCCGAAAATGCGCCAGCTCACCACCGCAGGGCTGGTTGACGGCCTCGGCGATCACGCTCCCCCGCGCATCCCGCAGCGTCCAATCCGCGACGCCGATCTCCTCGCTGATGAAGAAGTGGCGCACGGCCAGTCGTTGGGGCCGCAGCAGCGGGATGCGGTGCAGCACGCGGTTGTCGACCTGCAGGCGGAGCCCGTCGGCCTCGGCGCGGATTAGCCTGCGAAGCGGGCGTCGTGCACGTAGCTGCTGGTCGTGCGTGGTCTCCGTCCAAGTCAATTGCAGGCAATCGGCGCCGAAGCGCTGATAACGCGGCTGGCCGTCCTGCTGCCAGCAGACCTCGACATAGCGCAGTGCTCGGCTGCCCCGGTAGGTCTGCAGGACCACGGACTGGCCCCGCTCGGCGTCGGGAATGAACAGGAAATCCCAGCCATGCAGCGGTAGGGGCCGAATGCCGAAGCTGTGTTCGTAATAGCCGCTGGCCCGCTGCCAGTGAAACATCCTCTCGCCGGCATCGACCCGTGCCCGCAGCGCCGGCGTCGCATAGCTGTCCGCGGCACCCCCGGGGGCATCGGCCAGCGCGGCCAATGTTGCCGGCTCCATCCGGATCTCGCCATCGCAGATGGCTACTGGCGACGGGCAATGGACCAGCCAGTGGCTGCCGATCAGGCGGGCGAAGCCTCGGTCTAGGTCAGCGCCCAGTACCGGCTCGATGGCCGTTTGCGGCAGCCCGCGATGCGACAGTCTGAGACGAAGCCCGCTAACGCTGTCGATGCGCAAGTCGGCCTCTGACGCGGCGTGCTGATCCAATTCGATGCGGCAATGGGCGTCGGCGGCCCGCAGCCAACCGGGCCTTGGTTCATCGAAGCCGCAGGCGGCGGTCGGCAACAGGTGCATCCAGCACAGCTCCGCCGGTTCCGGGTTCAGTAGTGCTGATTCGGCGTCGCTCGGCTCCATGGTGCTCGGCAGCCCTGGTCGCTGGAACAGGCCGGCGACGATCAGCAGCAGCCCGCCCTCCGCAATGCCCCCGAAGCGCTGCTCCGGATTCACCAACGCGAGACCGACGATGCCGTGAAACGCCGCCGACAGCACCGACCAGTAGCGCCACTCGATAAAGGACGCGGAGGCCAGGCCCGGCAAGATTGGCGGTGAGACGGGCAGCGCCGGCAACGGCGCGTCCTTCGCGCTGGTGCTTGGGTGCAGGCAGCGACGATAGAACGGCCAGAGCCAATCCGGCTCGTCCTCTGCGATGCAGGGCGGAGGCTCACCCTGTAAGGGGATTACTGGCGACATCGTTGTGATTGCCGCTTGGATTGTCGCTTATGGAGTTGTCGTTCTGAGTCATCGTCTTGGTGTAGTCGGGGCCAGCGAGTCAGGGCCATAACTGAATGCCGTCGGCCTCGATCGCCGCAAGCAGCGTGCGGTTGATCGGTTGGTCAGTCGCGATCAGTATTGGTCGCAACAGTGGCAGGTCTTCCCAGCCGGTTTGGGCTTGGTCTGCGATCTCCGCCAATTGATGGGCTAGGCGTTGCCGATCCCGGTCGTTCGCCGCCCCCGATGTGACGAAGACGGCTATGTCCAGATCGGAATCCGCATGCCACTGTCCACGCGCCCGGCTGCCGAACAGGGTGATGCGTTTCAGGGTGTTCGGCACGCTGGCGGCCCGCACGCGGTCGACGAACCCGGCGAGCAAGACAAGCTCACCCGGCGTCAGCGATGTCTGGTCGGCCGGGACAGTTGGGATGGGCCGGCACGCCGGCGGTGGGTGGCCGAGCTTAGCCTGGTTCGGTCTGGCGTGCTCGCGCCTGTTTGCGTTGTCGTTTGGGGCAGTCATGTCCCGAGTCTATGTGCTTGGGCTTGATCGGTAAACAACGGCTGTTGTTCGGTGTTGTCTGGCCCTTGCTTGCCCGGCGCATCGGCGCCGCCGGGTGCAGGGATCGCTGCTGCGCCAAAATTGGCACTCTCGGCCATAGAGTGCTTGAATTCGCGGCGGCCTTGCCGCAAATCCGCTATAACCTTAATAAAAATCGGACATTTACCCTGGAGGTAACTCTCGATGAGAATGGACAAGCTCACCAGCAAGTTCCAGATGGCCTTGGCCGACGCGCAAAGTCTGGCCGTGGGTCGCGACAACCAGTTCATCGAGCCGGTGCACCTGATGTTGGCGCTGCTCGACCAGGACGGCGGCACCGTGCGCCACCTGCTGGCGCAGGCCGACGTCAACGTCAACCGGCTGCGCTCGGCCTTGGGCGAGGCTTTGGAGCGTCTGCCGCAGGTCTCCGGCAGCGGCGGCGACGTGTCCGTATCCAACGCCCTGGGCAAGCTGCTGAACCTGACCGACAAGCTGGCCCAGGCGCGCAACGATCAGTACATCAGCTCCGAGTTGTTCGTGCTTGCCGCGCTGGAGGACAAGGGCGAGCTCGGCAAACTGCTGCGCGACGTCGGCGCCAGCAAGGGCGCGTTGGACAAGGCCATTGAGCAGATGCGCGGCGGCGAATCGGTCAACGACCCCAACGCAGAGGAGCAGCGCCAGGCGTTGGAGAAGTACAGCATCGACATGACCGAGCGTGCCGAGCAGGGCAAGCTCGACCCGGTGATCGGGCGCGATGATGAGATCCGCCGGACCATTCAGGTGCTCGCCCGTCGCACCAAGAACAACCCGGTGCTGATCGGAGAGCCCGGCGTCGGCAAGACCGCCATTGTCGAGGGACTGGCCCAGCGTATCGTCAATGGCGAGGTACCCGAGGGGCTGAAGACCAAGCGCCTGCTGAGTCTGGATATGGCCGCCCTGATCGCTGGCGCCAAGTTCCGCGGTGAGTTCGAGGAGCGCCTAAAGGCGGTGCTGAACGACGTCGCCAAGCAGGAAGGCAACATCATCCTGTTCATCGACGAGTTGCACACCATGGTCGGCGCCGGCAAGGCCGAGGGCGCCATGGACGCCGGCAACATGCTCAAACCGGCGCTGGCCCGCGGCGAGTTGCACTGCATCGGCGCCACTACGCTGGACGAGTACCGCAAGTATGTCGAGAAGGACGCGGCGCTGGAGCGGCGCTTCCAAAAGGTGCTGGTCAATGAGCCCAACGTCGAGGACACCATCGCCATCCTGCGCGGGCTTAAGGAGCGCTACGAGGTGCACCACGCGGTCGAGATCACCGACCCGGCCATCGTCGCCGCGGCGACTCTGTCGCACCGGTATATCAGCGACCGCCAACTGCCGGATAAGGCGATCGATCTCATCGACGAGGCCGGTTCCCAGATCCGCATGGAGATCGACTCCATGCCGGAGGAGATGGACAAGCTCGATCGACGCATGATCCAGCTCAAGATCGAGCGCGAGGCGCTGAAGAAGGAATCCGACGAGGCGTCGAAAAAGCGTCTGGCGGACCTGGAGGGCCAGATCGGTACGCTGGAGCGCGAGTTCTCGGACCTGGATGAGATCTGGAAGTCCGAGAAGGCCGCCGTGCAGGGCACCGCGCACATCAAGGAGGAACTCGACCGCGCTCGCATCGAGATGGAGACCGCGCGCCGCGCCGGCGACCTGACGCGCATGTCGGAGCTGCAATACGGCCGCGTGCCGGAGCTGGAGAAACAACTCGCCGCCGCCAGCGCGTCCGAGGGCAACGAGAACCAGTTGCTGCGCAACAAGGTCACCGAGCAGGAGGTGGCGGACATCGTCGCCAAGTGGACCGGCATCCCGGTGTCGAAGATGCTCGAGGGTGAACGAGACAAGCTGCTGAAGATGGAACAAGAGGTCGAGAAGCGCGTGGTCGGTCAGGCTGAGGCCGTGCGTGCGGTGTCCGATGCCATCCGTCGCTCCCGCGCCGGGCTGTCGGACCCGAGCCGGCCGATCGGCTCGTTCCTGTTCCTCGGCCCCACCGGTGTTGGTAAGACCGAGCTGTGCAAGGCCCTGGCCGAGTTCATGTTCGACACCGAAGAGGCGATGGTGCGCATCGACATGTCCGAGTTCATGGAAAAGCACTCGGTGGCACGGCTGATCGGCGCGCCCCCCGGCTACGTCGGCTACGAAGAGGGCGGCTATCTAACCGAGGCCGTGCGCCGCCGGCCCTATAGCGTGATCCTGATGGACGAGGTCGAGAAGGCCCATCCAGACGTCTTCAACATCCTGTTGCAGGTGCTCGACGACGGTCGCCTCACCGACGGCCAGGGCCGCACCGTGGACTTCCGCAATGCGGTCATCGTGCTCACCTCCAACCTCGGCTCCGACGTCATCCAGCAGAAGGCCGGTGAGGCCAACTATGCCGAGATGAAGGACGCCGTGATGGAGATCGTGCGCCAGGCGTTCCGGCCCGAGTTCATCAACCGGTTGGACGAGATCGTCGTCTTCCACCCGCTGGACGAAGACCAGATCCGCGCCATCGCCCGCATCCAGATCCGCTACCTGCAAGCCCGCTTGGCCGACCGCGAGATCCGGCTCGACATCAGCGACGCCGCCCTCGACCTGCTCGGCGAGGCCGGCTTCGACCCGGTCTACGGCGCCCGCCCGCTCAAGCGCGCCATTCGCGCGCAACTGGAGAACCCGCTGGCGCAGGAGATCCTGGCCGGGCACTTCGCGCCGGGAGATACCATCGAGGTCAATGTCCAGGACGGACAGCTCGGGTTCGGTGCCGTGGTCGAGGGGGAGCTGGTGGACTAAGGCGATACCGGTCATTTCGCCCAACCTGCCGCCCGCCCGACTTGACCCGAGAGCGGGCGGCACCTTTAATGCCTGCATCAAAGACGTGACAACGAGGTGGCGAACATGGCCGGCACCAACCTGAGCCTCGACGAGCATTGGCGGGCCTTCATTGAGCATCAAATCGTCAGCGGACACTACGCGTCGGTCAGCGAGGTCGTCGAAGCGGGACTCCGCCAGTTAGAGGCCCGAGATGAGCAGTTGGCCCGGCTTCGAGCACATGTGGCCGAGGGGATCGCCGAGGCCGACGCTGGCGACTTCGTCGACGACTACTCCATCGACGCTATTATCGCGGAGGCCGGCAAGGACGGGGCACCTGATTGAGTGACCAGCGGCGCAGGTCCGCATCACGCACCGGGCGAAGCGAGACCTGACGTCCATTGCCCAGCAGACGGATCGCGCCTGGGGACCGAAGCAGCGGAGTGTCTACATGCGGGACCTCGACCGGCGCTTCACCTGGCTCGTGGAGCATCCGCTGTTGGGAAAGCCACGCCCGGAAGTCGATCCGAGGTGCCACGGCTATCCCCAAGGCTCCCATGTAATCTTCTATCTTGACGCGGCCCGGCGGGATCGACATCGTCGCCGTACTCCACCGGCAAATGGACATGCCCACACAGCTCGGCTAAGCGGAAACAGGGCAATCCTTACCGCTGGCAATGGAGGCTTGGCATGAGCGTGACCCTTCACGGGCCAGGGTGTAGGCTCGGCGATCGATCATCCTTGTCATTGTAATGTACAGAATCACTGGTTATTCTGTCATGCATGTATATCCAAAGAACCGCTGAATCCCTGCTCGCGGCGATCCTGTCCGGCACCAAGGTCGGTCTGGTGCTGGGCGCACGCCAGGTCGGCAAGACGACGCTGGTCGAACATGTGGCCGGCGGGCGCGGCGCGCTCTTTCTCAATTTCGACTTGGAGGTAGACAAGGCGCGCTTTCTGGCCGCCGCGGCCCTGCCGCCGCCGGATGCCCTACGCGGCTTCGGCAGTCCGCCGCTCCTGGTGGTGGACGAGGCGCAGCGCCTGCCCGAGGCCGCCCGCATCGTCAAGGGTTGGCATGACTCACGCCTGCCAGTGCAGATCCTGTTACTGGGTTCCTCCTCACTGAACCTGCTCGACCAAGCCGCGGAGAGCCTCACCGGGCGCAACCGCAAGCTGATCCTGCCGCCGCTGCTGTTCGCCGAGACCCTGGCCACCCAGCCCTGGGCCGCACCGGAGATGCCGCGGGAGCACCTGTGCCGACACTTCGCCCCACAGCTGCGGGCCTGGCTGCTGCAGCGTTTGGCCTTCGGGAGCTATCCAGAGGTGGTGCTGACGCCCAATCCGGCAGCCCTGCTGCGCGAGTTGGGGGCGGATTACCTATGGAAGGACGTACTGCAGACCGGGCTGGTTAAGACGCCGGACCTCATCAAGCGGCTGCTTCTGCTGCTGGCCCACCAGGCCGGCTCCGAGGTATCGGTGAGCGAACTGGCCACCCAGTTGCAGATGGCCCGACCGACGGTGGAGCGGTACCTGGACCTGTTGGAGCAGACCTTTGTCATCTTCCGCCTGCCCTCATTTAGCACCAACCCACGCAAGGAGATCGCCAAGGGCCGCAAGATATTCTTTTGGGACACAGGCATCCGCAATGCCCTGCTCAATGCCTTCTCCGCCGACGCCCTGCGCCCAGACATCGGCGCCCTATGGGAGAACTGGGCCATCGCCGAGGTGGCCAAGCGCAACGCCCTGCTGGGCGCTCCCGCCGAACTCTATTTCTGGCGCTCCCGCGCCCAGTCGGAGGTGGACCTGGTCATCCGCCAGGACGAGCGGCTGCGCGCCTTCGAGCTGAAGTGGTCCGGTCGCCGCGGCGCCGGTCGGGCGTTTCGGGATGCCTATGGGGTGACAGTCGAGACCCTGGTGCCGGAGAATCCGTTCGTCGCCGATGTGCTCGACGGTTGAGCGCCTTCCAACGTCGCGGGCACCACTGGCAACCGCTCTCGCCATGTCTCTTTTGTCTCGGTGTCGGCTGTCAGCCGCGGTTCTTCGATCAGCGACGGCGCGCTGGATCTGCTCGGCGAGGTCGGCTTCTCTTCGCCATGGGATTTCCATATCATGTACGGACACTCCGTACGACTGAGGCAGGCGAATGCAAAGTACAACCGTCAACCAGTTCCGCGACAAGCTGCGCGAGCACGTGGAGCGCGTTGCGGCTAACCACGAGCCGCTGAAGGTGACCCGCCGCAACGGCCAAGACTTCGTCGTCATGAGCCTGGAAGACTGGCAACGCGAGCAAGAAACGCTCTACGTCCTGCAAAACCCATCCCTTATGAGCCAGATCGCCAAATCCATGGAGACCCACGCAGAGGCCAGGGGTTTCCGTCCGAGCCCTGCTCAGCTGGATGAGGGCCAGCCCGATGAGATCGGTCGTTTTTGAGGGCGATACCTGGGAGCGCGACGAGGCACTGCGCGCCAAGGACAAGCAGCTGCACAAGAATCTGTGCCGCTTGATCAAGGAGATGCGGCGAGGCGACCCGTCCGCGGGCACCGGCAAGCCCGAGCCCTTGAAGCATGGCCTCTCGGGGCTTTGGTCCCGGCGACTCTCTCAACGGGACCGGCTCATTTACCGGTTCGATGACGAAGCCATCTACATCTTCGCGATCGGTGGGCATTACGATGATCGGTGACGATCACGAAAAAGGGATATCCAAACGGCCGACTTTGGTCGCAGGGCTTTCAGCGCGAGACCATCGCTATGACCGAAATCATCAGCTACGAGACCATCGCCATCGTCTACCGCAAGGCAGTGCGCGATGCGACCATCGAAACCGACCTGGAACGCCACCTGTTCCCGGCCAACTGTCCCTATGGGATCGCGCAGATCCTCGACGAGGATCGGCTGCTGGACGCCTGACCTTGAACAACGGAGCCGGGCACGATCCAACAAACGTGGCCAGAGGCCGAGGGTGCCGTCTGTCGGGAGGGTCGGTTGATCCACAGCCTCATCAAGGGTAGGGTTCCACGACTTGGAACCGGCGCCGGGGCATTCGGCCCCCTATGGACGGTGGCGCGCTGGCGCACCGGAACAACGACGCATTCTTCATCCCCGTTTTGGAGGTTTTTCAGGTTTGGAACTGACAGGCAAGATCGTTCAATCGTTGCCGGAAAAATCCGGTACCTCGACACGTGGTCAGTGGCGCAAGCAGGAGTACATCCTGGAGGTGCCGGGCGACTATCCGAAGCAGGTCTGCTTCATGGTCTGGGGCGACAAGATCGACCAGTTCGGCATCCAGCAGGGACAGGAGGTGACCGTCAGCTTCGATCTGGAGAGTCGCGAGTACAACGGCCGTTGGTACACCGACGTCAAGGCTTGGCGGGTGGTCCCGGCGGGCGAGGGCGACCCGATGACCGGCGGCGATCAGCCGCCACCGTTCGACGATGATCTGCCACCCTTCTGAGCTTCGGCTGGGACAATGGCAGAAGGAGGCATTCGCCCGCGGAAACCGGACACTAGCACGGCGATGCGCCTGCTGATCGGTCAGGTCCGCGACAGGATACCGTTTGATCTGCCGGAAGCGCAGGTCTGTACCGGCATCTGCAATGGCTGTTCGGTCAAGCTGTTGGATTACCTTGATCTGCAACTGACCGGTTGGCAGGAGCGGCTCGCGGCCGGCGAGCGGCCGACATTAGCGGACCTGTCCGGGCTCGCCGGGAGCAGCCGCAAGGTCTACCGGGCGCTGGCACGTAATGGTCTGGTTGCGGCTGAACCGTCAGCGGAGGAAGTGCCCGGTTAACCTGAATTCCGCGGGTGTCTCGGATGTAAGGACCTTTGTGCTGTAGGGGTGCGTATATCGGCCAAGACAGTGCCTTCCGTGCGACTGAAGTCGCACCTACCCTTGGTGCGCAATCGAATGCTCTTTCTGACGGATTGATACCGCCGAGTCGGGGGTTAGGGCGGCGGCCCGTCGAAATTGCGCCTGGTTGAAAAGGCGTTTTCCCCTCGGCGACGGTCTGCAGCCCGAGGCTTCCGGCCAGCGCGGCGCGCACCTGCCCGACGAAGTCGCCGCGTTCAAGCTGCTTGACCGACAGATTGACCGCCACGGTGGGGACCTCGAAACCGCTGGCATCCCAGCGCTTGATCTGTGCGCAAGC
The DNA here is from genome assembly GCA_963698775.1 of uncultured Gammaproteobacteria bacterium. GTDB lineage: Bacteria > Pseudomonadota > Gammaproteobacteria > Chromatiales > Chromatiaceae > Thiohalocapsa. The sequence continues at coordinate 14,280 of CAVOSE010000006.1, forward strand.
GGTGCGCAGCACCCAGGCGCCGATGCTCGCCGTGATCACCAGCGAGCGTCCCGCGATGGTGATCGGAGCTGCTAGGGCCAGCAATAGCTGTCGAGCCAGTGTCGCGACGCGATGGGCATCGGCGCGCTCCTCCAGCAGCAGCGCAAACTCGTCACCGCCAAGACGGGCCAAGGTGTCGCTGCCGCGGAGCGTGGCGCCCAGGCGCAGGGCGATCTGATTCAGCAGTTCGTCGCCGACCGGGTGTCCGAAGTTGTCATTGACGGCGTTGAAGCGGTCCAGATCGACGAACAGCATCGCGAGGCTGCCGGTTTCCGCCTGGCCTCGCTGCAGCGCGTGCTCGAGACGCTCCATGAACAGCGTGCGGTTGGGCAGGCGTGTCAGGCCATCGTGCCGTGCGAGGAAGTCGATCTGTTGCTGCGCCTCCTTGATGTGGCTGATATCGCTGAAAACCGCAACGTAGTGTGTCACCTGCTCGCGCGGACCATGGATGGCGCTGATGGTGAGCCACTCGGGGAAGATCTCGCCGTTCTTGCGCCGATTCCAGATCTCGCCGCGCCAGTGTCCGGCCTGCTTCAATGTGCTCCACATCTCGCGATAGAAATCGTCGTCGTGACGGCCGGATTTCAGCAAGCGCGGGTTCTTGCCAAGGATGTCCGACTCCGAATAGCCGGTGATCTGCTCGAAGGCGGGGTTGACGGAGGTCAGGTTACCCATGGCGTCGGTAATGGCGACCCCCTCGGCGGTGTCGTGCAGCACGCGATCACCGAGGCGCAGCTTCTCCATGGCACGACCGTGCTGGGACAGACGCCAAACTTCGTTTGCCACCAGTTGGACTGTTTCGACGTCCAGTTCGTTGTAGTGGACGGGCTTGTTGCCGACGCCGGCGAGCATCACCACCCGCCCATGCTCGATGACCGGCACGCTGATCAGGCGTTGGAATGCCGAGTGGCCTTCCGGCAGCTTGTGCTTGTTTGGATAAGCCGCGTAATCGTTGAAGACCACGGGCTCGCGTCTGCGCACGGCATCGGCCCAGATGCCAGCGCTTTGGACCGGGTAATGGCTGTCGTGCACCACCTCGCAGTAATCGATCACGGTGTTCCGCGACCAGGCGATCAGCTCGATGCTCTTCTCGTCGTCCGTGATGAAGTGTAGAAAGCCGATGCGGCTCGCCCTGCGCCGTGTAGCGGGTCTCGCCGCGTTCTTGTACCCATTTCTCGCGGCCATCCGGCAGCTCGATGCGGTGCTCGACGAGATAGCGGCCATGTTCGTCCACCGACGCATGGTAGTACCGGTCGACGTAATCACGGTCTTCCGCCGCGATGGCCTCGAGGAAGTTGGCATAGGTCGGCTTGAACCGGGACGGGTCGCGTTCGAAGATGCGGTAGACCTCTTGCGACCAAAACAGCTCATCGGTCCGCAGGTCGAGTTCCCAGTTGCCGAGCGCGGCGACCTGCTCCGCTTCCCGAAGCCGGGCCTCACTGGCGCGGAGGGCCTGCTCGGTGCGTTTCAGCGCGCTGATGTCGGTGGCGGTGCCGACGTAGCCAACGACCCGACCCTCCGCGTCGTGCTCCGGCTCCGCCTGGCCGAGCACCCAGGTGCTCTTGGCATCCTTGTCGATCAACCGGTATTCCGCCTGAAAGGCCTTTCGTTCGGCGCAGGCTTGCCGCCACAGTGCGATGATTCTGGCTTGATCGTCCGGATGCAGCGAGTACATCCAGCCGTCCCCCTGCGCGGTCTTCGGGCTCAGCCCCGTGATCTCGCACCAACGCTCGTTCACATACAGGAGATGTCCCTGCGATTGGCATGGAACACCCCGACCGGCGAGACCTCGGTCAGGCTACGGTAGAGCTGGCGACTGCGCCGCAGCGCCTGCTCCGCTTCGCGGCGTTCCGTGATGTCGTGAGCGATGGCGTAAATCTGGCCGTTGTCGGACTCGGCCACCAGCAACAGGTGCAGTGGTAGGGAAAAGAAGCGTTCGGCAAGCTGCGTTGCCTGGACGCGCTCGGTGATGTCCAGTACGACCCCAAGCAATCGCCGATCCGCAGGGCTTCGACCAACGATTCGTCCCGGCGGTCGAGCAACAGCGGAGCGCCACTGACCTTGGGGGTATTGCCCGGGCTGCGTTCGTGCCTCGGTCTTCTTATCATTTTGCGGTCTTCGTTACTGCGCCACGACTGGAATCTAACCCTATTGACGGATTGCGACAGGAGTCCGATACCGTCTCTGACTCGGAGGCGTTGGCTATTCCGGTGCTGCCCGGAGTCCCGGGGGGCTGGAGGGTGTTGCGTGCAAAGTGGAGATATGTGGCAGAGAACCGCGCTAATCTGTGCGAGTTAACGGTAATGGCAGCGGGGAATTTCGAATGGGCGACAAGACCAGAGCGAACAAAAACGGCCGCGTATCGCGTGCACGCACCGGCTCTGTCGGTGATGGCGCCAAAAACAAGGCCACCGTAGGGGAACCCGGGACTGCAACGGCGCGTGCTGTTGGCGCGCGATCGCTGGCGGACGAGTGTCTGCTGTCACTGCGTCTCGCCCAGGGGCGTGAGTTGGAGCAGGCGGGTCCCTACGATCGCTATCTCGCCCTGGCCACAGCGATTCGCCGCAGGCAGATGGACGATTGGCTCGGCACCGAGGCACGCTGCCGTGACGGGCAGGTTAAGCAGGTAAATTATCTGTCGCTGGAATTCCTGGTGGGGCGGACACTGCAGAACGCGGTGTTGAACCTGGACCTGGAAGCGGAGGCGCGCGAGGGCGTGCATGCCCTCGGCGTGGTGTTGGAAGACCTCTACGAACAGGAGCACGACGCCGCCCTCGGCAACGGCGGCCTGGGCCGGTTGGCGGCCTGTTTCCTCGATTCGCTGGCGACTCGAGCGTATCCGGCCGCCGGATACGGCATTCGCTACGAGTACGGCATGTTTCGCCAGGAGATCCGCGATGGTGCGCAGGTTGAGCGGCCGGACAACTGGCTCTACCGCGGCAACCCCTGGGAGACACCGCGCCCGGACGAGCGGGTGCTGGTGCGTTTCGGCGGCTATAGCGACTACCAGACCGATGCGGCGGGCAATTTGAATGTCCGTTGGGTTCACGATGATGCCATCTGGGCCGTTCCGTACATTACGCTCGTGCCGGGCTGGCGCAATGGCGTGTCGAATCCGCTGGTACTCTGGGACGCGGTCTCCGGCGATGACTTCAACCTGGCCTATTTCAATGATGGCGACTACGTCCGCGCGGTGGAGGACAAGGCGCGTGACGAGACCATCTCCAAAGTGCTCTATCCCGGCGATGCCACCAGCGCCGGCAAGGCGCTGCGCCTAAAGCAGCAGTATTTCTTCGTCGCCGCGTCGCTGGCGCGCGGAGATGTTTCGGTCGCTGCTACCTCGGCATTTCGACATCATCTGCGAGATCAACCGGCGCTTTCTCGACGAGGTTGCGCACCGTTGGCCGGGCGATGCCGGGCGCATCGCGCGTATGTCGATCTTCGAGGAGGGAGAGCAGGGTGGCTGGGACGACAAGCGCATCCGTATGGCGAACCTCGCGCTGGTGGGCAGTCATTCCGTCAACGGTGTTGCAGCGCTGCACTCAGACCTACTGGAACGCGACCTATTCCACGACTTCCACGAACTCTGGCCGAAAAAGCTGCGCAACGTCACCAACGGCGTGACCCAACGTCGCTGGCTGTTGCAAGCCAACCCGGCCCTCGCGCGACTGATCAACGAGTCGATCGGTGAGCGCTGGATCACCGATCTGGACGCTCTCACCGAGCTGATCCCGCTGGCTGACGACAGCACCTTTCGCGAGACCTGGTCCGGTATCAAGAGGCTCAACGCGCGGGTGCTGGCCAAGTACGTCGAGGACCGGGTCGCGGTCGGTATCGACCCCGATAGTCTGTTCGACGTGCAGGTGAAACGCATCCACGAGTACAAGCGCCAGTTGATGAACGTGCTGCGCGTGTTCGTGTTCGGCATGACCGAGGCCGAGGTGACAGCGCTGCGTGCCCAGGGTTATCGGCCACGAGATTATTACGAGTCCAACGCCGAACTGCGGCGTGTCATCGACCTGATCCGCTCCGGCGCCGTCAGTGGCGGTGACGCGGAGCGTTACGCGGGCCTGATGGACAACCTGCTCGACTGGGACCCGTACCTGGTGCTGGCGGACTTCGCCGATTACCTTGAGGCCCAAGACGCCGCCGCCCGTGCCTTCCGTGATCAGGCTGCCTGGGCGCGCATGTCTATACTCAACGTCGCCAACATGGGCCGCTTCTCCAGCGACCGCTGCGTCAGCGAGTACGCCGAGGGTATCTGGGGCATCGCGCCCCTTTGCTCCTGACGCGGACTGGGGGCGCCGACTTTCCAGTCGGTGCGTCGAGGTCGAGCATCTGTTGCGGCTTAGGCCGTTCAAACTCGCGGGGCATCCTCACCCGTTCGGACGACGCTACATTCCCCTGCATTTTCCGTAAGCGGTGTCCAAACCAAACGCTACCGATCCAGCGTCCTCGGCGCTCAATTGACTTGGCGCAGCTAACCGACGGATAGCGTCGGCTTCTCTTATCTAACTCACTGATTTTAGTATTCCAGCAGCGCGTTTGCCGTTGACTGGTCTGGTAGGTGTGTCTATCTTATTTGACACTTTTTCGTGACAATTTATCTTTACAGCTGGGGTCGCCGACAGACCCTCACGGCCGGAGAATATCGACGGATGGACGTCCTGCAACGCATTGAGGCTGCCCTGACGGCCGCCGTGTCGAAAGGCATCGGCGATGGCTGTCCGCCGCTGTTGGCGAAGGCCGTTCGCCACGCGGTCTTTACGCCCGGCTCGCGGGTCAGGCCGCGACTCTGCCTCGCTGTCGCCCATGCCTGTGGTGATGATGTGCCGGCCGTCTCGGATGCCGCGGCGGCGTCGCTGGAACTGCTGCATTGCGCCTCGCTGGTGCACGACGATCTGCCGTGTTTCGACGATGCCGACACGCGCCGCGGTCAGCCGACGGTGCACCGCGCCTATGGCGAGCGCCTGGCGGTGCTGGGCGGCGACGGGCTGATCGTGCTGGCGTTCGAAAATCTGGCCTGGAGCACGCTGCGCCATCCCGAGCGCTTGGCGCCGTTGGTGATGATCGTCGGCCGCGCGGTCGGCATCAATCACGGCATCGTCGCCGGCCAGGCCTGGGAATGCGAGTCGAACGTCGACCTGACGGCCTATCACCGTGAGAAGACCGCGGCGCTGTTCTCCGCCGCGACCGAGGCCGGTGCCGCCGCCGCCGGTATGAATCCCGCGCCCTGGCACACCCTCGGTGAGAACCTGGGTCTGGCCTATCAGGTGGCGGACGATCTGCGTGATGTCGCCTCCAGCGCCGAAGAACTGGGCAAGCCGGTGGGGCAGGACGCGGCGCATGACCGCCCGAGCGCGGTGGCGGAGTTGGGTCTGGACGGCGCGGTCGATCGGCTGAAAGACCTGATGAACGGTGCCGTCGATTCGATTCCTGCCTGTCCCGGCGCCGACGGCCTGCGGGCACTGGTACATGGCGAGATGCAGCGGCTGTTGCCGGAACACTTGGCGCAACGGCTGCGCTGACCCGCGCCACTTCGCGACCATCAACCTCATTCGATCAATAAGGAATATCAGGTGCAGTTTCCATTCATCGAACGCTTGCGCAACCGGCGCGACCGCCTGATGTCGACGCCGGAATTTCAGCGTTGGGCGGCGGATTTTCCTCTGACGCGATGGGTGGCCGGGCGCCGCGCGCGGCAGATGTTCGATATCACCGCCGGCTTCGTCTACTCCCAAATCCTGTATGCCTGTGTCGAACTCGACCTGTTCGACAAGCTTGTCGATGGGCCGCTGACGGCCGCCGAATTGGCTGGCCCGATGGGCATGTCCGAGACCGCGGCCGACCGCCTGCTGCGTGCCGCGGTGGCGGTGGACCTGCTGGAGCGGCGCGGTGCCGACCGCTTTGGGCTGGGTCGCCACGGCATCGCCCTGCCGGGCAATCCGGGCATTGCCGCGATGGTCAAGCATCACCGCATGCTGTACCAGGACCTCGCCGACCCGCTGGCGCTGTTCCGCGGCGAGGTGGAGCAGACCCAGCTCGGGCGCTATTGGTCCTACGCCGGTTCGGTGGACCCGGCCGCCGACGGCGACGATCGGGTGGCCGAATACAGCACGTTGATGACGGCCTCGACCGGATTCGTCGCCGAGGACACGCTCGATGCCTATTCGTTGCGCGAGCACAAGTGCCTGATGGATGTCGGCGGTGGCGAGGGCCGGTTCCTGGCCCAGGCCGGCGCCCGCTGGCCGCACCTGGACCTGATGCTGTTCGACCTGCCCGCCGTGGTGGAGCGTGCCGAGCATAGCCTGGCAGAGGCGGGCCTGGGTGATCGCGTGCGCGTGGTGGGCGGTAATCTGAAGGCCGATCCGCTGCCCAAGGGCGCCGACATCATCTCGCTGGTGCGGGTGATCCTGGACCACAACGACGACGGCGCGATGGTGATCCTGCGCGCGGTGCGCGCCGCGTTGCCGGTGGGCGGCACGCTGATGATCACCGAGCCGATGTCCGAGACCCCCGGCGCCGAGTCCGTCGGCGACGCCTATTTCGGTCTGTACCTGCTGGCCATGGGCAGCGGGCGGACGCGCCCGCCGCGGGAGCTGAAGGCGATGCTCCGGGCGGCGGGATTCGATCAGATCCGACTGGTGCGCACGCGCCGACCGTTGCAGACGCGACTGCTGATCGCGAAGGCGGCCTGACGTTGACTGTCTGGGTCGAAGAGGGGCTCCTGGGCGGCGAATTGGTCATGGGTGGGCGTCGATTCTTGGGCCGATTTGATCTGAGTCATAAGTGCCAAGCTAAGTTGACACTTCGACTGTAAATAAATATTGACATCTAATCTGGTCAAGCTAGACTGACACCACATTACAGGGCGTTAAGATCGCCCGGCCTCAGCAAGACAGCGTCCCGCAAGCAACCGAGAAACCGAACCAGTATCCGTGAACGCCTTCAACGACATGTCAGCCCTCTCCGCCGTCGCCGTGGTGCTCGAAGAGCCCCAGCGTCTGGCCGTGAAGCGGCTCGCGCTGACGCCGCCGACCGCGGCGGACTGCGTCGTCGACATCGCTTGGAGTGGCATCAGCACCGGCACCGAACGACTGCTTTGGACGGGCCGCATGCCGGCGTTCCCGGGCATGGGCTATCCGCTGGTGCCGGGTTACGAGTCGGTCGGTCGGGTGGTCGAGGCCGGTGCCGAGAGTGGCCGCAGCGTGGGCGAGCTGGTGTTCGTGCCCGGTGCGCGTTGCTACGGCGAGGTCAACGGTCTGTTTGGTGGTGCCGCCTCGCGCCTGGTGGCCGCCGGCGCCAAGCTGCTGCCGATCCCGGACAGCCTCGGCGAGCAGGGCGTACTGATGGCGCTGGCCGCGACGGCCTATCACGCCAGCAGCGGCGCCAACGCCGACGGTAGCCGCAAGACGCAGCCTGATCTGATCATCGGTCATGGCGTGCTGGGACGCCTGCTGGCGCGCATCGCCATCGCCCAAGACGCACCGCCGCCGGTGGTCTGGGAGACCAACCCCGTACGTGCCGACGACGCCATGGGCTACGACGTGGTCAATCCGGACGACGATGCCCGCCGCGACTATCGCGCCATCTACGACGTCAGCGGCGACGGTTCGCTGCTCGACTCGCTGATCGGACGCCTCGCCCCCGGCGGCGAGATCGTGCTGGCAGGCTTCTACGAGGCGCCGCTGTCATTCAATTTTCCGCCGGCCTTCATGCGCGAACTGCGCCTGCGGGTCGCGGCCGAGTTCCGCGAGCCCGATCTGGCCGCGGTCAAGGAGCTGGTCGAGGCCGGACGCCTGTCCTTCGATGGACTGATAACCCACCGAAGCCAAGTCGCCGACGCGGCAACCGCGTACGAGACGGCCTTCAATGATCCGACCTGCCTAAAAATGATTCTCGATTGGAGTGGAGCGAATGTCTAACTCAGCGGCCAATACCGCCACTGCCGTCAACGTTGGTCTGCCGGATCCGTCTTCCGTGTCGGAAGCGACCTCAGGCTGCGACCAAAAAGACACAGATCATCGCGATCTACGGCAAGGGTGGCATCGGCAAGAGCTTCACGCTGTCGAACCTGAGTTACATGATGGCCCAGCAGGGCAAGAAGGTGCTGCTGATCGGTTGCGATCCGAAGAGCGACACCACCACGCTGCTGTTCGGCGGCAAGGCCTGCCCGACCATCATCGAGACCTCGTCCAAGAAGAAGGCCGCTGGTGAGGCGGTGCAGATCGGCGACGTCTGCTTCACGCGTGACGGTGTGTTCGCGATGGAGCTCGGCGGACCCGAGGTCGGTCGCGGCTGCGGCGGGCGCGGCATCATCCATGGCTTCGAGCTGCTGGAGAGCCTCGGCTTCCACGAGTGGGACTTCGACTACGTACTGCTCGACTTCCTCGGCGACGTGGTCTGCGGTGGCTTCGGTCTGCCGATCGCCCGCGACATGTGCCAGAAGGTCATCGTCGTCGGCTCCAACGATCTGCAATCGCTGTACGTGGCCAACAACGTCTGCTCCGCGGTCGAATACTTCCGCGGCCTCGGCGGCAACGTCGGCGTGGCCGGCATCGTCATCAATAAAGACGACGGCACCGGTGAGGCGCAGGCCTTTGCCGAGGCGGTCGGCATCCCGGTCTTGGCGGCGATCCCGGCGGACGAGGACATCCGTCGCAAGAGCGCCAACTACCAGATCATCGGCAAGCCGGGCGGCCAGTGGGCACCGCTGTTCGAAGAGCTGGGCGTCAACGTCGCCGATGCGCCGCCGATGCACCCGAAGCCCCTGTCGCAGGACGGGCTGCTGAACCTGTTCGCCAGCGATGCGGTTGGCCGCGACGTGGTGCTGCAGCCGGCCACCGTCGAGGACATGTGCGGCAAGTCGAATTTCGACAAGCCGTCCCTCGAAGTGATCTACGACGAAGCTTAATCGAGCCCGATCAAATGCAGGCCAAGGTGCTCTACATGACCGGGAACGACCCAGACAAGCGCGGCGACAGCCGAGCGGAAGTCGTCTACGACGACACGGGCGCAGCGCCGCTGGCAAACGATGCCAGCGCCATCGATCATCCTGCCGCGACCACAGTCGCTGCCGGTCCGGAAGCCAGCCGGACGCCCAGCTCCAAGCAGGGCGCGGCCGCACCGGATACCGAGCAGGCGCAGGTCGCCGGCGACGGCGTCGGCTGCCATGCCGGCGCCGCCGAGTTACGCCGAGCCGCGGAAGCCGCGGGTCAGAGTGAGTTGCTGAAGCGTTACGCTGCCGACTATCCCACCGGTCCACATGATCAGCCCCAGAGCATGTGTCCAGCCTTCGGGTCTCTTCGCGTCGGGCTGCGTATGCGTCGCACCGCCACTGTACTCTGCGGCTCGGCGTGCTGTGTTTACGGACTGACCTTCACGTCCCACTTCTACGGCGCCAAGCGTTCGGTCGGCTACGTGCCCTTCGACTCCGAGACACTGGTCACCGGCAAGCTGTTCGAAGACGTGCGTGACGCGGTCTACAAGCTCGCCGACCCCGAGAAGTACGATGCGGTGGTCGTCACCAATCTGTGCGTACCTTCCGCCTCCGGCGTACCGCTGCGTCTGCTGCCGAAAGAGATCGACGGCGTACGCATCATCGGCATCGATGTGCCTGGGTTTGGCGTGCCGACCCATGCAGAGGCCAAGGACGTCCTGTCCGGCGCGATGCTCAAATTCGCCCGCGGCGAGGCCGAGTCCGGCCCGGTGCAGGCACCCCGCGGCGGTCGCAGCGCGAAGCCGACGGTCACGCTACTCGGTGAGATGTTCCCGGCCGATCCGGTCGGCATCGGCATGTTGCTGGAGCCCCTGGGCCTGGCCGCCGGTCCGGTGGTACCGACCCGCGAGTGGCGCGAACTCTACGCCGCGCTCGATTGCGCCGCGGTGGCCGCCATTCATCCTTATTACACCGCCTCCATTCGCGAGTTCCAGAGCGCCGGTCGCGCCATCGTCGGCTCCGCGCCAGTTGGACATGACGGCACCGCCGCTTGGCTGGACGCCATCGGCAAGGCCTGCAACGTCGCCGAAGACAAGATCGCCGCGGCCAAGAACACATTCCTGCCGATGATCCGCGGCGCACTGGACAAGATGCCCATCAACGGCACCATCACGCTGTCCGGCTACGAGGGCTCGGAGTTGCTGGTCGCGCGGCTGTTGATCGAAAGCGGCGCCAACGTGCCCTACGTCGGCACCGCCGCACCCAAGACCCAATGGTCCGATCCCGATCGCGAATGGCTGGAGGCGCGCGGCGTCACCATCCAATTCCGCGCCTCGCTGGAGCAGGACAAGTCCGCCGTCGATGCGATCAAGCCGGATCTGGCGATCGGTACCACGCCGGTGGTGCAGCATGCCAAGCAGTTGTCGATCCCGGCCCTGTACTTCACCAATCTGATCTCGGCGCGTCCGTTGATGGGCGCCGCCGGAGCCGGTTCGCTGGCGCAGGTGGTCAACGCCGCCCTGGCGAGCAGGATCGCTTTGATCGCATGACCGCCTTCTTCGACGGCGTCGGCAGCGGTGACACCGCCGGTATCTGGGAGCGCAAGCCCGAGCCGCGTCCGGCCAAGACCCCGCTGAAGGCCAAGCGCGTGGCCGCTAACGCCATGCCCGCCGACGGAGGAAAGGTCTGATGTTGATCCAAGACCTCGATCGCGCCGGCGGCTACTGGGGCTCCGTCTACGTCTTCACCGCGGTGAAGGGCATGCAGGTGATCATCGATGGCCCGGTGGGCTGCGAGAACCTGCCCGTGACCGCCGTGCTGCACTACACCGACGCACTGCCGCCGCACGAGCTGCCGGTGGTCGTGACCGGCCTGGGTGAGGAAGAGCTAGGTCAGGAAGGCACCGAGGGCGCCATGCGCCGCGCCTTCGCGACATTGGATCAAAGCAAGCCCGCCGTGGTCGTGACCGGCTCGATCGCCGAGATGATCGGTGGTGGCGTGACGCCCGCCGGCACCGGCATCCAACGCTTCCTGCCGCGCACCATCGACGAGGATCAGTGGCAGAGCGCCGATCGCGCCATGGTCTGGCTCTGGAGCCAATACGGCACGAAGGCCGGCAAGCTGCCGAAGCCGAAGGCCCGCAAGGAAGGCGACAAGCCCCGCGTCAACATCGTCGGCCCCATCTACGGCATGTTCAACACCTGGTCCGATCTGGCCGAGGTACGCCGCCTGATCGAAGGCATCGGCGCCGAGGTCAATCTGACCTTCCCGCTGGGCACGCATCTGGACGACATCCCGCGTCTCATCGATGCCGACGTCAATGTCTGCATGTACCGCGAGTTCGGTCGCAAGCTGTGCGAGGCGATGGAGAAGCCCTATCTGCAGGCCCCCATCGGTCTGCACAGCACCACCAAATTCCTGCGCGCCCTCGGTGAACTGCTGGGTCTGGACCCGGAGCCCTTCATCGAGAACGAGAAGCACACCACGATCAAGCCGATCTGGGACCTGTGGCGCTCGGTCACGCAAGACTTCTTCGGTACCGCCAGCTTCGGCATCGCGGCCACCGAGACCTACGCCCGCGGCGTGCGTCATTTCCTGGAACAGGAAATGGGTCTGCCCTGCAACTTCGCCTTTGCCCGTCGGCCCGGCAGCAAGCCGGACAACGACGCGGTGCGGGCCGCGATCCACGACAACACGCCGCTGATCACCTTCGGCGGCTACAACGAGCGGATGTACCTGGCTGAGGCCGGCGGACGCGGGACCTTCATCCCGGCGTCGCTGCCCGGAACCATCATTCGCCGCCATACCGGCACGCCGTTCATGGGCTATTCCGGTGCGACCTACCTGATCCAGGAGGTCTGCAACGCCCTGTTCGACGCCCTGTTCAATATTCTTCCGCTCGGCACCGAGCTGGATAAGGTCGACGCAACGCCGTCGCGACTTCATCGGGAATTGCCCTGGGATGAAGACGCCAAGCAGCTGTTCGATCGGATTCTGGAATCCACCCCGGTGCTCACGCGTATCTCGGCCGCCAAGCAATTACGCGATGCCGCCGAGCGTGCCGCCCGCGAGGCCGGTGAAGAGCGGATAACAGTTTCGCGCGTATCCCAGACACGGGACGCGCAGCGCGGAGGACGCGCCGCATGATCAGGTCCGAGCAGACCATGGTCGATGGGTGCGTCACCGTGATTCGTGGCTTTCGTGTCGGTGCGCAAGCGCGTACCGCACGGCAGCCGAATGCTCGCCAGGCCCTGCCGCTCTCAAGTTCGAGGCGGTTGGTCGACCGGGGTTCCGCCTCGGTTCCCCTACGACGCACCGATGGCGCCGACGGCCTGACGACCCTTTGTAACTCACTGGAGGGTTAATCCATGGCAAACGAAAAAAGCATGACCGGTCTGAGCGACGAAGAGGCCCAGGAATTCCACGGCATCTTTACGCAGAGCATGACGGGGTTCGTTGGTGTCGCGGTGTTCGCGCATCTGTTGGCCTGGCTGTGGCGTCCCTGGCTGTAAGCCATCGCTCGCCGATCAACCTTTTTCCGCGTCGTCGGAAGCCACGGGCGACGCATCTGTCCTGACCTGATTTAGGAGTTAAGACATGAACGACAAACTGTACAAACTTTGGATGCTGATTTCGCCCGGCCCGGCGCTGATCGCAATGATGGCCGGCCTGGCCGTGCTCGCCGTGGTCATTCATCTGATCCTGCTCAGCACCACCGAGTTCAACTGGCTCGAAGACGGCATTCCGGCCGTTAAAGTGGCGACGTCTGCACCAATGGTACCGCAGCAGATGTAAGGGCCTGTTCGCATGACGACGGCGTCGATGCCAGCGCATCAGCCGTCGCCGAGCTTGCTACGAGGAGGCCGCCTCGCAGCGCGCCTTACCAGCAGAGGAATCACTAATGGCCATGCTGAGTTTTGAGAAAAAATACCGCGTACGCGGCGGTACCTTGGTGGGGGGAGACCTGTTTGACTTCTGGGTGGGGCCGTTCTACGTCGGCTTCTTCGGGATCACCACGGTCTTCTTCGCCACCCTCGGTACCTTGTTGATCATCTGGGGTGCGGCGATGGGGCCCACCTGGAACATCTGGCGGATCAATATCGCGCCGCCGGATTTGAGCTACGGCCTGGGAATGGCCCCGCTGATGGCGGGCGGCCTATGGCAGATCATTACGATCTGTGCCATCGGTGCCTTCGTCTCCTGGGCACTCCGTCAGGTCGAGATATCTCGCAAGTTGGGCATTGGGCTGCACGTTCCAATCGCCTTTGGCTTCGCGATCCTTGCCTACGTGACCTTGGTCGTGATCCGACCGGTGCTGCTAGGCGCGTGGGGCCATGGCTTCCCGTACGGCATTTTCAGTCATCTGGACTGGGTGTCGAACGTTGGTTACCAGTTCCTACATTTCCATTACAACCCGGCGCACATGCTGGCCATCACGTTCTTCTTCACGAACGCCCTGGCACTGGCACTGCATGGTTCATTGATCCTGTCGATGACCAACCCGGCGAAAGGCGAGCCCGTGAAGACCGGTGAGCATGAGAACACTTTCTTCCGTGATTTCATCGGTTACTCCATCGGCGCGCTCGGTATCCATCGCTTGGGTTGGTTCCTGGCAATCAACGCCGCGTTCTGGAGCGCCGTCTGCATCGTGCTGAGCGGCCCATTCTGGACCCGCGGGTGGCCGGAATGGTGGAACTGGTGGCTCGAGCTGCCGATCTGGTAATGAGAGGACACCAACATGGCTGAATATCAAAACATCTTTACGCGGGTGCAAGTCCGCGAGCCGGCTTACCCCGGCGTCGACCTACCCAAGGGCGAACTGCCCCGGCTCGGTACGCCGATCTTCAATTACTGGATCGGTAAGATCGGTGATGCGCAGATCGGCCCGATCTACCTGGGTTGGATGGGCATCGCATCGTTGATCTGCGGGTTTGTCGCCTTCGAGATCATCGGGCTGAATATGCTCGCCTCGGTGGATTGGAGCCCGATCGAGTTCATCAAGAACCTGTTCTGGTTGGCGCTCGAGCCGCCGCCGCCTGCTTACGGACTGAGCATTCCGCCCTTGGGCGACGGTGGCTGGTGGCTGATGGCCGGCTTCTTCCTGACCGCCTCCATCATCCTGTGGTGGATTCGCACCTACCAGCGGGCGATCGCCCTCGGTACCGGTACGCATGTCGCATGGGCCTTCGCGGCGGCGATCTTCTTCTATCTGACCCTGGGCTTCATCCGCCCGGTGCTGATGGGAAGTTGGGGCGAGGCGGTGCCGTTCGGCATCTTCCCGCACCTGGACTGGACCGCGGCGATCTCGATCCGCTATGGCAACTTCTACTACAACCCGTTCCACGCGCTTTCCATCGCCTTCCTCTACGGCTCCGCCGTGTTGTTCGCGATGCATGGCGGAACGATCCTGGCCGCGTCTCGCTACGGTGCAGACCGTGAGATCGACCAGATCACCGACCGCGGCACCGCGGCCGAGCGTTCCGCCCTACTGTGGCGCTGGACCATGGGCTTCAACGCCACGATGGAATCGATCCATCGCTGGGCATGGTGGTTCGCTGTGCTGACCGTGATCACCGCTGGTATCGGCATACTGCTAACCGGCACCGTGGTCGAGAACTGGTACCTCTGGGGTATCAAGCACGGCATAGTCGCTCCGTATCCGTCAGCAATCACCGTTCAGGATCCCACCCTATTGCAGGGGGTGTCGCAATGAAATTGCTCGATCGTAAAGCACTGGTGATCGCGGCCTTGGGCGCCTCGGCGTTCCTCTCCGGCTGCGAAATGCCGCCCCCCGATGTCGTTCAGAACGGCTACCGCGGACTCGGCATGCACACCAACTACAACCCGCGTCTGTTGCAGGCATCGCTGGATGCGAATGTGCCTCCAGAGCCGATCCCGGCGGCGTCGCCGGGCGGCCCAAAGGCCAAGGACCTGTACAAGAACGTGCAGGTGCTGGGTGAGTTGAGCGTCGGTGAGTTCAACCGGCTGATGGTGGCCTTGACCACCTGGGTGGCACCGGAACAGGGCTGCTACTACTGTCACGTGAACGAGGGCTTCGAGTACGACGGTATTTATACCAAGGTCGTCTCGCGGCGTATGATTCAGATGACGCAGACCACCAATGCCAATTGGAAGGACCATGTCGCTGATACGGGCGTCACCTGCTACACCTGCCATCGTGGCAAGCCTGTGCCCGAGTATGTTTGGGTAACGGATCCGGGTCCGGGTCAGCCGTCGATGCTCGCGCCCACGGGGCAGAACATCGCAGCCAAGTCCGTGGCGTATTCGTCGCTGCCGTATGATCCGTTCACGCCCTTCTTGTTGCAGGACAACGACATCCGGGTGATCGGGGACACGGTATTGCCGCAGGGTAACCGAAACTCCATCAAGCAGGCGGAATGGACCTATGGCCTGATGATGCACATGTCGTCGGCTCTCGGCGTGAACTGCACCTACTGCCATAACTCGCGGTCATTCTATTCGTGGGATCAGAGCGCACCGCAGCGGACCACGGCTTGGTATGCGATCCGCCACGTTCGGGAGATGAACAACGACTACGTTGTGCCGCTCTCAGAGATCATTCCCGATAC
The DNA here is from genome assembly GCA_963698775.1 of uncultured Gammaproteobacteria bacterium. Classification (GTDB taxonomy): domain Bacteria; phylum Pseudomonadota; class Gammaproteobacteria; order Chromatiales; family Chromatiaceae; genus Thiohalocapsa. The sequence continues at coordinate 29,847 of CAVOSE010000006.1, forward strand.
GCGCAAGGGGCCCCTGGGTGACGTCTACAAGATTTACTGCACGACCTGCCACCAAGGTGCCTACAAACCCCTCTATGGCGCGCCCATGCTCAAGGACTACCCGTCCTTGGCTCAGCCGCTGCCGGAAGGTGGTCTAGCAGCACTGGCGGCCGACGCGCCGGCGGCCGTTGAGGTTCAGGCCAAGGCCGAGCCCGCCGCCGAGGCACCTGCTTCGGCGCCGGTCGAGGCGGCGCCGGCAAGCGAAGCGCAGACAGCGGAGGCTCCTGTGGCCGCAGAAGCGGCCCCCGCCGCGCCGGAGGCTGCACCTGCAGCACCGGAGTACCCGCCAGCGGCACCGATGCAGTACCCGCCGGCACCGGCTCCTCGATAGGATCATTCGGGTGAGGGACCACCCTGTCCCTGACGGACAGTAGACATGGCCGAAAGGTCGAACTTGACAAACAGAGGCAATACCAATGGCTGAAGTCAAAAGCATGACCGGACTGAGCGAAGAAGAAGCTCAGGAGTTCCACGGGATCTTCGTGCAGAGCATGACCGGTTTCATCGGCGTCGCGGCATTCGCGCACCTACTCGCGTGGCTCTGGCGTCCCTGGCTGTAGTCCTGACGCGCCACCTTAATTTAACTGGAGGTCACCGGCCTGCTGCCGGCCCTCCCTGTGCCCCCCAACGGGGTGCCTCACAAGGAGTTCACCAATGCATCGTATTTGGCAGATCTTCGATCCGCGTCGTAGCCTGATGGCACTGTTAAGCTTTCTGGCGGTACTGGCGCTGTTCATCCACTTCATTTTGTTGATGTCGCCGGGCTACAACTGGATCAGTACATCCAAGGCTGTCGCCCCGGTCTCGCAAATGTCGGCAATGCCGCCGGCGCGCACTATCAACTAAGGAGTCGATGCCTGATGTCGGTCATGTGCAAACCAGCGCCTGTTCCGACATGCTGTATACGACTTCATGGCTCGTTGACGTTGGATCAATCATTCGGCGTCGCAACGCCCTCTTGGGCAACCCCGCCGCGGGGGATCATCGCGGTAAACGGCCGTAAGGCCTAGCGTGCAAACTGGAGGTTAATTCCATGGCTGACAACAAGAGCATGACCGGCTTGACCGAAGAAGAGGCACAGGAGTTCCACGGGATCTTCGTGCAAAGCATGACCGGTTTCATCGGCGTCGCTGCCTTCGCGCATCTGTTGGCTTGGCTCTGGCGCCCCTGGCTGTAATAGGCCCAATTGTTCCGGTAAACCCAGTTCATACTACGGGAAGTCCGCAGCAATCTGCGACATCCCACCCAATGCATAGGAGATAACTCATGCATAAGATTTGGCAGATCTTCGATCCGCGCAGGAGTCTGGTTGCCCTTTTCGGATTCCTCGCCGTTTTGGCCCTGTTGATCCACTTCATCCTGCTTAGCAGTGCAGACTTCAACTGGCTCGGCGGTCCCGCCGCAGCCTCTGCTGCGCAGCTGATGTCTCAGGTGATGTCGATCGTCTGATCCCGGTTCGCCCAGAACCGGCGGCGGAACGGGGTCGGCGCCGCGCCGACTCCGTTACCGCACGTCTTATGAAAGAAGACAGCCCCGTGCTGTCTTCTCTGCGTTTGCGGCCGTACTTTTTGGCCGCGATCACGGCCTGATTGCGGCGAATGGGGTTTCCTGCCACCTTTGTTTGATCGAGGGCAAGGTTCTCGCTCCCGTAATTGAGGTGGTTGCACTAACATTGTTGTTCATCGCCCAAACAAAGGGATACCGAAGGATGACCGAACAGCGCCAAGACCCCTCCGCCCAGGCTTACCCCCTCCTCAGCCGCATCGACAGCCCGGCCGACCTGCGCGACC
>CAVOSE010000007.1:0-55925 GCA_963698775.1 uncultured Gammaproteobacteria bacterium
GCACATCCGGCCGATCGCGCAGCACCTCGTGGGCGCGCAGCAGCAGCTCGGCGAAATCCACCGCGCCGCCGCGCTCGCAGCCGCTGATACTCGCGGTAGAGCTCGATCATCTTTTGCTGGTAGAAGTCGCCACCGCTGTCGAGGTGGTTGGGGCGGCGGCCCTCGTCCTTCTGCTTGTTGATAAAGCCCTGCACCTGCCGCGGCGGCCAACGTGCCTCGTCCAGTTCCAAGGTCTTCAGCAGACGCTTGATCATGCGGAACTGGTCGTCGGAGTCGAGGATCTGAAACTGCTGCGGCAGTCGTGCGTCCTTCCAGTGCGCACGCAAGAACCGGTGCGCGAGACGATGAAATGTGCCCACCCACAGGGCCGCCGACGGGTTCGCTGAGCATCTCCTCGATGCGGGTCTTCATCTCCCGAGCGGCCTTGTTGGTAAAGGTCACCGCCAACAGCCCCCAGGGGCGGACTTGCTGTACCTGGATGAGCCAGGCAATTCGATGCACCAGCACGCGGGTCTTGCCGGAGCCGGCGCCGGCCAGCACCAGCCGATTGCCCGCCTCGGCGGTCACGGCCTCGCGCTGGGGTTCGTTCAGAGAGTCGAGAATGTGGGATACGTCCATGCGGCCGATTGTAACGGTTGTGGCCCGGTTCGCGTTGCCCGCAATCCGAGTGCTCGGGCCGGGCTGATGCCAACCACGGCCCGAGCGGCTGTTGCCTATCCCTGCTTTAGGTCGAAGCGGTCGGCCATCATGACCTTGGTCCATGCCGCGACGAAGTCTCGGACAAACTCCTCGCCGCCGTCCGCCGACGCGTAGACCTCCGCGATGGCCCGTAGCTCGGCGTTAGAGCTGAAGATCAGGTCTACCGGCGTCGCCGTCCATTTCAGCTCGCCAGTCGCGCGGTCGCGCCCCTCATAGATGCCGGCGTCGTCCGCCGACGGCGACCAAACGGTACCTGTGTCAAGCAGGTTGACGAAGAAGTCATTGCTGAGCGGACCGGGGCGATCGGCGAGCACACCGCGCTTGGTGCCACGGCTGTTGGCTCCCATGGTGCGCATCCCGCCCACCAGTGCCGTCATCTCAGGCACCGTCAGTCCCAGCAGGTCCGCACGGTCCACCAACGTGTCGACCGGCGACAGCCGGTTACCGCCCGCTGGGAGTTGCGGAAGCCATCGGCCGTCGGTTCGAGGACGGCAAAGGACACGACATCGGTCTGTTCTTGCGTTGCATCCGTGCGCCCGGGCGTGAACGGAACCTCCACGTCATAGCCGGCATCCTTGGCCGCCAGCTCGATGGCCGCGGCGCCGCCAAGGACGATCAAGTCGGCGAGTGAGACCTGCTTGCCGCCGGACGCGCCGTTGTTGAAGGTCGTTTGGATTTCCTCCAGCGTCTGCAGCACCCTTGCCAGATCCGCCGGATCATTGGCCGGCCAGTCCTTCTGCGGCGCCAAGCGAATGCGCGCGCCATTGGCACCACCGCGCATGTCGCTTGCGCGGAAGGTGGATGCGGACGCCCACGCGGTACGCACCAGCTCTCCGGTCGGCAGGCCCGCAGTCAACAGGCGCTGCTTGAGTTCGGCGATGTCGCTGTCGTCGATCAGCTCGTGGTCGACCGCGGGCACCGGGTCCTGCCAGACGAGCACCTCTTCGGTACCTCGGCGCCGAGATACAGGGCGCGGGGTCCCATGTCACGATGGGTCAGCTCGCAACCAAGCCTTCGCGAACGCGAGCTCGAACTCCTCCGGGTTGTCGAGGAAGCGCTTGGAGATCTCGCGATAGGTTGGATCGAACTTCAGCGCCAAGTCCGTCGTGAACATCATCGGCGCATGGCTTACGCCCTCGACGTGGGCGTCGGGGATCGTGTTGGCGCCCGCTCCGTCCTTTGGCTTCCATTGAATGGCGCCGGCCGGGCTGCGAGTCTGCTCCAATCGTAATTGAACAGATTGCCGAGATACATCATGGTCCAGCGGGTCGGCGCCGCGGTCCAAGCACCTTCCAGGCCGCTGCCGATGGTGTCTTCGGCGTTGCCCTTACCGCACTTGTTCGCCTACAGCCCAGCCCTTGTTGCTCGGTCGGCGCAGCGGCGGGCTCAGGCCCCACGCACTCGGCCGGCTTGCCGGCGCCGTGGGTCTTGCCGAAGGTGTGGCCGCCGGCGATCAGGGCGACGGTCTCCTCGTCATTCATGGCCATCTGGCCGAATGCCACGCGGATCTGCTCGGCGGCGGCCAGCGGATCGGGATTGCCGCCCGGGCCCTCCGGGTTGACATAGATTAGGCCCATCTGCGTCGCGGCCAGGGGATTCTCCAGAAGGCCTTTGGCGTCGTAGCGCTCCCGACCGAGCATATCGGCCTCAGGGCCCCAGTAGACGATATCAGGCTCCCAGTCGTCGGCACGCCCGCCGGCGAAACCAAGGTCTTGAAGCCCATGTCCTCCATCGCAACGGTGCCGGCGAGGACCATGAGGTCGGCCCACGAGATGTTGCGTCCGTACTTTTGGCTTGATCGGCCAGAGCAGACGTCGTGCCTTGTCGAGGTTGACGTTGTCCGGCCAGCTATTGAGGGGATCGAAGCGCTGCTGACCACCGCCGGCGCCGCCGCGCCCGTCGGCCACCCGGTAGGTGCCGGCACTGTGCCAGGCCATGCGTACGAACAGGGGGCCGTAGTGGCCGAAATCGGCGGGCCACCAGTCCTGGGACGTGGTCATCAACGTCTTCAGGTCCGCCTTGACTGCCGCGAGGTCAAGACCGGCGAAGGCCGATGCGTAATCGAAATTCGCACTGTAGGGGTTGGACGCCGGGTCGTGATCGCGCAGGGGCTGGAGGTTGATCTGATCAGGCCACCAGAAACTGTTGGGCCTCGCCTTGCCGGCCGCCATCGTTGGATCGGCGGCCAGGGTGCTGAGAAGGGCGGCGAGGACGGCCGCGGGAATCGCTTTCATGTGCATTAGGAGTGGCTCCTCCACTATGGTGGGGTCGACTGTGGTGTGCAACGCCGCTCGTCTTGTTGTGCCTGTCTTTGTGCTTCGGTCCTAGAAAACGCCGAAGTGCAAAGTCGCACTGTTTCGCTATGGAAGCAACGCGCAGTCGAAACCGTAGGCCACTGAATTGCTCCGCGCCAACAGGCAGTGTCGGTCGTATCGATTGGTGTTGACGATAGCTCGCCCGAGTTCAATGCCTCTATGCGTACCCCTTTTCGCAACGCGCGAGGCCATGTGGCACGCCAGGTCAGGTTGTTCGCTCTCGCCCTGATACTCGATCTGCTCGGCCAGATGCGCGATACCCATCATCGCCGACCGTACCGCATTTGGCGTCGGCCGACGTAGGCAAGGCGGCGCGTCCTGCCCGCGGCGCTGCCGGCTGTAGTATCCTGCGCCACTAGACGCCGAACCCATTATCAGGCCTCGCGGAACCCCGCCCGGACCAAGACCCACGAACCAGAACTAGAGACCGATTCAGTGACCGAGCTCAAAAACGACACCTTCCTGCGCGCCTTGCTGCGCGAGCCCGTTTCCTATACCCCATCTGGGTGATGCGCCAGGCCGGCCGTTACCTGCCCGAGTATCGCGCCACGCGCCAACGGCCGGCAGCTTCATGGATCTGTGCCGCAACCCGGAACTGGCCTGCGAAGTGACCATGCAACCACTGGAGCGCTTTCCGCTGGATGCGGCGATCCTGTTTTCGGACATTCTGACCGTTCCCGACGCGATGGGCCTGGGCCTGTATTTTGCCGAGGGCGAGGGCCCGCGCTTCAGACCCGGTACGCAACGCAGGGACGATCGCGCGGCTCGGCGTCCCGGATCCCGACGGCGAACTCCGTTACGTGATGGATGCGGTGCGCCTGATCCGGCAGCGAGCTGAATGGCCGGGTGCCGCTGATCGGCTTCGCCGGCAGCCCGTGGACGCTGGCCACCTACATGGTCGAGGGCGGCCCCACCAAGGACTTCGCGCACATCAAGGCCATGATGTTCGACAGCCCGAGCTGCTGCACGCTTTACTGGACATGGTGGCCGATACGGTCATCGGTACTGAATGCCCAGATCGCGACCGGCGCCCAGGCGGTGATGATCTTCGACACCTGGGGCGGCGTGCTGACCCCGCAGCGACTATCGCGAGTTCTCGCTGAAGCTAATGGAGCGCATCGTCGACGGCAACGCGAGTGCGGATGGCCAAAAGGTACCCGTCATCCTGTTCACCAAGGGCGGCGGCCAGTGGCTGGAGCGATGACCGATACCGGTGCGATGCGCTCGGGGTGGACTGGACCACCGATCTTGCCGATGCCCGCCGCGACCGGGTCGACAAGGTGGCGCTGCAGGGCAATCTGGACCCTCGGTACTTTACGCGTCGCCGCATCGTATTCGCCACAGGTCGCCAGGTGCTGGCGAGTTTGGCGCCGGCGGCCATGTATTCAATCTCGGCCACGGCATCCATCCGGACGTGAACCCGGAGCACCCGGCGGCCATGGTCGAGGCCGTGCACGAACTGAGTCGGCCCTACCACTCCGGCGACTGAGGCCGCGGCTGGAGTCGGCGCGGGCCTTATCCGCTGTTCCCGAGTTCGTCGGTTATCTCAGTGCCCCGGCTCAGCGACCGGGCCGCACCAAGGTCTCGCCCGAGGCCGACGTCCTCGAGCGCTTCCATCATCAAGCGACGCACCGCAAGGCCAGTTTCACATTGCAGTGCGACGCGGAGTAGTTCGCGCGCCCGGCGCGGTCACGCCGCGGATAACCCCCTTGACGCGCAGCAGGCCGCCTGCGCCCATGCTGAGATCGTGCACGCCGACGCCGAGCAACAGCACCGCCGCCAACGGATCGCCGGCCATCTCCCCACAGACGCTGACCTCGCGGCCATAAACGCGCGCACCGGCGACCACCGTCATCAACGTCCGGCAGCACCGCCGGGTGCAATTCGTCGTAGATGGACGCCACATGCGCGTTGTTGCGATCGACGGCGAGCGTAGATACGGGGTCAAGTCGTTGGTGCCAACGGACAGAAACGACACCCGACGGGCCAGCGCGTCCGCCTGGTAGACCGCCGCCGGCACCTCCACCATGACGTCCACCGGGGGCATCATGACATCGTACCCCTCGTCCTCCAACTCGTCGCAGGCTCGCTGGATCAGCAATAGCGCGTCGTCCACCTCATCCACCGTGGTGATCATCGGCAACAGCAACTGCAAATTGTCGAGGCCGATGGCGGCGCGCAACATGGCGCGGACCTGGGTGATGAAGATCTCGGATGGTCGCGCGTGATGCGGATGCCGCGCCAACCAAGAAAGGGGTTTGATTTCCGCACCGGAAGTAGGGCAGCGGCGTGGATCGCCACCGACGTCGAGGGTGCGAACGGCGACCGGGCGAGGCGCAAAGGTTTCGAGTACCTGACGGTAATTCTGCATCTGCGCCTTCTCGCCCGGGAACCGATCACGCACCAGGAACGGCAGTTCGGTACGGTACAGCCCGACCCCCGCGGATTCCTCGATACCCAGCGGTCTTTGCTCCGACACTAGGCCCGTGTTGAGGAACAGTTGCAACGCGTAGCCGTCCGTGGTCTCGGGACGCTTGTCCGCGCAACTCGTCGAGTTCCGCGGACAGTTCGCGGTCGTCGGCGGCGAGTCGATCGTACTCGGCGCGCACGGTCGGCGACGGTGACACGTAGACCCGTCCGCGGTAGCCGTCGACGATCATGTCGCGGCCCTCGATGCGACCCACCGGCAGCTCAGCAATGCCCATGGCCGCCGGCACGCCCATGCCGCGCGCCAAGATCGCGATATGCGACGATCCGGAGCCGGTGCTGCTGACGATGCCGGCCAACGATTCGCGCGGCACATCGGCAATCTGCATGGCGCTGATCTCATCGCCCACCAGGATGGTGCGTGGCGGATACGCGATCGGCGGGGCGTCGCGATTCTGCAGCCGCAACAACACCTGGCGACCGAGGTCACGGACATCCGAGCCGCGTTCGCGCAAATAGGCGTCGTCCATGCGCTGAAACACCTCGGCGTGCTCAGCGATGGTGTCGCGCAGCGCACCCTGCGCCCAGTTGCCGCCGCGGATGCGCGACAGCGTGTCGTCAATCAGGGATTCGCTCTCCAGCATCAGCCGCCAGGCGTTAAACAGCGCGCGGTCCTCATCACGCAGGCCGTGACCGATGCGCGATACCATCCCCGAAATATCGCTGGCGACATCCGCCAGCGCGACCCGGAAAGCATGGACCTCCGCCTCAGGGTCCGTTGCGGGTTTGTCTGGCACCGCATCTAGATCGGCGGCGGGATAGACAACATAGGCGGTCCCAAAGGCGATACCCGGCGATGCCGCAATCCCGCCGAGGAAACGATGCGATAGACCATCCTGCCGACGCATGCGGTCGAGTTCGCCGGTGTTGCGGGCCAGCGCAATCGCCGCCGCGAGCTGCACGGCCAGCGTGATAACGAAGGTGACCTCGTCATCGGAAAACGCGTGCGGTTCGCGCTGGCGCAGCACCAGCACCCCAAGCACCTTGCGGTTCTGGATGATGGGCGCCCCCAGGAAGGCTCGAAAACCTTCTTCACCGGTGTCCTCGATACAGAGGTAGCGGGGATGATGGCTGCCGTCGTCCAGATTGACGACATCGGCGCGCTCCGTTACCCAGCCGATCAAGCCCCGGTGCAACGGCAGCCGGACCCGTCCGACGGCGTCTGCGCGCAGCCCATCGGTCGCTTGCAAGACGTGCTCGCGACGGTCGGCATCATTCAGATAGACCGAGCAGACGTCGGCGCCGACCGCCTGTTTTACCTCGCGTACGATGATCTCCAGGGCGTCCTCGAGGGAGGCGGCCTTGTTAACGGCTTGAACGATACGGCGCAAGGGCTCGAGCATGGGGAATGACGACGTCTCTACCGGTAAGCCGGCGCGCCGGGCGACAGCAACTGAAGAACGGACTCAGCGACGTTGGCGCAGATACCCGAGTCCGCGCGCGTCCTGCTGGGCGAGTTCGGAAGCTGCTCCCCGCACATCGGGTGGCTGCTCCGGCAACGGCACACTGTCCGGGTAAAGGAGCGGGGCAAGCTCCTGGAGGGCCTGCTCATAGACGCGACGCTTGAAATACACGACCTCGCGCAACGGGTACCAGTACCGCACCCAGCGCCAGGCATCGAACTCGGGCTTGGCGGAGCGGTCGAGACAGAAGTCGCCCTCGCCGCAGGTCACCCGCAGCAAGTACCAGACCTGTTTCTGGCCGATGCAGATCGGGCCGCAATGGCGACGAATAAAGCGTTTCGGCAACCGATAGCGGAGCCAACCGCGGGTGCAGCCGAGCACGCTGACCTGCTGCGCGCGCAGGCCCACTTCCTCTTCGAGTTCCCGATACATGGCCTCCATCGGGCTCTCGTCGGGCTTGATGCCACCCTGGGGGAACTGCCAAGCATTCTGACCAATGCGCCGCCCCCAGAAGAGTCTGCGCTGATCATTGCAAAGAATGATGCCAACATTCGGCCTGAAACCGTCCCGGTCGATCAAGGTGGCGTACCTCATTGAGCTTCCCGGCATTTTTCCACACTCTGCGCGGGCGGGGCAAATCCACGAGTAATTCAGTCTTTGCTGATATGCCGGCGTTCCGCTACCTTCGTCGCAAACCAACCAATTAGCGCGGGAGCTGAGCATGCCGCTGGCCATCTTCGATCTCGACAATACCCTGATTGCCGGCGACTCGGATTACCTCTGGGGACAACACCTGGTGGAGATCGGCGTCGTCGACGGCGCCGCCTATGAGGCGGCCAATGCCCGATTCTATGCCGACTACCGCGACGAGCGGCTCGATATCGACGCCTTTCTGCATTTCGCGCTGCAACCCCTCAGCGCGCACGACATGGACGCTCTGCTGGCCTGGCGGGCGGATTTTATCGCCAGGCGCATCGACCCGATCCTCCTCCCGGCGGCACAGGCGTTGGTCGAGCGTCATCGTGCGGCCGGCGATACGCTGCTGATCATCACCGCGACCAATGCCTTCGTCACGGCGCCGATTGCCGAGCGCTACGGCATCCCGCATCTGATCGCCACCGAGCCGGAGCAGCGCGACGGCCGCTATACCGGCGCGGTCGCCGGCATCCCCGCCTTTCAACACGGCAAGGTACAGCGTCTCGAGCAGTGGCTGCAGGCGCGGGATGAAACCCTAGCCGGCAGCCACTTCTATAGCGATTCGATCAACGACGTACCGCTGCTGGAGCGCGTTGATCACCCCGTGGCGGTGGACCCCGACCCACGCTTGAGCGCGCTGGCGCGGGAACGGGGTTGGCCTATCCTGTCGCTGCGCCCCCCACAACCTGCGGACTAACGTCCAAGCAGCAGCGAGGTTTCGCCTCAGACCGAACGAGTCATGATCGCCGTTTTAGCAAGCTGGGCCGTGATCATCGTTGTCGCAATCGTAGTCGGGTAGTCGATTTCGACAACGACGAACGCAAATTTGACTCATCTCCAAGCATTCGGCGCCCCAAGCAATCGAGTGCTTCGCTGCGAAAATGCCGAGACCAGCCGCGGTTGTGGGAGCGATTTGCAATCGCGACGGCCGCGACGGGGATAGTCGCGACTGCAAGTCGCTCCCACAGCGCAGAGGGGTACTCCAACGGCCTCGGAACTTCCGCAGCGGTGCACGAGGCCGTTCTCGGCCGCTTCCGGCCGGACTCGCCCCACCACATCAACGCGAGCCGTGCATTCATCGTTCGTTCACGGCACCCACACGCGGCTGCAATCGAGGGTCGCTATGATCGCGCATTCGACTCTTGTTCAGTCACTGCGGGGTAAGGCAATCATGGGAGCGAGCATGTCTGCGCTGCCGGTCAAGCGCGGGGAGCGTCTCTATGTCGAATTGGCCGCGGGACCGGACGAGGTCCGCGCGGCACAGGCGCTGCGCTATCGGGTCTTCGGCCAAGAGCTGGGGGCAACATTGAAACCCGGCCATACAGGCCTCGACGTCGACGAGTTCGACGACTACTGCCACCACCTGCTCGTGCGCGAGACCAGGAGCGGTGACGTGGTTGGCTGTACGCGACTACTGAACAGCGATGACGCACGGCGCCTCGGCCGTTGGTACTCGGAGGGCGAATTCGACCTTGGCCCAATCGCGTCGCTGCCCGGTCACTTGCTTGAGGTAGGGCGTACCTGCATTGCGCCAGAATGCCGGCAGGGCTCCGCCATCGCTGTGCTCTGGTCGGGCATTGCCGGCTACATCCAGCTGCACCGCATCGACTACCTGTTCGGCTGCGCATCGGTGCCACTGGGGGAATGCGACTACCAGGCCCAGGCGATCATGAACCGACTGCGTCGCCAGGCCATGGCACCGTCAGATCTGCGCGTCGTCCCACGCGCGCCGCTGTTAAACTCCAACCTGCCGGGCAACATGCTCGACGCGCCGCTTCCGGCATTACTGAAGGCCTATGTACGCCTCGGCGCCAAGGCCTGCGGCGAACCCTGCCGCGACCCGAACTTCGAGGTTGGAGACGTGCTGATGCTGCTCGATGTAAACCAACTCAATCCCGCCTACGCCAGGCACTTTCTTGAGCGCGTTGCCGAACACTGACCCGCACATTGCCGTGGAAGCCGTCATCGGCCCGGTCTGGCGCGCCCTGCGCGTCACGGAACATGTGGTGACAGGAACACTACTCGCGCTGGCCGGCGGCCTGTCGCGCCTAGTCGGCCTGCGTTCCGGCTGGGTGCCCTCGGCAACCCAATGGTGGCACCGCCGGCTCTGTGAGTGCCTGGCCATCAGGCTGCAGTCGACCGGGGAGGCGCGCGCGGGTGCTTTGCTGGTCGCCAACCACATCTCTTGGCTTGACGTTCCGGTACTCGGCGCACTCGGTCCCATGACCTTCGTGTCGAAAGACGAGGTGCGCCGTTGGCCGATCGTTGGCTGGCTGGCAAGGGCATCGGGCACGCTGTTCATCAAGCGCGGCGCCAACCAAACCGCGGCGACGATCGAACAGATCATCGCGCGGCTCGAGGGCGGTGGTTCCGTGATGATCTTTCCAGAAGGCACCACCAGCGACGGCCGCTCGATGCGGCGTTTCCATCCTCGGCTATTCGCGGCGGCACAACGGACGGACCTCGAACTACAACCCGTCGCGATCCGCTACGGCAGCAATGCGAGGCCCGACCCCATCGCGCCCTATGTCGACGACGACACCCTCGTCGCACACCTGCTGCGGGTGCTGCGGCATCCGGGCATGCGCGTCGACGTTGCCTTTCTCGAGCCGGTCAACGCGACGGACCGCGCCCGTCGCACCCTGTCCGACTCAGCCCGCGTCGCTATCGCCGCGCGACTCGGCTTGACGGATGCCGCCGCGCTCAGATCCGGCGTGCCGCGGGATACGCGGTCGCGGCCACGTGCCGCAACGCACCGCTGACCACACCCCTCGCGGAGTAACCGCATGCCTAGCAGTGATCCAAACGGCCTGACGATTGCTGTCGTCACTGAAACCTATCCGCCGGAGATCAACGGCGTCGCCAATACCATGCGCCAGCTGGTGGAAGGTCTGACCAGGCTCGGGCATCAGGTGACGGTGATACGACCCCGACAAGGCACCGACCACGGACTCGGCAGGGCGCCACTGGGCCAAGTGCTCGTACCAGGCCTGCCGATTCCGGGCTATCGCGGTCTGCGCTTCGGTCTGCCCGTGTTCTGGCGGCTGCGTCATCTCTGGCGCCGCCGTCGCCCCGATGTCGTCTATGTCGCCACGCAGGGGCCGCTGGGCCACGCCGCGCTGAATGCCGCACGCACCGGCGACATCGCTGTACTGACCGGCTTTCACACCCAGTTTCACCAGTACAGCCGGCACTACGGCTACGGGCTATTGATGCGCCCGATCATCAATAGCCTGCGCAAGTTCCACAATCGCTCCGACGGCACCCTGGTGCCGACCTCGGCGCTGGGACATGAGCTGGACGAAGATGGCTTTCGCAACGTGCACGTGTTTGGTCGCGGCGTCGACACCAGGCTCTTTTCAGCTGCCCGCCGCAGCGATGCCTTGCGCCGCCAGTGGGGCTGTGACGACGCGTCGGTGGTTGCGCTCTATGTCGGACGCATCGCGCCGGAGAAGAACATCGATCTTGCACTGGACGCGTTCGACGGCGTCACCGCAGCGCATCGCCACGCGCGCTGCGTTGTGGTCGGAGACGGGCCGGAACTGCACCGTCTGCGACGCCGCCATCCGAACTATGTCTTCACCGGCGTCCGGGTTGGGGAGGACCTGGCTCGGCACTACGCATCAGCGGATTGCTTCGTCTTTCCGAGCCTCACCGAAACCTTCGGCAATGTGGTGCCAGAGGCCATGGCCAGCGGCCTACCCGTGGTCGCCTTCGATTACGCCGCGGCCCACGAACACATCGACAGTTGGCTGAACGGCGTCCTCGTACCGATGGCCGATCGCGAGGCCTTCATCGACGCAACGGTTGCAGCAACGTCCGACTGCGATAGACTGCGATGCATGGGTGCTCGGGCACGCAAGACGGCCGAAACGCTGAGCTGGGATCGGGTCATCGGCGGCGTCGAGCAGCGCCTGCGCGAAGTCATCCGGCATCACGCCGATGCCAGAGGCCGACATGAAACCATGGCTGCGACTACTGAATGAGCTGGAGACACCGGTCTGCCGGCGCTGGAGCCAATCCACGCGCCAGCGCTGGTTCTTCCGTCCGTTTGCGTTGATCAGCCGGCTCGGCAACGGTGTTTTCTGGTACAGCCTGATGGTGGTGATGCCGCTGGTGGACGGGCTGTACGGCCTCGAGACCGCACTGCACATGTTGCTCACGAGCGGCGTGGCACTGGTGCTTTACAAGAGTCTCAAGGGCATGACGAGGCGCGTGCGTCCCTGCCACTACGACATGGACATCACCGCCGGCGCGCCACCGCTCGACCGCTACAGCTTCCCATCAGGCCATACGCTGCAGGCGGTGAGTTTCAGCACCGTCGCGCTGTTCTACTATCCGCAGCTCGCTTGGCTGTTGGTGCCATTCACGGTGTTGGTGGCCGCCTCGCGCATCGTTCTTGGCCTGCATTACCCAAGCGACGTGCTGGTCGCCTCCATCGTCGGACTGGCGCTCGGCTACGCCAGCGTCCTCATCGTTGCCTGATTCTGCGGCTCGCCATCGGTATCTCGAAGCAATCCCCGTAGCCACGGCGAAAGCCCCGTGATACCACAGTGATCGTGTTTTCGCGCACTGTATTTCAGCGAGATTTCTCAGAGCAGTCCGCCCTAACCCGCTCGGATTGCTCCACCGCAACCGGTCCCACCGAGGATCTACGCAAGGCCTGCTCGTCCTGAGTCAGGGTTACGACCGCAACCGGCCACTATGTGTAGCTACAAACTATGTGAAGCTTCACATAGCGGCCAACTGCAGACAGTCGGGCCCTTCACCCGTCCCGTCCGCTGCGGTGCAGGCAGCAGACGCTCGTCGGCGGAGAGCAGACTTACAGTTTCCGGCCATAACCTGCCGGGTCAAGCCGCCCATAGGGTTCCGCTTCGACCTGCAACCAGCGCAGGGTTCCGCTGCTCGGGCACTGCGTTTCGAATATTTCAATAAGCTGTCTGATGGCGCTATCCTCAAAGCCGCATCTGACGCCTCGGAGAGTTCCAGTGATGAGCAACACAGCGCAGACCTATCGCGGGATGCGAATGCCGACCGATGCAGAGGCGGTGCTGGCGGTCGACAGCAGTCGCCTGCTCGCTGCACGCGTCGGCCAAGGCGAATCGGCCCAGCTGCGCCGATGTGACGGTGCCGGTTTCGGCAATCCAAATGCTGGTCGATATCCTGAACACTGAACCGAATGGCGCAGGGCAATGCGGTGTCACTGGTGCCGATTCACGCGGAACTGATGACGCAATAGGCCGCTGATCTGCTAAATGTCTCCCGGGCGTTCCTGGTCAAACAGCTAGAGGCGGGCGAGATGCCATTGCACAAAGTGGGGCAACTTATGATGCGTTCCTGTGCTATCCCGCGCCGCTGCGGGAGCTGATGATCCGCCTGGCGCGACGCGCGCCAGAGCGCCACTCCCAACAGAAGAAAAGCGGATCGAATCTCCGGGTCGGTGAAAATGGTGGAACGTGACACCTGAAGATCCCGGAGGACCGCACGGATCATGAACCGGGACCTGGTAGCCGCCCACCCTTAGGTGCCGATATTTCAAATACCCGTTAGCATTTGAGAATATTGGCCTTCACCGAAACGCTGCAGTTTCTGACTATTGTCTTGACTTTTCCGACGTCGAGGCCGAATCTCGAGGTCGTCTTGGATACCTGACTAAAAGGCTCAACCAAGCCGTCAGGAGCATGCCTGGAGCGTCACGTCCTCCTTGATTGGCGGCATGGCGTGTAATTTATGTCCGAACAAATGGGGTGACATGATGATGAAACAGACGATGACGGCCGCCAGGTACACGCTGGCCGGCAGCCTTCTCGCCGGTGCGGTTGGGTTTGCCACTCAGGCAAACGCCTCAGAGCCCTTTATCGGCCAAATCACGGCGGTCGGTTTCGGCTTTGCCCCACGGGGCTGGGCTACCTGCGACGGCCAATTGCTACCAATCAGCCAATACTCTGCAGTTTTTTCTTTGCTGGGTACCACCTTCGGTGGTGATGGGCGGACCTCCTTCGGTCTGCCGGATCTTCGGGGCCGTTCTGCGGTGCATGTCGGCTCAGGCCCCGGCCTAAGTAACATCCGCTGGGGTGATCGTGGCGGCTCGGAGACCCATACCTTGACGCTCGCTCAGATGCCGCCGCACTCGCATGCCGCCTCGACTTCCGTGACCGCCACCGCGGATACCGCCGTCAACTCCACCGCCACGTCCACGGCAATCTCGACCCTCAGCAGCGTGAGCGCGACCCTCCGGGCCTACGAGGGCAGGCCAAACGAGAAGTCTGCGTTAGGGAACAGCCTGGCGGTGAAGGGCAGATCCTACTCATCGAATGCCCCGGACGTGGACATGCACAGCGGCTCGGTGGTACTGAGCCGGCGGCACCGTGGACACAACAGTCGACACGGCGATCGAGAACACCGCGACGACGACGGTGACAGCCGGTGCCACCACCACGATCGACACTGCTGGTGGCGGTCAGTCCTTCAGCATTCGTGATCCCTACCTCGGCATTTACCATGTGATCGCCTTGCAGGGGGTTTACCCGTCGCGCAACTGATCGGCTCCCGCGCTCTCGCAGGACACCGGCCCCGGCCGGTGCCTGTTTCGGCGCAAAGGCACGAACGCTTTGGTCCGTCGTCACCATCTCGGCGAAGTCCCATGTCGCGCACCTGCCACCTGCCCCTGTCGTTTCTGATCCCGCTTGTGGTCTGTCTGCCCCTGTCCGTCATGGCGGATGCCCAACGCCAACTGCAGCGCGCGCAGAAGAGCCTCGCCGAGGGCGACTACAGAACGGCCTATGAGCAGTTTGAGCAGATCGACCATCCGCTGGCGGACTTCACGATTGCCCTGATGTATGACCTCGGCATGGGGCGACCCGGGGATCGGGCGGAGGCCTGCCGCTGGTACGAGAAGGCGGCAGAAGGCGATATACCGACCGGGCTCGTCCGTCACGCCGAATGCCTGATCGACGGTGTGCGCGGCGCCCCGAATCCCGCGCAGGCCGCCGAATGGTACGGCAGAGCGCTACAGCAAGGGAATTTCCAAGCCGGGTGTGCACTCGGACAGTTGCACATGCTGGGTCAGGGGGTGCCTTTGGACAAGCCACGTGCCTTGCGGCTTTGCAGCGAGGCCGCGGGCGCGGGGAGCCCACAGGCGATGTTGCAGTTGGCGCGCTGGTTCGCCAGTGAGGATGAGGATATCCACGATGAACAGCAGGCATTGACTTGGTATCACGCGGCCGCGACCAAGCAGGTTGCCGAAGCCCAGCATGCCTTGGGCATGATGATACTGGCCGGCCGCGTGGAGGAGTTGGCTCCGCCGCAGGCGTTGGGCTGGTTGGAGGGAGCCGCGACGCAGGGTTACGCTGCCTCCTACCTGCCGCTCGCGGTGATCTATTGGCACAATCGTTCCGAGGCGTCCCCCGAAAGTCCGCCGGCGCAAGATCTCGCCAAGTCCTACCTCTGGGCAAGCGCCGCACGTCGGGCCGCGGCGGACGCAATGACGCGTGAGGAGGCTGCGACCCTCCTCAGTCAGATCGACGCGCTCATGCCTGAGACTTGGAAGCCTGAGCTGAATGAGAAGGTCGCGGCGCATTTGGCCGAACATCATGCAGCTGGAACGCCGTCAGAGTGACTTGCCAGGCGCTGCTGCATCGGCCGCTCCACAAAAAAATAGGATAGAGAAGCGGCCGCCACGCTGAGTGACAAGGCCGCGAGGCTGAACTGCCAGCTGTACGCCTGGGCGTCCCAACCCCGCAGCATCATCTGCCGGTCGATCAGCCACATCACCGGTAGGTGGTAGAGGTAGATCCCGTAGGAGATGCGCCCGAGGTAGCGCACAGGCCTATATTCAAGCACCTGGCAGACAGGATCCGCGTGCGGCGTCAGTAGGACCAGAAGGGCGAGCATCAAAGGCACGCCCGGCAGATAGTACGGGCCGTAGGGCAGCGCTACCCAGTCGGCCCAACCGGTGCTAAGAAGCAGTGCCAGCGTAATGATCAGGGCCAACCATGCCGCACTGGCAACTCGCGGCCCCAGATTGCTCAGCGGCGGCCTGTCCGCAAGTACGACGGCGACCATCCCCAGGATGAAGTGTGGCAGGTGGCCGAACAGCGAGTGGTTGAGCACGGCCCCGTGGGGACGCAGCCATGGCTGCCAGTTGCTCCAGGGCCAAGGAATGCGCCACGCGAACCAGTGATTCAGTCCGGCATGTAAGAGGTAACTCGCGCAGGCAATGATCAACAGCGAGATCACCAGCCGACGATGCAGGACCAGCACAAGGGGCAGCAAGAGATAGAATTGCATCTCCACCGCCAGCGTCCAAAACACCGGGTTGATGCTGAGGATGCTGAACTCCACAAGATTGAAGATGAAGAGGAGGTGCAACAGCACATCCAGGCGGCCATCGGGCACCCGCCAGACACCACTCAGCCATACCAGCAGAAGCAAGCACAGGTAGTAGGCGGGTAAGATGCGGACGGCGCGGTGCAGCCAATATCGGCGCAGCGACGGGCGGGGCGCCCCGTCACGGAGATGCACGACAAAGGGTCGGCTCAGCAGAAATCCGCTGAGCACGAAGAACAGCGCCACGCCAACCTCGCCGTTGCGCATCAGCAACCCGAGGTCGAGCATGCCCCAGTACAGGTCAATGTCGAGGATCTGGTTCAGGTGAACGCAGAAGACCCCGAGCGCCGCGAGCGCCCTCAGACCGTCCATGCCTGGGAGATAACGGCGAGAATGACGTCCCGAGTTCAAAGCAGATCTCCTGAGATCAAGCGCATGCACGACTCTGCCAAGTCGAAGGTTTTACGCTGGGGCCTGGCCGCTGCACTGGCCATGGCGCTGGTACCATTGCTGAGCACTTCACTCTGGACGCCGGGTGAGCTACCCGCTGCCAAAGTGCCTTCGGCGGAGCGACCGGAGCCATTTCTCGCGTCTGCGGACAATGCAAAGCCCGACTCGTCGGTTCAGACACGGCAACTGCAAGGCGTGCCCAAGGCAGATCACGCGAGTCTCGATTGGCTCAAACAGTTAGTGATCGATGACGCCGGCGCGGACAGCCGGCTTTTCGTCATCGACCAATTGAGGATGATTGCATCTCCCGCCAGCGTAGAGGTTCTTGCGCAGATGCTCGGAGACCCGAATCCTATCGTACGCGAACAGACGATCCTCGCACTGGGTGAGAAAGGTTCCGTCGCGGTCCCTATGCTGGGGCAGGCGATGATCTCAGATCCGGATGCCGCGCTTCGTCAACAGGCGATTGACCTACTGGCTGGAATCGAGGGTCCAGCGAGTACCGCGATGCTTCGGTATGCGTCAATGCATGATCCGCTGCAGCATATCCGCGACCAAGCCGAAGCGATGCTGGGGGAGCGTCCGGCGCCAATGTCCATTGAACCGGTTATGCAGGATAAGAACTGGGAATTCTACACCGACCAGTTCCAAGCGTTGTGGTATCTGCCAGAAGACAAGGCCATCCAGTCGCTGCGCGATGTCTACGATGAGGCGAATGGCGAGGATATCCGCCGCCAGGCGCTCACCGAACTGGCGAACCTGGGCAGCGATCGCTCCATTGAGCCGTTGTCGAGGGGGCTGAGCGATCGGAGCCAAGAGATTCGTGCGGAGACCTTGTATCTGTTGGCGGATCACGCAGGCGATACGCTGCATCTGCTTGGGCAGGCGCTGATCGGTGACCGCGATCCCTTTGTGCGCGCAGAGGCGCTGGAACTGATTGCCGAGTTCGGCACACCTGCCGCCGATGCCTTACTCCTGCTGGGTATAAACGATGACGACGAGGACTTGCGCGCACGCGCCCGGGAGCTGGTAGGAGAGCGTTAAGGCGGCAGTGCTTGGTAGGCCATCAATCCATCCGGCGCCGCGTTCGTTGCAAGTGCAGGGACAGTTTATGCAACTCGTGCACGTTGAGAAGGTCAGCTGTCCGCTCTACTGCGGACCTTCATCCCCGAGACAACAGTGGCTGGAATGGGTCGGGACCTGCCCTGGCCGTCAGCTAGGGTGGCGTCCGCAGAGGGCCAGACAGCAGGCACTCGGCGGAGCAAGCCCGACAGGCGGCCAGAAGCGGACATTGACGACGCCACGACCGAACGGCAGTGTTCAGGCCCTACCGGCTCTGCAGCGCGCATTGGATTTCCTGTTCGTCGGTAGCTGTGGCCGGAAGACGTTGCGCCTTGTCTGCGAGTAAGGTTGCGGCTGCCCCGCTGGCAACGATCAGACACCAGTGTTGGCCCGCCTAGCGGCCAGCCAGCCGCGTCGCATCACTCTTTGAGCTTGATGTGCAGCTGCCCGTCGGCCACCTCGATCAGGTCGACTCCGGCGGCAAAGCTGTTCCAGAATCCCGGCCCGGCGCCGAACTGTTCCACGAGGTCGACGTTCTTGAGGTTCCCGAGCCAGGCATTGGGTACCGGTACTCCCATGATGCTGACACCGCGCAGCCTGACCACGGGACGCTCGTCTCTATAGGCCAATTCGATCCCGGCATTGACCCGCAAGATTCTTCCGCCGAGCATGGGCATATCGGGGTCAACCGGGATCAACAGCTTGGCGCTGGCCAGATTCTCCGAGAGGTCGACCGCGAATCGCCGCGCCAGCTCCGGGTTGCTGGCGATCAGCGC
The DNA here is from genome assembly GCA_963698775.1 of uncultured Gammaproteobacteria bacterium. Taxonomy (GTDB): domain Bacteria; phylum Pseudomonadota; class Gammaproteobacteria; order Chromatiales; family Chromatiaceae; genus Thiohalocapsa. Next base: position 18,217 of record CAVOSE010000007.1, read on the forward strand.
ATTGAGCTCCCGTTCGTTCATGCGGATGTCGCGATTGCCAGGCCGCTCGCTGTATCGCTCCGGGATCAGCCGACCCTCCGCCTCGAACCGGTCCTCGCGCTTGGCGTCGGGTAGCACCTCGCGCGGGTTGACGCCGAGTTGTTGCAGCTTGACATCGAGCCCGGCCTGCTCGCGGGCGGAAAGGCTCACGGGTCTGAAATCGGCCGGCTGGATGTAGGTGCGGATGAGCCAGAAGCTGAGCCCAGCTGTTACCAGAATGGTGAGCAGCACAAACAGCAGGACCTGCTTGCCGGAAAAGCGCTTCGGCGGCGTAGTGGTTTGTAGATCGTCCATAGCGGCTGAAATTAGCCCAAATCGTCGACCAAGTCGACCATGGTGTCCACGCTGCGCTGCCAATTAACACGCGGCCTTGTGCAGTCAGCATCATCGATAATGACCGCGGGCGTGTGTGTCACGTTGACCGCTAACAAGACCCGGACGGGCGCGGAGGGATGCGGGTGTGGCGGCTTGCCGATGTGGTTGAGCATGTGCTCGATGGGCGCGGCATCGAGATGAGCACAACGCTCGGGTTAGTGTCCGCTATAGTTCACAATCAGGGTCTTAGCGCTCCAAGGACCAGTGTCGCTTCTTGGGTCGATTGCAGACCCCATCTCCGCCTCTTTCTCCGTATCGCAGTGCGGGAAAATTGGCCGGTTGCTCGCTGCCAGTATGAGGGGCGAATCTTAGAAGTCTGCGACCAAATGGAGTCGGAGGAAAAACCCCCGTTCGCGAATGCGTGATGAAACATCCAACCCAAAAGAGGTAACGTGAAAATGAAGAAGAAAAAGATCCGGAATAAGATCCCAAAAGGCAAAATTCGCTATGCGTTTGCTGTATCGACAGACGCCGAGGGGAATCCCGCGTTGTACGCGGTAAGGCAGCGTTTCTCGAAGAAGAAGGAGCGGTATGTAAACGACGTGAAGGGGAAAGACAGGCATGGGCCTGTTGCTAGAACAGTGACGCTGGAGGAGGCCAGTGGAATATTGGCAGCCGGGTTGGAGAGTGAGTGGTCGGGGAACGGCTGAATTTCTGGAGAATAGTGAGAGGATTACACCCAGTGTTATAGATGCTGGGCTCCCCCGGCCTGCATACCCGTCAGGCCGTCGTCGATCCGCATCTGGCAATCCTGGCGCGATAGATACGTATCCTCAGGACCCTGAGTGAAGCCTGGCTTCGTTGCGTCGTATGTTAAGGCTTTACCCAGAGGTTCAGCCATCGTCGGAGCCAAGAATCGCCCGGTATCCGCGGCCCGCCATGCCAGCCACCGCGAGTTGGGTCTTCTTGCCCATCTCCGCCAGAAAGAGCATCAGGAAGGTCGTGGCGAAGATGCCGTGCTCGCTGCGCTCGTTGCTCTCCTCCATCCCATCTTCTTCCCTGACATGATGAGCGTCTGTTCGCTTTACCTCAACAAGCCGAATTCGCGCGTCTCATCCGCATGCTCTGATAGACGCTATAGCCGATGCCCAGCAGGGTGATGGGGATCACAAAGCCCAGCATGGCGATTTCGAAGCTACGGGTATAGCTGGCGTCGGTGGCGCCCATGACCACATAGGTGGTGTAGGCGATGAAGTAGCCCAGCAGTACCGCGCCCTCGGCGCGGTTGATGCGGCAGCCGGTAAAGAACACCGGCAAGCAGGCAAAGGTGACCGCGATCATGATGGGGATGTCCAGATACAAGGCATCGCGGGGCACCGGGATGCCGTCCGGTGCCACCATGGCACCGATGCCCAGCACCGCCAGAATGTTGAACAGGTTGCTGCCCACAACGTTGCCCACGGCGATGTCGCCCTGACCGCGCCAACTGGCCACCACCGAGGCGACCAACTCCGGCAGCGAGGTGCCGATGGCCACCACGGTGAGACCGATAACCAAATCGCTAACGCCGAAGTGGCGGGCGATCTCGGTTGAGCCCGCCACCATGCCCTGGGCGGAGATCACCAGGATGACTAACCCGCCGACCAGAAGAAGACCTTGCTTGGCCAGACGCATCGTCTTGCCGCCCTTGGGTTGCTTGCTTTTCTGCTCCGCGGCGTCGGAGAACTGCTGCTGCACCTCTTCCTGCTCGCCGCTACCCTGCTTGATGGACCAGACCAGATAGACCAATAGGGCGGCGAACAAGATGGCGCCGTCGACCCAGCTGATCACCCCATCCAGAGCCATGAGCCAAAACGCCAGGGCGGCGCCGAAGATCATCGGCAGGTCGACCTTAACGATACGGCTCTGCACCGCCAACGGCGCAATCAGCGCCGCCGCACCAAGAATCAACAACACGTTGGCAATATTGCTGCCCACCACGTTACCCACGGCCAACTCAGGCGAACCGGCGATGGCTGCCTGCACCGTCACTGCTAGCTCGGGCGCGCTGGTGCCAAACGACACCACGGTGATGCCGATCACCAGCGGGCTGATCCTGGCTGCTGCGGCCAACTTGGACGCACCGCGCACCAGCAGGTCACCGCCGATAATGAGACCGACCAGTCCCAGAAGAATTACGCAGAATGAGATCAGGAGATCCTGCATGGGAGCAAGTCCCGTGGCTTCGGACATCATCGTCGTAGCACCTCGATGGCTCCGCAGGGCGGTGTAGCGGCCAGAACTGAATCCATGCGCAGCAGGGTGAGAAAGAGAACGATTTGGATACTTGCGGCGATCAAGCCGCGACCAACGATTTTCTCGGATTCCAGTAGTTCACTCGCTCCGCACCCCGATCCGCGGAATCTGGGCATTGGCGATATCCGCCAGAAACCACACCACTGGTCAGAAATCGGCCGTCAGATCGAGCGCTTTCAGTCGTGCGAAGTCGTCCGGATGAAATGTCTGGCGTGACCGAGCTGATGGCGCTCCGTCAGCGCTCCATGCTTCTTCACGGATAGGATATCCAGCGCCCCTGCGAGTCCAGGACCGACTGATACGTGAGGTTAGAGAAGGCCGGAGAGCTGGTCAACGCTTAACGAAGGTGCCGACGGGCCTCGCGAGCGGTTCAAGAGCGCGCTTTCGCGAGCGATAGGACGAGCATTTTGGGGCGCAGCGGTCAGAAGGAACACACGGGCGGCTGCACCCTCTCTCACAGGAGACCGCGGCTAACAGGCGGTGCGCTGATTGAAGTGCGAGCCGGGCTCGGGATGACCGAGCAGGTCTCAGTCCAGCCTCGGCTCCGGAGAATTGTCTGAAGCGGGAAGGGCTCAGACAGACGCGATCCTGACATCCGCGAGGCATTAGGTGACGTTCGCAATGTCCGCTCTGGGTCGCATCGCAGACATCGCGGTTTGCTGACGGAGTGGCCGCAGTGGGTCGGAAGCGGAAACTCATCGGCACCGCTGCGACGCCCCACGTCGGCAGCGGACTGTCACCGAAGCTACCTGCCTCGAGATCCCAAGTCTTTACGCGCCCAGTTAGGGCTGTGAGTGAGTGTTGCACACGCCGGCAGATGTGCGGGTATGGTACATAAAGGAGGTTATGAACTACCGGGAGGTGGGAAGAGGGCGGAGCGGGGCAGACGCCTGGCCGAACCACTTGGTGTTGGCGTCGCCTACCGGCGCGGGTCGGGTTACGCCGCGGTGTCCTCCGGCGGATGCCAGCCGGCCTGGACCCGAAGTCGCCGGGCGGGGACGATGTGCTCGATGTGCATCTGCGCGCCGCTAACGCGCTGGCCTGTCAGACAGTCTCCGCAACGATGGCGGGCGCCGATCGTGACCCGATCGCGCAAGGTGCGAGGGATCGTGTCGACCAGTAAACGGCTTGGGCGTCGGCCAGCAACCGTTTTCCGCTGCGAACGCTCAACAAAGCCAGCGCGTACGCCTTACGCAGGGTCATCTTGCCCTAGCTGTCGCGGAGCGCCTTGAGCGCGTCGTGTTGCGCGGGCGCGAGCCCGTCGTGGTTGCTTAACTCCGCCATGCGCTGCTGGTCCTCGTCGGGCATCGTTGAATCGGCAATCGTCAGCAGCCGGTCATCATCGAGCCAGGTCATCTCCACGAGTTCGGCCTGCATCTCCGGCGGAACACCGCCGGCGCCAAGCGATAGCCGTTCTGAGTGAGACGCTCCGGTCATTTTGCTGATCTGGCTACAGTAGGCCGTCTTGGTTGGCTGCGCTGTCCCAGCCTTTTTCGGGTTTCCACCATCGTCGCTCCTGGCTCCATCGCTGCGAGAGATGCTCCGGGCCGAGCCTGGTCTCGCAGTGCTGAGCTAACTCAACCTCTGGTTCGACAGGACATTGAGGCCCGGACGGCGGCCAGAAGATTTCTTGACCCATTGGTGGGAGCCCCAGCATCGCGACGGTCACCGGGTCTAACAGACCATGGGTCTGCAGGAGACCGTTGCGCAGTTGAAACCGGTCGAGCGAGCCCAGGGTCAGCTTGCCGGCGATACCGTCGAAGTGCGCGGGCTTGTTGCGCTTTCGCCTGACGTGTTTGGGTCTGCAGGCCCTCTTCGGCGAGTGCCTGTTGTAGGCGGGCGATGTGGGGTCTCGAGGCGCGCTGATGGCGCTTTAGCCGGCGTTGGATCGACATGAGGTCCAAGGCTTGTCCCATCGACGCCTGCTGACTGAACTGAAAGGCGGCATAGCGTGCGATACGCTGATCGTAGATCTCCAGCGCGACGCGCTCGGCGGGCATTAGCTTGTCCACGTACGCCGGATCATCCGGTTCCGCCTTGCCAACCAGTTTGCGAAAGGCCTGCAAGGCCTCACGCAACTTCCGGGCTGTCGGCATCGAAATCTTTGTCACCAGGCGCCAAGACGCCCAGATGCTGGAACGCCGAGACGACGGACGACGGCGACGTGGGGCTGGTCTCGCCTTCCCGGATCAGCTCGGCGAGACGCTTCCTGTAATCGTGCGTCTCGGCGAAATCCAGTGGCCCAGTGATCAGCGTTTTAGGTACCAGCACGCTGCCGCTGATCTCATGACGGAATTCCACCACCTCCGTGGGCTCGTCGGTGTTCATCGCCCAGCCGGGCATGTCGCCGCCGTTGATCTGAAAGCCTACGCCATATTTCGCGCGGACCATTGCGGGTTGCCGCTTAGCCTGTACGCGTTTGGCGAGCGCGCTCATGAACTCCGCCCAGGTATAGGGATCGGTCTTTTTGCGGCCATCGCGATAGAACATCCCCGGGTTTCCGGTCACGACCGGAGAGTCAGCGGGGAATCCCCACTCGGATGACACGCGCGGCGAGTTCACCAGGCCTGGACTCGACCAGGTTGCAGAGTCGGGTAACGAACGCAGGGGCAGGCGACTTATCGTTGAACCGATGCGACTAGAGCCGGTTCCGTCGAGCGAACGTCGCTGCAATCCCGGGCGGAGGTGGCGTTGAGGGACAGCCCGGTCTAAGACCACGAAGTCCTCTCGATCGGGGCGCGATGACCGCGTTGTCTTGCCGGACGCTGGGCTTAAGACCCCCTGCCTTCGAAGCATGGCTTGTTCCCTCTGAGTGCCTGCCAGGGCCAACCTTGGTCCCCCGCTGGACGCCAAGGTGGGTTCTGGCTGTCGGACGCTCAGGGTCTGACTGGCTTGCCCTCGCGCTAGCGCCAAGATCTCCCTGCCACGCTTTTCCCCGAGAAAGTGGAACAGATAGTCCTCTTCAGGTGTCTTGGCCCCGGATGCGACACTCAGATAGTGCTTGGCGAAGGCCAGCACCGCGAAATTGTGTCGCAGCAGTTGAAGCTGCTCGTCATCGGCACCCCGTACCCCGTCAACGGTATTTTGGATGATGGCGCGCACCTGGGCATCGCTGAACGGCCCGGCTGCCAGGTCCAAAGGCTCACGCCCTAGGGGCTCGTCCGCCGAACTCGCGGCTAGGAGGTCGGAGCCGTACCGCTTGATGATCTGGTGGAAGGTCGAGGGAATAAACTGCCAGACGCCCGTCGCTGAGCCTAACCTGCCGTTTCCGATGGTCGGCCGAACGAAGTCGTTCCAGGTCTTTGCGCTCTCGAACTCGCCGGTTGCTAACGCCTGCCCCAAGTTTGTCCCTGTGCGCTCAGAGACCTCCAGCAACAGGAGCAATTGCCGAGGCGAGATGTCTTGGGCGCGATCGTAGTTGTCGGCCTGACGCTTCGCCATGGCGCGATATTCTGCTAAGCCTTGCTCTTCGAGCGATAGCTCGCTGCTGTCTTCGTCGACCCCGGCGAAGCCGTTGGTCGCCGTGGCAGATGCGAGCACCCACACCAAGAAGCCAAGGGCAAAACATCGGGGTAGACCGCTTGCCCGTTTCCGTCTGCACACAATCAACTGACCCCGTTCTGGACGATAAGAGAGGCGAAAAATGGTCGCGCTAGGCAGGATATCGCACTGACCTGCGTATCATCCAAATGCTTATCAAGCCGAGCCGACATAAGGCCAGTTGGGTCAGCCTAGCAGCACCACCTCCGTTCGGGTGCTGTCCAACAAGCAGACGCCCGCGCGTCGCGACAAGCTGCCGCTCATCAACGGCGCGCATCTGCATCAGACGATTCGCAAGAACCTTGTGATGAGGCAGCGGCCTAGCGTGCCCGTTGTTTGCATGCACTTGATGCCTGAATCTGCGTTGCCACCGGCGGCATGATCGGCATTCGCGGCTAAACTATGACGATTCCTCCCGCCCTCTGAACTGCACCTTAGCTCACCATCGCCGCCTTCATCTCCGCCGCGTATTGATCGGCATTGAGTCCGACGATCAGGTGCAGCACGTTGTCGGGCAGTCGCAGGATGCCCTGCACCCCCGCCGCTGTGAGCGCGGCCTCGTCCAGCTTCGCACCGTCGCCGACGGCGACGCGTAGCCGCGTCTCGGCCGCGGACTCGCTCAAGCGGACATTGTCCGTGCCGCCCAGCGCGGCGAGGATGGCGCGCGCCTTCTCCGGTGCCAGCGGATCGCGGGCGCGGGGTTTGAGGTCGTCGGCCTTGTAGGTGACCTTCGGCGCCGCGGCGCCTTCCGGCAGTTCGGCCTCGGCGCCGGCGTGGGCCAGGTACTCCTCCATGTCGGTCTTCAGGTTGTCGGATTTCGGACCGAAGATGGCCTGCATGTTGTTGCCGACCACTACCACGCCGGCGGCGCCCATGGCCTTGAGCTTGTCGGGATTGGCCTTGCCGATGTCCGTCACCTCCACGCGCAGACGCGTGATGCAGGCGTCCAGTCCGGCGATGTTGCTCTTGCCGCCGAAGGCCAACACCAGTTCCTTGGCGAAGTCGTCGGCGATGATGTCCTTGAAGTTGGCCGCCTCCGCGGTCTCATCCTCGCGCCCCGGGGTCTTGAGATTCAGCTTCAGGATCAGCGTGCGGAAGACGACGTAGTAGACCAGCGCGAAGATCGGCCCCAGGATCAGGATGATCCAGGGCTTGACGTTGTTGACGTAATAGAGCGCATAGTCGATAAAGCCGTGGCTGAAGCTGTAGCCGAGTCGGGCGTCGAGCAGATAGGTCACCAGATAGGCGATGCCGACCAGCACTGCGTGGGCTGCGTAGAGCAACGGCGCGACGAACAGGAAGGCGAACTCCAACGGCTCGGTGATGCCGGTGAGGAACGAGGTCAGCGCCGCCGAGCCCATGATGCCGGCCACGCGCGCCTTGTTCTCGGGCTTGGCGCAGTGGTAGATCGCAAGCGCTGCGGCCGGTAGGCCGAACATCTTGAACACGAAGCCGCCGCCGAGGATGGCCGCCTCGAAGTCGCCAGCGAAGAAACGGCTGAGCACGCCGTGCACGGCCTCGCCGGTGTCGGGGTCGATGTAGGTGCCGACCTCGAAGAAGAACGGCACGTTCCAGATGTGATGCAGGCCGAACGGCAGCAACATGCGTTCGACGACGCCGTAGGTGGTGACCGCCGCGGCTGGATTACCGTAGGCGGCCCAGTCGCCGAAGGTGCGGATGGCACCGCCGATGGGCGGCCAGATCACCGCCAGGATCGCCGCCAGCCCGATGGCCGCGAACGACACGACGATGGGTACGAAGCGCTTGCCCGCGAAGAAGCCGAGATAGGCCGGCAGCTGGATGCGGTAGTAACGGTTGAACAGCCCGGCGGCGATCAGGCCGATCAGGATGCCGCCGAAGACACCGGTATCGATGGACTCGATGCCGAAGATCTTCTTGATCTCGGCGCGACTCTTGGCGACCGGGAAGGGGACGCTGTTGCCGGTGCTGTCTTGGTACATGGCCAGCGCGCCGCCGCCTTCCTCCACCTGTTCGATGGAGAACGGCACCGTCACCGCGGCATCGCCTTCGCCACAACTGATCTGCTCGCCGTCGATCTCTTCGAGCCGCACCTTGCTCAGGGTCCGTCCCTGGGCATCGAGGCAGATGAAGCGTTCGCGAGCGGCGTCGTATTCGACATAGGCGCTGTTGCCGTCTTTGAGCGTGCCGTTCTTGAGCGCGAGGGGTTCGGCCGGCGCCATCCAGTCGATGAACATCAGCCCGATCACGCCGAGTGCGGCGATCAGCACGAAATAGCCGACCGTCGCGGCCATGGCCGCGACGCCGTCGTTCTTGGTGAAGCCGAGCACGACGCCGATGGCGAAGATCAGCGGCAGGATGGTGAAGACCGCGCCGCCGGAGGCGGCCATGATCTCGCCGATCTTGATCAGCCAGGGGGCGAGGTCTTCGGCGCCGGCGATGGAGCTACCGACGCCGAGCAGGATGCCCGCCACCGGCAGGACCGAGACCGGTAGCATCAGCGCCTTGCCGATCTTTTGCAGGTTGGCGAAGGCGCCGTCCCAGGTTGCTTTTAGGTTCATCGTGGCATCTCCTTGATCGGTACTCGCTGGGATCAGTACTCGGTGGGCACAAGCGCGCGGACTTCCGCGGCGGTGTCGCAGGCCAAGGCCTGTTCGGCCAGGGCCTGGCAATCGGCGAGTGAGCGCGTGCGCACCTCGGCCTTCACCGCCGGGATGGCCGGTACGCTGACGGAGAGCTCATCGACACCGATGCCAACCAGGATGGCGACCGCCTGCGGGTCACTGGCGATGCCGCCGCAGACGCCGACCCATTTGCCCTCGGCATGGGCGCCGTCGACGGTTTGCTTGATCAGCCGCAGCACGGCCGGGTTCATCGCGTCGGCCTTGGCGCCGAGCTTCGGGTGGCCGCGGTCCATGGCCAGGGTGTACTGGGTCAGGTCGTTGGTGCCGATGGAGAAGAAGTCGACCTCCTTCGCGAACTGCCGGGCCATTACCGCGGCCGATGGCACCTCCACCATGATGCCCAGCTCGACCCCGTGCTCTGCTTGATCGGCGTCGGCGATCTTGGCGCGCTCCTCATCGACTAGCCCCTTCACGGAGCGGATCTCGTCGATCGTCGCGATCATCGGGAACATCATGCGCAGCTTGTGGCCCTTGGCCGCGCGCAGGATGGCGCGCACCTGGGTGCGCAGCAGCTCCGGCTTCTCCAGCCCGATGCGCACGCCGCGGATGCCGAGGAAGGGATTCTCTTCCCGCGGCATCGGCAGATAGGGCAGTGGCTTGTCGCCGCCGACATCGAGCGTGCGGATGATCATCGGCCGACCGTCCAACGCGGTGGCGATGTCGGCGTAGATCTGCGCCTGTTCGTCCTCGCTGGGTGCGGTCTGGCGCTCCAGGTACAGGAACTCGGAGCGCAGCAGGCCGACGCCCTCGCCACCGAGTGTCACGGACTGTTTGGCGTCGTCGAGACCGCCGATGTTGGCGACCACCTCCACCCGATGGCCGTCGGTGGTGGTTGCTGGCTCGTGGGCCGTGGCCAGGTCCGCCTTTTTCTTCTCGGCCAGTTTGTGTTTCAGGGTCAGGATGCGGTCGACCTCGGCCGGGTCCGGATCGATGCGCAGTTGGCCCTTGCCGCCGTCCAGGATCACCTGGGTGCCGTTGGCCAGGTCCAGCGCGCGCGGCTCGATGCCGGCCACGGCCGGGATGTCCAGCGAGCGCGCCAGGATGGCGACATGGGAGGTCGCGCCGCCGCCGACGGTCGCGAAGCCGAGCACCTGCGTCGGGTCGAGCTTGGCGGTGTCGGACGGCGAGAGCTCCTCGGCGATCAGGATGCTGCCGGCCGGGATCTCGGGTTCTTCGCTGGGATGACCGGTCAGGATGCCGAGCACGCGGCGGCCGACGTCGCGCAGGTCCGCGGCGCGCCCGGCCATGATCGCGTTCTTGAGCTTGGACAGCCGATCGGCATGGGTGGTGTAGGCGCGCTGCCAGGCAAAGGCGGCGGACTTGCCCTTGGCGATGGCGCTCTCGGCGATGTCGATCAGGTCCGGGTCTTCGAGCAACTCCTGATGCGCGGCGAAGATGGCGGCCTTGGCCGGGTCCGCTTTGGCGCGCAGTTCCGCCTGCAGCGACTCCAGCTCGTTCTTGGCGAGCTCGGTGGCGTCCTCCAGCCGACGGCGCTCGGCGCGGGGCTCGCCCGTGGCCGTTTCCGGCACGTCGATCTCGTCGCGGCGCAACTGGAAGACGCTGCCGACACCGAGACCCGGCGACGCGGCGACGCCGAGCAGTAGGTTCGGATCATCGGAGCGCGGTCGCGGTGCTGGCGCGGCGGCCGGGTCTGGCTCGGTGGTCGCCGGTGCCGGTGCCGGCGTCGCGCCCTCGTCGCCGAGGCCGGCGGCGAGCTGCGGTGCGATGCTGTCGATGGCCGCGTCCGCATCCGGCCCAGTGGCGACGATCACCACCTTGTCGTTCTGCGCGATCTCCAGGCCCATGATCGACACCACGCTCTTGGCGTTGGCCTCGTCGTCGCCGCGAGTCAGCAGGATCTTGGACTTGAAGCGCTTGGCCAGGTTCGCCAGCACCGCCGCCGGGCGCGCGTGCAGGCCGGTGGCGTTCGGGATCAGGATCGCCTGGGAGCTGACGGTGCGGCCCGTTGCCTCGGCCTCGGCGCCGGTCTCGGCGATGGTCTCGATGGTCAGGAAGTCATCGCTGCCGGCCCGCACCATGCCGCTGGCGGGCCGCATCGACGCCACCCGCTCCATGTTGGTCACCAGGATCTGCGTCAGCAGGCTCTTGGCATGGGTCGCCAGGTAGTCCGCGTCGAATTCGATCAGCGGGTCGCCGGTCGAGACCTGATCACCCTCCGCGACCTTCGCGACTGAAGCCCTCACCCTTCAGGTTCACGGTGTCCAGGCCGATGTGCATCATCAGCTCGATGCCGTCGGCGGTGGTCAGCGTGACCGCGTGATGGGCCTTGTGCAGTTGCGTCACGCGCCCATCGCAGGGCGCGCTGAGCACTTGGTTGGTGGGGTCGATGGAGGCCCCGTCGCCGACCATCTTTTGCGCGAAGACGGGGTCCGGGACCTGTTCGAGCGGCACGACGACGCCGTCGAGCGGCGCCTTCAGAATGAGTGAAGCCAACGCGATATTCTCCTGTTCCCGTGGTGGTTGGGATGGTTGCTTGCGCCGTCGGTGATCGACGATTGTTGTCGGCGAGTATTCTTGCGCAGCGGAGTGTAGCCCGGCTGATTCCGCACGGCCGATCGGCGATGCGCGACGCCGTCGCGGTCATCGCTTCGCTCAGCCCTTTGGGTGGCGATCAGAAGTTGACGCTGACCCGGGCGCCAATCGCCAGCGCGTTATCGATCTCCCCGGTGCCCGCGGGACGGATGATGTACTGGATGTCCGGCTGGATGCTGATGCCCCTACCGAGAACGAACTGATGATTGAGTTCGACGACGGCCTCGTAGTCTTTCTCCGGCAGACCCTCGGCTCGGCGTGCCACATTGACCTCATCGCCGAACCAGCCGCTGGTGACGGCCAGCCCCGTGGTGTCCCTGGGCCGGCCCTTGAATAGCCCCTCATACACTAGGCCCGTGTTGAAGTACCAGGGCATGGGATTGGTATCGTTCGTGAAACTGAAGACCAGTGCGCCGAAGCCCCACAGGCCTCGACCCACCCCGGGCTCCGGCCGGTAGAGCATTTGGTCGGCGAGGAGCCAGCCCATGGCGCTGCCGGTGGTGGTCGCATTGTCGGTGCTCGACAGGTCTTGGAAGCGGCCGGTCATGTAATAGCCGCCGACCTTGTAGACACCAGGCAGGGCCTGGTTGGAGTCGCGGTTCACGTGGTAGTGAACCTCGCCGGCCAGCGTCACCCCGTTGTTGCCGAGGCCCCAGCTTGTGCCATGGGTGTTGTGATTACGTGCTGCCGGATCGCCTTCTTTGCCCTCAGGGTCACCGTCGTAGACCGCCGCCTGAACGGTCCATCTCCTAGACGGCGTGTCGTAGCGAACGCGTGCGCCCCATGTGGCGAGCGGGTAGGCCGTGAAGGTAAACGGGTTCTGCAGAAACACCGGCTTCGGGCTGCCGCAGAAGGAGTTGTTGATGAACTGACAGTAGAGCGGCGAGCGCAGAAAGTCGTCGTTGGCGATCAGGCGCCCGTAGGCGATGTTCAGCCGCTCGTCCAACAGGACCGTGTTGAACTGGACGTTGGCCAGCTTAACGTTTTGACCGCCGAAGAGTTCCTGCACGGTGAAGACATTGCCGCCCTCGGACGGGGCAATGAAACGCTGAGACACGGAGAGCCCGTCGCGTTTCGACCCCTTGATAACCAGGCTGGTTGCCGGGATGCCGAGGATGCGCTCCAGGTCGAAGCCGAACTCCAGGCCGATATTGTCGGCATAGGTGCCGCCGAGTTCCTCGCCGCCGGCGACGTTGAACATGGGCTCGGCGGTGTAACTGAGGCCGAAGCTGAAGCCCTTGCCCTTCCAGGCATCCCGTGTCTCCCAATCGGCGAGAAAGTAGTCGCTTGACGGGTAGTCCGTCGCCTGGGCTAAAGGGGCTGCCATCGACAGGATGAGGGCGGTACAGAGAAGGCCCGGGAGCCTTCGGTGGGCCTGCAATGCAGCGATCGATCGGCGGTAGCACATCGAAATGGTCGCTCCTGTCGTGAAACGCGGGATTGATCTATGTTCAGGTTGAACAGATGCTTCACCTGCGCCTTCTGGTGCTGACTTCTTGCGACAGGCTTGGTTTCCAGTCTGCTGGTGCTTACCGATCAGTGCTGGATAGTGTCATCGATAAAGATCATGCCGTTCGATATCGGGCTACAAGCACACAAGCGATCGGCTCCGGTGAAAAGATAGTCGAATTGCAAACAAGTTGCTTATTCGTTGTCGTCCGACTACCGATCCTACGACACCGGCAACGCCGTGCGCTCCACCACCTGCCGCAGCACGAAGCTGGAATGTACGCCGCTGACGCCTTCGATGCGGGTCAGTTTGTTCAGCAGCAGGTCCTGATAGGCGTCCATGTCGCGCACCACCACCTTGAGCTGATAGTCGGCATCGCGGCCAGTGATCAGCGAGCATTCCAGCACCTCCGGCATGGCCGTGACCTGGGCGTCGAAATTGGCGAAGCGCTCCGGTGTGTGGCGATCCATCGAGATACTCAGGAACGCGATCAGGTTAAGGCCTAGCTTCTTCGCGTCCAGCAGCGCGCGGTAGCCGGCGATGAGGCCGCTGTCCTCCAGCGCCCTCACGCGTCGCAGGCAGGGCGATGGCGACAAACCGATGCGGTCGGCGAGCTCCTGGTTACTGATGCGGCCCTGCTGCTGGAGGATGTCGAGGATGCGTTTGTCGTAGGCGTCGAGCATGGTAAGTGGCTCATGCTTGGTGGTGGGCGGATGGCGAGCGAAGGCGTCTGGTGCTGGTCGCTGGTGGTGTGAACCCTGTGCTGACGGAATTGTCGGTGATTCTCGCCCTAGCAGACCGATTCTGCTTTGAATACAGCAATTGTGGTGGATTATTGCTCATTTGGTTGTCTCCCAGGGCATCTTCGCAATCGTCTGCGCGGGCGTTTGCGGCAAACTATCTCCCGTCGGTCACAAGCCGGCAGCCGAGCACGACCCACAAGGTCAGCCTCCAGCTCAAGTGGTCAGTAGCGATTCAACACCAAGCGGTACGTCCATTTTTGAACTACGAAACACGCGGAAGGCGCGAAAATTTTGGGATACCGATGAGTTGCTGCTTACTTTCGCGTATTTCGCGCCTTTCGTAGTTCGTTTCTGTCCGCGGTGATGTCCTGAACTGTCCCTTCCGAGCCGGTGCCGAACCCGAGGCGCCGGTCTTGGGCCGCCAACCGCTGGTCAGTCGTCCTTTGAACCTCGCATCTGGAAGCCTGCGTCATGTCCTTCGATCACAGCAAATACCGCCGTGCGCCGACCGTCAATCTGCCGGACCGTCAATGGCCCGACCGCATCATCGAGCAGGCTCCGCGCTGGGCCAGCGTCGACCTGCGCGATGGCAACCAGGCCCTGCGCTCGCCGATGAGCGTGGAGCAGAAGCGTCGGCTTTGGTCGCTGCTGGTGGAACTCGGCATCAAGGAGATCGAGGTGGGCTTCCCGTCCGCGAGCCAGCCGGACTACGATTTCGTGCGTTGGCTGATCGAGGAGCGGCAGATCCCGGACGACGTGACGGTGCAGGTCTTGGTGCAGGCGCGTGAGGACCTGATCCAGCGCACCTTCGCCGCGCTGGACGGTGCGCCGCGGGCCATCGTGCACGTCTACAATTCGACCTCGCCGGTGCAGCGCGAATGGGTGTTCGGCGCCGACCGCGCCGGCATCAAGGCGATTGCGGTGCGCGGTGCCGAATTGCTCGCCGCCGAGGCGGCCAAGTATCCGGGCACCGATTGGACCTTCCAGTACTCGCCGGAGAGTTTTTCCCAGACCGAGCCCGACTACGCGCTGGAGGTCTGCAACGCGGTGCTCGATGTCTGGCAGCCGACGCCGGCACACCCCTGCATCATGAACTTGCCGGCGACGGTGGAGTCGGCCAGTCCGAACCTGTTCGCCGATCAGGTGGAATGGTTCTGTCGGGGGCTGTCGCGCAACCGTCACGGCCGCGATGCCGTGATCGTCTCACTGCACACCCACAATGACCGCGGCGGTGCCGCCGCCGCCGCGGAGCTCGGCCTGCTGGCGGGCGCCGACCGCGTCGAGGGCACGCTGCTCGGGAACGGCGAGCGCACCGGCAACATGGACCTGATCACCATGGCCATGAATCTCTACAGTCAGGGCGTCGACCCGCGCTTGGACCTGAGCAATCCCGACCGGATCATCGCGGTGGTCGAGGGGTGCACCGGCATGGCCTGTCATCCGCGGCACCCCTGGGTCGGCGAGTTGGTCTATACCGCCTTCTCCGGCAGCCATCAGGACGCCATCAACAAGTCGCTGAAGCAGCAGCGCTCCGATGCCCATCGGACCACTCCCTGGCAGGTCGCCTATCTGCCGGTCGATCCGGCCGATCTGGGCCGCAGCTACGAGGCGGTGATCCGGGTCAATAGTCAGTCCGGCAAGGGCGGCGTCGCCTTCGTGCTCGAGCGCGAGTTCGGCCTATGTCTGCCGCGCTGGTTACAGCAGGCGTTTGCGCCCATCGTGCAGCGGGTCAGCGAGGAGCGCGGCGGCATCATCGACGCCGAGACCATTCGCGCCCTGTTCGTCGATCACTTCGTTCGCGACGACGCGCCGGCGCGGCTGCTCGGCTACCGGCTCAGCCGTAATGGCCGCGATCACATCGATGTCCGTCTGCGCATGGACGGCATCGATCAGCGCATCGATGGTACCGGCGACGGCGCCATCGCCGCCTTCGGCGACGCCTGGACGCGCCTCACGGGCCAGCCCGTCAACGTGCTCGACTACCAGGAGCATGCGATCGGTTCCGGCACCGACGCCGAGGCTGCCGCCTATGTGCAGTTGGCGATCGACGGCCAACCGGTCGCCGGTGCCGCCATCGACCGCGATACCGTCGGTGCCTCGCTGAAGGCCGTGCTGTCGGCGCTGAACCGTGTCTCCGCTGACCAGAGCGAGGGCCGGCACCACCAGGCGGCCGATTAGCATGAAGGGCAGGGCTACGCTACGAGGATGGCCGGTTCTCCGACGGGCGTGCGTCAGGCGATTATTTGACGACGGTCCCGGGAAAAGGCGACGCGGGCACCGTTGCGCCGACTGGAAACTCGGCGCTCTCAGTGTCGACGCGCCCTGTCTCCCGGCTCGGGCACCGGCACCCCGATCGCCATTCCGGCCGCCCAAACATCCGCGGTTCGGGTTAGGCTAGCGGGTCTTGCCCATCCACCGGAGATTGCCGATGAAGCCCGTCCCGTTGCGCCTGAAGAAGGATCAGGAACGCCGCCTGCTTGCGGGGCATTGCTGGGTCTACAGCAATGAGGTCGACATCGCCGCGACGCCGTTGAAGGGCCTAGAGCCCGGCCAGCCGGTGGAGCTGTTCGCGCAGCACGGGCGCTGGCTGGGACACGGCTACGTCAATCCGCATGCGCTGCTCTGCGCGCGCCTGGTCAGTCGGCAGCGTAACCGGCCCCTGAGTGCCTCGCTGCTGGTGCAGCGTATCCGCGCGGCTTTGGATCTGCGCGAGCGGCTCTATCCCCAACCGTTTTACCGTCTGGTCTATGGCGAGGGCGACGGGCTGCCCGGCCTGGTGGTGGACCGCTATGGCGACCTACTGGCCGTGCAGATCACCACCGCCGGCATGGAGCGCGAGCGCGCCGACATCATCGCGGCGCTGGAGCAGGTACTGCGACCCAAGCGCATCGTGCTGCGCAACGACACCGCCGTGCGGGAACAGGAAGGGCTGGCCCAAGGCATCGAGTGGGTGCTCGGCGACGACCCCGGCGAGATCGAGCTGACCGAGGGCGGCTTGCGCTTCGGCATTTCGCCCGCCAGCGGCCAGAAGACCGGCTGGTTCTTCGATCAGGCCGACAACCGGCTCGCGCTGGCCCGCTTCGGTCCCGCACGGCGGGTGTTGGATGTCTGCTGCTATCTGGGCGCCTGGGGTCTGCATGCCGCCGCTGCCGGCGCCGAGTCCGTGACCTTCGTCGACAGCTCCGGCTCGGCGCTGGAGCAGGTGGCGGCGAATGCGGCGCGCAACGACCTGGAGCAGCGCGTGCTGGCCCGCCAGGGCGACGCCTTCGAGGTGCTGCGCGCGCTGCGCGAGGAGGGCGCGCGCTTCGATCTGGTGGTGCTCGACCCTCCCGCCTTCATCAAGCGGCGCAAGGACGAGCGCGAAGGCACCCGCGCCTACGAGCGGCTGAATCGTCTGGGGCTGGAACTACTGCAACCCGGCGGCCTGCTGGTTACCTCGTCGTGCTCCTTCCACATGGGCCGCGACGCCTTCCTGCATGCGGTGCAGGGCGCCTCGCGTCGCGCCGACACAGACCTGCAGCTGCTGCTGGCCGGCGCCCAGGGCCCGGATCATCCGATGCATCCCGCCATTGCCGAGACGGCCTATCTCAAGACCTTCTTCTTGCGCGCGCTGCCGCAGGCTTCAAGTTGAAGAAGCGCGTGCAGGGCGCCCCGCACGCCTGCACGGTGTTAATCGGCCGCCAAGCCGTACTTGTCCATACCGCAGCAGCCTTGAATGTGCCGGTACAGCAGATCGGCGAAGAGCTCGTTGGCGATTTCGTTCGGATGCCCTTCCCACGGAGAGACGCGGAAGTTGAAACCGCTCCAGGTCTTGGCATAGCTGTCGGTGGGAACGACGTCCATTCCCGCCGCATGAGCCGCCGCCTCCGCCATCCGCGTCAACTGTTCTGAACGCGGGTCGAGGCCCGGAAACTGATCCAGTACCATGGCCACGATCGGTCCGCCACCGCGCTCGGCGACAAACTCGCTCATGGCCTGGAGGTCGCGCGCAAAGCGCACCTGGTAGTGATCGACATCGTTCAGGATCTCGTCGTAGAAATCGACCGCGAACCCCAGGGCGCGGGAGGTTGCGGGGATCAGGTCCTGCAACCAGCGCCCGAGGTGCGTGCGCTGTTCAATGAACTCCGGGACTACCACCGGCAAATTGATGGCCTGCCGCTGGCCGGAATCGAGGAAATCGTTTAGGCAGATGCCGTAGATGACGAGATCGGGCCGCAGCCTGTCGTAGTGAGTGCGCAGCACCCGGAGGACGTCTTCGCTCTGATCGCCACCGACACCGAGGTTGATCACCTCCACCCGCACGGTCGCCGCCAGCTTGCGCTCGAGGACTTGGGGATACCCCCAGCGCGCATTGATCCCATAGCCGTAGGTCAAACTGTCGCCGAGCACCAGGATTCGAAACCGCTCCGGATGTTGCTGTGGCGGCAACGGTGTGACGCGCCGGAAGCCGTGCTCATCCAGCACGTGCAACGCGTCGTGCCAATAGAAGGCGTGCTCGGCCCCTGCGACGTCCACGTCCCGCTGCTGCCACGCCTCGGGCATGGTCACCTGACCACGACGCTCCAGGGCAAGGTCGCGGGCTTCGGCCGGAATCGAGTCCAAGGGCACCGAGGTCAAGGAAGGGGCGCGACCGGCCACGGAAACGGATTTAATGCCGGCGAACAGGTCCGGTCGCACGGATAGGAACCAAAGACCGGTTTCGATCAGCACCAGAGCCAATCCGACAGATGCAAACATAAGCGCAACGGAACCCGAGCGCTGCACGACGCGATCGTGCCATCGCTTGGACAGGAGCCCGAACAGCAAGCGTAACGCTAGAATCGTCCCCAACGCCGCGCCGGTGAATGCGAAGACCAAGAACAGAACGCCGGTGGTATAGACGGCGGCGACCCCCGATAGGGTCGTGCCGACGGCGAGCAGGCCCAGGCTGCGCAACGACAAGCCGGTTTCCCGGAGAATCGCGATCCAGCCGACGATCAAGCCCATGCCGAGGGCGTAGAGCAACCAGCTGAGCGGCCGCGACCAGGCGTCCCCGACCAGATAGTGCAGGCGCGCCTGGTAACGGCGGCCGTTGTTGCGGGGGTCACTGCCGTCACTGGACGAAAACAGCAACATCCGCTCACCCGCGGCCTGTTCCCAGTGGCTAAATCGCCCCTGTCCAAGGGCGCGAATCTCTGCATGTTGGCTGTGCGCCGGCCCCAACTCCCGGCCGTCTTCGAAGAGCCTGGTGGCGCTGCGTTCGGCCGTGTCGACGCGGTCACCGACAGCGATGATCGCGTCGTCGGGGAGCCGCAAGCCAAGCAGCTTCGGTGCCTTGAGTCTCAGCGTGTAGGCCTGCCCATCCGATACGGCCTTGCTCGTATCGAGCGCCTGGTTCAGCCACACCCCGGTCGCCGCCAGTTTGATGCCCCATGCAAAGACCAGGCATCCAAACAGCCATAGGAGCTTGATGGAGCGAATCCTGTTGGTTGTCTTTTTCCATGGTCGTCAAGGTCGTCGCCTAGCGGAGCGCTGAAGCATTCCGGGCTTCCCGTGCGGGACGGGATGCCTGGCCGTTTCCCGGAGTTCGAGGAGTGCGCCCGATATTGCCCGCGCACGGATTGGGCGTCGGTCGTGATGCCCGAACAGCCCTGTGACATCGTCGCGGCCGGATAACGCGCCGGCATCCTGCCGGCGGCACCGGTCAACCAGTCGCGGTGCGAATCCACTCCACCCGCTTGCGCATCACGCCGTAGTAAACCACCGGAATCACCACCAGCGTCAGCACGGTCGAGACGAGCAGGCCGAACAGCAGCGACACGGCCAGCCCGGCGAAGATCGGGTCGTCGAGGATAAACACTGCGCCGGCCATCGCGGCAAGCGCGGTCAGCGCGATGGGTTTGGCGCGCACCACGGCGGAGTCGACGACCGCCTGCTCCAGCGGGCTGCCCTCGCGGACCTGCTGGTTGATGAAGTCCACCAGCAGGATGGAGTTGCGCACGATGATGCCGGCCAGCGCGATCATGCCGATCATCGAGGTGGCCGTGAACTGCGCATGGAGCAGCGCGTGGCCGGGCATGATGCCGATGATGGTCAGCGGGATCGGCGCCATGATCACCAGCGGGACCAGGTAGCTGCGGAACTGCGCCACCACCAGCAGGTAGATCAGGAGCAGGCCGACGCCGTAGGCGATGCCCATGTCGCGGAAGGTCTCGTAGGTGACCTGCCATTCGCCATCCCATTTGATGCTGTACTCATACGGGTTCTCCGGCGGGCTCATGTACCACTGGGTCAGGCCGAGGTCGTCGGTGAGTTGGCCGGCGATCTCGAACAGGCCGTACAGCGGGCTGTCGGTGTCGCCGGCCATGTCGCCGACCACATAGACCACGGGCAGCAGGTCCTTGTGATAGACGCTGTGGGCGCGCTCGGTCTCGATGACGGAGACGATCTCCGACAGGGGTACCAGTTGTCCGTCCATGGAGCGCACCCGCAGGCTTAGTACCTGCTCCAGATCGGCCTTGTCGGCCTCCTCGTAGGTGACGCGGATGGGCACCGCGTACTTGACATTGGCACCATGGATAAAGCTCATGTCCTCGCCGTCCAGCACGGTGTCCAGGGCCTGCGCGATGGCAGCCTGCTCGACCCCCAGACGGGCGGCCTTGGCGCGGTCCACCACGACCAGGAACTTCGCCGATGGGAATTCGACGGAGTCGTCGATGTCGACGATATCGGCGGTGTCGCCGAAGGCGTCGCGCACCTGCTTGGCGATGGCGATCTGGCCCGGATAGTCGATGCCGTAGACCTCCGCGACCAACGGCGACAGGACCGGCGGTCCGGGCGGGATCTCGACGATCTTGGCGTTGCCGTCGTAGGTCCGTGCGATGGCCTGCAGCGGCTCGCGCAGCCGCGCGGCGATGGCGTGGCTCTTATCGTCGCGATGGTGTTTATCGACCAGGTTGACCTGGATGTCGCCCAAGTAGGCGCCCTCGCGCAGATAGTATTGCCGCACCAGTCCGTTGAAGTTGATCGGCGCCGCGGTGCCGGCGTAGACCTGATAATCGGTCACCTCCGGAACACTGGACAGGTACTCGCCCATCTCCGCCAACACGCGGGCGGTCTGCTCCAGGCTGGTGCCCTCGGGCATGTCCAGCACCACCTGAAACTCGCTCTTGTTGTCGAACGGCAGCATCTTCAGGATCACGACCTTGTTCACCGCCAGCAAGACGGAGCCGGTGATCAAGATCAGGATGCCGGCCAACAGCAGCCAGCGGTTGAGGATGCCCTTACCGCCCGCCAGAAACGGGCCGATCACGCGACGGAAGAAGCCTTGCAGGGCCTGGCCGCCGCCGTGCTCGTCGTGACCATGCGCATGACCGGCGCCCGCCATTGCGGCGGCATCGTGCCGCTTGCCGAGCATGAAGTTGCTCATCCAAGGCGTGAACACGAACGCCACCACCAACGAGATGAGCATGCCCATGGAGGCGTTGATCGGGATCGGGCTCATGTACGGCCCCATCAGACCGGTGACGAAGGCCATCGGCAGCAGCGCGGCGATGACCGTGAAGGTCGCCAGAATCGTCGGGCTGCCGACCTCGTCGACCGCGCCCGGCATCAGCTGCAACAACCGCTTGCGTGGCCACAGTGCCATGTGCCGGTGGATGTTCTCGACCACGACGATGGCGTCGTCCACCAGGATGCCGATGGAGAAGATCAGCGCGAACAGCGACACGCGATTGAGCGTGAAGCCGTAGGCCCAGGATGCGAACAGCGTCAACGCGAGCGTGACTACTACCGCGACGCCGACGATGATCGACTCGCGCCAACCGATCGCTAGCAGCACCAGTGCTACCACCGAGATGGTGGCGAAGGCGAGCTTGGTGATCAGCTTCTTGGCCTTGTAGTCGGCGGTCTCGCCGTAGTTGCGGGTGATGCTGACCTCGACACCGTCTGGGATGAAGGTGCCGTGCAGTTGCTCGATGCGCTCCACGACTCGCGCGGCGATGTCCACCGCGTTGGTTCCCTCCTGCTTGGCCACGGCGATGGTTACGGCCGGGGTCGCGCAGCCCATGGCCAGCGCGCAGTCGCCGTTTGCCCGTTCGTCCTGCCCCAGCGCGAACCCTGGCCCCATGCCCATCCAGACATAGGTCTCCGGCACCTCGGGGCCGCGCTCGATGCGGGCCACGTCGCGCAGATAGACGGCGCGGCCGCCGTGCAGACCCACCACCAGTTCGCCGATGTCTTCGGGACTGCTTAGGAAGGTGCCGGCCTGCACCAGCACCTCGTTGTTGTCCGCGACCACGCCGATGTCGTCGCGAATGACGTTGCTGGCCTGCAACGCGCGGCGCAAGTCGGTCAGGTCGATGTCGTGGGCGGCCAGGGCCTGGGGGTCGAGCACCACGCGCACCACCTGCTCCGGCACGCCGACGGTGTAGACGTCGCGGGTACCCCTGACGCGCTTGATCTCCTGCTCGATGGCGTGCGCCACCTTGCCGAGTGCGTAGGCGCCGACCGCATCGTCCTTCGACCACAGCGTCGCGGTCAGGATTGGCACGTCGTCGATGCCCTTGGGTTTGATGATGGGCTGGCCGACACCGAGGTTTGGCGGCAGCCAGTCTTCGTTCGATCTGATCTTACTGGATAGGCGCACGATGGCGGCGGTGCGGTCCTCGCCGACCTTGAACTGCACGGTGATCACGGCCATGCCCGGCCGCGACACCGAGTAGATGTGCTTGACGCCCTTGATCTCGGATAAGACTTGCTCGGCTGGCCCGGCCACCAAGTGCTCGATCTCGCTGGCCGAGGCTCCCGGAAATGGAATAAAGACATCCGCGAAGGTGACGTTGATCTGCGGCTCTTCCTCGCGGGGCGTCACCAGGATCGCGAACAGACCGAGCAAGAGCCCGACTACGGCCAGCAGCGGCGTGATTTCGGTATTCTGGAAGCGTTCGGCGATGCGTCCGGACAGGCCGAGAGCCGGCGGTGGGGAGGCATCGGTCGCCGTGGGTGTGGCCTCAGCCATCGTTGTGTCCCCCAGCCGCGACGCGCGCCTTGGCCCGCGCCTTGAGCGCGACACCGGCCGCTATCGGGTCTAGCGCCACCTGTTCGCCCTCGGTCAGGCCTGAGAGCACAACCAGATCATCGCCGAGCGCACGACCGACGCGGATCTGGCGCAGGCTGATGCGACCGTTCTCACCCAGCACGTAGACACCGGTGACCTCGGAGCGATAGACCACAGCCACCTTCGGCACGGTCAGCTCCTCCTTCTTGCCGGTGATGATGCCGGTCTTGACGAACATGCCGGGGAACAGACCCTCGGTGCGTTCGGTCAGGTCCACGCGCACCTTGAAGGTGTTGGAACCCAGGTCCGCGAACGGGAATACCGTGATGCGGCCGGGTTTGGCCACCTCGCCGTTGGGAAGATAGATATTGATCTCGCCGAGCTCGCGCACGGCCGGAATGACGCTCTGGGGCACGTCCACGATCACGCGCAGTTCCTCCAGCGAGATGCCGCTCATGATCGCCTGGCCGGGGCTCGCGATCTCGCCGACCTCGACATGGCGTTGGGTGACGATGCCGGAGTAGGGCGCGCGGATCTGGGTGTACTGCAACTGTTCCTGGGCCTGCTGCAAACCGGCTTGAGCCGCTTCCAGGCGCGCTTGGGCGCTGGTCAGATCGGCCTTGGCCTGGTCCATGGCGGAGTCGGAGACATTCTTTTTCTTGTATAGGCCCTCGACCCGGCCAAATTCGTCCTGGGCCTGTTTCAGTTGCGCCGTGGCCGACTTGAGGTCGGCGGCGGCCTGTGCCACGCGGGTGCGATGCTCGGTATCCCGGAGGCGAGCGAGCACATCGCCCTTGTTCACGAAGTCGTCGACATCGTAGAAGATCTCTTCCACCTGGCCCTGGGTCTGGGCCGACACCGTGGTGCGATTGATGGCCTCGACGATGCCGTCGAGCCGATACTCGCGCGGCACGGTCTGGTAGCGGGCCTGGGCCTCGGCGAGGTCCGACTGTGTGTTGGCTGTGACCACATCGTCCGCGGCCCTGGCGGCCGGCAGCATCAACAGCAACGCCAATGCGGCTGCTGTTGATGACAGTGTGGCGCCGATCGTTGATCCGTGACGCATAGCGGGGAGTCTCGATGTAAATTAGGATCTGCTAATATTAACAGTTTTTATGACAATTTCAATGGGTTCGATCCCATGCTACCGCATTTCGCCGGCCGACATACCGAGGGTGAGAAGGGCTATTTCCTTCCTCAACCGCTTGTTCGGAAATGATTAACGCCGTGCGATGGAGCAGTCGCGTCGATTCTGGAAAACCTCGTGCTTGGCTCCGGCGATGCGCCATGGGTGGCGAGGGCTAGCAACCGCATGCCCGTGCGGCAATGGATTCGGGCGCTGGGCAAGGTTGCGGGTTCGTCTTTCCGAATGCGTGCTGTAGGGCTACGCTTAGGCTAGGTTAAGCAGAGCCAGAGTCAACAGACACGACGCCCCAAATGTACACGCAGGCCCAGTACGAACAACGCGACGACAGTCCGATCGAGGACCACATCGTCTTCCTGTCCGGTATCAGTTGGGAGGAATACGAGCGACTGCTCGACATGCGCGGCGACCACTCCGCACCGCGCATTGCCTATCTTGAGGGAGATGTCGAGATCATGAGTCCATCGCAGACCCACGAGGGCATCAGGTCCGTCATCGGTCGGCTGGTAGAAGTCTACTGTCTGGAGCGCGATATCCCGTTCTCCACCTACGGCTCCTGGACCTTGCAGGCCAAGGATCGCTCTCGCGGCGCGGAGCCCGACGAGTGTTATGTCTTTGGCACCGAAGCTGCCGAGCGTCCACATTTGGCAATCGAGGTGGTCTGGACCTCCGGGCGCATCGATAAGCTCGACATCTATCGCAAGCTCGGTGTCTCCGAGGTCTGGTACTGGCGCAAGGGCCGCATCCAGCCCTACTGTCTGCGCGGCGAGCGATACGTCCCGGTGGAGCGGAGCGAGGTGCTGCCCGGGCTCGACCTGGCGCTGCTGATCAGCTTCATCGACCAGCCGACCACGTTCGCCGCAATTCGCGGCTATGGGCAGGCGTTGCAGCGGGGCTGACGGCTTGTGATCGCGCGATTGGCGCGGTGCGATCAAGTTGTTTGAGGGCTGCGAATGTTTGCGGATATGGCTGTACGGCCGATGCTTCCGCTTTACAGCTGGCCATCCGACCGCCTGATCCGCAACAACCACTGCCCGTATGTTGTCAAAATTGCATGTGGTTTTAGCTGGAGCTGCACCATGCCCGAGAGCGACATTCTGATCTTCGACATCATCGCGCTGGAATGGCTGATCGCGCTGCTGACGGTCCTGGTATTCGTGATTGTGGGCGGCTTCGTCGATCGGGGCAGCCGCCGCGAGCTGCGATCGCTGGTGGCCAAGCGGAGTTCAGGGGGCGAGCCGGCATGGCATCATCTGAGCGCCGACGAGGCGCTAGCGCGGGTCGGTGGCGGCCATGAGGGGCTGAGTCCGGATGAGGCCCGGGAGCGCCTTGAGACCCACGGTCCTAACCGGCTGCCGGAGGCCAAGCCGCGCAGCGTGCTGCTGCGCTTTCTGGCGCAGTTCCACAACGTACTGATCTATGTCTTGCTCGCCGCTGGCCTAGTCACTGCGCTGCTGCAGCACTGGCTCGATGCCGGCGTGATCCTGGGCGTCGTCATCATCAACGCGGTGATCGGCTTCGTGCAGGAGGGCAAGGCCGAGGACGCGCTGAAGGCCATCCGGGGCATGCTTTCGCCCCACGCCATGGTCTGGCGCAATGGTCGGCTGGTGACGCTGGACGCCGCTGATGTGGTGCCCGGCGACCTGGTGCAGCTGCAATCCGGCGACAAGGTGCCAGCGGACCTGCGGCTGCGGCGCATCAAGGGTCTGCAGATCGAGGAGGCGCCACTGACCGGCGAATCGGTACCGGTGGACAAGGCCGTTGCCCCGGTGGCGCCGGAGACCCCACTGGCGGATCGCCGCTGCATGGCCTATTCGGGCACGCTGGTGACCCATGGCCAGGGCACCGGCATTGTCGTCGCCACTGGCCCCGACACCGAGATCGGTCGCATCAGTGCCATGGTGGCCGGCGTGGAGCAGCTGACGACGCCGCTGCTGCGGCAGATGGCGCAGTTCGGCCGCTGGCTGACGGCGGCCATCCTGGTGCTCGCCTCGGGCAGCTTCGCCTTCGGCGTGCTGGTGCGTGACTATACCGCCGCGGAGATGTTCTTGGCCTCGGTGGGCTTGGCCGTGGCGGCGATCCCGGAGGGGCTGCCGGCGATCATGACCATCACGCTGGCCATCGGCGTGCAGCGCATGGCCGCGCGTAAAGCGATTATTCGCCGGCTACCGGCCGTCGAGACGCTTGGCACCGTCGGCGTCATCTGCTCGGATAAGACCGGCACTCTGACCTGCAACGCGATGACGGTGGCCACCGTCTATACCGGTGCGCGTGCATTGACGCTCACCGGCACCGGCTACGATCCCCACGGCGCCTTCATGCTCGACGGCAACGCCATACGGCCCCAGGACGATGCGCACCTCATCGATGCGCTGCGCGCCGTGGCGCTGTGCAATGACGCTTCGCTGGAACCCGGTGAGGGCGAGACCTGGCGGGTGCATGGCGACCCGATGGAGGGCGCGCTGTTGGTGGCGGCGGTCAAGGCTGGGTTGGATCTGGACGCCGTCGGCAAGCGCTATCCGCGCACCGACCTGATCCCGTTCGAATCCGAGCACAAGTTCATGGCCACGCTGCACCACAGCCACGCAGGGGAGTCCTTCGTCTACGTCAAGGGCGCGCCGGAGGCGCTGCTCGGCATGTGCAAGGCCGAGCGCGGACCGGACGGCGACCTGCCGCTTGAGCGCGGCGTCTGGGAGCAGCGCATGGAGGGCATGGCCGCGGCCGGGCAGCGGGTCCTGGCCGTGGCCATGAAGCCCGCCGAGCCGCATCGCTCGGAGCTGGATTTCGACGACGTGGACGGCGACCTGACCCTGCTGGCGTTGTTCGGCCTGATGGACCCGCCTCGGCAAGAGGCCATCGCCGCCGTAGCGACCTGTCGCACGGCGGGCATCCGCGTGAAGATGATCACCGGCGATCATGCCGCCACGGCCTGCGCCATCGCCCGACAGGTGGGGCTGCAGAATCCAGACCAAGCGCTGACCGGCGCGGAGCTTGACGCGCTGGACGATGCCGCGCTGTCTCGGCGGGTGAGCGAGGTGGATGTCTATGCCCGCGTCACGCCGGAGCACAAGCTGCGCCTGGTGCAGTTGCTCCAGCACGCCGGTGCGACCGTGGCGATGACCGGCGACGGCGTCAATGACGCGCCGGCGCTGAAACGCGCCGATGTTGGCGTGGCCATGGGCATCAACGGCACCGAGGCGGCCAAGGAGGCGGCCGAGATGGTGCTGGCGGACGACAACTTCGCCTCCATCGCCAACGCCGTCGAGGAGGGCCGCACCGTCTACGACAACCTGAAGAAGGCGATCCTGTTCATCCTGCCCACCAATGGCGGCGAGGCCCTGGTGGTATTGGGCGCGATCCTGTTCGGCTTCCGCGAGTTTCCGCTGACGCCGGTGCAGATCCTGTGGGTCAACATGATCACGGCGGTGACGCTTGCGCTGGCGCTGGCCTTCGAGCCGCCGGAGCCCGGCGTCATGGCGCGACCGCCGCGCAATGCCCGCCAGCCGGTGCTCACGCCGCTGTTCCTGTGGCGCATCGCCTACGTGTCGCTGATCCTAACGACGGGCACCTTTGGCCTGTTCCTGTGGGAGCAGTACCAGGGCGCGTCCATCGAGCAGGCCCGTACCGTCGCCGTGAACACGCTGGTCATGTTCGAGATCTTCTACCTGTTCAACTCCCGCTACATCACGGCGCCGGTGCTGAACCGCGAGGGCCTGCTCGGCAATCGCTACGTGCTCTATGCCGTCGCCGTGCTGCTGCTTTTCCAGCTCGCCTTCACCTATCTGCCGCCGATGCAGGCCCTGTTCGGCACGGCCGCCATCGACGCCGGGATCTGGCTGCGCATCGTGCTCGTCTCGGCCTCGGTGCTGTTCATCGTCGAGTTGGAGAAGGCTCTGGTGCGGCGCTGGCATGGCGCCGCACACGCGTGCGCGCCGGACAGCCCGCAGCCGCGGGCAACCCACGCTAACAGGTCACTGGACTGACGAACCCGGACGGCTTCAAGGCCAGGACGGAGCAGTCCACCTGGCCGAGCACCGACTCCGCCGTGTTGCCGATGAACAGGCCGGGCACGCCCGTGCGGCCCAGCGTGCCGAGGATCACCAGGTCGGCGTCGATGCGTCGGGCGAGTGCCGGGATCTCGCTGCGCGCGGGGCCCTTCGGCAAATGCCGTATCGGCTCCGGCATCGACTCGCCGCGGGTCGCGATCACGGTCCTGAGCTCGGTCAGCAGCGCATCCAGCGCCCGCTCCTGGCGCTGGCGCGCGGCTGCGATGTAGGCATCAATCTTCTCTTCCGGCGCCCACAGCGGTGTGCTGCGCATCACGCTTTCTCCGATCGCGGACCAGGCGGAGACGACGTGCAGCTCCGCCGAGTCGGTCTGCGCCAGCGGGGCGGCAAGCTCGAGCAGCAGCAGATTCAATGCATGGCGTGTCTGCAACTCGTGTTTCGGATAGACCTGCTCTACATCGACGGCCGCGAGGATGCGGCGATAGCGGCCACTGGCGTTCGGCTTGCAGAGCCAGACCGGGCACGGACATTTGCGCAGCAGGTGCATGTCGTCACTGCCGAACAGGCGCCCGACCATGCCGGACGCATCGGTGCATTTGATCACCAGATCGCGGCCGTTGCGGAGCACTTCGCGGATGATTTGCAAGAACGGCGTGCCCGCGGCGACCTTCACCTCAATGCGGCCGTCGGGGTCAACGGCGTCGACGAGCTCGCGCAGGCGGGTCGTCGAGGCTTCCACCATCGCCTTCTGGAGCGTGTCCGTCGTCAGCGCCATTCCGCGTAGCAGGGTGCCCGCCGGTAACTCGTCCACCACCGCCAGCGCGGTCAGCCGAGCCTGATTCGTCCGCGCCAGTTGAACCGCCCGCGCCAGCGCACAGGTGTCGTCGGACTCAGATCCAGCTACATAGAGGATGTTCTTGAAGCGCTTCATCGGGGGTTCTCCGTGGATCGAGTCAAGAGCCGGACCCGGCGATTGCTAACCCGGCTGTGCGAACTGGGGCACCGCGGCGCCGACGATCAGCAGCACTCGATTATAACCATCGCGCTAGCAGCATTGAGCGAGCAGCTGCCCGTCGTGGCGTATCCCACTCCCGCGGAAGGCCGGATCGGATGCGAGACGCGACCTAAACATAGTCCAGCCGGGGTATTTCTCATATTTTTGGCATTGTTTCTCGGTACCCGCGGTGATTAGAGTCGGGGGCCGAGAAAGTATCGTTTAGGCAGAGTTGCTCTATGGATTGTCGTGTCCAGCGGAGACCCCAGGTCGGAGCCCCAGATTGGAATAATGGCCATTGATGCCGCGCCCGAGTGGGCGCGGGTACCAATAGCGCCTGCGCGACTGACCTGTCCGGCACGCAGGGATCATCGGTGATGGCAGCCGCAGCAGGCGCAACCTCGTGGGCACCGAGCAGCTTGCCGATCTCCGCGTTAGGCTCAGGATGAGAGCGGCGCAATCTCGGCGTGCCCATGCGCTGGAATGCGTCTACAGCCGCTCCTTCCAATAGTGCGGCTCCCGGCTCTGATGAGCGTAGGCAATGACCAGTATCTCGTCCGCGGTCGCGCTGTAGAGTATTGTGTACGGGAAGTGACGCAGGGGGAATGCCCGGACACCGCTCGGCAGCCGTTTCCATGCGTTCGGGAAACGCTCGATGACCCGTTTCCCCGCATCGACTTCATCAAGCAAGCGCGCTGAAAGGCGTCTGTCGATGGCAGGGTAGTGCTGGATTGCCTCGTCCAGCTCCGCGAGCGCAACCGTCAGCTCGCGAACCCTCGTTCGAGGCCGTGCTTGCGCCTGAGCTCCTGCATCGCCTGTGCCGAATCGACGGCATCGAGCGCTCCGCGCCGATAGGCGGACAGGCGGTCCGCGCATTCCCGATCCCAAACGGCTTCCCATTCGGTCGGCGTGGCGGCAACGAGCTCGTAGAGCGAGGACAGCAAAGCGGCTTGGTCTTCCGGCGGCAACTGCTTGGCCATAGAGACGACGGTATCTACGGTTACGGACATGGAAATGTGCTCTCGTTGACGGCTTGGGGCGATTGTAGCGGTATTTCTCTGGGCCAGCCGATCAAGCATAGTACAAGCGAGGTTTTTTTCGATTTTTCGGCATTGTTCCTCGGCATCCACCCTGGCTAGACTCTTTGGGTTATTGAGCTGTCGCTTCGGCGAACTTGCTCCACGGAGTACAGTGTTCAGCGGAGACCTCAGGTCGAAACAACAGAGCGGAACAATGGCCATTAACGCCACACCCGAGTGGATACGGGTAACAACAATGTCTGCGCGGCCGACCTGTCTGGCACGGAAGCATCGGTAATGGCGGCCGCAACAGGCGCCGTCATCAGCGGCTTGCTGTGGCGGCTTGCCCTCTTCACGCTGCTGTGGTGGATGCTGACCGAAGGCCGCGGCGACGCCCTGGCCTTCGGCATTCCCTTCATCATCATCGCGGCACTGCTGAGCAGCGCATTCACCGGCACGCGCCGCAGCAGGAATGGGTACGGGCGCATCGCGCTGCCGGCGCTGGCTCGGTTGATTCCGTACTTCCTCTATCACTCATTGAACGGGGGAATCGATGTCGCGATACGCGCCTTCAAACGACCGCTGCCGTTAACGCCCGACCTGATCGACTATCCTTTGCGCCTGCCCGCGGGGCCGGCCACGGTGCTGATGGCCGGGCTGGTGAGCCTGATGCCGGGCACGCTCGCCGTCATCTGCGATGGCCGCCTCAGGGTGCATGTGCTGGATCGTGACGGACCGTTCTGGCACGAGTTGCAGACGCTGGAACGCCATGTCGGGGCGGTGTTCGGTCTCCGCCTTGCCGCGCCTTCAGAACAATCGGCGGTGGTCGACGCGGACCTCCAGAACGCCAGCCCAACCGACACCCCAGCCAACGCCCCAGCAAACGCCCCAGCCCCAGCCAACCGCCAGCAACAGTTGGCGCCGGATGATCGCTGACATGATGCAAACCTTCTACTTCGGATTGGTCCTATTCCTGCTGCTGACGCTTGCCGCTGGACTCTGGCGCGTTCGTCGCGGCCCGACCCAAGCGGACCGGATGCTGGCGGCACAGCTGTTCGGCACCACCGCGACGGCCGTGCTGCTGCTGCTCGCCGAGGCGTCGGCGTTGCCGGCGCTGCGCGATGTCGCGTTGGTGTTCGCGCTGCTGGCCGCGATCACCGTGACCGCCTTTACTCGACGTCTACGGATCAGCGATCCGCCTGGAGAAGACGATGATCGATAGCCTATCCGTGGGCCTGATGCTGGTCGGTGCGGGCTTTTTTCTTGCCGGCACCTTGGGCCTTGTCCGCTTCCCCGACGTCTATACGCGCCTGCATGCACTGACCAAGGCGGACAACCTCGGACTCGGCCTGATCGTGCTCGGCCTGATGTTGCAGGCGGGGTCGGTTGCAACGGCCGGCAAGCTGTTGTTCATCTGGCTGCTGCTGCTCGCCGCCTCCGCGTCGGCCAGCCAGTTGATCGCCAGCTGGGCTCAGCACAACGGGCTCTTGCCATGGCGTCGTTAGCGCTGCTGTCGCTCGCCGTCGACGGTGTTCTCGCGCTGATGCTGTTGTGGCTCGCGTGGCGCGCGCTGAGCAGCCCGGACCTGTTTCGCGCGGTGGTGCTGTTCATCGCCTTCGGGCTGGTACTGTCATTGGCCTGGGTCCGGCTGGAGGTCGCCGACATCGCGCTCGCCGAGGCCGCGCTGGGGGCCGGTGTCACCGGTGCGCTGCTGCTCGGGGCACTGGCAAGCCTGCAGAAGCCGCTCACCACGGACACCGAGACAGCGCAGACCAGCAGGGCCGCGCCATCCGCATCGGCGCGGCCATCAGCAGAGCAGGCCCCGGAGCACCATGCGCCGGACGACGCCAGGGTTGCGCATGCCTCGGTCGCGGCACGCGGCCTGCTCGCCGTGCTGCTGCTCGGGCTGATGGGCGGTCTTGCGCGTCACGTTGCTCTCGTTACCCGAACCGACACCGGGCCTGGCTCAGCAGGTCGGCGAGCGCCTGGCGGACAGCGGGGTCGAGCACCCGGTCACCGCCGTCCTGCTCAACTTCCGCGGTTACGACACGCTGCTCGAGTTGGCCGTGCTGCTGCTGGCCCTGATCGCCGTCTGGTCGCTGGCCAGCGCGCCCCGCTTCACCGACAGCGACCCGGAGCCGGCGCTCGTCGAACTCAGCCGACTGCTGGCGCCACTGATGATTCTGGTGGCGGCCTATCTGGTGTGGGTCGGCGCGCATGCGCCCGGCGGTGCCTTTCAAGCCGGCTCGGTGCTGGGCGCGGCCGGCGTGCTGCTGCGCCTGAGCGGCATGCGGGTGCCTCCGCGTTGGACCGGTTGGCCGCTTCGTCTGACCTTGGTGGCCGGCGTGGCGGTGTTCGCCTTCATCGGGCTCGCCCCGCTTGCGCTGGGCGAGCCGCTGCTGACTTATCCGAGCGGCTGGGCGAAGCCCTTGATCCTGGCCATCGAGCTGACCGCGACCCTGTCGATCGGCATCATCCTGGCGGCGCTGTTCATCGGAGGCCGGCCATGACCTCCAGCATGCTGTTCGCCCTGGTCGGCGTCGGTCTGATCGGCCTTGGTCTGTATGCCTTGATCATCCGCGGCCACCTGCTGCGCAAGGTGCTGGCCTTCAACGTCATCAGCAGCGGTGTCTTTCTGGTGCTGGCCGGACTCGCAGCGGGCGGCGCCGCAGAGGCATCGGACCCTGTTCCGCAGGCCATGGTCCTCACCGGCATCGTCATCGCGGTTGCCGCCACGGCCTTCGCGCTGGCGCTGATGCTCGCGCTGCGCCAGGCGACCGGCCGCACGCGCCTCGACGACAGCGACGAGCTCTGATGCTGTTCCCAATCAGCGGCGCTGCCTGGGCGACCGCGCTCGTCTTCACGCCATTGCTCGCCGCTCTGGCCTGCTTCCTCGCGCCACGCCGGGCGACGCTGATCGGCCTCGCGGCCGCGTGCGGCAACGCGGTGGCAAGCGTTGGGCTGATCGAGCGGCTGCTCAGTGAAGGCAGCCTGCGCGTTACCATCGGCGGCTGGGGGGCTCCGCTTGGCATCGATCTGGCGGCGGATGGGCTGAGCGCGGTTATGCTGCTGATGACCGCGGTCGTCGGTCTCGGTGTCAGCGCAAACGCGCCGCGCTATTTCGACCAGCATCCCGAGCAGCGCGACTACTTCTGGCCGTTGTGGCTGTTGCTTTGGACGGCCTTGAACGGCCTGTTCCTGTCCGCCGACGTCTTTAATCTCTATGTGATGCTAGAGCTGCTGGGGCTGTCGGCGGTGGGCCTGACCGCGCTCAGCAGAAACGCCGCGGCGCTGAACGCGGCCATGCGCTATCTGTTCGTGAGCCTGCTTGGATCGATCGCCTATCTGCTCGGGGTCGCGCTGCTCTACCACGGTTATGGCACCGTTGATCTCGATCTGCTGGCCGTGCGCATCGCCGACGGGCCGGTGGTCACGGCCGCATGGGCGGCGATGCTCGCCGGCCTGCTGTTGAAGACGGCGCTGTTCCCGTTTCATTTCTGGCTGCCGCCGGCTCACGCCAGTGCACCGGCGCCGGTCAGCGCCTTGCTCTCGGCGCTGGTGATCAAGGGCTCCTTCTATCTGCTGCTGCGGTTGTGGCTCGAACTGTTCGGCGGGCTCAGCACGCTGCTGGCGGAACTGCTGGGCCTACTCGGGGCGACCGCGATCATCTGGGGCTCGCTGGAAGCGCTGCGGCAGCAGCGGCTGAAGCTGCTGATCGCCTATTCGACGGTGGCCCAGATCGGTTATCTGTTCCTTGCCTTTCCGCTGGCAGCCGGCGGCGCCGAGCAGGCATGGCGCGCCGCGATCTACCTGGCGCTGGCGCATGCGCTGGCGAAGGCCGCGATGTTCCTGTCCGCCGGCAGTCTGATGCGTTTCGCGCGTCATGACCGGATCAGCGATCTCGATCGCGTCGTGCATCGGCTGCCGCTGACCGTCACCGCCTTCATGCTGGCCGGCGTCAGCATCATGGGGCTGCCGCCCAGCGGCGGCTTCATCGGCAAGTGGTTGCTGCTTGAGGCCGCCTTTTTGCAAGGGCGCTGGGGTCTGGTCGTCGTGATCCTGCTCGGCGGCGTGCTCGCCGCGGCCTACATCTTCAAGGTGGTCGGCTCTGCCTTTACGCCCACTAAGACCGCGCAGGCCGGCGACAGCGTGCCCGCGTCGATGGAATGGAGTGCCCTGCTGCTCGCCTTTGGCGCTATCCTGCTCGGCTTTGCCGGACCACTGATCTGGCCGCTGCTGGATATCGGCGCGCCCTTTGCCGCGCTGGCGATACCGAGTCGGACAGGCCCATGATGACGGGCTTCGACTCAGCTCTGCCGCCGAACGCCTGGCTGCCGCTGCTGGTGCTGACCAGCTCGCTGGTGCCTGGGCTTGTGATCTTCTTCTGGATGAGCGGCGTTATTGGACGCGCACCCTGCTCAACCTGACCGGGGCCACCATCAAGCTGGCGTTGGTCGGGGTCATGTTCTGGGGGGTCTACCATCAGCAGCAATACGCGGTCAGCGTGGCCCTGCTGCCGGGACTCGACCTGGTGCTGCGGGTGCGGCCGTTGTCGCTGTTGTTCCTGGCCCTGTCCGCCGGTCTCTGGCTGGTCACCACGCTGTACGCGATCGGCTACCTGGAAGAATCGCCAAACCGCAGCCGCTTCTTCGGCTTCTTCAGCCTCTGTGTCACCGCCACCGTCGGCGTCGCGATGGCCGGCAACCTGCTGACCTTCCTGCTCTTCTTCGAGCTGCTGACGCTGACCACCTATCCACTGGTCGTGCATCGCGGCACCGAGGCGGCGCGCCGAGCAGGCCAGATCTACCTGGCCCATACGCTGGTCGCGGGCGCCCTGCTGCTGGCCGGTACGGTCTGGCTCTACACGCTGGCCGGCACGCTCGACTTACCCCACGCGGCTTCGTCGCCGAGCTCGTGCCGACGCATCGTTGGTCGTTGATCGCCATCTTCGTGCTGTTGATCATCGGCGTCGGCGTCAAGGCCGCACTGGTGCCGCTGCACAGCTGGCTGCCACAAGCCATGGTCGCACCGGCGCCGGTCAGCGCCCTGCTGCACGCGGTCGCCGTGGTCAAGGCCGGCGCCTTCGGCATCATCCTCGTGGTCTACGACGTGTTCGGCGTCGAGGTCGCGGCAGCGCTCGGCGTCACCGGCCCGCTGGCGGCGGTCGCCGCCATCACCATCCTCTATGGATCGCTGCGCGCGCTGTTTCAGGACGACCTCAAGCGCCGGCTCGCCTTTCGACCGTCAGCCAGGTCTCTTACATCGTGCTCGGCGTCGCGATCGTCGGCCCGTTGGCGACGGTGGGCGGCCTGGTGCATCTGGTCCATCAGGGCGTCATGAAGATCACGCTGTTCTTCTGCGCCGGCAATCTCGCCGAGACCTTGGGCGTGCACAAGGTCAGCGAGATGAATGGCGTCGGCCGGCGTATGCCCTGGACCATGCTTGCCTTCACGATCGGCGTGTTCGGCATGATCGGACTGCCACCCGTGGCCGGCTTTGTCAGCAAGTGGTACCTGAGTCTCGGCGCCATGGAGGCCGGTCAGCAATGGCCGATCTATCTGCTCGCCGGCAGCAGCCTGCTGAATGCAGCCTACTTCCTGCCCATCCTGCACGCTGCCTGGTTCCGCGAGCCGCCGGACGCCTGGCCGGAAGAGCGCGACTTCGGCGGCAAGGAGACGGCCTGGCTGCTGCTGCTCCCGCCGCTGATAACGGCCGCCCTGTCGCTGTTGATCGGCCTGTTTGCGGCCGCCCCCTTTCGCCATTGGAGTGGGCGCTGTTGATCGCCGACCGGGAGTTCTACCAGCCTTGAGCGAACCGACGCGGCAGGTCCTGGACGTGGTGGCGCTGTTTGCATGGCTGCCGTTGATTGCGATCGTTATCCCGCTGCTGATCGCTTCCCTGCTCGCGATGCCGCGGCTGCGCGCGGTTGTCGCAAGCATCGCCGCTTGGGCGGCGGCACCGGCGCTGCTGATCGCCGTGAGCGCACCCGATACAGGGCTGGCATTGCCGGTGGTGCTGCTCGGCAGCAGCCTGGAACTCGACGCGATCGGACGGCCGTTTTTGTTCGCGGTTGCGCTGCTCTGGCTAACGGCCGGTGTGCTCGGTCGCGCCGGCTTGCGCAGCACAGGGACGGCGCTGCTGTACCTGTTGGCGATGAGTGGGACCTTCGCCATGGCCCTGGCGGGGGATCTATTGCTGTTCCTGCTCGGGTCCACCGTCAGCGGCTACGCACTCTATGGCCTACTCGGAGGAAGCGGTGGCGCTCAGGCGCTCGTCAGGCTGCTGGTGCTGAGTGACCTGATGCTGTTCGAGTCCTTGTTATTACTGGTGTACGCAGGCAACGGCCTGGAGTTCGCGAGCCTGCCGCAATCGATTGCCGCCGCGCAAGACAATGGACTGCTGCTGATCTTGTTCTTGCTCGGCTTCGGCGCCAAGGCGGGTCTGCTCGGTGTGCACTACTGGCTAGCACCGAGCATCAGCAGCGCCCGTCCTGAGCAGCGCCTGGCACTGATCGCCTTCGTGCTCACGGCCGGCCTGCTGCCCTGGACGCGGCTGTTGGCGCCGGGAACGATCGACTGGCCAGAGGCAGCCGCCCCATTGCAATGGCTGGCACTGGCGACGGCGGGCTTTGCGCTCGCCGTCGGGCTGCTGCAACGCCGTCTCGGCGCACTGGCAGGCTACAGCGTCATGGCGTTGAGCGGGCTCTGGCTGGCGCACCTCGGCGCGGCGCTGAGCGGCAGCGCCGTCGCCGATCCGACTGCCGCCAAGCTGGCCACGGCCATCGCCCAGTCGGGTTTGGCGCTGAGCGGACTGCTGCTGCTCGTCACGCCGACGGCCCTGACGGCGCCGAACCGCTGGCGCTGGCTGCGCGCGGCGACGTGCCGTCGGCGCGCTGCTGCTGGTCGATGCGGTCCTAACCGCGCTGGCGCCATTTGCCGCCGGCAGCCATCCCGCACCCCGCCCGCCGTTTCGGTGCTCGCGCTGATCTGCGCGGCCGCCGGGCTGTTGCTCGGACGCACGCTATGTCTGACGCTGTCACCGGCCCAGTCGTCTGAAGCCGCTGCGGTTCCGGCTGCGTTGCTGTTGATCGTGGCCGCGGTACTGATGGCCGTCGGGTATTCGGGGGGCATAGATGCGCCATGGCTCGAAGGCACGGCATTCCTGCTCGGCGGCGTCGTCGGCGCGCTCTTCCGAGCCGCTCGTCCGACGTCTCTCCTCGCGTCCACTGGGGGAGTTGGGCAAACCGTTCGTGACGCTGCTCGCCGTGACGACGAGCGCATCCACCGCAGCCTGATGCCGCGACTCGGCCACTGGCGGACCCAAGTGCGATCGCACCTCGTGTCGGTCTCTTCAACCGGGGCCTCGCGGTGCGGCCTGGCTACCGCCGAGGCCGCGCTGCGCGTCTGGCGCACAGCCATCGTGCTGGTGCTGACGACTGCCGCTATCGCCGCCCTGATCGTATCGATCGGTGCAACTGCGTCTTAGGCGATTGCCGGAGACTGACCAGGTGGCACCGGATTGAGGTATGCCTTCAAGGAGCCTCGGCATGAGCATGGTCCGGCTATGGATTGCCGGTGCGGCATAGAAGGCTGACTTCGGCCCGCCGATCGACAAGCGCGGCCGGCCCAACACTGCGGTACCCTCTCGCGTCATTTCCACGGAGTTTGCCGCGGCGGGGCTTGGGCCGCTCGGCGAAGCCGCTGGCTGCGAGGGGTGCGTTAGCTCAGCCTAGCCGCCGAAAGTCCCGCGATCGGTATCTCCGAATAGTGCAGCCCGTTGCCGGCAAAGGCGGTGCACAGATCGTCGAGCAGGACCTTTGCCGTGTCCGACGGGGCATGGGTGACGAATATCATGCGGCGGTTGCGCCCAGCAACCTGTTCGGCCAAGATCATGGATTTCTCGGACGAGCC